>CBDULB010000080.1:0-27889 GCA_965367965.1 uncultured bacterium | reverse complement strand
CTGATGAGTGCCGCCATGCGCAAACTCACCTCTTTGATCGCCAAGGCCCGCACCGTGGTCATTTTCACCAACCAGATCCGTGAAAAGATCGGTGTTATGTTCGGCAATCCCGAGACCCAGCCCGGCGGTCGCGCCCTCAAGTTCTACAGCTCGGTGCGCTGCGACATTCGCCGCATCGGCAGCATCAAAGCCACCGACGGCAGCGTCACCGGCAACCGCACCCGCCTCAAAGTGGTGAAGAACAAAGTCGCCCCGCCCTACACCGAGGCCGAGTTCGACATCATGTTCAACGAGGGCATTTCCGCCGTCGGCTCGCTGCTCGACCTCGCTATCGAGCACGAGATCCTGCAAAAGCGCGGCTCGTGGTTCAGCTACAAAGGCACCCAGCTCGCCCAGGGCCGTGACGCCGCCAAAGTCGCCCTCAAAGAGGACGAAAAGCTCTACGCTGAAGTCGAAGCGGAGGTCAAAGCCAAGATGCAGGAAGTCGAAGACGCCAAGAAATAGGCTCAGGCGCAGACACCTGGCTGCCTGCCTGCCTTACTTAGCTGACTGTTTTCAAAAACGTCCGCCGGATCTCATCCGTCGGGCGTTTTTTGTTCGCTACCTGATCAAACACCAGGCCCGCGTCCGCGCCCAGGGAAGCACGACACTCCTGGCGTGCCGCGTCGGCGAATGACGCACGAATATCGAAGCGCCTTCGCCGGGACGCCACGTCCACCAGCCACATCCACCAGTCTCAGTCAGCACGGAACCACAAGAGTGTGGTTCTTCCTTGCCGCCACGGGGACGGCGCACTTTCCCTAGCCCCCTCTGAGCGTGGAAGATCACAACAAGGAAACTGCGGCTACTCCACCCCCAAACACCTGCGATACAGCTCCAGATCCGCCATCGAAAAACAGCAGAACGTCACCTCGACGGCGGCGTCCGCGCATGCCGCGACGGCGATGTCGGCCGCCTTGCCGGCAGGAAATCCGAATATCCCGGTGCTGATGCAGGGAAACGCAATCGAAGTGATCTGGTCATGAGCCCCGGCAATCTCCAGCGAGTTGCGATAACAAGACTCAAGCAACTCAACTTCATTCTGATCGCCACCGCTCCAAACCGGCCCAACGGTGTGAATGATAAACTTCGCCGGCAGATTGTAACCGGCAGTCAGCTTCGCCTGTCCCGTTTTGCATCCGCCCAGCAGACGACACTCGTGCAGCAACTCTGGTCCGGCGGCCCGGTGAATCGCACCGTCGACTCCACCGCCACCCAGCAGTGATGAGTTCGCCGCGTTGACGATGGCATCGACTTCCAACCCCGTGATATCTGCACAGATTGCTCTCATGCCCATTTGACCAGCTTAGCGCAAGATAGCCACCGCATCACCGGCAGTGGCCAGAAAAACCACCAACATCGTTGCGACCGAAATGATCGAACAAATGATGATACTGATTGCCAGCGCATGGACGGTCAGCCGGTCACTCGCGATCCGCGGCCACCGCTGGATACACGCGAGCAGCACCAGCGCAAAAGGAACCATCAAACCAAATTTAGGTAGCGATGGAGCAAAACTGGCAACGGCGGAGAGTTGCCACTCGGGACGTAGGTATTTGAGCACGTTTAAAAGCTCTCCAGCTGAGCCACTGACCGTCAAAAGAAGAAGCGCTTCAGAGACTGCGCCGAGCAAAAGATAAACACGCGAAATGCGCCCCATTAACTTCCATTGTTACCAGCGGCACGAAATTGTCCAGCGCGATCTCGCCACGCATCGCGACCTCATGGCGAACGCGGAGTCTCCCGGGTCACTCCATCCGCGCCCGCCGCGTCGCCGCCAACCCTTCGCGCAAGGCCTTCCTTACCAGAAACTGCGACACCATGCCCTGACTCGGACTGAACATCCACGCCAGGCAGAAAAATCCCATGCCGGTGACGACGATGGCCGCCGACGAATTGCAGTTCAACCACAGCGCCAGATGATAACCGACCAGCGCACTGAGCAGGGCATGCACACAACTGATCCACATCACCGTCGGCAAACGCATACTCAGCAGCATCGCCGTAGCCCCCGGCACAATCAGCATGGCCACCACCATGATACTGCCAACCGCCTGAAACGCGCTGACCACCACCACCGACAACCAGGCCATCAGGCCGTAGTGAACCCAACTCGCCGGGATTCCCAACGAACCCGCCAGGGTCGCATCGAAGGCACTGACCAACAACTGCTTGTAAAACAGCACCACCAGCAACAGCGAGATGAGCGCGACCGCTGCCGCCGGAATGACCTGCGGCGAGATCATTCGATCGCCGGAAAAAATCGCCGCCTGTTCCAATTTGCCGTAGAGCACACACTCCGCATCGATGTGAATGTCGTTGGCCGCAAAACTGACCAGGATCACCCCGAGCGCGAACAGGGTGGTAAACACAATGCCGATCGCCGCGTCCTGCTTGATGCGTGAATTTTTGTAAATCCACTCGATGCCCAGAGTCGTCAGCATGCCGGCAACCATCGCTCCGAACATCACCAGCGGACCGTCACCGTGACCGATCAAAAAGGCCACCACAATACCGGGCAGCACGCTGTGACTGATGGCATCGCCGACCAGTGCAAGCCTTCGTAAAATCAGAAAGTTGCCCACCAGGGCACACGAGACTCCAACCAAAGTCGCCTGCAGCACGATCCAGAACGTGGTCTGCCAATACACCGCCGACCAGGGCTCGGTGACCACGGCGTGAAAACTAAACGGTGCGATCAGATCGTTCATTGGGCAATACCCTCCTCGACCACGGGAATGTTGCTGCCGTGCGGATCAATGCGGGCATTCTTCAACTGCTTCTCCAACTCCGCCACCAACTCGGCACCGATCACGTGTTCGATGATCTCGGCGTCATCGTGAACGTGATCCGACGCGATATCAGCCGCGTTGGTCAGATACAATTCCCACAGCCGGTGATTGCGCACAATCTCCTGCGCCCGCGTCCAGCCGGTTTCAGTCAATTCGATCGATCCATTTTCGCGGCGCGCCAGATCATGGCGAACCAACGCTGCGATTTCCGCATCGAATTCTGCCGTGTCGCGCCCCCGTTTGGTCATCAGCGACTCCACCGAAACCCTATGGCGGCGCTGACCGGTATCACCTTCGGCCTCTTCGATCAGATGATACATCGCCTTCAGCGTATTCTCACGTTGAATGCGCTTCGTCTGCTCGCGTCGACGCATCACCCGCGGCAACACGCCATGAGACGGTGAAAATAGAAACGCCATCACGAAGCAGGCCGCGGCACTGACGATCATGAACGGTCCGGTCGGCAGTCCGGTGCTCAGAAACGAAAAGAACGCTCCGCCCACCGATGCCACGACGCCGATCACAACGGACAGCAGCAGCAGCTTGTGCAGCCGGTCGGTCAACAGATACGCCGTCGCCGGCGGAATGATCAGCATTGCTGAAACCAGAACCGCTCCGACCGCCTGCAGGGCCACCACGATCGCAAACGCCAACAGCACCATCAACAGGTAGTGAAACACCTGACTCGGCACACCCAGCGATTCCGCGAAAGTCTCATCAAAACTCGACACAAAGAACTGCCGGTAGAATATCCCGACCAGCAACAGGGCCAGGCCGGTGACTACCGCCATCAAAATCACGTCGCCGCTCGACAGAGCCGCCGCATTTCCAAAAAGAAAATCATCGAGTCCACTCTGGTCCCCACCCGCGCCGCGTTGAATGATCGACTTGATCAAAATGCCGAGCGCATAGAAACCACCCAGCACAATGCCCAGCGCCGCGTCCTGCTTGATGCGCGTCGTCTGTCGGATCATCGATACAAACACCGATCCGAGCACCCCTGCGATCACCGCACCGACAAACAACGCCACCGGATCTTTTTCGAGATGCCACAGATAGCCCATCATGATCCCCGGCAATACCGCGTGCGATATGGTATCGCCTATCAGCGCCAGCCGACGCACCACCATAAAGCCACCGAGCAATCCCGAAGAAATCCCCATCAGGATGCAACCGATCACTGCCGTCCTCAGCAAAGGGTCGCGCATCGAAAAGAACCGCACTACCTGCTCTCCGATCGAAGTATCGGTAACATGGCTGATGCGCGCCGCGTGCGCCTCACCGACGCCGGCAAACATCGACAGCCCCGCGATCAGCAACACAATCGACAAGCCACCCCGCAGCCGCAGTGGCGAAACCGTGAACGGTTGACTTGACCGGGCCTCACCGGGCCCGCGCTCCCGTCCAGCCGACCACCTTCTGACGAAGGCGGCTACCTGGGTGAATGGCGCGCCTGTCTTCATCAATGCCGCAACTCCTTGGTCAGACCTTCCTCCAACTTTAAGGCTTCGGCGACCTGCTGCATAATCGTCAGCTGACCGCCGTATGTCTTTTGCACCAACTCGGGCGTGAATACCTCTTTGGTATCGCCGAATGCCACCAGGCGCATATTGAGCAGCAGCAACTGATCGAAGTAGTCCGCCGCGGTTGAGAGATCGTGATGCACAACAAATAAAGTCTTGCCGCTGTCACGCAACTCGCGCAGCAGCGAAATGATCGCATCCTCAGTGCTGGCGTCGACACCGGCGAACGGCTCATCCATAAAGTACAGATCACTCTCCTGCGCCAGCGCACGCGCCAGAAATACCCGTTGCTGCTGGCCGCCGGAAAGATTGGCGATCTGGCGATCGGCAAAAGGCAGCATTTTGACTTTGGCGAGACACTCGCGGGCGATCTCGTGATCCCGCTTTTTTGGTCGTTGGAAAATTCCGAGATGTCCATAGCGGCCCATCAGCACGACATCGGCAACCGTGACCGGAAAATCCCAATCGATGTCTTCGCGCTGCGGCACATAACCGACCCGCTTGAGATTGTCTTTCAGGGGTTTACCAAAAGCCTCGACCCAACCTGAGCTGAGCGGTAGAAGCCCCATCGCCGCCTTGATCAAGGTCGACTTGCCCGCCCCGTTCGGCCCGACGATACCGACCAGTTTGCCGGCGCCAACTTCGACATCGATTCCCCACAGCACCGGTTTGCGCTGATAGGCAACCGTGAGGTCGTGAATCTCAAGAGCCGGCACCGCTTCGGGGGACATCGGGGCGGATTGAGTGGTCGTTTTGTCTGCGGGGCGGAGGTCGTCTTTCATCACAGCTGGTTATTTCGGCTCACCGAGCGCATCGACGATCGCATTGACGTTGTGCTTCATCATGCCGATGTAAGTGCCGGGATCATAAGTCTCACCGCCGTGCGTTTCGGTTTCGCCGGCGGAACCGAGCGAGTCGGAATATAGCAGACCACCGACCACCGCTCCGGAGTCATTGGCGATGCGTTGAATGGCGTCGCGATTGACGCTGGTCTCGGCGAAGATGGCGGGAATGCTTCGCTCTTTGATCAAATCAACGGTCTTGGCGATATCGGCCAGGCCGGCTTTGTCGACCGTTGAAATACCCTGCACACCGACCACTTCGATATTGTAGGCACGACCGAAATAGTTAAACGCATCATGACTGGTGATCAAAGTCCGGCGCGCTTCCGGTATGCTGGCGATACGGGCTTTCACCCACGCGTCGAGTTGTTTGAGTTCCTCTATATAGGCCGCGCCACGGGCGGCGAAGGTCTCGGCGAGCTGGGGTCTGGCTTTACTCAGCGTAGCCACTACTGCCGGAACGCAATCCGCCCACAGCAGAACGTCACCCCACACGTGAGGATCGGGATGACCATCAAACTGAGCGGTAACGATCAATCGGTCTTTGGCGATAGCGTCAGCAACGGCTTTGACGTGGTGCTCCGCTGAATCGTTGACGGAATAGAGCTCTTCACTGCGACCTTCGAGCTTCAGCCCCGAATAAAGAATGACATCGGCGCTTTTTAAATCAGCCACCGCACGGGCCGGCAAGGTGTAACTGTGCGGGTCGACACCGGGCGCCATCAGGCCGATGATTTCGGCATCATCTCCGGCGATGACCCGCGCCATATCAGCAACCATGGTCGTCGTCGCAACCACGCGCAGCGTGTCGGATGACGGCTTTATTGAACTACTGTCCGATCCGCCGCATGCCGTGAGACACGCAACAATTGACAACAGAAACGAGAATCGAGTGAGTGAATAGTGACGCATTATTAGGCTAGGCTATATTTTGTAGGTAAACCTATTTAAAGCATTTGTCAATGGTCAGTTAACGCGCACACTCACGCCTCAGCGGTCCGTCGGCGCCAGTTCCTGCACGAACCATGCCGAAAATTGACGAACGTCCCAGAACATCGTCAGCCAGCCGTGATTCGCTCCCGGATGGACCACCAGCTCGATCCGGTCGTCGATGCCGAGTTCTTTTGCCCGCGCAAGGAAACGCTGCGATTGATCGAGCGGAACCAGGGTATCGGCATCGCCATGATGAATCAGCACCGGCGGCAAGGCATCGCTCAAGTGATCAATTGGTGAAAGTTCGTGCGCCAACTTTTTCCACTCCGGCAGATCACTGGCAGGAATGCGCCTGCGGTCACCTTCTTTCGCTTTGAAACCGAAGCCTGCGACGTAGCTCATCGGCGGACCGCCATCGCCGGGGTTCTGCGTCGACGGACCGAGATCAACCAGATCGGTCACCGGAAAAAATACCGCGACCGCCTGCATCGCACTCGACTCGCGGTCGACCGGATCCGGTGCCGTTTGGTCAGCCCCCGGCCCGCCGCGCGTGGCGAGCATCAACGACAGGTGCCCGCCGGAACTGCCACCGGTGACGCCGAACCGCTGCGGGTCGATTCCGTAATCGGCAGCATGAAAGCGAATGTGGCGCACCGCACGATTCACATCGACGACGATTTCGTCGACGGTCGCTTCGGGTTGCGACTGATGCGAAATCGCAAACACCGTAAAGCCGCGCCGCAGCATCGATGCCGACAGCCACGGCTGAAAGTTTTCCGGCCCGGATTTCCAACTGCCGCTGACCATGAGCAGCACCGCTGCGCCATTGGGCTGTTCCGGCGTGACCACGTCGTAGCTGAGATCGACGCCATTGCGCTGCGTATAAACGATCCCCTCCTGCAATTGGTAGGCCGGATGGAAATACCACCAGCCGGCAGCGACAATCGCCGCCAGCACAACAACCGCCCACCCCAACCACCTGGCCATCGCCTTAACGGCCTCAACCAATCGCGACGACAACTTCGAAGCCGAAGCCGTTGGCCCTGCTGATTGTGGTTCACTGCCCATGACGCTCAAAGCCGTAGCCATACCCTATCCTCCTGTCTCCGTTCAACCCGCAAATGCACCCCCTCACCCGGTGGCGCGACAGCGATCATCACAAATTTTCCAGTCCGGCAGCCGACAAGTTTAGTCGCGCACCGGATACTCCCAAGCCACCTCTTACACCAATCACCCCCACCAAGCCAGCACCGGCAGAACCTGCAACCCCATCAATTACTTTCCGGGAAAACTATTAGTAGCAAATTTTCCCGAAATTCCGGCAGATTCTTTAAAAACAAGCGCTCTGATCCCCCGCAGCTGAAGTTGCCGCCAACCTGTCCATGCATCCATGCATCTCGCCCGGCCGGGCACGCGGCAAGCTACCGCAACGGTCTCGTTGGGTCGGCTTGGGTCGGGTCGGCGCGGATGGGATTAAATTTCACCCGCCATCCGGTCCATTGCCGCCTCCACGCAGCGGGGCTGCGCCGTCGGTTGCGGCAACGAACAGTGCGGTGACGGTGAGTGACTGCTGTTCAGACTTCGCGCGCCGTTTGACTCTCGCCGCCGGAAACCGCTCAACCCTGCAGATTGGCGATCATTTTTTCGAGCTCTTCGACGCGGGCTTTCCACTCGCGTTGGCGGTCGCGGTTTTCCTGCACGACCTCTTCGGGTGCGCGCGAGACGAAGTTCTCGTTGGCGAGCTTGCCATTGACCTTTTTCAACTCGCCGGCCGCCTTGTCGCGCTCCTTGCTGAGGCGCGCGGTTTCGGCTTCGACGTCGACCATGCCCTCCAGAGGCAGGTAAATTTTGCCGATACCGGTCAACGCCGTCGGCACACCCTGCTCGGCTTCGTGGCCCGGTTCGATACGGACTTCGCCGGCTCCGGCGAGAATCGCGATGATGCGCGTTTCGTCCGCAACCCAATCGGCGGCGGGATCGATGATCAGCACAACATCCTTGCGCGCACCGAGTCCGTATTCGGCCTTGAGGTTGCGGGCACGTCCGACGGCTTCGTAGAGATCGCCTACCTGTTGGCGGGCTGACTTGAGGCGATCGGCCGGAATGCCGGCGGTGACTTTCGTGTCCGGCAACGTGGTCGTCATCAGGAACTCACCGGGCTGGCCGAAGCCGAGGTTTTCCCACAGCTCTTCGGTAATGTGCGGCATGTACGGGTGCAGCAGCATCAGGAAGCGCTCGGTGACGCGGTCCATGGTGTGCAGAGTCGCCGCGCGCACGGCGGGATCGGCGGCGTCACCGAAGTCAGCTTTGGCGGACTCCAGGAACCAGTCGCAATAATTGTTCCAGAAGAAATCGTAAAGCAACTGGGCGAGTTCGTTAAAGCGGTACTCGGCGTAGGCCGACGCGAGATCTTTCTCGAGATCGTCGAGACGGGCGAGAATGTCGACGGCGTAAATCGACAGAGCCGACGCATCGACCGACGCAGCGGCGTCGATGGCGGTGCCCTGCATCTGCCTGAAGCGAGTCGCATTCCAAAGCTTAGTCGCGAAGTTACGCCCCTCTTTGACCTGGTCTTCGTCGTAGCGAACATCGGTTCCCGTGGGAGCGATACGCATCAGTCCAAAGCGCATGCCGTCGGCGCCATATTCGCTCATCAGATCGAGCGGGTCGGGGGAATTGCCGGCGGACTTGGACAGCTTTTTGCCACCTTTGTCGCGAATGATGCTGGTAAAGAATACGTTGCGGAACGGCAGTTGATTCTCAAACCGGAAGCCGGCCATGATCATGCGGGCGACCCAGAAAAAGATAATGTCGGGACCGGTGACCAGATCGGTGGTCGGATAGAATTTCTTCAGCGTCTCACTGTCTTCCCCCTGAGCGGGTGTCATGGTCGCAAACGGCCACAGCCAGGAACTGAACCAGGTGTCGAGCACGTCGCCGTCCTGCACCCAGTTGTCGGCATCAGCGGGCGGGTCGACGCCAACGTAAATATCGTCGCCGGCCATTTTCGCATCGAGCGATTCGGCCGCCTGGAGGGCTTCTGCTTTTTCTTTGCGATACCAGACAGGAATGCGATGACCCCACCACAACTGACGGCTGATGCACCAGTCCTGAATGTTTTCCATCCAGTGGGCGAAGGTCTTTTTCCAGCGACCCGGACGGAAAGTGATCTCGTCGTTGGCGACCGCGTTGGCGGCCTCCTCGACACAGGGATACTTCAAAAACCACTGCATCGAAATGCGCGGCTCAACGGGTACGTCGGCGCGCTCGGAAAAGCCGACGTTGTTTTCGTAATCTTCGACCCGCACCAGCAGGCCCATCTCGTCGAGCTTTTCGGCGGCTTTCTCGCGCGCCTCAAAGCGATCCATGCCCGCAAATTCGGGACCGGCATTTTCGTTGAGCGTGGCGTCGGGATTAAAAACATCGATGATTTCAAGACCGTGCTTGAGACCGATTTCGAAGTCGGCCTTGTCGTGCGCCGGAGTCACCTTGAGCACACCGGTGCCGAACTCGATATCGATGTGATCGTCGGCGACGATCGGGATCTCGGCTTCGGGAAATGGTCGGATGACTTTGCGGCCGATCAGATCGGCATAACGCTTGTCGTTGGGATTGACCGCAACACCGGTGTCCCCCATCAGCGTCTCGGGACGGGTTGTGGCGATCTCGAGAAAGGTCTTCGGATCGTCGGCGAGCTGATACTTCATGTAGTACAGCTTGCTCTTGCGGGACTTCATGATGACCTCTTCATCACTGAGCGCGGTCAGCGACTTCGGACACCAGTTGACCATGCGCTTGCCGCGATAGATCAACCCCTCGTCAAACAGTTCGGTAAAAACACTCGCCACCCAGCGCGAGTAGTCCTCATCCATGGTGAAACGCTCGCGCCCCCAGTCACACGAGCAGCCGAGACGCTTCAGCTGTTCGATGATGATACCGCCGTGTTTCTCTTTCCACTGCCAGACTTCATCGAGAAATTTTTCGCGGCCGAGGTCGTGACGCGTCTTGCCATCTTCCTTGCGCAATTTCTGCTCGACCTTCGATTGCGTCGCGATGCCGGCGTGGTCGGTTCCCGGCAACCAGAGCACCGCTTTGCCCTCCATGCGCGCACGGCGGGCGAGCACATCCTGGATGGTGTTGTTGAGCACATGGCCGATGTGCAGAATGCCGGTCACATTCGGCGGCGGAATGACGATCGAGTAAGCCTCGTTGTCAGACAGTTCGTCGCCACGAAAACACTCCCCGTCGAGCCAGCGCTGATACCACTTGGATTCAACTGCTACAGGTTGATAGGCTTTTGAGATTTCTTCCGGTTCCGACATCGGGCGCACTATTCGTGCCGTGAAGGGCTTTGTAAAACCGAAATCATGCGTCGGCAATCGTGATTGCGCGGCGAAATTCTTGCCTTTAGTATCCTGAGATTGTCTTATCTTCCGAACGACCACCTACTGCGATGGTTCGCGCGCTCTTCAAAATCCCCATCTTCGCCATCACCGTTTGCGTGGCCACTCTACTGAGTGTGGACTTCGCAGGCGGTTCTGCGCACGCCGCAGGAAAGGATGAATGGTCGATCGTCAAGTATCAGGGACGCGAGTACGTAGCCGACAGCAACGTCCACGAGTTTTACCGATTCGAGACATTCAGCCCGAGCGGCAAGGATCGCATTTTTAAATCGAAAACGGTGCTGATGCGCTGGCGTATCGGCGCCCAGGACATCTACATCAACAACATCAAGTTTAACCTGTCTTTCCCGGTCGCCGAATCGGGTGGCAAAGCGCTGTTGTCTGTCATCGATCTTGCGAAACTGATCGATCCGGTGCTGCGCCCGAAATACATCAAGCGCAAGCAGAAGATCACCACAGTGGTCATCGATCCCGGCCACGGCGCCCACGACTCCGGTGCCAAGGGCGTGCTGGGTTATGAAAAAAATTACGCTCTTAACCTCGGCCTGCGGGTGCGTAAAGAACTCGAAGCACGCGGCTTCAATGTCAAAATGACGCGCACCACGGATACCTTCCTGACGCTCGGCGAGCGTGTCGCCTTCGCCAACAAAGTCGACAACGCCGTTTTCGTCAGCGTTCATTTCAACTCATCGGGCAGCCGCACCGCCAGCGGTATCGAGACCTATGCACTGGCACCCCAGGGCACGGCCTCAACCAACGGCGGCAACGCCTCCGGATCGTTCAACAACGGCAATGCCCGCGACGCAGAAAATATCGCGCTGGCGACCGCCGTTCACGCCATGGCCATGCACCGCGTCGACGCCATCGACCGCGGTATCAAACGCGCCCGCTTCAATGTGTTGCGCGGCATCAACAAGCCCGCAATCCTGTTCGAAGGTGGCTTTGTCACCAACACCGCCGAAGCCCGTAAGATCGACTCTTCCGCCTATCTCGACGAACTCGCCAAGGCCATCAGCGACGCGATCGTCAACTTTCAGAAGGTGCTCGGCGGCAGCTAATGCCCGCAACAACCGGGATGCGCAGGACAAAGGTAGCGGAATCCGTCACAATTCCGGCAACCGTCCTCCACCTGACGCTGTCACGAAATTTTTACAAATTCCGCACCCGGCGACTCGATCCGACTCAGCTCATCAGCTCGTGGCCGAGCACGCTCAGTGAATAGATCGCCGCGGTTTCCGAGCGCAGCACGATCGGACCGAGCGACAGCGGCAGGTAACCGGCACTGAAGGCATCGTTGAGTTCGGCCGGCGTAAAGTCGCCTTCCGGCCCAATCATGATGCTGGCCCGGGCCGGTTTCGACTCGGCCTCAGCGAGCGTGTCCTTCAGCGAACGGGCTCGGTCGTCGATGGCGGCGACCAACAGAATTTCATCACTGCCCGGCTTGCCGGTGCGACGCAGAAAATCAGCCACGCTGACAGGTGCCGCGACTTCGGGCAGCCAATTCTGGCCACACTGCTTGCAGGCTTCGAGTGCGACGCGCGCCCACTTGGCACGCTTTTTTTCCAATT
Source organism: uncultured bacterium (assembly GCA_965367965.1). Classification (GTDB taxonomy): domain Bacteria; phylum Verrucomicrobiota; class Verrucomicrobiia; order Verrucomicrobiales; family DEV007; genus JBBKXR01. Next base: position 15,789 of record CBDULB010000080.1, on the reverse strand, counting down.
CATTGGCTTCGAGTCGGACCACGGTGCGATCCGAAAGCAACGGCACGATCCGCGAAGCTCCCAGCTCGGTCGCCTTCTGAACGATCAGGTCCATGTTTTTGCCCTTGGGCACCGCCTGACAAAGCGTCAACTCCGCCGGTGGCCGCGCGGTATTCTCCAGGGTGCGGACCGCGATGACGACCTCGCCACCATCAGTGCTTTCGATACTGCCGCCGGCCTCACGTCCCTGTCCGTCGAATACGGCGACACGATCGCCGACCGAACAGCGCACGACTTGAGTGCAGTGGCGAGCTTCATCGCCGGCGAGAGTAAGTTTGCCTTCTGTCCATTGCTCAGGAGGCAGAAAAAAACGATGCGAGGCCATGTCAGTTATCTAGGTAAAAAAGCGCTTTGCCTTCTCGAAAAATGATTCGCGCATCGGTGAGTTCTCTTCACCGATACTTTCAGAGAACGCCTGCAGCTTTTCCTCCTGCTCCTTTTTCAAACGCACCGGAACTTCGATCTGCACATTGACCAGCAGATCGCCTTTGTGATCGCTGTTCAATTCGGGCAGGCCCTTATCGCGCAGCCGGAAGGTGGTGTTCGGTTGGGTGCCCGCGGGAACTTTGATCGATGCCTTGCCTTCGAGAGTCGGCACAATCAGTTCACCGCCCAGTGCCGCCAGCGAAAACGGAATCGGCATTTCGCAATACAGATCGGCTTCGTCGCGCTCAAACACATCGTGTTCCTCAACGTGAACGACGACGTAGAGATCGCCCGCCGGTCCACCGCGCATGCCGGCATCGCCGTTGCCCGAAATCCGGATCTGGGCACCGTCCGGAACTCCGGCCGGCACTTTGAAGCGCAATTTCGCGGTCGATTCCTGACGACCTTCGCCGCTGCAGTCTCCGCAGGGATTTGCGATCGTCTGACCGGCACCGTTGCAGGTCGGACAGGTCTGCTGAACCTGAAAAAATCCGCGCGAGGTAACCACCTGACCGGCACCGCCGCAGGTTCCGCACGGGCGCACATCACTGCTGTCTTTGGCACCTTTGCCATCGCAGGTTTTGCAGGCGACATGCCGCCGCATCTCGACTTCCTGTTCAATACCGGACGCCGCTTCCTCGAGGCTGATCTCAAGGTCATGACGTAGATCGGAACCGCGCGAAGCCATACCGCGTTGCCGCCGCCGTCCACCGCCGGCGGCACCGAACAGCTCGTCGAAGATGCCGCCGCCGCCTCCGCCGCCACCACCGAAAACGTCTTTGAAAATGTCGAACGGATCGTGAAATCCACCACCGCCACTCGCCGATGGTCCGGTGCCCTGGCTGAATGCCGCGTGCCCGTAGCGATCATAGGCAGCGCGCTTCTGATCGTCCATCAGGACTTCGTAGGCTTCGCCAAGTTCCTTAAATCGATCTTCCGCCGTAGGATCGTCCGGATTTTTGTCCGGATGATATTTCACCGCGAGCTTGCGGTATGACTTTTTGAGTTCGCCGGACGATACCGTGCGACTGACCTCAAGGATTTCGTAGTAGTCGCGTTTAGACATCGATCAACTACCTTCCTCCGGCTCGGTCGCGGCTTGATCGCCTTCACCTTTGTCGGGTCCCTTGGACACAATCACGTTGGCGGCTCGCAATAAACGCTCAGCCATCCGAAAACCGCGGCGCAGTTCGGCGATGACGTGGCCTTCTTCGACTTCGTCACTGAACTGTTGCTCGACCGCTTCGTGACAGGTCGGATCAAACGCTTTACCGACTGAGTCAATCGCAACCACGCCGTGGTCACGCAGGAAATCCTGAGTCTGGGAGTGCACCATGTTCATGCCCTGATAGATCATCGATTCCTCCGACTCCATTTTGGCAGCTTTCAGGCCCATCTCGAAATTGTCGAGAACCGGCAGCAGGTCCTCGATCAATCGTGCATTGGCATATTGAATCGCTTCACCCCGCTCGCGCGTCATGCGTTTGCGGAAATTTTCCAATTCGGCCTGAGTGCGCATCGCCCGGTCGCGCCACTCGGTGGCTTCGCGTTCGGCTTTCTCGAGAGGATCGAGAATTTCTTCCTCCTCCGCCTCAACAGCTTCTCCACCGTCGCCCTCAGCGGCTGCCTCCCCGGCGGCCGCCTCGGCGTTCTCTGCCTCGCGGCCATCACTACCTTCCGGCAGTTCATCCGCTTCGTCAGGGTCTACGTTTGTACTATGCAAATCTTCGCTCATATCGACTGATAAAATTCATGGTCACCGGGCATCGATCGCGCTCGATCCTGCACCGCCGGTTTGGGAGCGCGGAATATTCAACGCTTTTCAATGGCAATCAAGGTGATGTCGTCATTTTGCACGCGATCGCCGGTGTGCTCGCTCAAGCGTTGCTGCACCGCGTCCACCACTGCCTGAGCTCCGTCCGCTGCCGCAGCCGCCAATGGCTCGTAAAGAGCTTCGCGGCCAAATTCAACACTGTCCTTACCACCCGGTGCTTCGGTAACGCCATCGGTGTAGAGCAACAGGATGTCGCCCGGGTTCATCTCGATCCTGATATTCTTAGTCACCCGATCAAAAACATTGCCCTCATCAATGCCGACCGCGATGCCCGGCGGCGTGTAGACTTCGATCTGGCCGGTCGCTTTTGAATAATGCAACGGCGGCTCATGTCCGCCACGCGCCAGAATGATCTGATTCGAATCGCGCTCAAGAATCAGGTAGAGCATCGAGATGAACATGTCCTCGCGGATGTCGGGAAAGATCGACCGGTTAACCGCGTAGAGCACCTCCGCCGCGGAATCCGTCTCGGTGGCGTTGGCGCGCAACACGCTGCGGCACATCGCCATGATCAGCGACGCCGGGATGCCCTTGCCACATACATCGCCGATCGCCACTCCAAAGTGATCGTCATCGATCGGCACATAGTCGTAATAATCACCACTGACCAGACGCGCCGCCTTATAAAAAGCCGCGACCCCGTAATCGCTCAAGCCCGGCGATTTTTTCGGCAGCAAAATGCGTTGAATCTCACTCGCCGTTCGCAGCTCATCCTCGAGGCGGCGCTTGTCGCTGGCCTCAGCGTGAATGATCGCACTGCCCAGAGCGAACGATGACTGTTCGGCGATGGTCGCAAACACATCGAAATCGTTGGTCGAAAAATCGTACGCCCCTGCCTCGATTTTTTTTGAGACCGCCAGCACACCGACCTCCTTCTGACCGTAGACCAACGGCGCTACCAATACCGCCATGTTCTCCTGCAGGGGATTCGGTTCACCATCGAAAGCCTCGTGACTCAGCAAATCCGGCGCGTGAATCGGCAGATGATCGCGCAAGGCCTTGCCGATAATGCCAGCGCCTGGGGCCACCGTTGCCAGGCGCAGGTAGCTGCGCAGATTCTTCGCATCACGTCGCGTCGACGAACGTTTGACCACATCGGCCGGCAGCGCCACCAGCGGTGCATTCGCCCGGGTCAGAAAAATCGGCACCAACTCCTTGCCGGAAATATCGAGCAGATAAAGCGCCCCCGCATCCGCGCCGACAACGCGAGCCACCCCCTCAACGATATAACGATGCATGGCCGCCGGCGAACTGTCCTCCTGCAAGGCCTCACCGAGGCCGTGCAGAAAGTCGAACATGCGGTGCTCCTCGACTTCGATCTCGTCGCGCTCACGCACGACACGCACGAGTCGTGACCGCTGCCGGATATAGACCGCCGCAAACACGGCACCACTCAGCACCAACAGAAAAGAATAAATAAAATGACTCATGCGAAGCAGGCGCCGCAATCCGGAGATCGATGCGATCGGCCAGATCGACGATCACTCAATCACCCTCACCGTCGAGTTCCTGACGCAAAAAGTCCAGCACATCACGAAACTGCGAAACGTTTGCCTCATTTGCCTCCACCAGGGCCTGGTGCGCCTCCATCACCAACTCCGTCTGCTGTCGCTTGCTCATTTCGATCGGCGGCAGTGGCTTGGAAAGATTCTGACCAACTTGTATCCGCTCCTCCTTCCAGGCCGATCCGTCGTCGTCGATAGACATCAGGCAATCGAGACCGAGATGAGCCAGCGTTTCGCGCGTCCGGCCGGTGGCATTGATAATCTCCAGAGACCCTGGCGGTTCCCCTCCGGCCAGAGCCAGTGCCAGTGCCGCCATGGTACCCATGAAGGTCGAGTCCAGCGCCTCGCAATTTTCCAAATCGACAACGAAACGCTGCTGCCCCTTACGGCGCGCCAACTCGGTAAAACTTTTCAGCCGCGCACTGTTGCGCGATGAACCTTTTCCCTCAACCCGGACCCAGGCGACATTGCCGAAGCAGCCTACCAGTATGGTTCCGCCTGAGCTATCCGGTTTCATGTCAGACTATCCGCTCGAACGCGGCAGCAGCAACGTGCAAATGCCTTTCAGTCACCAAGCTTTGGCAACCAAGTTTCCCACCTGCAAAATTGGCTGCAAGCGCCTCATGAATGCCGTCGACGCCGTCGTCGTCGTCAACGACAGTGCGTCGTCGATCAAACCTGCAAGTTCCGGCAGCTGGCTGCCAAAATGTTGATCCTGTATGCCACTCGCCCATCGTCGAGCCGGGTTCGATCACTTACTTCCAGAGAAAAGACTCAAATACATCCGCCTCCTGGCCATTGACCAGCAGCACCACGCGCCAACTGGTGATCGGGCCACCTTCTTCGTAGGCATCACCCACGATTTCAAAATCAGAAGTATTTCGCCAGCGGATCTTGCCCGGCGTGCTCTCCAAAACAATCAGCTCATCGCCCGTCTTCGCTTGACGATATTCGAGGCGGAGCTTGACGTCCGCACCTTTCTCTACACCGCGCCAATGCACAGTAATATAGTGGCCGTAGCGCGCCTCGTAATCTGAGGTCTCAATCGCACCGTGAATGCGATGACTGTACTCGAACTGAATCATCCGATCATCCGTATCGATACGGAGACCCGGCTTGAGATGATAATTATCGGCCTTTTTAATGTAGCCAACCGGATGCTGCTTCTTTGCCGAAGCACAGGAACTCAACATCAACAGCGCCGCGAGAGCAAAAAACAGCGGCAGACCAAGAACTCGGGAAAAGTTGTTCATCGTAATATTCACTCGTAACAAAGGCGTGAAGCGCCACATGACAAGCCCTAATGCGCGGAATGTCGAGTCAATATCCACGCTTTCTTTTTCGATTCAGCCACAGCCCATGCCATCGCCCGCCGCCATCGAAGTCGTCAATCGCGGAGGACTTTATCTGCCGGAAGCCGATCTATGGCTCGATCCGCATCGCGCTCACGATTTTGGCTTCGTCTCCCACGCTCACGCCGATCACTACGCCAATCATCGACAGATCCTCTGTTCCGAGCCCACCGCCCGCCTGATCAAAGCCCGCTTTCGACCCCGCGGCAGGATTCGCGCCCTCGCCTGGGACCAGCCGGTCGAACTCGGCCCGTTCACCGCCCGGGTGCTGCCCGCCGGCCATATTATCGGCTCTGCGCAATTGCACCTGACCCGACGCGGCGACGGCGCCAGCCTGCTCTACAGCGGCGATTTCAAAATGCGCCCCGGCCTTTCCAGCGAAGCGGTCCAGAGCCGCCCCGCCGACACCTTGATCATGGAAACCACCTTCGGCCTGCCGCGCTACGAACTGCCGCCGACCGATCAGGTCATCGCCGACATGGTCGGCTTTGTGCGCCAAACCCTCGACGCCGACGAAGTTCCCCTGATGCTCGCCTACTCGCTCGGCAAGGCCCAGGAAGTCCATCTCGCCCTCGCCCGGGCCGCGCCCGAACTGAAGTTCATGCTCTACAAAACCGTCGCCGAAATGAGCACCGTCTGCGCCGAACTCGGCATCGCCCAACCCGCCTACGCAACCTTCGACCCCGAAAATGCCGCCGGCCACGTCGTCATCCTGCCGCCCAACGTGCTGCGCAACGCCCCCGCGCAGAGCATCGCCGGAAAGCGCTCCGCCATGATCAGCGGCTGGGGTGCCGACCCGAGCGCCAAATACCGTTACCGCGCCGACGCCATCTTTCCGCTCTCCGATCACGCCGACTACCCCGACCTGATCCGTTACGTCGAACAAGTGCAGCCAAAGCGCGTGCTCACCCTGCACGGCTACGACCGCCAGTTCGCCGCCGACTTGAGACGCCGCGGATGGGATGCCTGGGCGCTGAGGGGTGGCGATCAGTTGGAGTTAACTCTGTAAACCCGCACGGTTTACGAAACGCGAAAGCGTCCCGCAGGGACCGCTTTCGTCAGCCGCTCGTTGCAACGCCCGGCTAACCTGCATTGTCGCTACGCGACATTTTACCGCGAGGACTGCATCGGCCACAATCTGACTCCGATAACAAATTCTCAAGCCGCCTTCGCGCCCTGCCCGGCTCCCCCGCCCGGCTTAAGCTCCGGCTTTTTCTCCGGCGCCTCTTTCTTCTCTCCATCAGCTTCAGCTTCAGCCTCAGCCTCCACTGGCTTCACCGCCGGTGCTTCCTTCGACTCCAGCTCCTTCAATCGCGCGACGAACTCCTCGTTGTCCGGATCCAACTCGATTGCCCTGCGCATGAACTTCAGAGCCGCCGGTTTGTCACCGAGCTGAAACACGGTCTGCGCCAGATGATCGTATACGGTCGAGTCGGGCTCCTCCATCAGGCCTTCCGCCTTGATCAGCTCCTTCTTGGCCTCGGCGTAGCGACCTTTCTTAAAGTAAAACCATCCCATGCTGTCGGCGATGGCGCCCGAGTCGCTATTCATCCGGTAAGCCTCCGCGATCAACTCACCCGCCTCGTCGATATTGCGATCCCGCTCCAGCCACATGTAGCCGAGATAATTGTAAAGCGTCGCTCCGAGCCACTTGTTGCGCTCACTCTCCGGATCGTCCTCAGCCAGCAACGCCATCGATTTTTTGAACAGCGTCTCGGCCCGGTCGAAGTCCTTGGTTTGCTCCGCCGCTGCCCCGAACTGAAAGTAAAACTCCGCGTCGAGCCGGTCCGGGTCCTCCTGTGAGAACAACACCACCGAGCGTTCAAAATGCGGTAGCGCCAGGCCATGTCGATCATCGACCGAAAACGAGTAGGCTAACTGCTGCTCCAACTCCGGCATGTCCGGATAGTAAAAAATCGCCCGCTTCAACACCTCCACCGCATCACCCGCCCGCCGTCGGTTGAGCAGCAGACTGGCCACCTGGATGTATTCCTCCGGCGTGCCCTTGGCGACTTCGAAGGCATTCTGAAAATGCTCAATCGCGCGATCGATCTTCTCTTCCAGTGCCGGTCGCAACGACGGATCCAGGGCCAACTGATCCTGCAAAGACTGCGCCTGGTTCAAATAAATCCGCGCCAGGCGTTTTTGCGCGGTCAGATCCTGCGGATTGATCTGCGCCAGGTCGCTGAGCGTTTCCACCACCCGGTCGGCATCACCGAGCGCGGCGTAGACTTCCGCCAGCGAATTGCGCACATCCAGCGACTCCGGATAGCGCTTGAGAATATCGAGGAACAAATCGCGAGCCTTCTCCAACTGGCGCGAGGCATGATAAAAGCTGGCCACGCGCACCTCGATCGCAAGGTTGTCACCGCCAAACTCAAGCGCCTTGGCGTAGGCCCGGTTGAGCCGCTCGAGGTTTGCCCCCTCACCCGGCACCGGCGGCCACACCCGACTGGTGATCGATGCAATCGTCAACCAGTAGCCGGCCCGCTTGACATCGCGTTCCAGCGCACGTTGCACCACCGACTCCGCATCGGCGCGACGCCGGGCGACGATGTAGAGTTTTACCAAATGATCGTAAACTCTGGCGCTGTCCGGAAACTTCTGCTCAGCCTGCTCAGCGATCTCGATCGCCCGGTCGCGTGCCGCTTCATCTCCCGAATGATAGGTGGCGAGGAATTCGGACAGATTCAGATACGCGGCGACTTTGCCGGTATTGTCAGCCAGAAACTTTTCCAACACCTCGAGCGCCTTGCCGGTTTCGCCATTCTGCGCCAACAGATAAGCAACGCGCTTCGACAAGTCCGCCTCGTTCGGCAGGATCTCCAGCACCTCGGCAAAAATCTGCGCCGCTGCGGTATCGTCACCGCGCTGCTCGGCCGCCAGACCGCGCGTGTACAGCGCCAGCGCATGACTCTTCGCCGCGCCCGCCGCGCTCAGATCGAGCTTTGCCTCGCTATTGAAATAGCGATCAACGTAGATTTCAGCGTAGTCGTAGGGACTTTCCTGCGCAGTCGCAACCGCAAGCGGAAAGCCCGGCCAAACCGCCGCGACCGCGAACCCGAGCGCCGTTACAGCGAACTGAACTGCGGGACACGAGTACGCGAAGAACCGAACCCAGCGAGCCGGGGATGTCCTCCCAACGCTGAATCCGGTTGCTCTCATGAGTTTTCCTCAGCCGGATGAACCGGCCGGGTGAGCGATCAGGCAGTTAAGCTCAAGACTTGTAGCGCAACCGCTTCTTATGGCGATTTTGCTTCATGCGCTTGCGGCGCTTGTGCTTATTGATCTTGGTTTTACGTCTCTTTTTAAGTGAGCCCATGCGTGTGGTGTCCCGGGTTTTGGTTGATAAAAAGGTGAATCTCTAAAATTTCGAATCGCTCCGGCCAGCGGTCAGGTAACGACTTTGTTCAAGGGATACTCGATAATCCCCTCTGCGCCCAATGCTTTCAAGTCCGGAATGAGGTCGCGAGCCGCCTTCTCGTCGATCACGGTTTCCACCGCCACCCAGTCGTCCTGCGACAATTGCGCGATAGTGGGACGACGCATCGATGGCAGGCACTCCAGCACGGCGTCCAGTTGGGTGCGCGGCAAATTCATCTTCAGGCCGACTTTGTCGCGGGCGATCAGCGCCGCCTGCAGCAGCACCTGGAGACGCTCCATCTTGCCGCGCTTCCAGTCGTCAGCATAGCTGTCACGATTGGCGACAAACTCCGGGTAGGACTCCATCAGCGTGTCGACGATGCGCAGATTGTTGGCACGCAGCGAAGATCCGGTCTCCGTGATGTCGACAATGGCATCGACCAACTCGGGAACTTTGACCTCGGTCGCTCCCCAGCTGAATTCGACGTTCGCCTTGACGCCGTTCTTGGCGAGATACGCCTCGACCAGTCCGGTGGCTTCGGCAGCGATGGTTTTGCCTTCCAGATCCTGAACGTTCTGAATCGGTGAATCATTCGGCACCACCAGCACCCAGCGGGTCGGCTTGCTGGTTGCCTTGCTGTATTTCAGATCACACAGTACCTCGACATCCGCCTTGTTCTCGGCGATCCAATCGCGACCGGTGATCCCGCAATCGAGAAAGCCGCGGTCGACGTAACGGCCGATCTCCTGGGCACGCAGCAGACGCAGCTCGATCTCGGGATCGTCAATCGACGGCCGATACGAACGCGAAGCCCCGTAAATCTCGAAGCCGGCCTTTTCAAACAGGTCGAGCGTCGGCGCCGAAAGGCTGCCTTTGGGCAGGCCAATCTTAAGCTTTTGTTTCGAACTGGAGTCGGCGGCGGCGGACATGACGGGCTGGATGGGGAGTAGAAAAGATTAAAAATTTCGGCAATCCCGCGCAAAAAATTCGCGGGCTGACACTGTGCGCCCTTTTTCGCTGCTGTCATGCGGGATTTTTCATCGCCTGCAAGTCAACGCACCGCCGGTCCCGGGACGCCGATCGGTTGAGCCTGTCGCGTAACGCTGCTCGAGCTGCCAATGGGGATCGAAAATTTGTTGAGTTTATAAAACCCGCCATTGCAGACAATGATGGCCGGTCAGCCGCAACCCGGTAACGCGACCGGGCACGGCTGGCCTGAATCCTGTAGCAAAGTCTCCGCTTGAAAGCTGGGCGGCTTTCTCTACCCTAAGCGCCCTCGTGCCAACGGCGTCGGTAGATTTTCCTCGATGCGGCACAGTATCTGCGAGGTCCGGAAGCTGGACCGCTCTATCTTTCATCAATTGCCCAACTGACTTTTCCATGAACAACGAAATTCTCTCCCAAGCCGCCAATGAAGCACGCGGTCTCGCCATCGACGCGATCCACGCCTGCTCGTCAGGTCACCTCGGTTTGCCGCTCGGCTCGGCGGAAATCGGCGCCGTCCTGTTCGGTGAAGCGATGCGCTTTAATCCCGATGCACCGAAGTGGATCAATCGCGACCGCTTCATCCTCTCAGCAGGTCACGGCAGCATGTTCCTCTACGGCTGGCTGCATCTGGCCGGTTACGATCTTTCCATCGAAGAAGTGAAAAACTTCCGTCAGTTGCACAGCAAAACGCCGGGTCACCCTGAGTTCGATGAAACTCCGGGCGTCGAGGCGACCACCGGCCCACTCGGTCAGGGTGTCGGCAACGCAGTCGGCTACGCCATGGCCGGCAAGATGGCGGCGGACAAATTTAACACCGCCGAGCACACCATCATCGACAATCACGTCATCGCACTGGCTGGTGACGGCTGTCTGCAGGAAGGTGTTTCCGCCGAGGCTGCAGCCTTCGCGGCGCACGTCGGTCTCGACAACCTGATCCTGTTCTACGATTCCAACGACGTCACGCTCGACGCCATGGCGGACAAAACGCAGAGCGAAGACACCTGCGCGCGCTTCGCTGCCTACGGATGGAACGTAGTCACCGTCGACGGTCACGACCTCGACGCCGTGCTCGAAGCTTTTGAAAATGCCAAGAACAGCGACAACGGCAAGCCGACCCTGATCGAAGCCAAAACGCTGATCGGCAAGGGCATTCCCGAAGTCGCCGGAACCGCTGCCGGTCACGGTGAAGGCGGTGCCAAGTTCGCCGAGTCGGCCCGCCAGGGTCTCGGTCTGCCGGCGGAGACTTTCTACGTCTCCGACGAGGTCAGTGCTTATTTCGCCGAACGCAAAAAAGCACAGATCGCCGATTACGATCAGTGGCAGACGACCTTCAGCGCCTGGAGCGAAGCCAATCCCAAACTCGCCGACCAGCTCACCGCCGGTCTGGCCCGTTCAGCGCCGAGCGATCTTGTCGATCAGATCCCGGTGTTTGACGAAGATTATACCGATGCCACCCGTTCGGCGGGCGGTGCAGTTATTCAAGCCTGCGCCGACGCCATGCCGCTGTTCATCAGCGGCAGTGCCGACCTCTACGGCTCGACCAAGAACTACATCAAATCGAGCGGCGACTTCAGTGCTGAAGACCGCAGCGGTCGCAACGTCTGGTACGGCATCCGTGAGCACGCCATGGGAGCGATCTCCAACGGCGTTGCCTACGACGGCATTTTCCGCCCGAGCAACGCCACCTTCGCGGTGTTCGCCGATTACCTGCGTCCGTCGATCCGTATCGCCGCCCTCGCGAAGTTGCCGGTGGTCTACATTTTCACCCATGACTCGATCGGTGTCGGTGAAGATGGCCCGACCCATCAGCCGGTCGAAACCTGCTCGGGTCTGCGCGTCATTCCCGGACTCGATGTCATCCGTCCCGGTGATCCCGAAGAAACCGCCGGTGCCTTCGCCGCCGCTCTGCAGCGCACCGATGGACCGACCATGCTGCTTTTGACCCGCCAGAAGATTCCGAATCAATCTCAGATTCCGGTCAGCGAACGTCGCGACGGAGTGTTCCGTGGTGCTTATGTCGCCGTAAAGGAAACCGCCGAGCTCGACACCATCCTGATCGGTACCGGTAGCGAGTTGCAACACTGCATCGACGCCGCCGCCAAACTTGGTGCCGGCACCCGCGTCGTTTCGATGCCGTGCATGGAGCGCTTCGATCGCCAGTCCGCCGAGTACCGCGAAAGCGTGCTGCCGGTCGCCTGTCAAAAGCGCGTCAGCATCGAAGCCGGTGTCTCACATCTCTGGCACAAGTATGTCGGACCGCAGGGCGCAATCCTCGCCATCGACCGCTTCGGTCTGAGCGCTCCGGGCGACACCGCCATGGAACAGCTCGGCATGACTGCTGACCACGTGGTCAGCGCGGCGCAAGAGCTCGCCTGAGTCGCCGCGTCATCGCGTCATCGGGGCGCCCGGCTACCATCCAAATTGCTGTGCAGCGGGCGCGTCCCTGACCGCGCCCGCCCGCGGCTTGACTCGATCAGTCATTTAGTTAGTCTGGCGGACAGGCTATGAAATGTACTCCCGTCAAATCCGCATTCACCCTGCTGACCGTCGCAAGCTTTGCGATTGCAGGATCCGTCCAGGCCCGCATCTTTAAAGATACCAAAGACCGCGAAATCGAAGCCGAAATCGTCGCCAGCTCCGGCCCTGACAAGATCATCATCGAGCGCGCCGGCAAAGAGTTCCCGGTACCGATCAACATGTTTTCGCTCGATGATCAGGTCTACATCAAGGAGTGGAAAGAATCGAATCCGGATAAGGTGAGGATCGATGCCGACTTCAGTTACTACATTGATTTGTCACGCGCCGATACCGACTCGAAGGAAACCAAGTACCTGCAGTCGCGCATGCAGACGCAGAACTGGACTTACGATTTCAGCGTCACCAACAAGGGTGACAACGATCTCGAAGACATCCGCATCGTCTACCAGATCATCATTGCCGACATCGTTGACGCCAAGGGCAATTACAACCGCATGGCCTACACCAATCAGAAAGCCGACCTCAAGATTCAGCGAATCAAGGAAGAGGTAAAGGTCGCTGTTTTACCCGCTCAGAAGCGTGCCGACATCAAAAAAACCTTCGGTGTGGAAAAGTATGTCGACCGCGACGGCAGCGCCGTGGCCGTCGCCGCTCAGGACAAAATCACCGGCATCTGGATTCGCATTTACAAAGGCGACCTGATCCTCGGCGACTACCGGCGTCCGGCTACCGGGGAATCCATGAAAGACATTCCCTGGGATGAAAACGAGCGCGGCAAACCCACGGCGGTGATCCGCTAGTTGGCGCCGTCAGCGCCGTTGACACATCATCGACCGGCTGTCCGCACGAATTTATCTCCGTCCCTTGTCCGTCCGTTGGTTCGAAGAACGGATTAAGCTCTGGCCGCCGCCGAGGCCGCAACCATCGTCTCCATGCTCTTCCGGCAGATGTTTTCTACGCCCGGCGTGTAATCAAACACTTCGACCGACACCCAGCCGTCGTAATTGACATCGTCGAGCGCACCGAAGATCGGGACAAAATCCATGTCGCCCATGCCGGGACCGAGCAGATTCGGGTCGTTGGCGTGAAAATGCACGAAGTGTGGATCACTGGCGCGGATCACGTCGGCAACCGGCTTATCTTCCGATGACATCGCTTTGACATCGAGGTGCAGCTTGACGGTCGGTGAATCGATTTTTTCCATCAGGCGGATACCCAGCTCGGCGGTGTTGAGAAAGTCACCTTCACCGGGACCGAGCGGTTCAAGCGCGACGGTGACGCCGCATTCCTCAAATACCGGCACCGCGGCACGAATGCAGTCAGCGGCAAAATCCTCGGCCTGCTCGTGACTGATCCCCGGCAGTAGATTGCGCTGCTGCGGTGAACCAAGCACCATGATTGTGCCGTCGAGATCGCGACACAGCCGGGCCAGTTCGCAGAAATATTCGCTGGTGCGTTTGCGCACTTCGTCATCTGGCGTGGTCAGATAAAAGCCTTCGGTCTTGGCCAGCAACCAGTGCAGGCCGACGCATTCGAGATCGGCATCTTTGATCTGACCGCGCACCTTGTCGCGCTGCGCGGCGCTTACCTGAGTGGCGTCATCGGCCAGCGTGAACGGCGCAATTTCCACGCCGGTGTAACCACACTCGCGGGCGAAGGCGAATGCCTTGTCAAAGGGCTGCGCCTCAAACATTTCGTTGCAGAAGGCGTATTTTCTCGGGGCGTTGCTCATGGGAATAGTCAAAAATCGGTATTGAGTGGAGGGTAATCGCCGCGCTCAGTCTTCCGGGCAAATGCCGTGCTCATCGAGGAACTTCTCCAGCTCCGGCACCCCGAAATCGGCCAGCAGCAGGCTGCCGTAGGTCATCGTCGGGGCCAGGGTCTGGCCGGACAACTCACGCATTTCCTCAAATGCCGCGTCGCTGTTGATGACATCAATCTTGGTAAAATCGTAGCCTTCGTTTTCGAGGTAGGCGATCGCTGAAATGCACCACGGGCAACCGGGCTTGATGTAGACTTTCAGTTGCGGGTTTTCATCGCTTTGCAACTCACCGTCAGGGGTCGCATCGACGTCTGCATTGTCGTTCGAATCGCTCATGGCTGGAGGCTAGCGTCGGGTCCCGGAAAAATCGAATACTATCGAGCTCACGCAAACAAGTGGCGCGGCTCGCCGCTCAATACGACTTGGCAAAAACCACCCGACCTTCGGCAGGTTGGCCGGTGTAAATGCAGGTACCCTCGCCACCGCGCAGCTCGTCGTCGGACGGCACACAGCGAATGGTCACCTTCAGTTCTTTCTGCAAAGCCTCTTCGTCCTCCGCCGTGCCGGCCCAGTGCGCCAGCGCGAAACCACCGTGGATCTCCGGCTTGTCGGCATCCTGCGGGGTAAAATATTCGCGAAACTTGTCCATCGATTCGATCTCGACCGTGTGCTCTTTGCGAAACGCCAGAGCACGCGCCAGCAGCCCGTCCTGAATTTCCTGAAGTCGATCCGGCATCGAACGGACCGCCTCGGCGGTGTCGATAAATTCTTTGTCGCGCGGCGCCTTGTCGCGACGCGCCACGGCGACGCTGCCTTTTTCCAAATCGCGCGGACCGATCTCGAGACGCACCGGCGCCCCCTTTTTGATCCATTCCCAGTTCTTGGCACCGCCCTGGATATCGCGACTGTCGATCTCAACGCGCAGGGCATCGCCGTGAAAACTCTCCGCCTTGAGGTCTGCGGCAAGCTTTTCACAGGCCGCCATCACCGCCTCGCGATGCTCGTCTTTCGGAATCACCGGCAGAATGACCACCTGAGTCGGCGCCACGCGCGGCGGCACGACCGCGCCATCGTCGTCGGCATGCGCCATCAACAAAGTGCCGATCAGTCGGGTGCTGACGCCCCAGCTGGTCGTCCAGGCGTGCTCGTCGGTGTTGTCGCGCCCCTGAAAAACGATGCCGGCCGCCTTGGAAAAGTTCTGCCCGAGAAAGTGCGAGGTGCCCGCCTGAATCGCTTTGCGGTCCTGCACCATCGCTTCGACGGTGAAGGTGTTGAGCGCGCCTGGAAACCGCTCGGCCTCGGTTTTTTCACCGGGGATCGCCGGGATGGCGAGGTGATCGCGCAGAAATTTTTCGTAAACGTCGTGCATCAGACGCGTCTCGGTCATCGCCTCCTCCGGCGTTTCGTGAGCCGTGTGACCTTCCTGCCAGAGAAATTCCGCAGTGCGCAGAAACAGGCGCGGACGCATCTCCCAACGCATCACGTTGGCCCACTGATTGATCAGCAACGGCAGGTCGCGGTAACTCTGCACCCAGCGCGCGAACGCGGCGCCGATGATCGTCTCCGAGGTCGGACGGATCACGTACGGCTCAGTCAGTTTACCCGACGGCACCATTTTTCCATCCGCATTCAGCTCCAGCCGGTGATGCGTCACCACCGCACACTCAGTCGCAAAACCCTCGACGTGCGTGGCTTCCTTTTCCAGATAACTGACCGGAATCAGCAGCGGAAAGTAGGCGTTCTTGTGGCCGGTCTCTTTGAAGTAAACATCGAGCTGCGCCTGGATCAGCTCCCACATCCCGTAGCCCCACGGCTTGATCACCATGCAGCCGCGGGTCTCGGAATTCTCCGCCATGTCGGCGGCACGGACGACCTGCTGATACCACTCCGGAAAATTCTCGTCGCGCGTAGGCGTAACGGCGGTCTTCGGCTTCTGGTTTTGATTTTGCTGCTTGGACATGGGCTTGTTGGCGAAGCCGCACCCTATTCATCCGCAGCAGAATTGCCACCGCAATGTGCCAACTCCGGAAAACATCGCCGCA
>CBDULB010000079.1:0-27998 GCA_965367965.1 uncultured bacterium | reverse complement strand
CTACCGCAGGAAGTAAGGGTAGCGGGCAATCCCCGGCCGACAGGGGTGAGCAAGGAAGAACCACACTCCTGTGGTTCCCGTTGGCTTGGAGTGAAGTAGCTTAAAATGCACAGGATGGGTGTCGCGCATCTGCTTGATTGGAACCGTTCCGGGGCAGCGGCACGACAGGAGTGTCGCTCTTCCTTGTGCTACTTCGCCACGCCACACTCCCAGACGAAGTAATCCGGATTCAGGTCGGCGAAGGTGGCTTTGACTTTTTCCAGTTCGTCGGCAGGGCCGTGAAGTTCGAGGCGCAGCAAGTCGGAAATGCCGAGTGCCTGACCGAGCAGTTCGCCGACATTTTCGATGTGAGCGTTGACGCCCTCGCCACCGGTGTACGACTCGCGGCAGTGCACGACGTCATCGCAGATGGTGAAGTCGTAAGTAAGGCAGCGTTCCTCGGTTTGCGTTTTCTCGACAAACTGCGGCAGCAGTGCCTTGAAGTTGTCGAGTTCGCCTGCGTGGACTTTGAAATAGGGATGGATACTGACGACGTTGCTCATGCGGGGACGGTAGCAACAGAAACGAGTTCGCGGCAAATACTTCCGGCACCATAGAACAATTGTTGACTGCTTCGGCCTGCGTTTGCGGGTAGGCGCTCCTGTTCGACCGCTCCTGCCGGGGCTGAATCGATAATTTTGCGACCTGGTCCCGGCGCTTGGTCGCTTGGCGACCTTCACACCGCGCTACCGGCTATCGTGCCTCCGGCACTGTTTTTCGTGGATGCTGATGACGCAGCGCTGATCCACGGCTAGCGACCGGTGACGGCCACGTTCAGCGAACGAAAGCCGACTTCGCGGCGATACTTGGCTTCCTGTTCGACGTTCGCTTGGGCATCAAGCAGCTCGACGGCACTGACCTTGTCGCACAGCGCCTGCAACAGCGCTTTGACCAGCATGCGCGCGTGACCGGCACCGAGACAGAAGTGGGCACCGGCACCGAAGGCGATGTGCGGGTTGGGTTTTCGATCGAGGCGGACTTCGTCGGGATTTTCGAATACCGTTTCATCGTGGTTTGCCGATGACCAGGAAAGCGAGACGCGTTCGTCGGCGGCGACTTTTTCGCCGAGCACTTCGGTGGCAACCGGACAGACGCGACCAAGATGAGTCAGCGGTGAGACCACGCGGAAAAATTCTTCGCCGGCTTTGGCCAGGCGCTTTTTGGGATCCTCGCGTAGGTAGTCGAGCGCTTCGGGGTGTTTGGCGAAGTGAGCAAAAATCGACGACACGGTGTGGATGACGGTGTCGCGGCCGCCGGCGAAGGTCAGGTTGGCGAAGCCCATCATTTCATCGCGAGTCAGTCGGCGGCCCTGATAGGTTGCGCGGGTCAGGGTGGTGTAAAAATCGTCGCCATCGCCGTGGCGGGCGTCGGCTTCGTCGAAGCGGGCGCTGAGGTAATCCTCAAGCTTGGTATCCATCTTGTCGGGTTCACCGCCGTCTTTAACGAACACGTGCATGCCCCAGTCGATCCAGGTTTCGGCTTCGCTGGACGGCACGTTGAGCAGCCAGGTGAGGGCGTGACATTGCAGGGGCAGGGCAAACTCTTCGACGATCTCGATCGAGTTGCGGTCGATCGCCTGATCGAGCAGTTCATCGATCAGCGCTTCGACTTTGCAGATGACTTCTTTGTCGCGCGAGCGTTTGAAAAACGGCTCGACGATGGCGCGCCATTCGGTGTGCTCCGGCGGATCGGTTTCGATCGGCAGCTGGCGCATGGTGCGTAAATTTTCCTCTGACGGAATCGGCACGCGAAACGGAGCGTTTGAGCTGAAGGTCTGCCAGTCTTTGGCGGAGGCCATGACATCGGCGTGGCGCAGGATCATGGGAATGCTTTCGTTCTGGAACGGGCAGCGCAGCACGCCGGACTCGCGCCTGGCCTTGGCGAAGGGATCGTTGGGGTTGTCAGTAGGCTCGGGCATGGTGGTTGTGGGCTCGATCAAATGGAACGAACTTATTCCTAGCTGCAGAGACGGTGTTGCGCGAGAAAATCAGTCAGCTTTCAGAGCAGGTGATGGCTTGGCTGGCATCGGTTGGCGAAAGCTGATAGTTTGCAATTCACTGACCTGCAACGATCTAATTGTGCCATTGAATCACAAACGTCAATTTCCGAGGGCGCTTCGCCATGGGCAAGGCAGAGTCATCGCGGCTGCGATCGCCCTGGCGACGTCGGGTGCCGGCCATTGTCAGGATGCGCCACCGGAGACGAAGCTCAGCTCAGGCGATCCGAATTTGCCGCAAACGGTGACGGAGGAGCATTTCCGCGAGTTTTTGGAAAATTCCCCGTTCACCCGGGCGCTCAATTTGTCGGAATCTTTGATGCTGACCGGGATCGCCAGTTTTGATGGTAAGCCGGTAGCGACGCTGATGGATCGCGAGTCGAAGGAAACTTATGTGATTTCAGAAGTGCCCAATCCACAAGGGTGGAAACTGGTGGAAATATCGTCGCCGACGGGTACCGATCTGGAAACGGTCAGTGCGATGATTTCCGTCGGCGGAGAAATGGTCACCGTGCGCTACGACGAACGTCAGCTGAAACCCGGTGAGGGCAAACCGGCGGGTGGCAAGTCGGCAAAAGATGACCGTCCGCCGCCTACCGAAGCGGAGAAAAAGAAGTTCGGCGAGATGATCGGCAACAAGTGGAAGGCGCTGAACAAGGATCAGCAGGAGCAGGCCAAGCGTATTGCCAAAGCAAAGCTGGAAGCGAAACCGGATTTGAGCGACCGCCAGAAGGGAGAGCTCATCAACGGAATTCTCGACTACGTAAAAACCGACCGTGCCGCGCAGCAGCGCCGGCAGGAGAGTAACGGCGGTCGATAGCCGCAAGGTGTGCTTCTTGACTGTGGCGGGTCTCTAAGCGTATGCTGGAGAGTGATGAACGCGCGGTTGGCAGGATTATTTTTGGGGATGGCGGTCTTCGCGATGTGCTCAGCGGGGCAGGCGCAACAAACCGTGAAAAAAGAGATCGATGTCGGCCTGGCACCGATCGAAACGGTGCGACTGGTGATCAAAGATGCGCTGTCGCCGCAGGGAAAATTTGTCATGCTGCCGGGCAAAAACAGCATACTGGTGATCGATACGCCCGGGGCGATTGTCGCGGTGGAAAAAGCACTCGCCGGTGCCGGTGAAAAAATACCTCAGCCGGATGTTGCGCTGAATTTCAAATTTCAAACCGGCTTGCCGTCGCGCCGCACCAGGATTGAAATGACCCGGCAGGTGCCCTTGCCGACGGCCTATGACGCACCGATCATCATGGTCGGCCCGAACGGTCCGATTGGAGTGATCCCGCCGACGCCGACAAATTTTCAGGAACGCGACTTTGGCACGGTCAGCGATACCACGACGACGCTGAATCCAAATGGCACGATCACCATGGACATCAAGGTTGAGCACACCGAGTTCGGTGGCTTCATCAACTACGGGTCCGCCATTTTGCCGAACCGTGGCATCGGTATCGTGCCGGTGGCCAATCCGGTCGGGCATCCGCAGTTCTTCACGCCCTTCATCGAAGGCGGCGGCATCTCGATGCCGATCATCGATACGACGCGCATCTCGACTTCGATAATCATACGACCGCGAGTTGCCGGCGGAGTGGTGTCGCTCGACATGATGCCGCGTCTGACGATCGCTCCGAACGCGGATGAGGCGAAGGACGGTGCCGGCGACCTGGTCGTCAACCTGCCGCAGTTTCAGACAACGCTCGATGTCAGGGATGGCGAATTCGGACGAGCCCACGGATTTCGCGGAGCCGGCGATGAATTCAATCGCCGCTTTTTCGATGCCAAGCCGACCGACCTGGACGGAGCGGTGGCGATCACTGTCGGCGCCGACTTCAAGCCGCCGGGAACGGCGGCCGATTCCGGGGTGATCAATCGCCGACATTGATTGTCAGCTCGCGGGAAAAGGCTTCCGGCAGGGCCGGGCGTTTCGCGGGCTGAGAACTATCCGGGGGGCTGTTTGGCGTGAGTTGCCAATGCATCGAAGAACCGATAACTTTCAAAGATCTTCTCATGGCAAAGCGCGCCATTTCCACTCCAATTGTTATGTTCGTTGTGAATCGCCATCGCCTTGCCCGTCTACTTCACTTGTTTACGATGACGTTGGTTTTACCGCTTCAAGGTGCGTTTGCGCAGCACCTTCAGTCCGACATTGCCTACGTTGAGAACGGTCACGAGCGCCACGTTCTCGATGTTTACACGCCGGAAAAAGCGGCACACGGTGCCATGCCGGTGATGTTCTGGATTCACGGTGGTGGCTGGCAGAGCGGCGACAAGAGCAAGGTTGCATTAAAACCCGATATTTTCGTCGAGCGGGGTTTTGTTTTTGTATCGACCAACCATCGTCTGCTGCCCGAGGTGACCATGGACGAGTTAATCGGCGACATCGCCAAATCACTTGGCTGGGTGTACAAGCACATCGCTGACTACGGTGGCGATCCAACGCGGATTTTTGTCGGCGGACATTCGTCAGGTGCTCAGCTGGCGGCGTTGATCTGCATCGATGAGCGCTACCTGGAAAAAGAAGGCGTGTCGTTCGACGCTCTCAAAGGTTGCGTGCCGGTCGATGGCGATACCTACGACATTCCCAAAATTATCACCACCGCAGAACTGCGCGAGCAACTTTACGGGCGTCCACTGCCCGGTTTCGGTCACCGACAGAAATTCGGCGACGATCCCAAAAAGCACGTCGATTTTTCCGCGGTTACTCACATTGCCAAAGACAAAGGCATTCCGCCGTTTCTGGTTCTCTATTTCACCGGCAACCCCAATACCCGCGCTCAGGCACAACGCCTCGGCGAGGTGCTGGAGGCGGCGGATATCCCAGTTACCCTGCACGGCAAGTCGGACACCAATCACGGCCAACTCAACGACGATCTCGGCAAGCCCGATGACTCCGCGACGCAGAAACTCTACGAGTTTCTTGATCCACTGGTGGCCGCCAGCGTTTCTCAGTAAAGCGTTCGCCCCAGCCAGCGATCGAACCAGGCAAAGCTCAAGCGGCGCGCCACTCCGGGCAGGCCGTGACGGCCGGGGAAGGAAAACCAGCTGAAGCAATCGCCGGCGCCGGCTTCGGTAAACTGGTCGGCCAGCTTTTCTTCGCTCCAGCCGTAGTTGGAGTTGTAGTATTCGACGGTGTCGTCCCAACCGAGACGCTCCCTGCGGGCTTCGGCGACGCCGGGCAGGCCTTCGCTGTCGCGCCAGTTGATGTAGACGTCCAGGACGCGCGGCACTTTTTCGAAAAAGTGATGCCGATAGAATTCCTGCTCGGTGGAAATCACCAGCATGGGTCGCGGCGCGACCAGCATCATCAAGTCGTCGATGTTGACCGGTAGGGGCAGGCTTTGGTCGTCGATGTAGGGGCGCAGGTTCTTGATGTAGATAAACGGGCCGCTGTTGGTTTTAAATCCGAAACGCTTTTCGAGTTTGGCGCTGTTGGTCGGTTCGTCGACGCCCTTCTCCCAGGGGCGCCAGTTGTTGTCCTTCGGCACGCGCGAAAAGGCATCCGTGTGACGGTGCAAATCCATCACGCCGCCGTTGGCAACCGTCGCCGTGATGCGGGGCTCAAACGCGGCGACAAAAACCGCCATGTGTCCGCCTAGCGAGAGACCTGTGACGCCGATCTGATTAGGATCGACGAAGTCGAGGGTCTGTAAAAAGTCCACTGCCCGCCGGCAATCCCAACAGGTCTTGCCGATGATCGACCAATCGGGATGTTTCTCGTGAAACACTCGTGTATCCATGACCCGTCGCTTCGGCTCGATGCGTTCGCCATCGGTGATGACGTCAATGCTCAGCGTGATGAAACCGTGCTGCGCGTGGGTCAATCCGTAGGCGACGCCGACCTGCGGATCGGGGGCCGGGTCCTGCGGGCGCTTTCCGGAAAGGCCGATCACCTGATCCTTGCCGGAACCCCAGGTGGTGCTGTGAATGCAGATGATTGCCGGGGTCGGTTTTTGATGCGCGGCATCGGGAACCAACAGCCAGGCGGTGACGCGATCGTCCGGTTCGGAGTTAAAGCTGACGTGGTAGCGCGTGATGCCCGGTTCGCCCCAGTCCTTTTTCACCATCTTGACCTTTGGATCGGGAATTTCGGTCGGGAAATCACCGAGCAGGTCGAGCCACTTGCGTTCGATCTCCTTGCGCTGCTCGGGCCACGGTTTGATTTCAGACGGAGCGACTTTGTCGACCGTGGCACGCGCAGTGGTTCCTCCAGCTGTGGCCGCTGCCGTGCCGGCAATTGCCGGCAGCGCCAAGCCGATCATCTTTCGTCGCGTGGTTCGGATCTGCTTGTCCATAGGTTCAGTTTACCCCCGGGGCGGGGCGCGCTTCAATGCCCCGATCGCGTCTTGCTGGGTAGCTGGCGCCTGCTTCGCGAGACTTTTCAAGGAGAGGCGTTTTGCAAACGCCTGCCTTGGACGAGTCAGTGCGATGACAATCGGTGCGTCCACTGGCGGCGGTTAAAAACCGCCGCTGCTTGAGTCCTTGAATTTTTGAGGGTAAGCGACCGGCTAGGCGATGATCTCGTTGATGACGTGGCCGAAGTCACGGTCGAGGCGTTTGTGGCCGGGGACTTCCAGACGGCGGGCGTCGAGACCGAGCTGTTGCATGATGGTGGCGTGAATGTCGGTGACGTAGTGGCGGTTTTCGACGGCGTGAAATCCCAGTTCGTCGGTGCTGCCGTGAATGGTGCCGCCCTTAATGCCGCCGCCGGCCATCCAGACGCTGAAGCCGAAGGGGTGATGGTCGCGGCCGTCGGCGCCCTGCGATCCCGGGGTGCGGCCGAATTCAGTGGCGAACACGACGATGGTGTCGTCGAGCAGGCCGCGCTGCTTAAGGTCTTTGAGCAGGCCGGAAGTCGGGCGGTCGACCTGCATGGCCAGCTTGCTGTGATTTGCCTTCAGCTTGGAGTGTTGATCCCAGGCACCGGCGGCACCGCCACCGTGCTGGATCTGGATAAAACGCACGCCGCGCTCGACCAGTCGCCGTGCGGCCAGGAGTTGCTCGCCGAAGGGCCGGGTCTCGTCCTGGTCGAGGCCGTAGAGGTTTTTGGTTTCCTCGAGCTCGTTGTCAAAGCTGAGTGTTTCCGGCACCGCGGTCTGCATGCGGTAGGCGAGTTCGTAGGCTTTGGTGCGTGCGTCGAGAACGTCGTCATGCGGGTAGCGCTCGGTCGCGGCGATCCGGTTGAGGCGACTGACCAGATCGAAGCCGAGGCGCTGTTCCACGGCGCTGACTTTGCCCTGCGGTTGCGCGAAGTCGAGTGGGTTGTTCGGATCGACCTTGAGTTGCACCGCGTCGTAGGCGGGACCGAGGTAATGGCCGTCGCGCTTGTCAAAAAAGCGCGGTCCCATGTTGATGAACTGCGGCAGGTTTTCGTTCAAGGTTCCCAGCCCATAGGTCACCCAGGCACCGATGGTCGGCACGCGCGGGTCGAGCATGTGGCGGCCGGACTGGAACTGCACCTGGGCACCGTGATTGTTGTCCGTGGTCCACATCGAGCGCACGAAAGCGATGTCGTCGGCGCAGGATCCAATGTGGGGAAACCAGTCGCTGACTTCGACGCCGCATTGCCCGTAGCGTTTATGGCCGACTTGCAGTGGATAGATTTCGTTGCGTTGTTTGCCGTTGGCATCGTTAACGACGACGACGCGCAGGTCCTTGAAATTTTCCGGATCGAGAACGCCGGCGTAGGGCGTCTCGGGGATCGATTTGCCGGCGTATTTGGTCAGCGCCGGTTTGGGGTCGAAGCTCTCCATGTGGCTGACGCCGCCGCGCATGAACAGCCAGATCACGCTCTTGGCTTTCGCGGAGCGATGAGACAGTCCCGACGGCTCGCTGCCCTGAGCGATGGCGTTGAGCGCCAGTCCGCCGAAGCCGAGTCCGGTCTGATGCAGAAAGCGGCGCCGGTTGATAGATTGAAACAGCTCGGGATTCATCGAATCATGATAAAGTCGTTGTGATTAACGAGCGCGTGGACCAGTCGCGCCCGGTTCGGCACTTCGGCCAGAAATTTGATGCACTCGGCGAGCTCGGTGGCGCTGGGTGGGCGGCACAGGATCTGTTGAAAGGCCTGCCCGGCAAATTTGCGGTCGTCACTTCCGGGAGCGGTGGCTGTGGCGATCTGCGCGCACATTTCCAGCGACAGTGAGCTGTTGGCGAGGGCGAGGGCCTGTTGCGGAACGATGCTCTCACTGCGTCGATAACAGGCGAGCACGTCGGCGTCGTCGAAGGTGGTCAGCAACAGCGAATTGCTCTCGCGTGAGTGGCGCAGGTAGAGGCTGCGGCGTTGGCTGTCGCCGTCAGGTTTGATCGATGGCCCGCCCATTTGCAGATCCAATTCACCGGCCAGTCCAATCAAGCTGTCGCGAATCAGTTGCGATTCCATGCGCCGCGGATTCATTCGCCAGTAATATTGGTTGGTCGGATCAGCGGCCAGCGTGGCGGCATCGGCGTTCAGGTTTGAGCTGGTGCGCTGCCATGCCTGCGAGGTGAGCATCAGGCGGTGCAGGTGTTTCATGCTCCAGCCGGAATCGATCAGTTCCATGGCGAGAAAATCGAGCAGGGTATCGTGTTCAGGGCGCGGCGACTGGCGGCCGAAGTCGAAGACTTTTTCGACCAGAGGTGTGCCGAAGTGGCGCATCCAGATATGGTTGACGGCGACGCGGGCGGCGAGTGGATTGTCGCGTGAGATGATCCACTTTGCCAACGCGGTGCGCCGACCGCTGCTGGTTTTGGAATAGGTGGGGTCGTAGAGCTCCTTGGAGTGCTCGGGTGTCTCCTTGGCTTTGAAACTGCCGCGAACCGACGAATATTCAGCTTTTGATGGGGCGCCGGATTTGAGCGCCGCTTCCGCGTCCGCGACGGCTTTCCCGGCAGCTTTTTCTTTGCCGGCTTCTGCTGTCAGCAGGTCAAGCCGTGCCTTGGCGAGGGTGTGGATTTTTTCCTGATGGGCTGCATCGGCGGCACTGCCTTCGGCTTTTTGGTCGAGGTAGGTGTGGCGGTCGGCGGCGATCCTCGCCTCGAGCGCGGCGAGTGCGGTTTCGGCTTCGGTGACTCTCGCTTCGGCAATCTTCAGCGCAGTTTCGTGATCGGGCGCGGCACTGCCATCGGCAGCTTTTGCTGCCTGCATTTCGGTTTCGGGATCGAGTGGCTTGAGGCGAAAGGATTCAAATTCGGCGGTGGCGTCGAAGGCAAACAGTTCAATAATCCCGCCGGGATTGCGGTACGGCAGCTGATAGGCGATCAGAAATTTGCCGTCGAGGCTGACGTTGATGAGGTTGCCGCGCACGCGCACGCCCAGTTCGTAGTCGTGGTTGGTGACGATTTTGTGGTTCAGCTTGCCGCTGCCCGGATACGAACTGGCTCCGTCGCGGGTGTGGGCGACCTGCACTTTCGGTGCGGTGGCGTGAGCGCTGGTATAGACGGTGTGCGCATTGCGGCCTTCATCGATCAAGTCGAAACGGATGCCGACCGACTTGTAGGTGTCGCCGCCGGTAGTGCGGAAATTGAGGGTCAGGTCAAAGTCTGCCGCGTGCGGTTGGCGCAGGCGGGCGTATTGTTTTTCCCGGTTCGACTCGAGCTGCACCAGGCTGCCGCCTTGGTAGCGCCAACCCGATCCGTCGATGATCCACGACTTCGGGCGCGCGGTGCTGAAATCGTCCTCGAAGCTGAGTAGTGAATCCGGTCCGGGATCGGTGGTCGATGACGACGGCTGTTGAGCTTTTGCTTTTGCCAGTGCCTCGCGCTGCTTGTTGAGCCGGGTGCGCGCGGCGGCGAGCTGATCATCCTGCACGTAGTCGCGCAGCCCCGGTGCCCACGCGAATACCGGCAATTGGATCGGCTCGGGTTGCGGCGCGGCAGAGGCAAAGATCGCCGGCACGCCGGGTGGGATAATTTTGCTCTTGTCAGGATTGGCAGGATCGCCGCGCTCGTGCAGAAAGGTTTCGGCATCGAGGTGATCGTCGAAGGCGCGCGGCAGCCCGTCTTCTTCATAGTTGGCCAGTCCGGGCAGGGCGTCGACGCGAACCTGGTGGGGTTCGAAGATGGCGCGAAAGCGATAGTAGTCGGTGTGCTCGATCGGGTCGTACTTGTGATCGTGGCACTTGGCGCAATTCATGGTCAGCCCGAGGAAAGCTTTGCCGGTGTGCTCGATGGTGTCGTCGAGCCAGGTGGTGCGATTGAACAGGTAGTAGTTGCGCGCCAGGAAACCGGTGCCGGCGACGACGTCGAGGTTTTCCGGGTCGAGTTCATCACCGGCGAGCATTTCGTGAACCATGCGATCGTAGCCCTTGTCGTCGTTCAGCGAGTCGACGATCCAGTCGCGCCAGCGCCACAGGTTCTTCTGGCTGTTGCGCAGTTGCGCGCCGAGCCCGTACCAGTCGGAGTAGCGCCAGATGTCCATCCAGTGCCGCCCCCAGCGTTCGCCGTAGTGAGGGCTGGCGAGCAGTTCGTCGATGATCGTTTCCGGGTCGCGTTGGTCGGCGAGTTGTTCCGCAGTCGGTGGCAGGCCGATCACGTCGAGGTAGAGCCGACGCAGTAAAAGTCCACGTTCCGCATTCGGCTGCGCTTTCAGGTTATGCTCGGCATGCTTGGCGGCGAGGAAAGCATCGATGGGGTGGTCGACCGACGCCACCACGGGAACCTCGGGGCGTTCGATGCGTTGAAAGGCCCAGTGTGCGCGCGGGTCGTCTTCGGCTGCCTCGTCCTCCGGCGCGGGAGCGCCGGCCGCCAGCCACTCGCGAATCGCTTCGACCTCTTCGGCGTGCAGCGCCTCGCCTTCGGGCGGC
Source organism: uncultured bacterium (assembly GCA_965367965.1). GTDB lineage: Bacteria > Verrucomicrobiota > Verrucomicrobiia > Verrucomicrobiales > DEV007 > JBBKXR01. The sequence goes on along the minus strand of CBDULB010000079.1, from coordinate 17,180 downwards.
ATGCGCTCGTCGAGATCGGCGCTGGTCAGGCGGGCCAGCAGCTCGCCATTTTCGATGATATCGGCTTCGATTAACTGCTGTGCGGTATCGACGCGCAGTTTGGCTTTCTGCTTCAAGGCGCCGTGACAGGCGTAGCAACGCTCACGCAGCAGCGGTTTGATTTTTTCGAGATACAAGCTGCTGTCGTCACCACGGGCAGCTGCGCTAAGGCCGAGGCTTGTGGCCAGGACTGCGACGGCCAACCACGAAGGGCGGGGGGATCTATCGATCAGCGCGTTCATTTTTTTGACTGGCGAATCTGGCTGAGTATCGGGTGATTTTCGCGCACGTGAAACGACAAAGCGCGACGGGAACGCGCCCACTTGCGGTCGAGCAGGGCAGTCAGGATCTCGCGGTGCTGGGCGACAGTGGCGATGGCGGTCGGGCGATCGAGGTCTTCCCAATCGAACAGGATTTCGTAGTAGTGTCCGTGGCGTTCGAAGAAATCCCGGATGTACCAGTTGTCGGCTTTTTCGACCAGGTAGCGGTGCAGCGAATTGTCGATGACCACTTCGCAATCGTCGTCGGCAGGTTCGAGATTGCCGTCGAGCATGGCGCGCAGATCGGCCTCGACCAGGTTCGGTCGCGCCAGATCGAGTGCCCGCAATTCAAGTGCTTCGCGTACCTCGATAAACGATTGCAGATCTTGCTGCCGGAACGGCCGTACCCGCCAACCGCGGCGTGGCACGTGTTCGAGCAGGCCCTGTCCGGCAATCTGATGGAACAGGTTGCGCATCGCCGAACGGCTCAGGCCGTACTTTTCCGCGGTGGCTTCCTCACGCAGATGAATGGTTTCCCCGGCCAGACTGAGACGCACCAGTTCGTCGATGATCAAAGCGCTCGGATCCTTCGTCGACGGCAGCGGGGTATTTTTTGAGCGCTGATATTTCGCCTCCGTTGCATCGGTCGCAAGCTGCGCGGCTTCGAGTCGACCGTTTGACTTGCGGGTCAGCAGCCCGTCCTCGGTGAGCGCGGCAATCGCGGTGCGCACCGGCGTGTAGCTGACCTCGTAGTGACGGGCAAGAGCATCCAGGGTCAGCTCAGCGGGAAGCTGGCGCCCCGCCTCAAGCCGAGAGCCGAGGTCGTTGCGGATGTAGGTCGCGATATTCATGTTGCGACATCAAGCATCTGATCACGGTCGACAAAATCAAGTTTTATTGTCACCAAAAACAAGTTTGTCGTGCGTCAGGTCTCCGGTTAAGCTCAAGGAGAGGCGGTTTTTAACCGCCTGCAGTGCAGTGGCCGCATATCGTCGCAGGGTGAGGCCTCCGGTATGAACTCTGACGAAATAATATTCTTCGATCCGTGGGCAGAAATCGAGCACACCCGAAATCGACTGCCGCATTGGCAGCAAAGTGGAGCTACGTACTTTGTTACCTGGCGGCTTGCAGATTCGATCCCGAAAGAGAAACTCGATCAACATCACGGCGAACGACTGGCGTGGCTGAAATTTCATTCCCGCCCCTGGACTCCTGATGTGGAAGGGGAATATCACCGGCTTTTTTCTCTCCGCATTGATCGATTCCTTGATGCAGGGCATGGCGCATGCCAACTGCGAAGAGGCAAAAATGCACAGGTTCTGAGCCGGGCGCTCGATCACTTTGAAGGCCGGCGCTACTCAATGATCAGTTACGTGATAATGCCGAATCACACGCATCTGCTGTTCTCGATCAATCCGGTTTGGAAAATCGGAGACCTGGTTCATTCGTGGAAGCGGCAATCCGCCCGTGAAATCAATCGGCTCGAAAACCGAAGCGGTGCGCTCTGGCAGAAGGACTACTTTGATCGATTGATCCGGGACGCGAAACACCTTGCGAACTGCGTCCGTTATATCAGGAATAATCCGGGCAAGGCCCATTTGAAGCCGGGTGAATATGTTTTGTATGAGAGTCGGCTGGCGAAGGCGATCGTCTAATCAGACGGGCTGATGAAGGCGGTTAAAAACCGCCGCTCCTTGTTTTCTTGCCGATACCAGATCGCTGCGCAGGTCGAGCGGGAGCTGTGCAAGTTTTATTGTCACCAAAAACAAGTTTGCCTTGCTTTATTGGCGTGCGTGGTCACCATGCGCGCGTCGCGACAGCTCATGAAAATCACCAAAATCGAAACTCACGTCTGCCATGCGCGGATGCGGAACTGGATCTTTGTTAAGGTCATCACCGACACGCCCGGTCTGATCGGTTGGGGCGAAGCCACGCTTGAGTGGCATACCCGCTCGGTGGTCGGTGCGGTCGAGGACATCGCCGAATTGCTGGTTGGGGAGGATCCGCGCCGGGTCGAGCATCTGTGGCAGATGATGTGGCGGCAGCATTTCTGGCACGGCAGCGGCGTGATCCGATCGACCGCGATTGCCGGCATTGATCTGGCTCTGTGGGATATCATCGGTAAAGTTCACGGCGTGCCCTGTCACCAGCTCTGGGGCGGGCCGGTGCGCGATCACATCCGGCTTTACTGTCACCTCGGCGGCGGCAATTTGGAGAGCTTTTACGAAACGCCGGTCGACAATGCCAGGCAGTTTGCTGACTTTGCCAGCAAGGCGGTTGAGGACGGTTACTCAGCATTTAAATCGATGGCGGTGCCGCCGACCATGCCGCTCGAGGGCATGCGTCCGATCAAAGCCGCCGATGCCTGTGTCGCGGCGATGCGTGACGCGGTCGGCGACGACATCGATATCATGGTCGACTGTCATGCGCGGCCGTCGCCGGCAATGGGCATGCAGTTTGCTCAAGCACTCGATCAGTACGGTCTGTATTTTCTCGAAGAACCCTGCTGGCCGGAGAACATGGAGAGTCTGGCGGCGATCAATGCCGCGGTCGCGACACCGATCGCTACCGGTGAGCGGTTGACGCACCTGGCGGCGTTTCGCGATCTGTTCGCGCTGCGCGCCTGCGAAGTCTGCCAGCTCGATCTGACCCACTGCGGCGGATTTACCGAAGCGCGCCGCATCGCAGCGCTCGCCGATGCGCACCGCATTTCGCTGGCGCCGCACAATCCTCAGGGGCCGGTCAGCACTGCGGCCTCGATCGAGTTTGGTTTTTCTCAACCGAGTTATGTGATCTGCGAGTCGGTGCACAACGATGTCCCGTGGCGTGACGATGTCGTAAGTGAAAGTTTTGTCGTTGATCCTAAGACTCGAACCGTGCAACCGGGTAATAAGCCGGGACTCGGCATCGAAATCAACGAAGAGGAAGTTCGCAAGCATCCTTTCGAGCAGGAAATTCTGCAGCGGGTATTCTACGCAGATGGTGCCGTTGGCGATTGGTAAATCATGAAATCGTCGAACCAACTCAGCTCAGCCTTTCGCGGACGCTTCGGGATTGCCCGTCGCGACATCACCCCGCCGGTCGGTGTTTACTCGCGCAACTGGGGCGCTGCCGAACACGATGTCGCCGAGTCGATTCACCGACCGTTGACGCTGACCGCGGTCAGTGTCTCGCCGGACGCGGATAATGGGAGTGATCGCCGGTCGCTGGTGCTGGTTGATTTCGATCTCGGCTGGTGGAAAACGCCTTCCACTGCCGGGCGCTTCCGCCAGCGATTGCTCGACGAACTTTCGTTGGCACCTGAAGCGCTCATTCTCGCGCTCAGCCACACCCACTCCGGCCCGCCGTTGATGGAGGCCGGCCCGGAGCTTCCCGGCAGCGAGCTGTTGAGCGTGTGGTTCGAAGCGCTGTTCACGACTACCGTCGATGCGGTTGGTCAGGCGTTGGAGCAGTCCTTTGTCGGCACGCTCGACTGGCAAGCCGGGTGTTGCGATCTGGCGGCTAAACGTGATTTTCCCGACCCCGACCCGGCACGCGAACGCATCCTTTGCGGTTACCAACCGGACGGCGATCCCGACGATACGCTGCTGGTTGGGCGGATCAGCGACAGCGACGGAAAAATCTGCGCGACCTTGGTCAACTACGCCTGTCATCCCACCACGCTCGCCTGGCAGAACCGTGCGATTTCGCCGGACTACGTCGGGGCGATGCGCGACACGATCGAGCAGTCGACCGGCGCGCCGGCAGTTTTTCTGCTCGGCGCCTGCGGTGATCTCGCGCCGGCTTATCAATACGTCGGTGAAACCGAAATCGCCGACCGGCACGGTCGCCAGCTCGGTCACGCGGCGCTGGCCACACTAAACTCGATGGAGGCGGCCGGAACCGAACTTCACTATCAGGGCGCAGTCGAATCCGGCGCGCCACTGGCAGTATGGCGACCCGTGCCCGGTGAGATGTCGGATGACTGTTTCGACTGTTTCGCCGCCCCCTCCGCCAGTGTCGAGCTGCCGGTGAAAGATTGGCCGGGCGCTGAGGAGCTCGAGCAACAACGTCAACAATGCGACGACCGCGCGCTGCGCGAGCGGTTGCTGCGCAAGCGCGAAATCCGCCGTGGACTCGGCGATGGCGACAGCTTCAGTCTGCCGATTTATGCGTGGCGGCTCGGCGGTGCCGTGCTGGTCGGTTGTTGTTGTGAGCCCTATTCGATGCTGCAGCAGGAACTGCGCCGGCGTTTCCCCGGACGCACCGTGATCTGCATGAATCTGATCAACGGTTCGGTCGGCTATCTGCCGCCCGCCGACCTCTACGACAGCGATGTCTATCCGGTGTGGCAGACACCCTTTGATCGCGGCAGCCTTGAGCTGACGATTGATGCCATGGCCGATGCCGTTCAACAGTTGCTCGATGCCTGACAAACCCACCAATGTCCGTTACGCCACGCTCAGCTGGCTGGTGCTTGCGGCCGGGCTGGCTTATCTTTGTCGTAATGCCGTCGGCGTTGCCGAGAGCACGATCCGCGAGGACCTCGGGCTGAGCCTGAAACAGTCGGGCGCTTTCATGGGCGCCTTCTTCTGGACCTACGCTGTTTTTCAAGTGCCGTCAGGCTGGCTTGCGCAGCGGCGGGGGACGCGCATCGCACTGACAGTGTTCGCCCTCGGCTGGACGTTGGCGACGTTCGGCATCGCCGCTGCGCCCGGCTTCTGGGTACTGATCACAGCACAACTGGTGATGGGTATTGCTCAGGCCGGCATCTTTCCCGCTTCGACCAATTCGGTCGGCCACTGGATGCCGCTGGGCGAACGGGCGCTCGCCTGCGGACTGCTCGCCGCCGGTATGCAGGTTGGAGCGGTCGTGTCCGGCGGGCTGACCGGTGAACTGATCGAACCGCTGGGATGGCGCTGGGTGTTTGTGCTGTTCGCGATTCCCGGACTCGCCTGGAGCTGCGGATTTTTTCTGCGTTTCCGCGATCAACCGGAACGTAAGTCATCGGTCAACGAGGCGGAACTGACACTGATTCGAGATCAGAACCCTCAGGAGGAAATGGCCACGCAAACGCCGCTGCCCTGGAAGGCGCTGTTGAAAAATACGGCGCTGTGGATGCTTTGCGGCCAACAAATCTGCCGCGCATCGGGCTACATGTTTTTCGCCAGTTGGTTTCCGACCTTTCTGCAGCAGACGCGTGAAATATCGGTAAAGGATTCCGGCTACCTGCAGGCGTTGGTATTTGCTGGCACGCTCGCCGGCAGCATTCTCGGCGGCAAGCTGGTCGACTGGATTTGGAAAAGAACCGGCAACCTGCGCCTCAGTCGCGGTGGGATCGGCGCCGGTTGTCTGCTGTCCTGTGGCATTCTCATTCTCGCTGCCTGGTTTGCCGGCAGCGCCCTCACCGCCGTCATCCTGCTCAGTCTCGGTGCGCTGTTCGCCGCGCTCGCCGGTCCGTGCGCCTTTGCCAGTACTATCGATATCGGCGGTCGCCACGTGCCACAGGTGTTCGGTATCATGAATATGACCGGAAATTTCGCCGCCGCACTTTGCCCGATCGTCGTCGGTTGGCTGTTCGAGCAAACTGAAAACTGGAATCTGATCCTGTTGCTGTTCGCCGGCATCTACATCGCCGGGGCCGTGTTCTGGGTATTCGTCAATCCATCGAAGGAAATTCGCGCTGCGAACTAGCGGTATTGCGAAGGCAAGGAGGCGGATGCAGCGGAGTTCATCAGAATTTCGGCGCTGTTCTTCCGGTCAACACAGCGGCGGGATTTTGACAATTTCCGCCAGCGTGCCTGCTCAGGCGTCGGAACAGGATTCCGTCGCCGGGGTCGGCATTGCGCCGTTGCAGAATCATCCGGCCCCCGCAATGATCATTTCCATGAAATCTGCCATCTTTCTCGCTCTGACCTTGTGCGCCGTTCTGGCCACCAGCGCCCGCGCTGATCTGCGCGCCGGTGCCAATGTCACCGACATTACGCCGCTGCCCGGGCACTACCCGATCTCTACGGCCGGCTCGATGAAGGCGACCACGCTCGATGCCACGGAGGAACGCATTCACTGCCGCACCCTGATGTTCGGTAACGAGGGTGACGAAAATCTGGTCAGTTTCACGATCGTCGATTCGTGTCTGGTGCCGCGTGAGATCACCGATTCGGCGAAACGCATGGCGGAGCAGAAAATCGGCGTGCCGGCGGCCAACATGACCATTGCGGCGTCGCATACTCACACCGCACCGGCTGCGACGCCGGCATTTCAATCAAAGCCGTCGACTGCCTACCAGATCTTTCTGGCGGAAAAGATCGCTGAATCGATCGTCGCCGCCTACGTAAAACTTGAACCCGCCGAAGCCGGATGGGCGGTCGGCGAGGAACCCGACCAGGTGTTTAATCGCCGCTGGTTTGTCAACGAGCCATACGAGAATCCGTTCGGCGACACGACCGACCAGGTGCGCATGAACCCCGGCTACAACAAGGGCAACGGCCGCGTTTCGAAACCGGCGGCGCCGACCGATCCGGAGGTGCCGGTGCTGGCGGTGCGTTCCTCTGCTGCGGGAAAAAAACCGATCGGACTGCTGGCGAATTACAGTCTTCACTACGTCGGCAACCCGCCGCGAACCGCCGACGGCAAGGCGCAGCTTTCCGGTGATTACTTCGCGCGTTTCGCCGATATCATGGCGGAAAAGGTCGCGCCCGGCGACGACAGCTATGTGGCGATCCTTTCCAACGGCACCAGCGGCGACATTAACAACATCAACTACGGGGCGGCGCCACCGGAGAAGAAGTATGCACCCGGTGAGAAAATGATCGAGGTCGCACAGGACGTCGCCGATGCGGCTCATCAGGCGATGGCAAAGATCAACTACAGCAGCGATCTGCCGATCAAGGTGGCGGCCCGCGAGCTGGAACTCGGCGTTCGCAAAGCTGACGCCGAAGGTCTTGCCCGTGCCCACGAGATTCTCGGCAGTCCCGAGCAACTGATCAACGGCAACCTGTCGGGCATGGCGGCCATCTATGCCCGCGAAACGCTGGAGCTGCGCGAGTATCCCGACACGGTGCCGGTGCGGCTGCAGTCGATACGTATCGGAGACTTGTGCATCAACACCACGCCGTGTGAGACCTTTGTCGAGATCGGTCTGGAGCTGAAAGAAAAGAGTCCGTTCGGCACGTCGTTTACCATCGAACTCGCCAACGGTTACAACGGCTATCTGCCGACGCCGCAACAGCACGCCTGGGGTGGTTACGAAACCTGGCGCGCCAAGTCGAGTTATCTCGAAGTTGATGCCTCCGTGAAGATCGTCGCCGCTTTTGAGGAAATGATGGCGGAGTTGAAGGGAGAGTAGGTGACTCGGCGCTGCATTCAGTCTTCGGTGCGGTTCTGTCCGTGTGGCGTACGGATCAGCAGACCGTCGTAGCCGTTGGCTATGATCAGAGAATCTTTCCGAACCGCCACTCGCGCCGGATTGCCCGGCGTTTCGATTGCTTCGATCAGGCCCGGTGCGGATGGATCGGAAAGGTCGATGATGGTGATCTTGCCGTCGGCCCGATGGGCTGTGTAGAGGCGGTCGCCGGCTACCGTGGGGGTACCCATGTGACGGCGCAACCCGCCAACCTGAATGGCGGGATTTTCGTCGGCAGTGGGCAGCTGCGTGCGGTCGAGCAGGCGATAGCCGCCACGCACGGTGGCCAGTGTGTGATTTTCAAATGCGGTCAGGCCGTTCGATGCCCCGATCCGCTGCGGATAATGATCGCCGCTGAAAGCCGGACGCGGTGAGGACTTGAGATCGTACCAATGCAAACCTGAGACGTGCCAGAATACGCAGGTGTAACGGTCGTCGATCAGTCCGCGCATCATCTGGTCGCCGTAGAGCAGGCCGGGGCGGGTGTCATCGAAGACGCGCTCGGGGTGATTGGGATTAGACACATCGATGATGAGAAACTTATTGGCGCCGGCCTGCAGCAGGGCGTAGCGCCCGTCGCCGGGAACTTCGACCTGGCGGATGGCGTGCCTGCCGTCGGTGAATGATGCGATGCGCTGCAGCGTCGATCCGGTTTCGGGTATATGATAAATCCCCAGACCGCCGGCGCTTTCGGCGACGAAGATTCGATTGCCTGCGACGCTGACGTCGGTGGCAAATCCTCCGCGGTTGTGCTGCGACAGTTCTTTAATTTCCGGCCGCAGTTGCACGACGCGAATGCCGCCACTGCCGCAGGCGACGACGGCTCGATCGTCGGCGAGAAAGTCGACGCCGTGAATCTGGCCGCCGGGCCGGTAGATTCGCCATCCCTCGCGGTCAACGGTTGACGGTGCCGGGATTTCGAGCGCAGGTGGCGTGTCGATTTCAGCGGCGGGAGTTCTCGCGATCCCCGGCGCTGCGACGACATGCAGATCGCTGTAGCCGCCGGCGAGGAAGATCCGATCGTCGCTCACCGCCAGGCCGCCGACGAAGCTGTGGACGTCGCGGGATTCCACAAAAGGCAGTTGGCGGTGGGCGATGACGCGAGGCGATGTCGGATCGGCGACGTTGACGACGAGCAGGCCGTTGTAGGTATCGGCGACAAACGCGTGATCATTGGCCACGGTCACGCCCCACATGTCGTTGCCGATTTCGTAGAGCGGTGGGAATTTTACCCGCGAGATCCAGCGTGGATTGGCGGGATCAGAAATGTCGAGCAGTTCCAGACCGTGGCCGCGGCCGAAGCCGGGATCCCCCGGCTGCTTGCGCGGTGTCTCACCGGAGTGATGGCCGGTGGCGACGTAGAGCAGGTCGCCCTCAACATCGACGCCGTCGCCGTAGCCATCGAGCGGTGTCCGCGCGGTGATCGTTGGATTCAACGGGTCGCGCACATCGACGGTGACCACCTCGGAGCTGGCCCACACGCCGGTATAGAGGTAGCCGTCGCGGGCGACTACCGACTGCGCTTCGCCGGTGCGCACCGTGCTCAGGTGACGGGGCCCGGCAGGATTGGAGATGTCGATTAATTCGACGCCGTAGTGACGACAGGCGACGAACAGGATCTCTCCGGAAATTGCCAGGCCGGTGGCAAACTCGACCGTGTCGAAGTGGTTTAACCGTTTCGGAGCCCGGGGATCTTTGGCGTCGACGATAAACAGGCCGTCCTGTCGCGACGAGATGTAGACGATGCCGTCGCGCACCAGGATCTGGCGAACGCTGCCGAGCCCCGGCAAATTTCCGACGACGACCGGCTCTGACGGTTGGCGAATGTCGAGGATGTGCAGCTTTCCGCCACCAATGGCGAAGGCGTGGCCGGCTTCGATGGCGACGTCCATGACCGGGCCGATGCCGGCGTTTTTGATGATGGCAAGTTCGGGGCCGAATGCGCCGGCGGCACCGACCGCCGGGGAGGTGTCCGCTGTTTGAAAAAGTTCCGGCTGTCGAAAGTAGTGTGCGTAGAGATGCAAGCCGGCAACCGTGAACAGGTAGTGGGTTTCCCCGGCGTCGACCTTTTCGAGGTCGACGCTGCTCAGCATTTTCCACAGATCGGGCGCGTAGCGGCGAATCAGATCGTCCTGTTCGCTCAACAGCACCATGTGCAGGCCACCGAGTGGAAAGCGGATGTGCGCGAGAGCCGCCAGTCCCGCCTGCTCGTGGTCGAGCATTTCGGGGCGGAACTTTTGCCAGGCGGCACTGGCACCGCGCAGTTCGTGATCCCCCCAGTTAAAATCCTGACGCAGCCGGTCCCACACAGAATCGGGGTGATACTTGCGATAAAACTCGCCCGGGAAATCGCGTGCCAACTGCATTTCGACCGATTGCCGGAGCAGGCCACCAATCACCTTTCGGCGGTGCGGATCGCTCTCCAGCTGATACCAGGCATGGACGCGAAAAGCATTCTGGTTGGCGTAAATGGGGTGACCATTGATGCGCACCTGCGGGCCCGGATGCACCTGCTGCCAGCGCTTGCCGTCGTTCTCCGTAAGGAATTTTTCATAGGCTTCGAGCCAATGTGCATCGCCGGTTCCACGGTAGAGGGCCAGCACGGAAGGCAGCAGAATCGAGGCATGGCCGGAGTTAAAGCCTTTCCATGAGAAGCCGACGTGAGCTTCGGTGACGCCGTCGGCACGTTTGATTGACCAGTGGTGTTGCTCGAGCCTTCGCCCCACTTTTCCGAGTGATTCGCGGATCCATTGGCGATCTTCTTGCGTGGCCAGTGAGGACTTGGCGAACAGGGCCAGGCTGATGATGTAGGTGGTGTGTTGATCCATCGACGAATCGTCGAAATAAGCCGAGGCATCGTCGGGATGAGGGCCGCGCGGTACCAGACCACTGAGCGCAGGCTTGCCGGGCTTTGGATGAGTTTCCGGCAGCGATCCGATGAAACGGAGCGCTTCAAAGTGAATTCGGATCTGCTCTTCGAAAAACGGATCGGGACGGGCGGAGTGCGCATCGAGAAGCGCCACCAGCATGTGGCCGGTGTGCAACACGGTGTCGGCGATGCGCGATCCGTAGCCCCAGGGGTGCGGTTTTTCCTGAAGAATATCGGCAGGCGAAGTCCACGAATCTCTGCCGGACAGGCGGGCTCCGTAGAGGACGCCGGTGTCGGGATGCTGGAACTCTGCGAGGTATCGGCGGGTCCGGGTCAGGGTTTGCTGAATAATTTGCGCTTCGCCGACGGCCCTGTCGCTGTCCTGACCGCGACAGGGCTCCGGCCATGGAGCAATCTGAAGAAACACGAGAAAGGTGATCCAGACAGTTTTCACGTTTCCAAGTGAACAGTGTGCACCGTCCGCTGGGAAGGCAAAGCTGCCGCGCGAACCCGTCCGTGCAGGGTACATCTTTCCGCCGCACTTGGCTTGAGTTGGCGAGCCGACACGGAGTAGAGTGCGACCATGAAATTTCAAATCCTGACAGCGTTTTTGCTGGCTGCCTTCGCTGTCGATGCGAGCGGCCAAACCTGGAAAAAACACATCGTCATGCAACAGGGGCACTGCAACACCGCGGTGGCCCTGGATGCCAACGGTGACGCCGATCTCGATGTTATCGCCAGCGTCAATGGCAAGGTCAGCCTGTTCATCGCACCGGACTGGAAAAAGGAGATCATCTTGTATCGATTCTTCGGCGGGGGAGGCGGCTGCATTCACAGCGCGGTCCTCGATGTCGATGGCGACGGTGATCTCGACTGGGCGGGCACGCTGGCGGCCGATCATCCGTTCTGGCTGGAGAACCCCGGCAAAGACGCCGCGCAGATGGGCGCGTGGACGCCGCGCGTCATCGATCCCGAAATTACCGGCATCCACTGCCTTCTGGCTTCGGACATCGACAACGACGGCCGCGAGGACCTGGTGATCAACAACTTCGAACCGGAGAAGGGGATTGGTGATTCAATTGCCTGGTTCAGCGTTCCGAAGAATCCGCTCAGGGCGAAGCAATGGCAGCGTCACGTTTTTGCCGACGGCGACGCCCGTGGTGGCAGTCACTACATGGGCGCGGGTGACATCGATGGTGATGGCTGGAAAGAGATCGCCGTAGGTGCCAAGGGCAAGCCGTTCGAAGACGGCAACTGGTTTGCCTACTGGACCAACCCCGGCAAGGAAGGCGTCAAAGGGGCGTGGAAGAAAACGATTCTTGCTGAGAACCAGCTCGCCGCCACCAACATCCTGCCAGCCGATGTCAACGGCGACGGCAAAGTCGACTGGCTGGCCACCCGGGGACACAGTGCCGGCGTATTGTGGTTCGAAGCTCCCGACTGGACCATTCACGAGATTGATCCTGACATCAAACAGCCGCACAGCCTGACCGTTGCCGACCACGATCAGGACGGCGATCTCGATGCCGCCAGTTGCGGTTACGAAAGTGAGTGGCTGCGTTGGTATGAGAATGACGGCAAAGGCAAATTTACCATTCACACCCTCGACGAAGCTCAGCAGAGCTACGACCTGCGCAGCGTCGACATGGACGGCGACGGCGACCTCGATCTTCTCAACGCAGGCCGTGGATCGAACAACGTGGTTTGGTATGAAAATACTCTAAAATGAAAACACCCGGCTTCTCCAGTTTGTTCTACATTGCCGCGCTGGCAGTTATCCTTGTCGGAAAAAGTGTCGCGCAGGGCGACGCTGATACCTCCCCGAAGCAACCCCCTATGGTAGTGTTGTTGGGTGATTCGATCCGCATGAATTACCAGGCGGCAGCGGCGTCGGCGCTTAAGGGAAAGGCGCAGGTCTGGTCACCGAAGGACAACTGCCGGCACACCGTCAATGTCATTGAAAATCTTGAGCGCTGGTTGGCGGAAGCCGGTGGTGAACCGGAAATCGTCCACATCAATGTCGGGCTTCACGATCTGTTTCTGGACGGAAAAACCGGCAAGCCGCGCTACTCTCTCGAAACCTATGAGAAGAATCTGCGGACGATTTTTGCCAGACTCGACGAACTCAGCGACGCCAAAGTAATTTTTGCTCTCACGACGGTAGTTAACGAGGCGGATCAGGCAAAATCGGAGGGTTACCAGCGGGTGGTCCGGCGCAACCGCGACGTAGACGCTTACAACGCCAAGGCCCGTGAAGTTGCCGCAGAATTAGACATCGCAGTCAATGACCTGAATCAATTCATGAAAGCCACCGGGCCGGAAAAAATCCTCCGACCTTCGGATGGCATTCACCTTTCGCCGGATGGTTGCGAACTGATGGGCAAAGAAGTGGCGCGGGTCATATCCGGGCATCTGGCGAAGTGAAAATGTTCCGACTGCTATCTTCTGCAATGCGTGTGAAGTTTTGTGTCCTGCTTGTCGTGCTGGGTGTCGGCGTGGTTTCACGGATCGAGGCGGGCCCGCCGAACATCGTGTTGATCGTTGCCGATGACCTCGGTTATGGCGACCTGGGCTGTTACGGCAGTGAGATCAACCTTACGCCGAACATCGACGCACTCGCAGAAGGCGGCCTGCGCTTTACCGACTTTCACAGCGGCGGGGCGATGTGCAGTCCGACCCGGGCATCGCTGCTGACCGGCTACTATCCGCAGCGGTTCGGCAGCCAGTTTGATGGTGCTTTGTCGTCGGGAAACCCCGAAGACGGATTGCCGCTGGCGGCGGTGACGCTCGCTGAGCTGCTGAAAGGCGAGGGCTACGCGACCGGGTGTTTCGGCAAGTGGCATCTCGGTTATCAAGCTCCCTTGCTGCCGATGCATCAGGGCTTCGATGAGTTTCGCGGACTGTTGTCCGGCGACGGAGATTTTCACACCCGGGTGGACCGGTCGGGGAACGAGGACTGGTGGTGGAATGCCGCCCCGGCGAAGGAGTCGGGCTACACCACCGACCTGCTCAGCGAGCACAGCATTCAGTTCGTCGAGCAGCATCGGGACTCGCCCTTTTTCCTCTATCTGCCGCATCTGGCGATTCACTTTCCGTGGCAGGGACCGGAGGATCCGCCCCATCGATACAAGGGAGTCAGCTATCACCAGGACAAGTGGGGAGTCATTCCGAATCCGGACGACGTTTCAAGCCACGTCAAAGCCATGGTTGAATCACTCGACCGCCGCGTTGGCGACTTGATGGCGGCGTTGCAAAAGGCGGGCTTGATAGACAATACGCTGGTCATTTTCACCTCTGATAATGGTGGCTATCTGAGCTACGGCGCTAAGTTCAAGAACATCTCCAGCAACGGTCGGTTTCGAGGTCAGAAGGTCGATCTCTATGAGGGCGGTCACCGGGTACCGTTGATCGTTTCCCGGCCGGGTAAAGTGCAACCCGGGGTCAGTGATGAGCTGGCGCACAGCAATGATTTTTTTCCGACCCTGGCAGCCCTGATCGATGCGCAGGGCAATGCCGGGGCGGGCGACGGCGTGAATTTGTTACCCGTGTTTACGGGCGGCGGGAAACTCCCGCAGCGAAAACTTTTCTGGCGCACCGGCAAGCAGAGCGCGGTGCGCAGCGGCTCCTGGAAACTGTGTATCACGGGGAAAAAGATCGAGTTGTTTGATCTCGCCAGCGACCCGGGTGAACAGAAAAATTTGGCGGATATCAATCCTGATGTGGTGCGAACTTTGAGCGCCGATTGGGACCAGTGGAATCAAAGTGTCAACCAATCTGCCAGCGAACACGGACGATGATGAAATTTGCGATCCTCAGCCTTGTGTATTTCTGCCTGGCACTGCGCCTCGAGGCGAGTCCGCCGAACATCATCTTCATCCTCGCCGATGATCTTGGCTACGGAGACCCCGGCTGTTACGGGCAGGAGTTGATGGCGACGCCCAATATCGATCGACTGGCCGACGAAGGCATTCGTTTTACTCAAGCCTATGCCGGTGGATCGGTGTGCACGCCGTCGCGCAGTGTTCTGATGACCGGGCTTCACGGCGGGCACACGCCGGCGCGTGACAACGTTCCGCATTACCCGACTTACCTCGATGACGAGGACGTCACGCTGGCTGAGGTCCTGAAAGGGGCGGGCTACCGCACCGGTGGAGTGGGAAAATGGTCGCTGGGCGATCCCGGCACGCCGGGCGCGGCCTTGAACCAGGGCTTTGATCACTGGTTCGGTTACCTGAACCAGGACCATGCGCACTATTACTTCACCGAGTATCTCGATGCCGACAAGGGGCGCCGCGAGCTGCCCGGCAATGCGTTGACGCGCAAGACTTACAGTCACGACCTGCTCACTGAGAAGACGCTGAAATTTATTGGCGATTCAAAGGACCAACCGTTCTTCTTTTTCGCGGCCTATACCTTGCCGCACTTTTCCTCGCGCGACGAAGATCCGGACGGCCTGGCGATTCCGTCAACCGAGCCTTACTCAGATCGCGACTGGCCGGAGAAGGCGAAAAAATACGCGGCCATGGTGCATCGCCTGGATCGCGACGTGGGACGCATCACTGCGTTGGTCGACGAGCTCGGCATCGCCGACAACACCCTGCTGATTTTTGCCAGTGACAACGGCGGCCACTCGACCGTGTGGGAGTCATTTAAGACTGGCGGTCCGCTGCGCGGTTTCAAACGCGATCTGTATGAAGGCGGCATTCGCGTGCCATTTATCGCCCGCTGGCCCGGCGTGATTCCCGCAGGGAAAACCAGCGATGAGGTGATCGCTTTTCAAGATATGCTGCCGACTCTTGCGAGTCTGGCAGGGGCGCCGACTCCGGCGGACCTGGAACTGGATGGCATCGATATCACATCGGCGTTGAAGGGCGAGGCGCTCGATAAACCGCATGAGTTCCTTTACTGGGACTACGGACATTGCCGCCGATTCTACGATCAGGCGGTGCGCTCGGGTGACTGGAAAAGCATTCGGCTCGGCAAAGAAAAGGGGCGGGTGCAGTTGTATGATCTCGCCACCGATCCCGGCGAAACGCAGGATGTCGCCGCCGACCATCCCGAGGTCGTGGCGGAGGCCACAGCGATCATGAACAAGGCGGTCGTCGAGAATGCACGTTATCCGATCGGCGAACTTTACCGCGGCGGCCCGATTTGGCTTTCGGAAAATTATCATCCGTCGAAGAGTAAGTTGCCTGCGCTGACTCAGCCGGGGGCACCGGGTTTTCTGAGTGCGGAATTTATCTTCGACCCGAAGGAGGCACCAACGCCGCAGAACCATTCATCATCCATCGTCGAGCTTGCCGACGGGCAACTGGCGGCGACCTGGTTCGGCGGCACGAATGAACCACACGTCGATAACTCAATCTGGTTTTCGCGTCAGATTGACGGTGAATGGCAGACGCCGATGGAAGTGGTCGATGGTTCCGAAGGCGAATCCGAAGATCATCGCACCGGCAACCCGGTGCTGTTTCAGCCGCGCGAAAAGGGCGCTCCGCTGTTGTTGTTTTACAAGGTGGTTCCGGGCGAGAACAACCGTGCCAGCGCCTGGTGGGGGATGATGACGCACAGCGATGACGGTGGGGTGACGTGGCAGAAGCCGTGGAAAATCGGTGCCGACGTCAAGCATCCGCAGCTTCCGGATTTGCTCGGGCCGGTGAAGAACAAGCCGGTCCAGCTGGCCGACGGTGCGATCCTCTGTCCGAGCAGCAGCGAACATGATGGTTGGCGGGTCCACTTCGAGATCACCCGCGACTTCGGCAAAACCTGGGAAGTGGTCGGACCAATCCATGACGCGTCCAACTTTAATGCGATTCAGCCCGGCCTGCTCAGCTATGCCGATGGCCGGATGCAGATACTGTGCCGCAGCAAAGAAGGCGTTGTCGCGCAAAGCTGGTCGAAAGACGGTGGTTCGACCTGGACGCCGATGAGCGCTACGCATTTGCCGAATCCCAATGCGGGTACGGATGCGGTGTCGCTGGCGGACGGTCGTCAGCTGATCGTTTACAATCACACCATCAAGAGTGGGCCGTTTCCTTCGGGCCGCAATATGCTCAACGTCGCCCTGTCCAAGGACGGAAAACGTTGGCAGCCGGTGCTGACGATTGAGCGCGAGCGCGGCGAATTTTCCTACCCGGCGGTGATTCAGGCGAGCGATGGCAAGGTCCACATCACTTACACGTGGAAGCGCGAGACGATCAAACACGTGGTTCTCGATCCTGCAGCCCTGCCTGCGTCATCGCGCTAGCATTCGGGCTTTCGTAACGGCGTTCGGCGGCGAAAATGTCCGGCCGGTCTCCAGCCCGGTCCTCAGTTATGAAAGCCTATACTTCGCGTCTACTCTCCTCGTCCGCTCTGCTAGCGGTGCTGCTGCTGACCCTCGGATCTCAGGATTCGATCAAAGCCGCTGAACCCAAGCCGCCGAAAGGCTTCACGGCGCTGTTTAACGGCATCGATCTGACCGGTTGGCACGGCCTGAATCCGCACTCCGTCGCCAAGCTCGATGGCGAAAAAAAGGAAGCTGCGCTGAAGAAAATGCGCGACGAGTTCGCTGATCACTGGCGCGTCGAAATCGGTGAGTTGGTCAACGATGGTCACGGGCAGTACGCGACCACCGATGAGGATCTCGGCG
>CBDULB010000078.1:0-28232 GCA_965367965.1 uncultured bacterium | reverse complement strand
TCTGGCCCTGAGTCGGAGGGGATTGATCCCGTGGCTGCGCTACGATCTGTGCGGGGTCCGCCTTCGGCGTATTGAAACGAACCGCATCGCTATCAGCGATGATAAACTGCGGTTCTTGGATCCTCTCCTGACTACAACAGTTTTCACCCTTCCAGGGGGAAAGAATGGTGGGCAGGAGAGGATAGTGTTGGGGTGACAGGACTTGCCGGTGATGGCGTAAGGGTGAGCGGGCGTAGTCTGGCCCCGAGCCGGAGAGGATTGATCTCCGCTGCGCTATGATCTGTGCGGATTGCGCCTGCGGCGTGTTAAAACGAACCACTTCGCGGTCGGAGCACGCGAACCTCCGGTTCGAACCCTCTCCTGCCCATAAAAATACCCCCTCGGAGTGGGGGTATGGTGGGCAGGAGAGGATTCGAACCTCTGAAGGCATAGCCAGCAGATTTACAGTCTGCCCCGTTTGACCGCTTCGGTACCTACCCGGGTGCTCCGATTCCGGTGGTCAATGTCCGGATCGTATGAGCGAGCGACAACTAATGCCGCCGTCGCTGCGATTTTCAAGAGAAAGTTACGCCGTCTTTGCCATAATCCGCTGCCGCCGCAAAACTCCTATCTCCCAACTCCCAACTCCCAACTCCTAGCTCCTAGCTCCGTCGGCGCAGCCGACCCCTACCAGACCTTCTTAATCATGCGCGTGAAGAAACCTTCCTTCTTCTTCGGCTTGGCGGGCTTGCTGTCGGCAGCGTCGCTGCCGACCTGAGTCCGCGGCGGTGTTTGCCCGGCGGCCGGTTGGGTGAGCTGGGCGGTGACGTCGCTGGCGTCGGCGCTCCGGCCGGGCATTGATGTGGTCGCCCCGGCATCGGCGGCGGCTCCTGCAGCGTCGGCGTCGGCGTCAGCTTTAGCGGCGGCGAGGGCGGCCTCGGAGTCGGCGGGATCGGTCGGGTCGCTGTCGATCATCTTGCCGGCCTGGGCGCGGGCTTCGGCGACCAGGGCGGAAAATTCGGAGGCGCCGTCTGCGAAACTGGGGCTCGAATCCGAACTGGAGCTGCCGGCGGTGGCGGATTCGACGGCGGCGGCGGCCCCGGTGGCGGCGGCATTGGCCATGGCGAGGGCACTCGAGGTGCTGCTGTCGGCGGCACCGACACTGGTGACGCTGGGCAGGGCGGCGCTGGTCGCGGCGGGAGCCGGTGCCGGTGCCGACGACGGAGTCGCGGTGGCAGCTGCGGTGGTGGCGGCCATCGAGGTTTTCGCGTCGGCGGCGGCGGTGTCGGCGGCGTCGGTAGCGGGCGCGGTGGCTTTTTTGGGCATCGATGCCAGGGCCGTGCCGAGGCTGGGGGCCGCAGCGGGATCGGGGGCGACTTCGACGGCGGTGTCGATCAGGGCGATGCGGTTGACCGGGTTGTTGTTGGTATCGGCGGCGACCTGCGAGATGCGATCGAAGTGTTCGAGGCCGCTGACGACTTTGCCGAACACGGTGTAATCGCCGTCGAGGGCGGGCATGTCGGCCAGGCAGACATAGAACTGGCTGCCGCTGGAGGCGCGGCTGGGATTGACGCCATCGCTGAGCCGGGCCATGGCGATCGAGCCGCGCAGGTGTTTCTGGCCGGTCTCGGCGGGCACGGTGTAGCCGGGGCCGCCGGTGCCCCAATCGCTTTTGCGGGCGGCGTCTTTGGTCAGCGGGTCGCCCATCTGGACGATGTAGTTGGGCACCACGCGGTGAATGGCGATGCCTTTATAAAAACCTTCTTCGACCAGTTTTTTGAAGTTGGCCGAGGTCAGCGGGGCGTTGCTTTCATCGAGCTCGATGGTGACCGGGTGGGTCTTGCCGTTGCCGGCGTCGATTTCGAAGGTGACGCGGGTGTCGGCCGCGCTCAGCCGCGGGGCGCTGATGGCAAGGCCGACGAGCAGTGCGAGGATCTGCGTGAAATTTTTACGGAGCGGGGTTCGGGAATACGATTTCATGGCCGGAGACGCCCACGCCGGGGTGGGCAATCGAGATTTCTAAAAGGTCCGGGCTTGTCGGTAGACCGGGGCAATCAGACTTCCCGCACTTCCAAACCTTTCTCGATATTACTCGACTGGCCGACACTGACAAGCTTCGTGTTTGCCTCATTGAATTCGCGACGCACGAAGCCGAGCGCCAGCGCGGGCTGCCCGCCACCGGCCGGGCTGACGCTGGTGATGTGACCGAGCGGTTTGGCGGCGGGGTCGCGCGGCGGGTCGTCTGCGCGCGGCGCAAAAATCGCGTCGCCGACGGCGGGAGCCGGGGCGGCATCGCTGTCGCTGTCGCCGTTGCTGCCGGTGGCTTGCAACAGGCACAGCAGCCGGTTGACGCGACCGACGCTTTTGATGCGTGAAACGACTTCCTGGCCGGTGTAGCAGCCCTTGTGGAAATCGACGGCAGTCAGGTCGAGCCGGGCTTCGGCGGGTAAAATGTCGCCGCTGAGCTCGGTGCCCCAGCGCGGCACCCGGTGGCGGATGCGCAGGGCTTCGACCGGGGCGCTGTCGGCATCGATGAGTGGGCCGGCGGTGCCGCTGCTGACGAGTTTTGCGGCGCTGTCGGCGCTCAGCCAGAGGTCGTGGCCGTCGACGCCGAAGCGATTGCATTTTTTCCAGACCGCACCGGGCAGGTCGGGGCGATCGACGCCGGGCAGAAAATGCCAGAGGGCGAATTCGGCGCTGACGTCGTCGAGTTCGACGTCGTCGGCGATCAGGTAGCGATCGAAGCGGTTGAACAGGGCGTCGTCGGCGCGCAGCTCAGGCGGTCCGTCGACCAGCAGGGCGGCGTCGGGGCCGTCGCCGCTGCCCGAAGCGGTCAGGTAGATCAGGGCGTCGAGCTTGCCCTTGAGGGTGCACACGCAGGCGGGCAGGGCGCTGGCGTCGTCGACCTTGCGGACGTCGTTGCTGACCTGGCCGTTGAGAAAACGGACCCGATCGGCGCCGCGATAGCGCAGCTTCACGCGCGCACTGAGGTCGATCGGAGCGGTGATGTCCATGGCCGTGGCGGCATCAGTCATCGGTTGAGGACTCGGGCGTCTGATTGGCGGAGCTGGTGGCGGCGGCGATAGGATTTTTCGGAATGGCCGCGTCGAGATCGTCGGCCGGCGCGGCCGCGGATGCGCTGGAACTGCCGGCGGTGCTGCTGGTCTTGCCGGTGGCGCCGGGCAGGGCGGCGGGTGGCGGGTCCTGGTAGTTGCGGGCGATGACCGAGAAATCTTCTTCGCCGAAGCCGCGCTGCAGGGATTTGAACATGACGCTGGCGGTGGTCGACAGGGCGGGCATGTCGACTTTTTTCTGATTGGCCAGATTGAGGGCAAACTGGGCGTCCTTGAACATGTTCTGCAGCGAGAAATGCGGCTCGTAATTTTCAGCGATGATGGTCGGCAGCTTCATCGCGGTGAGCGGCGATCCGCAGGCGTTGTTCTCGACCGCTTCGGCGAGTTTTTCGGGATCGATGCCGCAGGCTTTGGTCAGGGCGTAGGCTTCGGACAGCACCTGCACGGTGGTCGAAGTGATCATGTTGGTGGCGATCTTGAGAATCGTGGCGTCGCCGATGCCGCCGACCGGGACGATTTCTTTGGCGGAGATTTCAAGAATGTGGCGCACCTGTTCGAGATGGCGCAGGTCGCCGCCGACGTAATAAACCAGCGCGCCTTTTTCCGCGGCGAGTTTGCTGCCGGTGAACGGGCAGTCGAGAAAGGCAGCGCCGGTATTCTCGACCAGCTGTGCGGCTTTGTCGGTCGACAGCGGGTCGACGGTCGAACTGTTAATGATGATGTGCTTTTTGGTGAGCTTCGGCTCGAGCGCGGCGAGCACTTCGAGCAGGGCTTCGCCATTGGTGACAAATATCTGGATGACTTCGGCGAGCGCGGCCACTTCAGCGGGCGAACTGAGAAAGTTCGGCTCGGGTTTCGGCGTGCGACTCCAGACGTAGACGTGAGCGTTGGCTTTGCGCAGGCTGTCGGCTACGCGCGAACCGATGATGCCGAGTCCAATGACTCCTACTTTGGGTGGCTTGTCTGAAAACATGATGGGGTAGTGTGATCGTTGTGGGTGACGGCAGTGTCCTGTGGTTAAAGGGGAGTTGCAAGGGGATTGGGGGGATTCTGAGCAAGGAGGTAGGAGTTGGGAGCCAGGAGACTTTAGCCTGCATTTCTCACAAGTTCGATTTGCCGGTGAATGACGAAATACCCAAATACCCAAAAAATTACTGAAGTTCGAAATCGGAAGGAGCGGCTTGATCGGGGGAGAGGTTGTGGGTTGTGAGGACGGCTTTAGTGGCTATCAGTTAACCCGTGGACGAGCTCCTAGCTCCTTTATCCTAACTCCTAGCTCCTTTCCCCAAATGTCTCCCGAAGAACAACTCACTATCCTGACGCGTGGCGCTGCCAATGTGATCAGCGAAAAGGAATTGCTGGAAAAGCTGCAACGCGGCAAGCCGCTGCGCGCCAAACTGGGGGTCGATCCGACCGCGCCGGACATTCATCTCGGCCACACCCTGCCGCTGGAGAAGCTGCGTCAGTTTCAGGAGCTGGGTCATCAGGCGGTGTTGATCATCGGCGATTTCACGGCGCAGATCGGCGATCCGTCGGGGCGCTCGAAGACGCGCCCGCAGTTGACCCACGAGGAAGTCATGGTCAACGCCAAGACTTTTACCGATCAGGCGTTCAAGATTCTCGACGAGGCCACCACCGAGGTGGTCTACAACGGCGACTGGTTCAACAAGATGAGTTTTGCCGAGGTCATCAAGCTCAATGCGCGGGTGACCATGCAGCAGATTTTGCAGCGCGAAGATTTTCGAGCGCGTATCGCCGCCAACCAGGAGGTGCGCCTGCACGAGATTCAGTACCCGATCGTGCAGGGCTATGACTCGGTGATGGTGCGCGCCGATGTCGAACTGGGCGGCACCGATCAGTTGTTTAACATTCTGGTCGGACGGGACATGCAGAAGTCGGAGGGCATGGAGCCGCAGGTGGTGATTTGTTCGCCGATCCTCGAGGGGCTCGACGGGGTGCAGAAAATGAGCAAGAGCCTCGACAATTACGTCGGGGTCGACGAGCCGGCGGGCGAAATGTTCGGCAAGCTGATGAGCATTTCCGACGAATTGATGGTGCGTTATTACCTGCTGCTGCTCGGTGAAACGCTCGACCCGGAGCAACATCCGCTGGTCGCGAAAAAAGCCCTCGCGCAGAAAGTCGTGGCGCGTTACCACAGCCCGGAAGTGGCGGCGGCGGTGCTCGACGACTGGGACAAGCGCAGCAGCGGCCAGCTCGATGAGGTCGCGCTGCCGGAGTTTGCGGCGCCGGCCGGCGACGCGCGACGCGATCTGCTGGGCGTCGTGCAGGCCGCATTTGAATCGCTGGGTGAACCGAAGTCGGGCGGCGATGCGCGGCGTTTGATTCAGCAGGGCAGTATTCAGCTCGACGGCGAAAAGCTCACCGATCCGAAGACGGAGCCGGCGTGGGCGGCGGGACAGGTGTTGAAGTTGAATAAGAAGCGCAGCGTGCGGATTGGGTAGGTTTTTTGGTAGGAGCAAGGAGCAAGGAGCAAGGAGCAAGGAGCAAGGAGCAAGGAATTCGGTAGTCAGTAGTCAGTAGTCAGTAGTCAGTAGTCAGTAGTCAGTAGTCAGTAGTTCGGGGGGCGAGAACGGCGAACGGGTGCGGCCTGCACGCCGACGCCGACGCCGCGCTGTCGGCTTGCGTGCCTCCGGCACTGCTTTTGTGTGCCGCGACTTTTGAGGCACGCGGCATCTGAGCGATCATCGGTGAGTCTTGCCAACTCAGCTCAACTACCGCGATTGCAAAAACTATGGTTCGCCAAATATTTCGCTTTGGTGCAAACTTCTGTGCAAGTTTTCCTGCGACTTTCGTCTGACCCCCACCCTCTATCACCATGCGCCTTCGCCTTCGTTCTCTCTCCACCCGTTCATTCTTCACCTTGTTGCTGGCTGTCGTGGCGAGTGGCTTCGGTCTGCTGGCCATGCCCGGTTCTGCGCAGGCCCAGCGCAGTGGCGGCGGTTCGCAGGTGCAGTTTCAAAACGATTCTTCGCGGCCGGTGAAGTTGATGCACTGGGATCGGGCGCGTTCCAAGTGGGACAGTCACGGCACCGTCAATCCGCACACCTCGTCTTATCAAAGTGCCGAAATCGGTGACCACTGGGCGTTCGTCGATCCACGCACCGGGCAGGTGATCAGTTCGCTGTCGGTGGGCCGCTTCGCGCGCCACCTGGCCATCACCAACGAAAATTTCGGCGACCATGGCGGTCATGACGACCACGACGACGATGACGATGACGATGATCACGGCCGGGGTGGTCGACCGCAACCGGCGGTCCTGTTAGAAATTCACGCCTCCAATCACTCGTCGCAGACGCTGTATCTGTATCGCGATGGCGGTTCCGGTGCGCTCGAGTATGTCGAGACGCTCAATCCCCGTCAGGAAAGCAAATTGAGGACGCCGCCGAACACCCTGTGGGCGATGGTTTCTCCCAAAACCAACCAGGTCGTCTCGCAGATCCGGATCACCAGCGCCCACAACGATCTCGAAGTTCACGACAGCGATCTCGGCGTCGGTCGCCCGGCACCGCGTCCGCAGCCGGCCCCGGCACCGCGCCCGGTGAGTGTCAGCTTCGTCAATCTGTCGGCGGAACGGCTGGTGATTTATCACAAAGAAAACAGCGGCGACGGTCATCAGGTGGCGACGGTCCAGCCGCGCCAGCAGCAGCGTTTGTCGCTTGCCACCGGTGATCAGTATCTGGTCCTGCGCAGTTCCGATCATCAAGTGGTGCACAGCCTGCGCGTGCCGGATCGCAGCACCACGGTGACCCTCAGCCAGCAGCAGGTGCGCAGTGTTGGCGGTGGTGGTGGCGGTCGTCCCGGAAGTGGCGGCGGCCGCGGTGATCACGATCATGATCATGATCACGGAGGTGGTGGTGGCCGTGGTCATGACGACCATGATGATCACGATCACGATGATCATGGTCCGGGAGCGGGTGGCAAGGGCAACAGCCGCACGATCGTCATCGATCCGCGCGAGTTCCTGCGCAATCTCTTCGGCCGCTAAGTCTTCGAACAGATTAAGTGACGCGTCAGCAGCCGACGTCGAGGTCGAGGTCGTAGGATGGCTTTGCAAGCCGTTCCGAACGTCGTGCGACTTGGGCTTTACCCCACAGTGATCGATCGATCCGGGGTCGGCGCACGCAACGCTGACTCCCGCCAACGCAACGGGAACGGGATTCCAGCCGATTCTATTGTCTGGCAGCTACGGCTACGGCTTCGGCTCGGCGGCGCGAATTTCCTGCAGCATGATGCTCAGACTGATGTTGCCGCGCCACTCGTTGCGATCGATGGTGAAAGCAATGTCCCAGGGCGGGCGGGGCAGTTTGCGGTCGGCGGCGTTGAACCAGATCGCATCGCGCACTTCGCCGTCCTGCTCGAGCCGCAGCTTGATGTGTTTGTCCTTGATGATGCGTGGCTCGCCTTCGGGGCGGACGCCGGTGGCCATCAATTGCGGCTGAGGATTTTTTGCGCCGAACGGGCGCAACAGTTCGTAGCTGTCGAGCAGATCGAGCGTCAGTTCGGAAAATTCCACCTGGGCATCGATCTTTAACTTGGGGTCGAGCAAGGTGGTGTCCTCGTGGGCGGCGACGACCGCGGCGACGTGATCGTGAAAGCGCTTGCGGAAGGCGTCGAAATTTTCTTTTCGAACCGTCAGTCCGGCCGCCATGTCGTGGCCGCCACCGGACTCGATCAGGTCGCGACAGGCATCGAGCGCTTCGACCAGCGACACGCCGGGAATGCTCCGGCCGCTGCCTTTACCGAGACCATTTTCGTCGAAGCCGACAATGATCGACGGGCGGTGATACTGCCGGCAAATGCGCGACGCGACGATGCCGACTACGCCGGGGTGCCATCCGTCGCCACCGGCCACGATCGCCGCCGCGCGTTCGTCGTCGGGCAGGCCGGCGACCGTCTCTTCGGCGCCATCGCGGGTCTTCTTCTCGAGTTGCTGACGTTCGCGGTTGTACTGCTCCAGCTGATTGGCCAGGGTTCGCGCCGCCAGGGGATCGGTGGTCAGCAACAGGTCGAGCGAATCCTGCGCGGTGTCGAGGCGACCGGCGGCATTGAGTCGCGGGCCGAGCTTGAAGCCGACATCGAAGGAGCGCGACGGCGATTGCACCGAGGCGACAATCTTCAGCGCGCGCAGTCCGATGTTCGAGGTGCGATCCAGTTGCGCCAATCCGCGGCGCACAAAAATGCGGTTCTCGTCGACCAGTGGCACGATGTCGGCCACCGTCGCCAGCGCCACCAGGTCGAGGCACTGACGCAGGTCGAAGTTGTCGAGCGGGCGCGTTTTCAGCAGGGCGTGAGCCACCTTGAAGACCACGCCGCCGGTGCACAGGTAGTGAAAATCGTCGCCGAGCTTGGGATTGACCAGCGCCGCGCAATCCGCAGTTCCCGATTCGCCCGGCTCGTGGTGATCGAGGATCACCAGATCGATATTTTTTTCGCGCAACAGCTGCGCCGCTTCGCAGGAGTTGGTGCCGCAGTCGGCGGCGATGAACAGGCTCGGCTGAAACCTGGCCAGCGCGCGTTCAATACCGGCGGTACTGAGTCCATAACCCTCGTCGACGCGATGCGGCAGAAAGGTCGCGGCGTCGATGCCGTAGGCTTTTAAAATGGTGTGCAGGAAGGCCACCGAGGTGACGCCGTCGACGTCGTAGTCGCCGTACAGCACGACTTTTTCCCCGGCGTCGACCGCCTTGAGGATGCGCGCGACGGCTGCCGTCATGCCCGGCATATCGAAGGGATCGCTGAGATCCTGCAGCCGCGGATGCAGGTAGCGCTCGAGTTGTGCCGGGTCGGAAAAACCGCGCTGTGCCGCCAGCCGGATAACCAACGGCGCCAACCCGAACTGGCGCGCCAGATCATTGACTTCGGCGAGCGCAATGCCGCCCTCGACCGCCACTTTTGCGGGCGGCTGAGCGACGATCCATTTTGGCTCTAACGACATTCCGCAACGTAGCGAGTCAGAGGCGGGTGTCGAATACTATGCCGGAATGCGCCTTGGAAGAGCGCAAATATATTGCTTATCATGGGGCTCCGAACGTCATTTTCCGCCGTCATGCCTGTCTCGCTCATTCCCGCCACCCGTCGATCCTTTTTGCAAGCCGGAGCCGCCGCTGCGCTGTCGCCCCGGGCCTTCGCTGCCCGGGCTGCCGATGCCGCTCCGTGGTTCGCCATGCTCGCCGATTCGCACATCGAAGCCGATCCCGCCAAGACCGCGCGCGACGTCAACATGGCGGATAATCTGCGCACGGTGGTCGCTGAAATTCTCGCCGAACCGACGCCGCCCGAGTTCGCGTTCGTGAATGGCGACTGCGCCTACAACACCGGCGAAAAAGGCGACTACCGGACCTTCCGCTCGCTGGTTCAGCCGCTGCTCGACGCCGGCGTGCCGGTGCATCTGACGATGGGCAATCACGACGACCGCGGGCCGTTCTACGAACTTTTCCCGGAGGCAAAAGCTGAGCCGGCCAATCCGATCGCGCGCCACGTCAGTGTCGTCGAAAGCGCGCACGCCAACTGGATTTTTGTCGATACACTCAAGGAGGTTAACAAGGTCACCGGCGAAATCGGTGCGGCGCAACGCCGCTGGATCTCCGACGCGGTCGATCGGCACAGTGCCGATGGCAAGCCGACGTTGCTGGTCGGTCACCACTACGCGCAGTACCTGCCCGAGGGCTCGACCGATACGATTTCCGGACTGGCTGACACGGTCGAGTTCATGGACCTGTTGCGATCCAGGCCGCAGATCAAAGCCTACATTTTCGGGCACTCGCACAGCTACGGTTACAAGCAGGCCAGTGGCGGCATTCACCTCGTCAATCAACCGCCGGTCGGTTATTTGTTTAATCCGGCGCTGCCGAACGGCTGGCTGCGCGCTCAGCTCGCCGCCGACTCGATGACCCTCGAACTGCGCGCGCTCGACAAAGATCACGCTCAACACGGCGTCGCCAAAACGCTGGCCTGGCGCTGAGGCGCTGAGCGCGCAGAAAGCCGGGCCGACGAGGGGCGGCGGGTGACAAGGCGGGTGACCAAGCTGCCACGCGAAGGTATGCGGCATTCTTTAGGGGATTTTGCATGAATTCTGCTCATAAGCAGACGCAGTGAATCCTTCTCAACCCATTCCCACCCTCGAAAAGGCCTTGCAGGTCAATCTCGATCCGCGTCGTTACGGAACCTTTGCCGAGATCGGCGCCGGCCAGGAGGTGGTGCGCTGGTTCTTTCTGGCCGGTGGTGCGGCGGGCACGATTTCCAAAAGCATCTCGGCGTATGACATGCAGGTCAGCGACGCGATCTACGGGCAGTGCCAACGTTATGTCTGTCGCGAGCGCCTCGACCGCATGCTCAAATACGAGCAGGATCTGAACATGCAGCGCCTGCAGGTTGAGCGCGGCGATACCACGGCGTTCTTCACTTTTGCGGACACGGTATCGGCGCGAAATTATCACGGCACCAACGAATGCCACGGCTGGTTGGGGGTGCGCTTTCAGGCCCATCCGCGCGATGAGAGCAGCGAGATCATCATTCACGTGCGCATGCTCGACAAAACCAACGCGCTTCAGCAGGAGGCGCTCGGCATCGTCGGCGTCAACCTGATCTACGGCGCGTGCATGTACCATCACACGCCGGAAAAATTGATCGAATCGCTGCTCGACAATTTAACCACGTCGCGGCTCGAAATCGACATGATCGAGTTCAACGGCATCGAGTTCCGCAACGTCGACAATCGACTGATGAGTCTGCAGCTGGTGCATCTCGGTTTGACCAACGCCGCCATGTTCGGGGCCGGGGGCAAGGTGCTGCAGCCCTCTGAAGTGCTGCGCAAACAGTCCGTGCTGGTCGAGCGCGGCAGCTTTCGCCCGGTTTGCAATTCCAACCTCGACATCATGCGCTGCGCTCACGAGCGTTTCTGTGAGGAGTCGGAGGTCGAGTGCGAGTCGGTGATCAAGATCATGGAAATCACCATGCGCAACCTGATGGCCGGAGGGCAGATCGACTACCGCGACTTCCTCGCGCGCGCCGACATGCTGGTCGCCTGTGGCATGACGGTGCTGATCTCGGATTACTTCGAGTACTACCGACTGGCGGCTTACCTGAGTCGCTACACGAAGTCGAAAATCGGTATCACCATGGGCATCGGCAGTTTGCGCGAGTTGTTCGATGAAAAATACTACACCGAACTCGACGGCGGCATTCTTGAATCGTTCGGGCGTCTGTTTAAAGGCGATTTGAAGTTGTACATTTATCCGCTCAAAGATCCGGTTACTGGTGAACTGACCACCACCGACAACCTCGACGTCGCCGACGATTTGAAAAAGCTCTACGGTTACCTTCTCGAGCGTGGCTGCATCGAGCAGATGACGAACTTCGACGAAGCCTGTCAGGGCGTTTTTTCCAGGGATGTGCTGGCGAAAATCGCGGCGGGCGATTCCGCCTGGGAAAATATGGTGCCGGCCGAAGTGGGCGAAGTGATTCGGACGCGAGGCTATTTCGGCTACGCGCCGAGTTTGGTCTAGGTCACGTTCTGGCGCCGCGGTAGTGGTAGCTCGTCGGGGTGGATTTGCGGGCCAGTTCGACGCTTTTGTCGGCGTGGCCGATGACGATTACGCGATCACCTGCCTGCAGGACGGTGTCGACCGGCGGTCGCGGCAGTACGTCCTCGCCGCGTTTCAGCGCCACCACGAGAAAGGAATTTGCGCCGACCGGTTCGAGTTCGTCGAGAGTGCTGCCGACGTGGCCCGAGTCGTCGGTGATCGGCAGTTCTTCGAGGTGCACGCCAAGCTCGCCGAGCTCTTCGTTGAGGTGGCGGGTGTGGTTGTCCGTCTCGGCAAAATCGGCGGCGCTGGGGTAGAGGATCATGTGGGCAATGCGCTCGGCACCGATATGTGCGGGCAGCACCACGCGCCTGGCGCCGGCCTGCCGGAGCTTCTGTTCGGTGGAGGGTTCTTCGCCGCGCGCGATGACTTCGATATCGGGATTCAGACCGACTGCGCTGAGGGTGATGAACACGTTGGCGGCGTCGTCGGGCAGTACCGTGGACAGGGTGCTGGCCCGTTCGACGCCGGCAGCGATCAGCGAATTTTCGTCGGTCGCTTCGCCGCTGCAGGTGACATAGCCGAGTGCCGCGGCGGCGGCGATCCGCTCGATATTGTTGTCGAGGATGACGAACAGGCGCTTGGCCTGATGCAGGTCCTGAGCCAGCATTCTGCCGAGTCGGCCGAAGCCGCAGATGATGACATGGTCGGTCAATTTATCGAGTTCTCTGGTCATGCGGTGGGCGCCGAGCGCGGTACGGATTTGGCCTTCAGTGATGACTTGGATGAACGCGCCCAGAAGGTACAGCAGCGTGGTGCATCCAGCGACGATGACGACGATGGTAAAAATTTTTGCCAGCGGCGACTCGACCGGAACTGCCTCCTCGTAGCCAACGCCGAAGATGGTCAGCACGACCATGTAAAAGGCATCGAGCAGGCTTGAATGGTCGATGATCATGTAGCCGACGACCGCACATGCGATAATCGAGCCAAAGGTGATCGAGCCGAAAAAAAGTTGTCGGGTAGGTCCGCTCATTGAGCCGCTTGTGCATTCCTTAATCGAGTCCAGGCAGGACGGCGGTGAGATCACCGGCGACGCGTGGACCTGGTAAAGGAAGCATTATCCGAGCCAGACTGCCGGATAACCAGCGACTTAGGCGCGTTTGGTGCGGCGTTCGATGCTGCGCTTGAACTGGCGGTGGGCGGTAAACAGCTTGGGCAGAGCCTTGAGACAGGCGTCGGCGAGCGCTCCCTCCTGTCGACCGAGCGCGCACTGCAGGAACACTCCGGTCTTCAGAATCTCGCTGAGATCGGCGTCGATTTTTTCCTGCCAGAGCTCGTCACTCATCTCGTCATCGCGGTGCACGGCCTGTTCAAAATCGATCAGGTGAGCCCCGATCGGAGCCGGCGATATGATGATGTTGTGCAAAAACAAATCGCCGTGGGCGAAGCCGTTGTCGTGCAGCGCCGTGATCTGGGTGTAAACACTGTTGAGCAGATACCAGAGGCCGATGCAGGCCGCCTTGGGGTGCTCTTCGGCGATCTGAATGTTGCGCTCCGGCGGCTCGACGCCGAATGGCGACAAGCGGTCGAACGGCGTGCCGGGGAGAAAGCAGCTGCGAAACTCGGTTCGGGTCGAACCGATCGGCGGCGGCACATCGATGATGCGGCTGGCAGCAAGGTGGTTTTCGTATTCCTGATCCGGGTGCTGATGAAAGCAGGTCGGGTAGTAGGTCTTGCGGAAATGCACCGGATACTTCGCCGCCAGCGGGTAGGCCTCAAGAGTTTCGTTGCCACTTATCACTAACTCGCCCTGGATCAACGGTTGACCATTGACTACCTTTTGGGACACTCTGCGGATGACATAGTCTCTGTCCGGCGGGCGCTCGAGCATTTGCATGAGTGCCGGGTCCAGCTCAATCTGGTGATGGGGCGAGAGATGAATCATTCGAATCTAGAGCGAAATTGGCAGAAAAAATTTAATTTCGGAGGAATCAGGACATCTGGCACGCAAGATGCTTCTTGACGCCCTCCCGCCTGTCTTTGTTAAAAGAAAGGACGCATACAGAACGGCAGAACCGAAAATATTTCAAACCCTAACAAGCAACCCAATCAAGTAATCAATCAAATGAACTCTGCAACCACTAGAGCCGACGTCGTGTCCACCATCAGCAAGCGCAGTAGCAGCTCTGCGGAATCTTTTGACTTTGCCAATGAGCCAACCGGCGGCTTGTTCGGAAGCAACACGTTCAATCTGGCTACGATGGAGCAAGTGCTGTCGGCTGACACTTATTCGCAGGTGCTGTCGTGCATCGAGGACGGCAGCAAGCTCGACAATGCCGTCGCTGACGAAGTGGCTGAAGCGATGCGCACCTGGGCATCGGCCAAAGGCGCGACTCACTTCACGCACGTATTCTACCCGCTGACCGGGTTCACCGCAGAGAAGCACGACAGCTTCTTTGATCCCGGCAAAGATGGTGCGTCGGCTATTTCCAAGTTCAAAGGTAAGACCCTGATTCAGGGTGAGCCGGACGCTTCCAGCTTTCCTAACGGTGGCATCCGCGCCACGCACCGTGCGCGAGGCTATACCGCCTGGGACATCACCAGTCCGGCCTACATCATGGAAAACCCATGTGGCACGACGCTTTGCATCCCGACCTCGTTTGTGTCGTGGACCGGTGAAGCTCTCGACAAGAAGACTCCGGTTCTCAAGTCGATGCGCGCACTCGACAAACAGGCGCAGCGCATTCTCAAGTTGTTCGGCCACGAAGAGATCGCTCACGTGAGCGCCACCGCCGGTCCGGAACAGGAGTATTTCCTTATCGATAAAGGCTTTTTCCTGTCGCGCCCCGACTTGCTCAGTTGCGGACGCACGCTGTTTGGTGCGGCTCCACCAAAGGGCCAGGAGTTTGACGATCACTACTTCGGCGTTATTCCCGATCGCGTGATGTCGTTCATGTATGACCTCGACCGCGAGCTCTTCAAACTCGGCATTCCTTCGAAAACCCGACACAACGAGGTGGCTCCCGGCCAGTTTGAGATCGCGCCGGTGTTCGAGTCCGCCAATGTCGGTGCTGACCATCAGCAGTTGGTCATGACCACCATCAAAAAGTGCGCCGACAAGTACGGCTTCGCCGCGCTGCTGCACGAAAAACCGTTCGCCGGTCTCAATGGGTCCGGTAAGCACGTGAACTGGTCGCTGGGCAACAGCACCCAGGGCAATCTTTTCGATCCCGGCGACACGCCGCACGAAAATGCTCAGTTTCTGGTCTTCGCCGGTGCGGTCATTCGCTCGGTGCACAAGTTCGCGCCGCTGCTTCGCTCGGTCATCGCTTCGGCCGGAAATGATCACCGTCTCGGTGCCAATGAAGCGCCGCCGGCGATTCTTTCCGTCTACCTCGGCGATCAGCTGAACGACGTGTTCGAACAGATCAAAGGTGGCGGTGCCACCAACTCGAAGCCTAAGGGCGTGCTCAACATCGGCGTCGATTCGCTGCCCGAGCTCGACAAAGATGCCGGCGACCGCAACCGCACCAGTCCGTTCGCCTTCACCGGTAACCGTTTCGAGTTCCGCGCGGTTGGCTCCAACCAGTCGATCTCCGGACCTTTGGTCGCGATGAACACCATCATGTGTGATTCGCTCGACTACATCGCCACCCGCCTCGAAGGCGCACCGGATCTCAACGCTGCCATTCAGGAAGTGCTGCAGGAGATCATGGAGCAACACAGTGCTGTGATCTTTAACGGCGACGGCTACTCGCAGGAGTGGCACAGCGAAGCCGCTGACCGCGGACTGCCGAACTTGAAGACCACCGCCGACGCGCTGCCCGCCATCATCGGCGAAGACGTCGTTGAAGTTTTCGAAAAATACGGTGTCCTCAACGAGCGTGAATTGCACAGCCGTTACGAAGTCTACTCCGAGCAATACGCCGCCTACGTCAACGTCGAAGCCAACCTCGTGATCGAGATGGGCCGCACCATGATCTACCCGGCTGCCGTTCAGTACTTGAGTGATCTCGCCACTGCAGGCGCGAGCTTGAAGGCCATCGGCAAAGAGTTCGGCGGTGCCACGATCGATAAGGTATCCGGCCTCCTCGGCGAATTGGAGTCCGCGCTCGACAACCTCGAATCGATTCACGGCGACAACGACGAGTCGGCGGCTTACCAGGCTGAAAAAGTCCTGCCGGCGATGCTCGAAGTTCGCGCAGCCGCGGACGCGCTCGAAGCCGTCGTTCCCGACAGCCTCTGGCCGCTGCCGACCTATCAGGAAATGCTGTTCATCAAGTAGTCGCACAGCGTCGCAAACGATCGAAAGCTACTCATCGAAAGCGCATCCGGGATTTTCCCGGGTGCGCTTTTTTGCGGGCGTTCGTCCCGGCGGTTGCGGTGGACGAGTCTCAGGCACGGATATTTTGCGGGTTGCCTGTTGGCGGGTAAATGCCGATGATCGAGGCATCGATGACGTTTCCTGCGCAAATTTCGACTTTGCTGATTCTGCTGGGGCTGCTGGGGTCAGCGATGGCCGCCGATCCGGTCAGCGAGCTGAAATCAGGCATCGGCCAGCTCGGCGCGGCCATTGAGTGGATCGATGTGCCGGAGACCGGCAATCAGCGCTACATGGTCCAGCGCAGCGTCGATGGACGGCTTTTTCTGACGCCCAACGAGAGCTTTTTTCCGAAACTCGGACTGACCGCCGTCGGCAGGGGAAACGTCGATGACATCAACGAGCTGAATGGCGGCCATGCCTACGCCAGCATCGAACAATGGGACGCCGGCGATCAAGTCGAGTGGGGGTTGTGGTTTGAAAGCCCCGGCGAGGTCGAAGTGCGCGTTGCGATGAGCGGCATCGAATCGGGGGCAAAATTTTCCCTCAACCTGGGCGATGAAAGCAGTGCGGTGTCGATCACGCCGTCATCGGCGCCCGGCTTGGAGGCTCAGCTGGTCGCCGGCAAAACGCTGCACATCCGCGCAGCCGGTCGAAAATCGTTGATCCTGAGCTGCG
Organism: uncultured bacterium; assembly: GCA_965367965.1. GTDB lineage: Bacteria > Verrucomicrobiota > Verrucomicrobiia > Verrucomicrobiales > DEV007 > JBBKXR01. The sequence continues at coordinate 11,634 of CBDULB010000078.1, read as the reverse complement.
ACAAAAACGACGCCAAAAGTGCCGCGCTTCACTGGATCGAACTTTCCGGGCCGGCCGTCGCAAACGCTGCGGTGTTGCGCAAACGATGGCGTCCCGCCGCGGCGCATACCAAATTTTCCAGTTCGAAGCGTCCCGACAAGGTGCGCCTGTGGGTCATGGAAATGGACGCGGTGCCGGGGGATCTCGATTTTTACAGCCCGATCACCACACCTTTCGGCTACTACGGGCCGACCTGGAAAGCTGACGGGGTGGTCAATACCGGTTTTAATTTTTCGCTGTGGTCGTTTGGTCGCGGCCAACCCGAGCCGCCGATCGAGCAACTCTCCCATCTGATCGCGATCGGCGATCCCGACGCAAAATTCGGCGGCTTCGATCACGAGGGCAGCGGCGTAAAGATTCGCGACTGGGAACCACTCGAAGGGCGTCAGGGGCAGCGTCAGGCGCTCGCTTTGCGCGTCGAGCCCGGTGAGGTCTACGACACTTACTTCAGCTACTTCTTTGCCAACGATGAAAAACGCTGGCGATTGTTTGGTGTCGGCAAGAAATACAATCAAGGCAAGCCGCTCGACTCCCTGTGGGTCGGCAGCTTTGTCGAAGTTCCCGGTCCGCCGCCACGGCAGAGAACCGGCGCTTATCCCCGCACGATGCGCTATCGCGGCTGGGTGATGGATGACCGTCACCGGTGGTACCCCCTCGATCGCATGGCCGGGGGCGACGTCGACAAAGCCACCGGTCTGACCTACACCGACCGCGGCCTCGCCGAAACGGATCCGACCTGGTTTTCGATGCAGACCGGTGGTTGGAGCTTTCGCACTCCAGCCGACGGCGCTGGTGTTGAGTTACCGTCGTCTCCGGCAAAAACTGAGGTCGACTACCTCGATGCCGACGATCTGGAATTTCTGCAGACGGTGCCCTGCGAAATCGTTGCCAACCAACTCGAGCGTGCGGCCGGACGCAACCTGGCCCGCATCAGTTTCCGCATTCGCAATGTCGGCGAGAATGCCAAAGTCACGCTGTATCACGGCCCCGAAGAAGGCCTGACATTTGCCGACCGGTGGCCTCACGTGGTCGATGTTCCGCAACCGAAGGAAGGTGACAATCAGTTCGTCATCGAAGCGGTGCCCGGCGATCAACCGCTGAAAGTGCGATTATTGCTGCAAAATGACGAAGGCCAGTACTGGTCAATGAACACCTTTGAGTAGGCATTTTGCACGATGAATCTCCGAATGAGGATTTATTTCAGTGCATTTTGCATGATTTCCTTGGCGCTTTGCATCGTCATCGGACCGCGTTAATCGCCTGCCGGGGGCTTTTGTGCCATACAAACAAAGGGATGAAGCCTTTCGCCCGAAGATTGGCAGGAGATCTGCGTTAACTCCTGGCGCTATGAAAAACCTCTCCCCCCACCACTGCCACCGGGCGATAGTTTGCGCCGCCGCGCTGGCGACGCTCGTCACCTTGCCGCACGGGTCCGTCGGCGCAGATGATCCCGTTGTTGTAAAAACTGATCAGCGTGGCCTGGTTCTGGAGGGGCAGGATGCTCCCGCCGTCACGCCCGCTGAGCTGCTGTCAGCTGAAGAAGTCACCGCGCTGAGCGAACAGTTGCGCACCGGCTTTGAAGTGCCGAAGCAAACTTTTCTGCGCATGCGGCCCGTTCCTGAAGACGTACTGCAGAAACTGCCCCGCAGCGAATCTGTCATCTACCGGATGAACGATGGCAAAGTTTATGCCTTTGACTCTGACAGCTACGCGGTTCTCGACACGGTTGATGTCGAGGTCCAGAGCGAAACTACCGCGCGGCCGGTGGACGCCTTGAGTGATGCGAAAGCGCCCGGTGAGCGGCGGGTGTCTCTGAAAGCGGGCCAGATCGTTCCCGACTCGCTGACAAAAGAGGTAAAACCCGTTCCGGCAGCAACTGCCGCTCGTTTGCCCGCCGCCGAGCGCGGCACCTTCTACGCCTGGCTGGACGGCGCGATGTATCGAGTGAAAGCCACCCAATACACGGTGGTTGAAGTCATCGATGACGGGTCAGACGCGAAATCTCAATCCGGCCGTCAGACACCGGCAATGACGACCGAACAAATGGTCGTCATAAAAAAGGCGATGATCAAAGGCTACCGCGTCCCGGACCAGTACTTCTTAAGTCTTGGCGAAGTGCCGGCTACGCTGGCTGATAGTGTGCCGGTAGTCGAAGGAGCTGAATATCGCTATCTCGATGGCGTGGTTTACACCATCGATGGCGACACCCGCAGGGTCCTCGACGCGGCTACGGTCGAACAGATCACCGGTCAGCAGTAACCTTTAACTTTTTACCGCGCGCAGTGCGCGGCAATTGAATCTCCCCCCCTGCGCATAACCGCAAAGCCAATACCCCCCTGGGAATAAACCCCCGACCTTTACACCCCAAGCAATACCCCCCCGGGAAATACCCCCCCGAAACTACACCCCAACGATCCCCCCCGGGACAGTCCCCCCCAAAGTCCCCCCGGGAATCACGGAAAGGTCGGGCCGAATTTTCGGTCCGGCCTTTTTCATTCTCGCGGTTCAGACACTGTGCCGGAGCGGGCTTGCGCCGGTTAGGCATTTTGGCTGCCCGCCGGCATGGAAAGCCTGCCGTTGCCGGTCCGGCCCTTGAGCATGATGCATCGACATTTTTTGCCCGTCGCAACGGCGTACGACCTGAATGTGCCGACACAAGATGGCCCGATCGAGATCATGAGCCTTTTGACTGATCAAGGTGTCGACCGCGAGGCGGTCCGGCAGCTGGCTGACCACCTGCTCCAGTCGGGACGGCAGAAGCGAGCGCAGACAGATGACCGCGTCGGGCATTGAGGTGCGCTTTACTTCGCAGAGCAGAGCCCGGGTGTAGTCCGCCGAAGCGAGGTCGAGCAGGTTCGACAGCGCGAAGAAATTCAAACTGGCTGACCTTCGGGCCCGCAGCCACTCCAGCATATCTCCGGTTTCGAAAGCGAGGCTGCCGAGGCCGGCAACTACTGCAGGGCGGCGATTCTCTCTCAGATAGATCGGTAAATGCTGGTCTCCACTGGAACGGTAGCGACCCATCAGGTATTGCCAGAGATACGGATTTTCACCCGCCGGATGGCCAACGATCAGCGCCGCAATCTTCCGCTGCATCCATTTGGCCGTATCGTCGGGAAGATGCTGTTTCAGTTCCGCATTTACCGCGCAGCGGAGCACCAGTCGATTCAAACTGATCCGGAAAATAATCGGATACCACCAGCGCCTGGCGACTCGATGGTAAAAGCGCTGTTGGGTTTGGCGGTCCTCAAGCGAGAACAGGCGCTGCCAACGCTCGTAGCCGCCGAAAAGTCGTCGCAGCACAGCCACCACCCGACCGATCCTGCGGTCGGTATCGCCGCAATGATTTAAGCCACCACTCAGCAGTTCGTGATGCTGGTCCCAGAATCGACGATCGGCTTTTCTCAGACTGTTGCGGTGTTGTCGGTAAGCACCGAGCGCATCAACATCAATGGCTCTCAGCAACTCGGCGTGCGAACAGGCCTCGAGCAGCTTTTGTTTCAGCCGGCACAGATGGATCTGACCGGGCTCACTGTCGACTGCAGTCAGTCGCTGAAACTTACCGGTTTCGACCATTGCGAAGGCCGAACAACCGGCGGAGGCCACGATCACTCCCCGGGCCGGTGCTTTGAGCCGGGCGAGTGCCAACCGCTCCGCGACCGGATCTTCGCGAACCTGTCCAAAGACGATTCTGTTTTGATCCAGTCGATCGCCGCCACAGGCGGCGGCGCCGTTGGCGACAACCGGGCTCATGATTACTGGTGTCGCTTCTGCGAACCGGGATCAGGTTTGTCCCCGGAGTGCGGAGACTGCGCACGGCTCTCACTGACGCTCCATTTACAGCCACAATTGCCGCACAGGAAACGACTGGTCGAGGCCGGCCAGAACAGATGACCAACGGCCTCAATGACTCGACCGAATGCGCGCATCGTCGGCGAATTTTTGGGGTGCTCGGGATATTCCACGAAAATCGAATGGCACGCGGGACAGTGCACGGCCGCTTGTTCGACAGTTGGCTGGTCGCGACTGCCGGCGGTGATTGAATCAAGCAGCGCCTGTCGGTCACTCTGTTCCGTTTTGACGACGAACAGATGACCGTTGCCTTCGCGCATCGGTAAAGTTTCAACGCTGATCTCTGCATCCGCACCCCGGCTTCGGGCTACGGCTGCCGCCTGGGTGGCGATATTACTGTCTAGATAAATACATGTGGGGGTTTTCATGGAGTGGGGGAATCGAAGTTTGCGACTGTGCGTATCGCGATATTCGTGCCAGACCTTTCAATCAGCTGTTATCTGCTAAACCCTAGATGGTTACGCGCATCTTTGTACTGCCTGCAAAAGGCGATGATGTTGCAGCCTGCACGTAATCGGCGAGCCGCTGCTGCGAATCGCACGTCCTTGCCCCGAAAACCAGATCGTGCATAATGCAATAAACGCTGTCGCTATCTATTGCAAAACACCCGAACAACGGGGCTGTTTCGTCTAAGGGAAACCCTTAGTGATGGGCTGCTGTTGACTGTCAGTCATGGACTTAAGCCGGTTTCATCATGCTCTGGCACGACTTATGCCCTTAAGAAACCTTACCGCCGCGTCCGCACCCGTTTGTCGAAGTCTTCTGTTGTCCGCCCCTGATCACCATCAAAGCCACTTCGCGCGATTGCCACCTTGTATCAAAAACTGTTAACGCTCCTTTAGAGCAACTCGAACGCCCTTACTGCCCACCATGGACATCCTTATCGTCGACGACGAAAAATCGATTCGCGACAACACTCTCATCGCTCTCGAAGCCGAAGGCCATTACGTCGAAGCGGTCGACGGGGGCCAGGTGGCTTTGTTGCGACTGAAAGAAGATGCTTTCGATCTGGTGCTGCTCGATCTGCGCCTTGGCGACGAGAGCGGTCTGGATATCCTTCACGAAATCCGCAAACGCTTTCCCCAGGTCGACGTCATTCTGTTCACCGCTTACGCTACGGTTGATACGGCGGTCAAAGCGATGCGATCCGGCGCCATCGATTACCTCGAAAAGCCGTTCACGCCGGAGCAATTGCGGGGTCAATTGGCGCGGGTCGAAAAACAGCGCCGCATGCGCACCGAGATCGACGATCTGAAAGTCGAAGTCGCCAGTCAGTCGCCGGAGCCGTTTTATGAATCGTCGGATCCGACCATGCAACAGGCCTACGAGGTGTTGTTCCGGGCCGCGGCCACTCAGGCATCGATTTTGATTCTCGGTGAGAGTGGCACCGGCAAAAGCATGATCGCCCGGGCGATCCATCAGCGCAGCCATCTCAAGGACGAGCCGTTCGTCACCATTCACTGTCCAAGTCTGTCTAAAGAATTGCTCGAAAGTGAACTGTTCGGCCACATCAAGGGAGCTTTCACCGGAGCCGTGAAAGACAAGTGGGGCAAAGTTCACGCAGCCAATGGCGGCACGCTTTTTCTCGACGAAATCGGTGAGCTGCCGCTCGATATTCAACCCAAGTTACTGCGCCTGCTTCAGGAGCGGGAATATGAACGCGTCGGCGAAACCAAAACCCGTCAGGCCGATGTGCGCGTGATCGCCGCCACTAACCGGAATCTAAAGAAGGACGTCGAGGAGGGGGAATTCCGCGAAGATCTCTATTATCGACTCAACGTTATCTCGGTCGAGATGCCACCGCTGCGCAGCAGGCCGCAGGATTTGAAAAATTTTGCCGAAGAATTCCTGAGCTTCTTCGCCGGTCAGACCGGGCGCAAACTGGCCAGTTACTCCACAGAGGCGATGCATGCGCTGACCAGCTACCGTTGGCCGGGAAATATCCGCGAACTGCGCAACGCCATCGAACGCGCCGTCATTCTCGCCGACGGCGAAGGCATTCGTCCGGTTGATTTGCCATCCGGAACTGATTCTCAACAGAGCCTGAACGGCTCCAGTCAAAGTGTCGCTATTGGTGGGGACGTCACCATCGAGGCGCTCGAAGAAGAACATCTGAGGCAGGTGGTCGCGCGTGCTGATTCCATGCAGCAGGCGGCAAAGATTCTCGGCATCGATCAGGCGACACTCTATCGCAAACGCAAAAAACTCGACCTTCTGTGATGCTACAATCGGCGCCCAGGCCCTGATATGCTGAAGACCAAAATGTTTGCAGCACTCGCCTCGGTGATGCTGTTGATCAGCATCACCGCTGGCTTCAGCTTTTGGGTACTGCACAAACAGGTTGAAGGCTTCGAGGACGCGGTTGGCGAAAACTTTGAAGCGATCCGGCTCATCAACGACTGCCGACTTGCCGCTACTTCTCTTGAATCGCGCTACCTGCCTACCCTGACGCGACCTGATCTGGCCTCCGAAACGTCCGAGGCTGAACCCGGCGTGCTGGATCCGTACCGGCAGCATTTTGAAGAGAATCTCGAAAAGCTGGCCGCCGAAGCGCAGAGCGTAAGTTTTAATGCCCAGGAACTGGTCGCCATCGAATTGTTCGAACTGGCGGTGGCTGACTACGTCGTCGAGTTCGATCGATTTCTGGACGAGGAACTTGAACTGGCCACCCCGGAACAACGCGCTGTTGCCCGCGCCACTATCCTCAAGGCCAGTCTGAATATGGCCGAAAAGGCGGATGCGTTGCTCAGTCTGCTCGAGAATTCGATAGTTAAGGCAAAGGCGCATTCGATTGCTCAGGCGCGGGCGTTGAACCGCTTTCTCGGAGTAGTCAACCTGGCCATGCTGGTCATCGTCGGAATAGTTTACCGGGTCATCGCCAGTCAGGTGCTGAAGCCGATCAGCGAGCTCACCGATTCGATCCGCAAGGTTCAGCAACAGGATTTTGAAAGCATCGTTCCGGTCAAACACCGGGACGAAATCGGCGAACTCGCCAACGCGTTCAACGATATGTCCGCCGAACTGCGGGTGATGAAACTCGAGTCCGATCAGGAGATGCTCAGGCTCAACTCTGAAAGCCGGGCGATTTTAAAAGGCTTTCCGCATCCGCTGTTTATTCTCAATGAACAGGGTTCGCTGGCGCAATCCAATCCCGCGGCGGAGAAGTTGATGGCCAAGCTGGATACCGAGCGCCGCATTCCCTTGAAAATTTCGCGGCGCGTCCTGAAGTGTGTCGAACAGGATGAGGAGTATCTTCCGGATGATATCACCGACGCCATGCTGTTGCGGGCCGAAGAGCGTGAGTACTGGTATCTGCCGAGGATATTCCGGGTCTGCGATGAGGCCGGCGATTCCTTCCACGGTTGGGCGGTGGCACTGATCGATGTCAGCCGGGTTCGCTGGCTCGATGACATGAAGAGCGATCTGATCGGCACCGTCAGCCACGAGGTGAAGACGCCGCTGACCAGCATCCGCATGGTGCTGCACTTACTCGACGAACAGAAGACCGGTCCCCTCAACGAGCGCCAGGAAAAAATCGTCGGCTCCGCACTCGACGATTGCGAAAAGCTGTTGGTCACCCTCAACAATCTGTTGCAACTGTCGCGCAGCGAAAGCGGCGCGCGCGGACTCGACAAAACCCCGGTGCATGCTGAAGACCTGCTTACTGAGGTCAAACAGTCTCTGGCGGGCCGGCTTGAAGAAGTCGGCATCAGTCTCCGCATTCAGTGTGAAGAGGGGCTGCCGCGAGTGCTCGCCGACCGTCAGCGGATTCGTCAGGTGTTCGTTAATCTCATTTCCAACGCCATCAAACAAAGTGATCGCGGTGATGAGATTGTGCTTACCGCCGGCAAGGCCCACGCCGATTTTGACGGAGTGCGTTTTTCGGTGATTGATCATGGCGACGGCGTTCCTGCAGCCGAACAGGACCTGATCTTCGAACGTTTCTACCGGGCTCCCGGGCAGAGCGGGGAGGGTACCGGTCTCGGCCTCTCGATCTGCCGGGACATCGTGCGCGCTCACGACGGTCGCATCGGGGTCAACAGTGCCCCGGACCGCGACACTGAATTTTTCTTCGAAATTCCGGCTGGTAGTGTTTGAGCCGGTCAACCTCCAACGCACTTGATCATGCAAGTTTCAAAAGAGGAACCACCCCACCTCGACACCCCGGATATCCGCCACGACGACAGCCCGCAAAGCGCTCACCGTATTCTCATAGTCGACGATGAAACGACGCTCCGTTTCGGCTTCTCCATCGCCCTGTCGACCGAAGGCCACGAGGTGGAAGAAGCCGAAGACGGAGAAGCCGCTATCCGGGCGATCACCGCAGCCGGTGAAGATCACGGCTTCGATGCTATGGTGCTCGACTTGCGCATGCCCGGCAAAAGCGGAATCGATGTGCTGCGCGAACTCGGTGAACAGGGAATCGTCGTGCCCACGGTAATCGTGAGTGCCTATATCGATTCACCCACTGCTGTCGAAGCCATCGAATGGGGCGCGGTGGATTTCCTTCAAAAACCTACCAAACCCGATGAACTGCGCGGCGTTGTCAATCACCTCGTCACTGAAGAATCAGCATTTAGTGACGGTCAGGCGAAGGCGGATCCTCCCGCCGATGACATCGCCGACACCATCGCCCGGGTGCGCTGGAATCTGCGTCGCCGGCACTGGGACCTCGCCTTTGATCTGTTCGCGTCGATCGCTCCTGACGAAGTGGCCGGTGACGGCCCGTGTCGTCTCCAGCTTTCCCTTTGGCGGTTGATTGTCAGTCACCTCAAGCGCCGTGAAGAGCTTGGCGGAAAAACCGAATTCGCCAGCAGCCGATTCTACGAAGCCACCGATCTGCTCAAATTCCTCGCCTACAACAGTGAATAGCGCGACGTTGAAAACAGACTGATAACCCCAAACCCCGAAAGAAATGAACGACGAAACCTCCAAAAAAATCGCCCAGATGAATGCTCATCTCTCGCAATTCAAAGAGATGGAGCACCGTGCCAAACTGCGCATCGAAAAACTTGCCGAGTTGTCCCTCAAGCTTGAGGACGACCTCAAGCAGAAGGAATTCGCCGATCGCGTCAGCGATCTGTTCGACATCGCCAACCAGTTCGAGAACAAGATGGATGCCTTGATCTCCGACTACGAAATGGAGCGCAATCGCATCGAGGTCAACGCCGACTGAAGCAACGCGACTGCTGACGACTCCCCCCGGAAAGAAAGCGCCCGGACGCTCGGTCCGGACGCTCTGCTGTGGTTTCGGGGGTCGGAAGTTGAGTGAATCGGTGTCGGAGAGGCTATTCGATAAAGCTGCGCAGCATCCAGGCTGCCTGCTCGTGAGTTCTGAGCAGCGCAGTCAGAAAATCGGCCGTGCCGGCATCGTTGAATTCCTCCTCGCTGTCCGCGATTTTCTCACGCAGATCGCGGACCACCTTATCGTGGTCGGAGATCAGTGCCGAGATCGCGTCGTCACCGCTGATGATGTCGCTGGCGGCTTCTTTCAGGTCGGCGCCGCCGAGAAATTCAGCCATCGAACCCGGGGAAACGCCGCCGAGCATACGAATGCGTTCCGCGGTTTCATCGATCGCCGCTTCCAGATCCTGATACTGCTTTTCGAAGAACACGTGCAGGTCGTGGAAGCGCGGTCCTTTCAGGTTCCAGTGAAAGTTGCGCGTCTTGATGTAGAGCACGTGTTGATCGCAGAGCACCGATGCCAGTAGTTTGACGGCACCTTGGCGCTGCGACTTTTCCATGCCGTTGCCGATGTCTTCGGCCATTGTCGGGGTGGGGCTTGTTTTCATGATTCTATCGCTGGGTTTTTTCGTTGAGTGGATTGTGATCTGATGTGGCGGGCAGGCCGCGACGGACGGGCACAGGCGCGGCGTTTATTCGACGGCTCGCTCGATCGCGCGACCGGTTTTACGCAGCGCTTCGCCGACTTTCTCGACGCCCTTTTCGGCGACGTCTTTGGTTTTCTCAGCCGCCGCCTTCAGGCCGTCGCCGGTTTTTTCGGCCACCGTCTCCAGGCCTTCAGCGGTGCGTTCGCCGGCTACTTTGAGCCGTTCGCCGCTGCGCTCGAAAAAGCTGTCGTCGTCTTTGCGCACCACGACGGTGGTCTCGCGGACGGTGGTCCGGGTAATCAGCAGATCCGAATTGGCGATGCCAATTACGCCCACGGCGATGCGGGCGCCGGCGTCGCCGCTCGGCTGGGTGCCCTGGTCGCGGCCGGCGTGGACTACCACCGCACGTCCCAGAATCGGGTTCATTTCCCCGTTTAAGGTCAATCCGTCGAACACCTTTACCACGGCAACGTGACCGGAAGCGTCCGCCTGCAGATTGCCGAGGTCACCGGCGTGACGTTGTTCGTCTTCGGGCAATCCATGGGCATGGCCCTGCGGGTTGTAGTGGCCGCCGGCGCTGCTGCCATCGGCTGCCGAGATGTCGCCGAACTCGTGAATGTGAATGGCGTGCTCGGAGTTGGGTTTCAGGCCGTTGAGCCGGGCCGACATGGTTACCTCGCGCTCGCCGGTCTGGGTGAACACGACACTGCCTTCAGCGGTATTGCCCTGCGTGGCATCCATGTTGGCGATCAGATAGGTCGTCGCCGGGAGCTCAGCTGCGGCGTCATGTTCATGGCCGGGTTCAGCGTCTTTGCCGTCCGCCGCGAACGAGGTGAGGGCGACGGGCGTCGCCAATAGCGCGCAGGCGGCGACAGCCGTTAACGAAGATTTGAATGAGTGCTTTTTCATCGTGCAGTTGCTTGTGGGTTCTGCCCCAACTACCTGCACGACCTGTGCCAGTCCTGCGCTGCCTTTCGCAAGCCGCTAATGGTCAGTCTGATAGAGCGTCATGGTGATTCGCCGGCCACTGACAGCGGCCGGCGAACCTTGCAAATCGCCAATGACTTCCATCGCTGTGGATTGCATCCCGCAAGCGGGGCTCATTCGTCGTCCCGGCGCGAATCATCCGCTTCCTCTTCCTTCAACAGATCGCTCATCGACTTGCTGTAGTCTTCGTTAACCATGTTGTCGGCGGTGGCATCGCTGTCGCGGATCGCCCGGATCTTGCGGCTGATGGCACGACTCGACCCGCGTACCCCGGCATCGTTGTAGCTGGCAGTCGCGGCATCATGAGCATGAATGTTCATCTGCGCGGCAGTGGCGATGGCGTCCTGATTGGCGCCGAGAAACAGAAATTGCCAACCGTCCTTATCGCGGCGTTTGCGAATCCTGTCGGCGATGTCCTGCCACGTGAATTTGCGCGAGGCATTTTCGAGTCCGTCAGTGAAAATAGCGAAGATGACTTTTCCGGGGCGCTGCTTTTTCGGCAGAGCTTTGATGCGCTTGTTAAAGCTCTTGATGGTGCGGCCAATGGCATCGACCAGAGCGGTCATGCCGCGCGGCTGATAGGTTTCGGTCGTCAAGCCGACCACCTCGCTGACCGGGATGTTGTCGATCGGCACTTCGTAGCGGTCGTCAAACTGCACCAGGCTCAGCCGGGCGATGCCTTCGGCTTCCTGCTGATCCCGAAGGAACTGATTGAAGCCGGCAATTGCCGCCTCGGTGTAGCCACCCATCGATCCCGACCGGTCGAGAATAAAAGCGATTTCGGTGACCTGGTTGGCGTTGGTTTTGTGATTCATGACAACATGATCACACAGGGGGTGGGACATTGGTGGTCCTTGGGTTATTTTGTTCGGCGATTAGCGACCTGAAAACTGAGATCTGAGATCTGAGATCTGAGATCTGAAAA
>CBDULB010000077.1:0-28237 GCA_965367965.1 uncultured bacterium | reverse complement strand
TCTCGCGGGCCGGGAGGCCCGCGTTACGGGGGAGGCGGAGGCGTTGGCCTTACGTGGCGCGAGCGTCCCCGCCCGCGTTGGAGACGTGGTAGAGGAGGGTCGTTGCTTGTGAGGCCGACCGTTTATGAACGCAGCAGCTCGAGCATGTCGTCGGGGCTGAGTTTGGCGGCTTTGCCGGTGCCCTCCAGGAGGGAGTCGGCGAGGTCGCGTTTGCGGTGGTGCAGCGCGACGATTTTTTCTTCAATGGTGTCGCGGACGATCAGGCGGTAGACGGTCACGGGGCGTTGCTGACCGATGCGATGAGCGCGGTCGCTGGCCTGATCTTCGGCGGCGGGGTTCCACCACGGATCGAGGTGGATGACGTAATCCGCGGCGGTGAGGTTGAGGCCGAAGCCGCCGGCCTTCAGCGAGATGAGAAAAACGTCGCCGTCGCCTGACTGGAATGCATCGACGGCTTGCTGACGTTTTTTGGTGGGCGTGCTGCCGTCGAGATACTGGTAGGAAATGCCTTCGGCCTCGAGGTGCTCGCGGACGATGGTGAGGTGGTCGACGAACTGGCTGAATACGAGCACTTTGTGATCGCCGCCGAGGATTTCTTCGAGGGTGTCGGCGAACACGGCCAGTTTGGAGCTGGAAATTTCTGAGTCGGGATCGATGAGCCGTGGATGGCAACAGGCACGGCGCAGACGAGTCAGTTGGGCAAGAATACGGATTGCGCCGCTTGAGCCCGGTTCGGCAGATTCGATGTCTTCGATGGCCTTCTGGCGAAGGGCTTCGTAAAAGGCGATTTCGCCATCGCTGGCTTCGACGCTGAGTTCGATTTCGGTGCGCGGTGGCAGGTCGCGCAACACTTCGGATTTGAGGCGGCGCAGCAAAAACGGCTGGATCAGCCGGCGCAGGCGGGTGCGTGCGGAATCGGCGACGGCTTTCCCGACGTTGTCATTTTCGATCGGGTCGGCGAATACTTCCTGAAATTTTCTCCACGATCCGAGCAGGCCGGGATTGATGAAGTGAAACAGATTGTGCAGTTCGGCGAGGCGATTTTCGACGGGGGTGCCGGTGGTGATGATGCGCATGCCGGCCTGCAATTTCATCGCGGCTTTGGAACGCTGGGTGGTGCGGTTCTTTATCGCCTGGGCTTCATCGAGGATGATGGTGTTCCATTCGATAACGGCGAGTTTCTTGATCTCGGTGTGCAGTAAGCCGTAGCTGAGAATGACCAGATCTCCCGGCGCAAGGTCGTCGAGCATGGCGGCACGGTCGCCGTCGCCGAAGCGCAGAGGCTTGAGGGTCGGGGCGAAGCGTGCGGTTTCGTTGATCCAGTTGGCGGCGACGGAGGTCGGTGCGATGACGAGCGAAGGGCCAAGTGGCGCGCGTTCGATGATCAGCGCAAGGGCTTGCACGGTTTTACCGAGGCCCATGTCATCGGCGAGGCAGGCACCGGCACCGAGAATGGCCAGGCGACTGAGCCAGCGGTAACCGTCGAGTTGGTACGGGCGCAGCTCGGCGCGCAGGCTGGCGGGGGGATCGGGGTGGTGGTCGCGGGCGGCATCGATGCGGGCGAGTTGCTCGCGCCAGATTTTAGACATGCGGTTGCCGATGTTGGCGTCCCGGGTCAGATCCTGAAGAGCGAGCGCGGCGAGGGGGTGAATCTGGATATCGTTATCGTCGTCGTCATTGTCCGGCTGGCCGCCGATGCTGGCGGCGGCGTGTAGATCGGCGAGTTGGCGCTGGAGATTTTCGCTGAGCGCGAGGTATTCGCTGTCGCCGACTTTGACAAATCCGCGGCGGGCAGCGGTGGCGGTTTCTTCATCGTCGCTGTCGAGCAACTTGAGAAGTTTGCGCATGCTGATTACGAGGTCGTCGCTGACTTCGAGGTCGCCGGCAGCCTTCAGCCAGTCGCCGTTGCTCGACGTCGCGAGAGATAATCGCAGTTGCCTGGTGTCGGCGCTGGCGACGACACGCAGCGGCTGACCTTCGGGCCATTCGACGTGGATTTGGCTTTCGTCGAGCGCGTGCAATTCGGTGAGCAACTGCAGGCAATCGTTGGGATCTTCAAAATGCCATTGCCACGGATCAGGATGTTCGCCGCGATGTTGGCGCAGGGTGGGGCAGTGTTCGATGACACTTTCAGCGGCGTCTATTTCGGCACTGAGATCGCGGCTGGCCTGATAGCGTTGGGTTTCAACGGCGGCGAACAGCACGGCCTTGCCCTCGCCGGGCGAAGGATCGATGCGACTGCCGGGCACCGGGCGGACCAGCAGGCGGGCGTCGAGTCCGCGCCCGCCGGGCAGCAGTCGCAAGTGGGGCAGAGGGTCACCCTCGATGGCCTCGGCATCGGTGTGAGTGCTGTCGCCAAGGGCCTCGTCGGCACCGACATCGATTTCGGCGGAGAGGGTGGTGATGGCGGCGAGCAGCCGGTCGCGTTCGCTGGCGGGAATGGTCAGGGTCGGCGAATCTTCGAGCAGTTGCTCGAGCTGCCGGTGCACCGGTTTGATTTCGTAAATGATCAGCCGCGTGGGTGACTCGTGGACCAGAACAGCGGGCGCGGAGCCCAGGCGAACATCGGGAACGATGCGCAGCTGGATAGATCCGTCGGCAGTTTCAGTGAGGTCGATGCGCGGGCTGGCGTGGATCAACTCGATCGGCTGCCGGGCGGAGCGGTCGGTGTAGATGTGCGGGTGTCCGGCCAGGGCGAGCAGGGCTTTGGCGGAAAAGATGTCGAAGCTGGCGCGATGGTCCCAGCCGTTTCCCTGATGAGCAAATTGCCCGACGCGCAGGTCCTGCGCGGTGGCCGAGGTGACAGTTTCCGGTCTTTCTTTGAGTTTGCGCACACTTACGGATTTACCTTTGCTGGCGCGTCCGGCTTTACTGATCGTGCGTTCCACAGGATGCAGTTCCCAGACAGCCGGTTCGCGAGGTTCGTCGGGTAGCCAGCTGTCGAGGATCCAGATGAGTTGCCTGCGGGCGGCGTCGCTTTTTTCCGCCGTGGTATCAGGGGCACTTTTCGGGGTGAACTGATCGGCGATCTTTTCGAGGTTCTGCAGGGAGATTTGCCAGCGTTCCACGGGGCGGATGGCAGTCGAAAATGCGACCGGTGCGAAGTTGATGAGTTTGAGTAGCTTGCCGGTGCGTTGGTCTTGTTCCGTTCCCGGAAGGTCATTGCGGAGCGTCGCCGCTTCCCAGGCGAGCCAGTGAAAACCCGCGCCAGTGGCACTTTCGACCAGTTCGTCGAGCGGGTCATCCCACGCCTGCTGTTGGTCGGCAGATTCGCCGGTCAGGCGGCTGAGCATGATGAACAGTAAGGTGTTCAGATTTGGCGCTTCCTCGTGCAGGTAGTAGTTGCGATGAGCGGAGATTCGTTGCTCGAGCTGGCGTGAGGGAGCGGCCAGACAGGCGGTGATGTCTTCGGCAAAATCGAGCAAAACGGCGAACGCCGACTCTTTGAGTTCGCGGCCCCATTTGGTGTATTGGGCGGCTTGCTGATAGGCTTCGGGTGTTTGCTGTCGGCACAGGGCGAGAACGAAAAACAGCGCGCCGAGTCCTCGCGGGCAAAGCTTTTTGCGGCGGCTGTTGCCCTTCAAAAAGGCCACGCAGGCTTCGAATTCGGCGATGGCGAGGTCGTTTTCGCCTTTGGCAAAATGCACACAGCCGCGCAGTTGTGAGGCCTCGGCGTGCCACTCGCCGGATTCCCGTGAATTGGAGCGGGTTGATTTGGAGGCGGCACCGCTTTCGAGGATAGTGATGATTTTTTCAACTTGAGCCGATTCACCGCGCAGCAGATGGGCTTCGGCCATGGTGCGCCAGACGAAGGTTGCGCAGGGAAGGCGGCAAAGCTCGTCGAGCAGTTCACCGCAGGGAAGAAGTTGATCGATGTCGGCGACCAGACAAGTTTCAAGAATGATCGCCTGGTGCTTGAACGACAAGCGGTCGAAGCGCTCCGGGGCGATCGGACGAACGAAAAGGCGGGCGACGTCCTCGTCGAAGTAAGACTCATTCTCTTCGAGGCGTTCGTTCAGATCTTCCATCTCGCCGAGCCAGTACAGAGCCCGGATTTCGCGCAATTCGTGCATGTCGCGATTGAGCCCGAAAAAACCGAACGGATGGATGCCACTCTCGCGCAGCACGTGAAAACAAATGGCTTCGAAGCGTTGTCGACGGTCGGCGCCGGTAAGATCGGGGAGGGCCTTCGGTACCTTAGTTTTGCGCCTGGCCCCGGTTGGGGGTTTGGGGATGCCATCGGTTTGCAGCGCGGCAGCGCCGACCAGGCGATGGCTGAGTTCGAGCTCGATGATGAAATGGGAGTGGTCGCCAATGGCGATGCCCGCAGTGACAAGTTGTTTGAGCGATGCGGCGATTTGTCGTTCGGTGATGCTGTCACCGTCTTCGCGTTTTAAGTGGGCTTTGTGAATTTCAATCTCCAGAGCGCCGGCCGACATCGGTTCCAGCAGCGAGGCGAGCATCAGCGCCACCGTCCAGTCGACCACGTGCAGTTCCAGAAATGCAGCGACCTGTCTGCTGTGCGAAGCGTCGCCGTTACGGGATTGCGTGGCGTCGGGCATGGGGTCGGTGCTTGTGGGGCAAGGCAGGGCAAGGCAAGGTGGCCGTTTGAAGCAAGACTGGCACCTGATTTCCAATGATGAAAGTTCGATCCGTTACTGCGCTGTTTTTTCTCTGCTTATTTTTCGGCCCCGGACCGGACGCGAGAGCCGCGGAAAAACCCAATATTCTGTTTCTGCTCGCCGACGACATGCGACCGGATGCAATTGCGGCGCACGGCAATCCGCGCATATCGACACCGAATATCGATTCGCTGGTGGCGAAGGGAATGAGCTTTTCCCGGGCGACTTGTTCAAACCCGATTTGCGTGGCCAGTCGGGCGGAAATGCTGACCGGTCGTCATGGTTGGGAGAATGGCATTACCGCAATCGCCGGGGCGCCACTCCATGAGCAGGGACAAACCTGGTGGGGGCACGCGCTGCAAGCGGGTGGCTACGATACCTGGTATGTCGGCAAGTGGCATACCAATGGCAATGTCAATCATCGCGGGTTCACAGACGTCGACGGTTTTTATAAAGGCGGTGGCTATAAATGGTGGAAGCCGGCCGAGGATTGGAAAGGCTTTCCGATTACGGGTTACACGGGGTGGATTTTTCAGTCAGCGGATGGCAAGACCAAATATCCCGAGCTCGGCGTCGGTCTGACGCCGGACATCAGCAGTAAATTTGCCGACGCGGCGATTCGCATGATTGAAAAGCAGGGCGAAAAGCCGTGGTTTTTGCACCTCAGCTTCACGGCACCGCATGACCCCTTGTTCATGCCTCCGGGCCTGGAGGGAAAATACAAAACCGAGGACATGAAGCTGCCCGAAAATTTCCTGCCGGTACATCCCTTCGACCACGGCAACTTTGCGACCCGCGATGAAAGCCTGCTTGCCTGGCCGCGAACCGAAGAAGCCGTTAAAGATCTATTGCGTGTTTATTACTCGGTTGTCGATGACATGGATGCCCAGATCGGTCGCGTGTTGAAGGCACTTGAGGCGACCGGCGAGATGGATAATACCATCATCATTTTTTCCAGCGACCACGGCATGGGGGTCGGTTCGCATGGCTTGCGCGGCAAGCAGAACATGTATGAGCACACCATCAACGTTCCGCTGGTGATCGCCGGGCCGGGAATAAAAGCGGGATCGAATACCGATGCTCAGATTTATCTGCGTGAGCTCTATCCGACGACCTGTGACCTGGTGGGGGTGGAGATTCCCAAGGAGGTGACCGCGGAGAGTTTTGCCCCGGTTTTGCGTGGCGAGAAAGACGCCCACCACGAAACGATCTACGGCTACTTTCGCAACGATCAACGCATGATGCGCAGCAACGATGGCTGGAAGATTATCTACTATCCCGAGCGGGCGCGGTATCAGATGTTTAATGTCAGCGAGGATCCGTTCGAGCTGAACGATCTCGCCGGCAAGCCTGAGCACAAGGCCAAGATGATGGAGCTGATCGCCGGACTGGAGGAGTGGCGTGACCGGGCAGGGGATCCGCTGGGGCCGCAGTGATTAAAGTGAGCAAGGGACGAACGATGATGAAAGCGGGACTGTTTTTTATTATCGTCATATTCGGTTGGTGCGGGCAAAGCCTTGCCGCGCCGAATATTCTTCTCATCGTTTCCGAGGACAATGGACCGGAGCTGGGTTGTTACGGTGATCCCTACGCGCGCACGCCCAACATCGATGCGCTGGCGGAGCAGGGGGTCCGCTTCGAGCATGCCTTTGTTGGCTATTCGGTTTGCTCGCCGTCGCGGGCATGTTTTTTGACCGGGCTGCATGCGCATCAGAATGGTCAGATCGGGTTGGCGACGCATCGTTTTGCGATGTATCGCGAGGACACGCCGAACTTTGTCACTTTGCTCAAACCGGCGGGTTACCACACCGGGCTCATCGGAAAACTGCACGTCAATCCCGAGTCGGCTTTCCCATTTGATTACAAGGCGATCAGCTCGTCAAACTTTCAACGTAAGTCATCGGTCGCCGACTACGCCGCCAGGGCGGCGGAATTTTTTGCCGAAGCGGGTGCTGCCGGCAAGCCGTGGTTTTTGTCGGTGAATTTTCCCGACGCGCATCTGCCATTCATTCGCAAGGTCAACGGGCGACCGGAAATGCCGCTCGACGCGGACGAGGTAAAGGCGATGCATTGGGTAGGCGTCGACACACCGCGGCTCAATGAGCAGGTGGCGAACTACTACAATTGTCTGGCGCGGCTTGATGATGGTATTGGCCTGTTACTCGACGAGTTGGAAAAAACCGGTGCCGCCGATGACACTCTGGTGATGTATATAGGAGATCACGGCGGGCAGTTTCCGCGCGGCAAGGGCACCGTCTACGAAGGCGGACTGCGGGTGCCGATGATCGTTCGCTGGCCCGGGGTTTCGAAAGCGGGTGAGGTGCGTCAGGAACTGGTGTCGACGATTGATCTATTGCCGACAGCGTTGCAGGCCGCCGGGGTGACGGCGGAAGAACGGTTACCGGGCAGAAGCTTGAAGCCACTGCTGACAGGGGCAAAGCCGGAGGGCTGGCGGAAGTATATTTTTGCGCTGACGACCGGCTCGTTTCCGCGAGCTTGCTTCGTTCAGCATTCGGTTCGCGATGCCCGCTACAAGCTGATTTCCAGTCCGCGACCTGAAACGGAAAATCACGATGCACGGACTTATCTGGATCCTAAGCATCCGCATTTTGTGATCTCCGGTGCCACGCCGGATGATCAGGCGACGGTGTCCGATACCGTCAAAGCTGCGTGGGATCTGTGGAAAAGTCCGCCGCGTTACGAACTTTACGATTTACAGGAAGATCCGGGAGAGTGGCACAGCCTCGCCGGGGATCCGGACTACGCGGAAGTTCAGCAACGACTGATCGATGCGCTTTCGGATTGGCAGACCCGAACTCGTGATCCGTTCAGTGATGCGCAGAACGTGGAAGCCTACGTTGCCGAACAACTGGCGAATTGGGACATGCCCTATCGCAAGGACAAGGAAAAGGCCAAGTCATTTCGCTGGTCTTATATCGACAGCTTCGCTAAGTGGCGGAGGGAGCGCGAGTAAGGGGAGCGGGTGAGGGGCTGAACGGAGAGTGAATATTCGGTGCGTTTGATGAATTTTCCGTTGCTTGACGGTGGGTGGCTGGTAGTACTGCTCTCCTGATCATCAGTTCAAGTGAGCACTGTCGATGGAGCCGTGGACGAAATCGACGCGTAGCTGAGCTTGATGAGAAGACCCAACAACCAAGCAACTAACTGGCAATCCTCAATGACGAATAAAACAAAGCTCCACAAAATACTACGCGGTCTGACGCTCGCAGTAGCGCTGTCCGCACTGTGTGCCGATGGCAAAGATACCGTTGCCGCGGTCGAACCATCGAGTGACTGGAAGTCTTCCCTCAATGCCGGTGTCGGCCTGACGGACGGCAACTCAGACACGCTCAATGCCCATGTCGGTTTTCGCGCCGAAAGTCTCACCGCTTACGATGAAATCTTTCTGGGAACCGATTTTTTCTACGGAGAGGACACGGGTGTCACCACCAGTGAATCGCTCTACAGTTTTGCGCAGTACAATCTTCTGCTCAGTGAGCGACTCTACCTCGGTGGTCTCGTTGATTTTCTCTACGATGACATTGCTGCCGTCGATTATCGTATAAATGTCGGTCCACTGGTCGGCTTCTACCTGATCAAGAACGATCGCACCAGACTCGCGCTTGAAGCTGGTCCCGGCTATCAGTGGGAAGACGTCGGTGGAGTCAAAGCCGACTATCTCACAGTTCGTTTCGCCGAGCGTTTCACCCATCAGTTGACGGAAACACTGTCACTGTTCCAGTCGGTATCATTTACGACTGAAGCTGAAGATTTCGACAACTACTATATCGTTGCCGATGCGGGTATCGAGACGCGCCTGTCGGATCGCTGGAGCTTGCGGATCTACGCTCAGGATCGCTACGACCCGCTGCCTGCCGCTGGCCAGGAAAAGAATGACTTCGGTCTGTTTACCGGTCTTTCGATTGCTCTTGGGCCGGTCGCGCCTATGCCGGCAAGTACCGGGCCGAAAGGTGTTATCAACAGTCCGGCCGTTGCCGGCAATCCCTGGGAAGTAAGTCTCGGCGTCGCCGGTTCGTTGACCGATGGTAACAGCGATACTCTCGGAGTCGCCGCTGATCTTGCCGCTACTTACCTTGGCGAGTATAGCGAAATATTTCTGGCTGTCGGTGGTGCCTACGGCGAAAGCAATGGCGTCGTCAATCGGGAGTTGGCCTACGCTTCGGGGCAATACAACAAATTGCTCAGCGAGCGGTTTTATCTCGGTGGCCGTGCCGATTTTCTCTACGACGCGATCAGCGAGCTCGATTACCGGGTCACGCCTGCAATCCTTGCCGGTATCTACCTGATCAAAAATGAGGTGGTGACACTCGCCCTCGAAGCGGGTCCTTCGTATACCTTCGAAGATCAGTCGGGTGTGCAAAGCGATTACTTCGGCGTCTATGTGGGTGAGCGTTTTACCTTGCAGGTCAGCGAAAACCTTGAGTTCTGGCAGTCGGCCGGTGCAGTGTTGGATGTCGACAATACCGACAACATCGTCATCGATGCCCAGGCCGGTTTTGACGTGAAGCTCAGCGGTCGTGTCAGCCTGCGCACGGCAGTCCGGAACGTTTACGACGGCGATGTGCCTGCCGGTGTCGAAAAGAACGATTTTCAACTGCTCAGCGGCTTGGCTATTTCGTTCTAAGGGTTCGATTTAAGTTAATTCAATCACAATCAAAGAAGGCCGGGGATTCATTCTCCGGCCTTTTTTGTGGTCAAACGCTGCCGATCCGCTTCGACGCTGTTCGACCAATCGTCGAGGGTTTTGCTGAGTCTGGCGGTGCGTTCGGGGAATCTGTCAGCGACGTTGTGCGCTTCGCCCGGATCGGTTGAAAGATCGTAAAGTTCTGCGGCGAGATTCGAATCGCCTTCGGGGTGGTTTTTGGTGACGAAGGGGCGCACCAGCTTCCAGTTTTCTTCGCGTGCGGCTGCATTGTGCGAGTAGCGAGGCCGGGCGCGGTTCCATTGCCAGTAGCGTGTCGCGGGCAGTACTGCTTTACCGCCACGGAAGACTGCGGCAAAACTCACGCCATCGAGAGGCGGGCCCGGTTCAGGTTTGAGATGGCACAACTCGATCAGTGTGGGCAGCACATCGGTGAAGTGAATCAGGTCGCTGCACTCGCTGGCGGTTAGTTTTCCCGGCCACCGAACCATGAACGGCACGCGGATACCGCCTTCGTTGACCATGTACTTGGTGCCGCGCAGATTCAGATTAAAACGCGTCACTCCGGTCACCGGATCGGGGCCGTTATCGCTGGCGAACATCACCAGGGTCTGGTCGGCGATTTCGAGTTTCTCCAGTTCATCGAGTAGTTCGCCGATGCCGTCGTCCATGATTTCGATCATGGCGTAGATGGTCGCAGCTTCGCGCGACAGACCGGCATCGAGGTAGGGTTGGATGCGTGCCTCGGGAGCTTCGATCGGGCGGTGCGGCGCGTAGTGGGCGAGATGCAGGAAGAACGGTTTGTCGTCCCCACTGTGTCGCTGGACAAAGTCGATGGCGCGATCGGAAAGTTCATCGGTCAGGTAGCGGCCTTGCGGAAACTGGGTCGGCTCGGCCTGCAGATCGAGTTTAAAATTGAAGTAACCGGGCGCGTAGAGATGACCGAGGAAGACGGCGCATTCGTCGAAACCGCGAGCCAGCGGGTGGTAGTCATCACCGACGCCGAGATGCCATTTGCCGATTATGCCGGTGGCGTAGCCGTTGGCGCGAAAATGATCGGCGAGAGTCCGCTCGTCGCGGTGCAGACGGGTGAACTCGGGATACTTTTCCATGTTCAGCGAAACCACGCCGGTGCGGTGCGGGTAGCGCCCGGTGAGCAGGGCGGCGCGGGCGGGAGCACAGACCGGCGAGGCAGAGGTCGCCTGCGAAAACCATACGCTTTCGCTCTTCAAGCGGTCGAGATTCGGTGTGCGGCTGATTCCGCCGTTGAGACTGGCGAGATCGCCGGGCGCCATGTCGTCGGCGAGAATGAGAATGACGTTCGGTCCGGTGTCGGATTCAGTCGACTGAGACAGGGCGAGCGTCGCAGCGAAAGTGCCGGCAATAGTGAGGAGGCGAAAAAGCATCGTTGAAATGGATTGGAGTTCCCGCATTTGCGGAAGAATGCAGGTGTGCAGCGGCAAATGAAAGGGCTAAACTGAAAGCGCGTAGTGATGCATCGCGATAGCCACAACGGGAGAACAGCCGGACGCCAGTTTTTTTGCGTGGTGGCGCTTTTGATTTGTGTTTTTGGAGGACGCGCCGCGCAGGCTGAGGAACTCTACTACGAGACACACGTCGAGCCGATTTTGTCTCAGCACTGCACCGGGTGTCACAGCGCGGAAAAGCGCAAAGGTGAGCTCGATCTGAGTTCGGCGGCGAGCCTGATGCGCGGGGGAGAAAGTGGCGCGGTATTCGAGGCGGGTGCCCCCGACGAGAGTCATCTCTACGAAATGGTTCACAAAGGCGAGATGCCGAAGAAGGGAGACCCGCTTTCTCATCAACAGGTGGAAACGATTCGAAAATGGATTGCCGGAGGAGCGGCGTTCAAGGTTCAGCCGAAGACTGTTGAAGCAGAGATCAATCAGCACGACGTGCTGCCGGTCATGCTGTTGCGTTGCACCGCCTGTCACGGACCGAGGCGTCAGGATGGTAAGCTGCAATTGCACACCGCGGAGGCGATTCTGGCGGGTGGCGAAAACGGACCGGCTTTGGTCCCTGGAGACCCCGATGCCAGTCGCATGATTCAACGTATCGAGAGTCACGCCTGCCCCCCGCAGAAAGACCTGCTGCGCGTGTTTGTGCAGCGGCCGCCGTCGGGCGAGGTGAAAAAATTACGCGAGTGGATTTCCGCCGGTGCGCCGGTGGTCGACGTCGCGCCGGATGTGGCGACCGCGCAGCCGGATCCGCTGGTGTCAGACGAAGATCGTCAGCACTGGTCTTTTCAGCCTCCGAAAAAGCCTGTTGCTGGAGATTCTGTCGACGATTTTGTGCACCGTAAACTCAAGGAAAAAGGCCTGACTTTTTCCCCTCAGGCGGGTCGTGACACCTTGATCCGGCGCGTTTACCTCGATCTGATCGGGCTGCCGCCGAGGCTGGACGAGTGGCGGCACTGGAGAAGCAGCGACGACTCGGACTGGTATCAAAAAATGATCGACGAGTTGTTGGACTCACCACGCTACGGTGAACGCTGGGGGCGCTACTGGCTCGATCTTGCCGGATACGCCGATTCCGAAGGCGGCGTATCATCCGACCCTCTGCGCGAGGTCGCCTGGAAATATCGCGACTATGTCATCGATGCTTTTAACGCGGACAAGCCCTACGATCGCTTTCTGCTCGAGCAGCTCGCCGGCGATGAATTGCTCGATGTCGATCAGGCGGAAGTAGTGACCGACCAGATGGTCGAGAATCTCGTTGCGACGGGTTTTTTAAGAATGGGTATCGACCAGACGGGGTCGCGGACCATGAACTACGTGCCGGAGCGAATCGGTGTCATCGCCGATGTCATCAATGTTGTCGGTGGTGGCGTAATGGGGCTGACAATGGATTGCGTGCGCTGTCACACACACAAATACGATCCGATTCCGCATCGTGATTATTATCGAATGAAGGCGGTATTTCAGGGCGCGTTCGACGAGCACGATTGGCTGAGTTTTAAGACCCGGACACTGGAAGTGGGGACTCCCGATCATGTGAAAACCGTTGCAGCGATCAATCCACCGCTGGAAAAGAAAATCAAGGCGTTGCAGTCGGCCCTGAAAAAAGCCACCGGAGAATTGCAGAAAACGACCTTGCGTGAACACTACCCTGAGCTGCCTGAGGAAGACCGCGAGTCGATTCTCGAGGCGCTGCGCAGAGCGGAAAATCAGCGTTCGCTTGAGCAGAAAATTCTCGTTGAGAAACTGCAACGTGCCGAATTGGTGGCCGACGCCGCGCAGCCGGCTGCGGTGTTGAAGGGGCGTCGTGAAATTGCCGCAATCGAACAGGATATCGTCGCGCTGCGTCGTCAACTTGAGCCGCCGCTGGCGATTCGTGCGACTTGGGATCGCGGGGCACCATCGCCGACCTACATCCTCCGTCGCGGCGACTACGATAAGTCCACCCGGCTGGTTGGACCGGGGGTGCCGTCGGCGCTGACCGATGGCAAGACGCCGTTTAACGTGGAGCCGCCCTTTCCCGGTGGAACACCGAAGACCGGGCGACGCCTGGCATTTGCGCGCTGGCTGACCCGTTCCGAACACCCGCTCACCGCCCGCGTGATGGTTAATCGCATCTGGCATGAACATTTCGGCACCGGGCTGGTGAAGACCTTGGAAAATTTCGGCATTCAGGGCGAGCGCCCGTCGCACCCGGAGCTGCTCGACTGGTTGGCGATCGAATTTGTCGAGCGCGGTTGGAGTATCAAGGAAATGCACCGCTTGATCATGAATTCGCAGACTTACCGGCAGTCGAGCGAGGTCAGTGACGAAGCGCTCGAGGCCGATCCGCGCGGCCGCCTGTTGTCGAGAATGCCGCTGCGGCGCATGAACGCCGAAGCGCTGCGCGACTCACTGCATTTTGTGTCCGGGCAGCTGGATTTGGCAACCGGCGGACCTCCAGACACGGTTTCGGTAGACCGCAATGGACTGGTCAGTATCGATCCGACGGAAAACGGCACCTGGCGGCGCAGTGTTTATCTTCAATATCGGCGCACCGAGATTCCGACCATGATGGATACTTTCGATTATCCGGAAATGGGGCCGAACTGTCTGGTGCGTTCGGTGTCAACGGTGTCGCCGCAGTCGCTGATGCTGATGAACAACGATCACATTCGCGAACTTGCCGGCGCTTTTGCGGGTCGCGTCGAGGAGCTCGTCGGCGGGAACCCTGAGCCGGGTGCCAAGGTCGATGCGGTTTACCAACTGGCATTGAGCCGTTCGCCGGATGCCGGCGAACGCCAACTCGGCATCGATTCGCTGAAGGCACTGGAAGCGGCTTGGAACGGGGACAGCGAAGGTTCTCTGGAGACTTATTGCCACACCATTCTGAACTCGGCGGCGTTCGTGTATGTTGACTGACCTGACCTTGCGATGAATAAAACCTCTTCAGTGCTCAACACCCGCCGCGACTTTTTCGCGCGCACCTGTGATGGCGTGTTTGGTGCCGCGCTGACGCAGCTGTTGTGTCAGGATTTTTTTGGAGGGACCCCGGCCTTGGCGTCGGAGCGGGAAGGGGCGCACCCGGCATTTGAACCACCGTCTGATCTTAAGCCGAGGCTGGGGCACCACCCGGCCAAGGCCAAGTCGGTAATCCAGCTGTTTATGAACGGCGGTCCGAGTCAGATGGATCTTTTCGACCCGAAGCCGGAACTCGACCGTCTCGACGGCAAGCCTTATCCGGGCAATATCGAGGATCTTGGTAATTCCAATCCATCAGACATCGGAGTGATGATGGGAGGGCAGTACAAGTTTGCCCGTCACGGCCAGTCGGGCATGTGGATGTCGGATGTGTTGCCGCACACGGCGAAGATGGCCGATGACATCTGTCTTATTAATTCGATGTGGACCGACCACCCGAATCACGACAACGCGCTTTACAAAATTCACAGCGGACGCCTTTTCATGGGTTACCCGACGCTCGGTTCGTGGACGGTGTACGGCCTGGGCTCAGAAAATCAGAACCTGCCGGCCTACGTGGTGCTCAACGATCCGCTCGGCATGCCTAAGAACGGCACGCGCAACTGGACCAACGGTTTTTTGCCGCCGACTTTTCAGGGAACGCGATTTCGACCGACAGGTTCGCCGATTCTCAATCTCAAGCCACAGTATGAGCAGCCGTCGGCGGTGACCGAATCGGCGAAGAGTTTGCTCAATCAGCTCGACGAGATTCATCGCAGCCGGCGGCCGCATCAGCCGGAACTGGATGCCCGGATCGAGTCGTATGGTCTGGCGTCGCGCATGCAACTTTCCGCCGGTGAAGCGCTCGATCTGGATGCTGAAAAACCGCACACGCTGGAGATGTATGGCGTCGGCGAGCGTGCCACCGATTCCTACGGGCGTCGCTGTCTGCTGGCGCGCCGCCTGGTCGAACGCGGCGTGCGCTTCGTGCAGATTTTTCTCGAAGAACAGCCGTGGGACAGCCACGCCGATCTGAACTCCAATCACCGCGCTGTTTGCGAGCGCACCGACAAACCGATCGCCGGCCTGTTGCGCGACCTGAAGCAGCGCGGACTCCTGGACAGCACGCTGGTAGTTTACGGTGGTGAGTTCGGGCGCACGCCGACCACGCAAAAAGCCGGCGACGCCTACTCGGGGCGCGATCACAACATGCAGGCGTTTACGTCTTGGATGGCGGGTGGCGGCGTCAAAGGCGGCACCACCTACGGCAAGACCGATGACTTTGGTCATGCCGTGGTCGAGGACCCGGTCAGTGTGCACGATTTTCACGCCACGATTCTGCATCTGTTAGGGTTGCATCACCAGAAGCTGTTCTACGAGCGCAGTGGACTCGAAGAGCGCCTGACAGGTTTTGAACCGCCGCGCGTGGTAAAGGAGATTTTGGCTTGAGGGTTGCCTGTTTCACATGAGTGATTTCTCCGGCCCCTACGGTTTGCCATCGGCCGCGCAGATGGCGGACTATCGCATCTGGGATTCCTATTTTACGCCGTCGTTTTCGCATCCGGGGATCCGACCGGACGGTGGCAGTCGATTGCTCGATGACATCGAGTTGAGCATGCGCGTAATGAAATACGGGCGATTCGAGAAGATGTGCCTTTTTCCCCATGTCGGCATCGGCACGACCAGCGATGCGGAATTTGAAAGTGCGGTGCGCAAGGATCCGTCTTTGGTGACGGTGCCGATGGACCGCTGGCCCGAAGTCATGCTCGGCATGATTCAGCTGAACGGCAATGACGTGCAGGCATCGCTGGACGCACTCGACCGGTGGCTGCGTGACGGACCGATGTTAGGTGTGTATTTTGCCGGCGGAGGTCCGGGGGCGTTGACTTGCACTCACAGAAATTTTGAGCCGTTGATCGAGCGGATCGCCGAGCTGAACGGGGTCATCATGCAGCACACCTGGTTCGTCACCGGCGGAAAACCCAAGCCACAGATGTCGACGCCAAGTGAGCTGGTCGAAGTCGCGGCGAAATTTCCCGAACAGAAATTCGTCTGTGCTCACGCCGGCGGCGAGTGGCAGCAGGGG
Organism: uncultured bacterium; assembly: GCA_965367965.1. Classification (GTDB taxonomy): domain Bacteria; phylum Verrucomicrobiota; class Verrucomicrobiia; order Verrucomicrobiales; family DEV007; genus JBBKXR01. The sequence goes on along the minus strand of CBDULB010000077.1, from coordinate 12,451 downwards.
ATTCGCGCGGTGCGCGACTCGGCGAATATTCTGGTCGAGACGTCGGGCTTCGATCCCACGGCTGGCTTTATCGAAATGGCGGTGCGCGAACTCGGTGCGGAGCGCATCATCTTCGGCAGTCACCTGCCGTCGCGTTCGTTGGGGACGGAGGTGAGCAAAGTGATAGGCGCGGATATCAGCGATGCTGATCGCAGGCTGATCTTCGGAGAGAACTATCGCCAGTTACTCAAGCCGGTCATGGGATAGCGACTACCGGGCTTTCGGCTTCAAAAGCGGATCACCGATTTCTCTCATCCGGGCATCGATTTTTGCCTGTAGTTCGGCGATGACTTTGCGGTGTTCATCGGCGGTCGAAGAAAACAAGTTGGTGGTTTCGTCAGGATCGTTTTGTAGATCGTAGAGCTCGTTGCGCTCGATGTTTTTGAAGTCGATGACGAGTTTCCAACGTTCCGTGCGCAGGGCGCGCATGTCAGTCTGCGATTGGTGTTTGGTGGAATACTCGCCGTAGTAGTCGTTGTCCCAACCTTCGACCTTGCCCTTCAGCACCGACGTGGCGTCGTGACCGCGAATTGTTTTTGAATCGGGAATCGCGACGCCCGCCATGGCACACAGTGTCGGATACCAGTCGAGTGATGTGAACGACCCGGTGACGACCTGGCCGGGCTTGGTGACGCCCGGCCAGCGGATCGCGGTCGGCACCTTGATCGAGGTGTCATACATGTTCGGCCGCTGGCCGCTGGGAATGTTGCCGGTCGCCGCAGGCAGGGCGTCTTTCTTCAGAACCCAGTGGCCATTGCCTTTATGCCAGATTCCGTTGTGACCCATGTTGTAGCCGTGGTCGGAGGTGAAAACGACGATGGTGTTGTCGCTGATCCCCTCGGCGTCAAGCGTGGCGAGCACGCGACCGACGTTGCGGTCGACGCCGCGCACCGATGCGAGGTATTCGCGGGTCATTTTTTTGACCCGTTGCGTATCCAGGCCGGGGTAGTCGGGGTGGGGAACGTCCGGATCGAGGTTCTCGAAGGGTGCCCAGTCTTCCGGTGCCACCGGCAGCCATGCCGCGTGGGGTGCACGGTAGTGGAGGCAAAGCATGAATGGTTTGTCGCTCGGGCGGTTCTTAACAAATTCGATAGCGTCATCGGTGAGGATGTCGGTGGTCAGGCCTTCGAAGACCTTCTGTTCGCCGTCTTTTTCGAGCTTCGGATTTTTGGGGGACCAACCGCCGCCACGGTGGCCCATGAAGTAGTCAAATCCGGTCGCTGTCGGGTGATGCGCGTCGGTCAGGCCGAGGTGCCATTTGCCGACCAGTCCGGTGTGGTAACCGCCTGTCTGCAAAGCTTCATACCAGGTTGTTGTTTGCGGATCGAGACCGAGATCCGGTTCGGTTTTGGGATGAATCCAATCGGTGATGCCGAGTTCGGATCCGTAGCGACTGGTTGCCAGCGAGGCCCGCGACGGGCTGCACACCGGAGTGGTGACAAAAGAATTCTTCAGATACGCCGCCGACTTGAAGAATGCGTCGAGATTCGGGGTGTCGGCGTGAGTCTTGCCATCCCAGACTCCGATCGCCCACGGCGCCTGATCGTCGGTCATGATGAACAGAATATTGGGACGTTCCGCGGCGCCGGCGGTGCAGACCGCGAATGCACAGCAGAACAGCAGATGAACCAGCGAAGCGGTAGGATGAGAGCGAATCATGGTGGCAGCGTTGGGTTATTCGGGGTGTCCGTAAAGCGCAAAATGAAGGCATGTTTCAGTCCGCGGACGCGCTACGCTCTATCCGGCGTGAGGCGAAGTAGATGGTTCCTCCGACTAACAAAGTGACCAATCCCCAGGCGGATTCGATCGGATGCATGGCGGTCAGGAACCAGAGCATGTACAGGCTGACGGCGATGTAAAGCAGTGGCGTGACGGGATAGCCGGGGACGCGAAACGGACGTGGTAGATCGGGCCTGCGGATGCGCATCCAGATGACGGCGGCAACGGTTGCCATCGATGAGAGAATCAGCAGCGATTCGATGTAGCGGATCAATTGTTCGAAGCGTGTGGTTGCGACTAGCAGGATAACAACGGCACCCTGCAGAACGATGGCGCGGGCGGGCACTCCGTGGCGGTTGCGGGCGCTGAGCTTGCGAAACAGCGGGTAGTCTTCGCCCATGGTTTGGCTGACGCGCGGTCCTGCCCAGGTCATCGCGCTGATCGATGAAATCAGGCCGAAGGCGATCAGAAATCCCATCAATGCCCCACCGCGTTCGCCGAACAAATGCTGTGCGGCAATCAGCGCCACCTCGGGTTGCAGTGCGAGATCCTTAATTGGCGCCGCCCTCAGAAATGCCAGATTAAGCCCGACGTAGAGCAAGGTTACCAACGCGGTGCCGATCAGCAGGGCGCGCGGCAAATTGCGTTGCGGATCGCGGATCTCACCGACGATGTAGGCAGCCGCGTTCCAGCCGGTGTAGGCATACATGACAAACACCAGACTGATCGCGAAAGCTTTGGAAAAGATCAGTTCGCGGTCACCCCCGGCAGGGCTGAAGGAGGGGGCGAAGGATTCTTCCGCCAGTGCAGCGGCACCGATCAGGATAAGGATAAGAATGATCTTACCGGCCGTGAACGCTACTTGAAAGCGACCGACGAATTTCAGTTCGCCGAGATGCACGGCGGTCACCAATACGACGATCGGGATCGAGAACCAACGCGGTTCGAGATCGCCGAAAATCAGTCCCAGGTACTCACCAAAGGCTGCCGCTGCGACCGCGACCGGGGCAGCGAATCCGACGGTGACCGAAATCCACCCCGCCAGAAAGCCGACGAAAGGATGCATGCTCTCACCCAACAAATGATATTCGCCACCCGAGCGCGGCAGCATGGCGCCGAGTTCAGCGTAACAGAGGGCTCCGCACAGGGACAGTACGCCGCCGGCAACCCAGAGCAGGACGATCGGAAAACCACTGGGAATGTCGACCACCTGAAAGCCGAGCGAGGTAAACACGCCGACACCGACCATGTTTGCCATGACCAACGCGACGGCCGTGGCCAGGCCGATTTTAGCCGTCGAAGGAGTCGACTGATTGGATTTAGATGAACTCACTCTAAAATTCAGTAATTATAAACTTGCCATAATTGAATCGCGTATATTAGAAAAGGTATTTACTAGAATTTTCAAAAGTGAATATGAGAGCCAAATTTTTTGGCGTTAAGCGGTGGAGCGGAGTTCTGCCCGAGCCAGTTTCGTTGTTTCCGTCCCGTCGCGCAAAACTTTCCTCGCTTTCAGCGTCGCTGTTGCTGGTGCTTGTTGCGTGGCTGCTGGCGGTCGCCGGTTGTTCCATGCCGAATGTGCTGCGCGGGCGTGACGGGGCGCTTGGCGATGGGGGGTATCAGGGATTCCTCAGCGGCAGCCTCGCCGATGCTGCTGGCAACAATCGCCCGTATCAGCGTCCTGAAGCGACGCCGACCAACGTTCCCGCCGGCGGATCGATGGCGGTTGGCCCGTACGAATACGACCGGCTCAACGATCAGGCGCGTTTTCTCGCCGGCATGCCCGGAGGGGCTAATTCGCCGCTGCGCAGCCTGCGCGAAACCGGGGCGTGGCAGAGTCACCGGCGAACGATGGATCACTTGTGGAATTTTTTCGCCAACACGCGCTACGGTCGCGTGCAAACCTGGCGGGATACCGAAATGCCCGATCTGGTCGCGCCCGGTGTCGTCTTCTATCCATTCTCGGGCCCCGACTTCCTGTTCGCCGATGCCTTTTTCCCGGGAGCGCAACAGTATGTGATGTGCGGTCTGGAGGGGACTGACCCGCTGCCGCATCCGACCCAATTGAGTGCGCCTGAACTCACTCAGGGACTGAGCGGTATTTCTGCTTCGCTTGATACCGTCCTCGGCGCCAGCTATTTCATCACCAGGGAAATGAACGTCGATCTGCAGGCGACCCGCTTTCGCGGCACGTTGCCGCTGCTGATGGTGTTCATGGCGCGAACCGGACACGTCATCACTGACATTCGCGGCATCGACCTTACGCCGGCCGGTGAAGCCGTCGGTCGAGGGGCGGCGGGCAATGCGGCACCCGGCTGGCATATCGTCTGTCAGACTCCACAGGGACAGCGCAAGGATGTCTACTACTTCCGCGAGGATCTTTCCAACGACACATTGGCCACCGATAAACGCCTGCTCAGCTTCGTCAATTCGCGTGGCGTGCCGGTTACCTTCGTTAAAAGCGCCTCTTATCTGATGCACGACAGCCATTTTTCGATCGTCCGCAATCAAGTGCTGTCGCGCAGTCTTGCTGTGCTGCAGGATCCGTCGGGCGTGCCGTATCGCTATTTCCAGAATCGGGGATGGAATCTCGCCCTCTACGGCAACTACGTGACGACGCTGGATGTGTTTAAGGACAACTATCAGCCGGACATGGCTGCCGCCTTTCGATACCATTCACCGCATCCGGTAAAGCCGATGGATTTCGGTATCGGTTATCAGCAGAGCTACGCCACATCATCACTGATGCTGGCGCGCTCCCGAACCGTCGCGGATGTGACACCGGTCGCGCGTCCGGTTTTTCGACCAGCAGCGTTCACGACCACGGCGATGCGCTGAGGTTATTTTCCGGAAAAGATTGAATCATTTCGCCCGCCGAGCGTCCAAGGATGCGGGGCGGGCGCTTTGCTTGTCCGCTCTACGCCTTAATCGCTTTGAACCCTTAATTGAATTGACTACGCGGAGGAGTATCGTTCTGTCGACCATCGATTGAATTTACCGCGCTTACTTTCCCTTTTTGTTGAGATGCAAAACAAGTTCCTTCTTCATGTTCTGCCGATTGTGACGGCAGCGATTCTTGTCTCGCCGCAGCCTGTACACGCGCAAGGTGACGGGATGAGCTCAAAAGATGCGCTCGCTGAACTGACGGTCCGCGTCGGCGAGCAGGCGTTGACCCATCTGGTATCGATGAAGGGTTATGAAGGCGTGCCGCAACCTGCGGAATGGGAGATTGTTACCCACGATGCGCAGAGCCCGACTCTGTTGCACCGCTATCGCGTCGGTCTGGGCTACGTTCGTGACGAAGGTCCGGTCGAAGATCAGTATCCCGCCAAAGAGCCGGCCGGTTACATCGACTATTCACAGTTGAGACTCGACAGCGTTGGCGCCTTTACCGTCGCCGAGGCCGCGGCCCTGCAGGCAAAGATGGGTTTCGACAGTTTAAATATGGCCCTGCGTTGTCGCGAATATTCACGCGAACCGGTTTGGATTTTGCATCTGGTCAACGACGAGGGACTTCTGGTCGGCAAAGTTCACATGTCGGCAAATACCGGGCGGGTGTTTCGCACCATTTGGATTTACCGTGACGACATCCACAGTGGTTTTCCCACCGTGGTCGATTCTGCGCTGACGCCGCCGTCGCAGGAACCGGTCGTCAATACCACTGAAAATACCACGGGCGATGCGCCGCCATCACCGTTGACTGACCCGGGTCCGCCGACCGGTCCGGCGCCGATCCGAAGTGAAGTTTTGCCGCCGTCGACAATTCCGATTCCGCAGGGTGACAACAACTTTGTGCCACCCGCTCCCGCACCACCGGTGATGGAGCGCAACGTCGAGCGCGAGCCGGTGCCGACGACGCGTCCTCCCGGAGCTGCTGCGTCGAGCAGCACCCTGCCGCCGATCCCGCCCCAGTTGTTGCAGGATCCGACCATTCCCGATACCCGTATTCCGCCGCCACCCGTTCCGTCGAGCGATGGCGATTGAGTCTACGTGGTGGCGATCGTCGGGATCGCGTCGAGCAGCTTTTTCGTGTAGGCGTGCTGCGGATTTTCGAACACCGCATTGGCTTCGCCGACTTCGACGATCTTGCCATCGTGCATGACCGCGATCCGGTCGGCAATGTAACGCACCACGGACAGATCGTGAGAGATGAAAATCATGGTCAGCCCGAGCTCGGCGCGCAGCTTGCTCATCAGGTTGAGAATCTGTGACTGAATCGACACGTCGAGCGCCGATACCGGTTCGTCGGCGAGAATCAATCGCGGCTCCGGAGCGATCGCCCGGGCTATCGCGATGCGCTGCCGCTGCCCCCCGGAGAACTCGTGGGGGTATTTGCGCATCGAACGCGGGTCGAGGCCGACTTTAGCCATCAGTTCGACCACGCGGACGCGCAGCGCATCACCGTTGGCATCGGGATGGCGGGTTCGGATCGCTTCGGCGAGCGCCGAGAACACCGTCATGCGTGGATTCAGTGAGGCATACGGATCCTGGAAAATCATCTGAAACTCAATGCGCCGACGACGCAGTTCAGCACTCGACAGGCGGGAAAAGTTCAGCGCGCTGAGGTTTTCTCCCTCGAGCACGATGCTGCCACTGGTCACCGGCTGCAGTTGCATGACGCAGCGGCTGAGCGTCGATTTCCCGCAGCCTGATTCGCCGACCAGGCCGAGAATCTCTCCGCGCTCGACACTGAGCGACACCCCGTCGATGGCGCGCACGGTTTCGACGTCGCCGAACAGGCCGCGGCGACGGGAGAAGTGTTTGTGCAGGTCGTGGATTTCGAGGTAGCTCACTTTCAGGAGGTCGGAGTTAGGAGTTAGGAGGTAGGAGCTCGTTCACTGGGCTTAAAACTTAATCACTTTAAACTTAACACTCCGCCGCCTACGGTAGTGGTCCCAGGCACCCCGGGCAGTCTTGTACCAGATGACCGGGAGATTTCTCAACGAGCTCCGGGCGGTGGTCGCTGAGGCACTGTTCGGCGGTGGTGGTTTCGCAGCGCGGGGCGAAGGCGCAGCCGGGGATCTCACGGCTGACGTCGGGAGGTGAGCCGGGGATGGTGTAAAGGTCGGCGCCTTTGGTCTGCAGCGCGGGGATGGATCGCTGCAGGGCGCGGGTGTAGGCATGCAGCGGCTGCCGGAACAGCTCGCGGGTCGGGGCCGATTCAACGATGCGGCCGGCATACATGACGTTGACGTGGTCGCAGACTTCGGAGACCACGGCGAGGTCGTGGGTGATGAAAATGACGGCGGTGCCCAGCTCCTGCTGGCGGGTTTTGATCAGGTCGAGCACCTGGCGCTGGACTGTGACGTCGAGTGCGGTGGTCGGCTCGTCGGCGATCAGCAGGTCGGGGCGGGTGATCAGCGCCATGGCGATCATGACGCGCTGACGCATGCCTCCGGAAAACTCGTGCGGATAGCTGTGAATGCGCTTCTCCGGTTCGGGAATGCCGACCGCAGTGAGTTCGTCGACGGCGCGTTGCAGGGCCTCCTTTTTGCTGATGTCAGGGTGGTGCAGCAGCAATGGCTCGATGAGTTGCGTGCTGATCTTCAGGTAGGGATTCAGCGAGGTCATCGGATCCTGAAAGATCATCGAAATGCGTCGACCGCGGATCTTGCGCAGATCCTTTTCGGGAAGAGACAGCAGGTCCCTGCCGTCGAACAGCGCACGACCGGATTCGATTTTTCCGGGCGGCATGGGAATCAGCTTGAGCAGCGAGTAGCAGGTCACTGACTTGCCGGAACCTGATTCACCGACGATGCCAACTGTCTGGCCTTTGTCGACGCTGAACGACACGCCGTCGACGGCGCGCACCACGCCGTCACGGGTGTGAAACCAGGTGCGCAAATCAGTTACGTCGAGGAGAGGCATGGTGGGATTTCAGGCTGCTGGATGGCTACTGTTTTTTACCGCAGATTACCCAGATCTTCGCAGATTTCTTAGCGGCTGATGGATGACTGCCGGAAAATTTGTTTTTGTTTTCTGGAGAGGACGATTCTTCTCCATTCGAGGTCTTTATAGGCGAAATTGATGATGAGGGCGATGGGAAGTTGGGTAACACGCAGGTAGGTTAGCATCTGGCCCACTTCGTGATCGGTGATTCTGGGAATGGATTTGGTGTCGATGACAATTTTGCTAAGAGCGATGAGATCAGGGATGTACTTGCCGACTTTTTGGCCTTTATACTCGATGTCAAAGCTGGGCTGTTGTTGCAAAGAGATGCTGCGAAGTCCGGGCTCAATCACTAAAGCATTTTCGCAGGGTTTCTCGTGGAGTCCTTGGCCAGGTTCTCGGTGAACTTCCATCGCTCAGCCAATAATCTCATGGGTCTCCTGCTCGAAATGGAAGTCCTCTGGCATGAAAAAATCTGCGAAAATCAGCATAATCTGCGGTAAACCTCAGTGGATAGATCGGTGGTCAGTCTTTCGAAGTTTTTGGGTCGAGGGCGTCGCGCAGGCCGTCGCCGAGGAAATTGAGGCAGAACAGGGTCAGGGCGAAGGCGATCGAGGGATAGATGAGCAGGGAGGGGTCGCTGATCATTCGATCGGAGCCTTCTTTGATAAGGCTGCCCCAGCTGGCGTTGGGTGGTTGAACGCCGAGGCCGATGAAGCTGAGGATGGCTTCTAGGCGCATGACGGCAGGGACGGTGAGGGTGGCGTAGACGATGACCGGGCCGAGGGTGTTGGGGATAAGGTGGCGGAAGATGATGCGCCGGTGGCTGTGACCGAGTGAGACGGCGGCGTCGATGAATTCCTGTTTTTTCAGCGACATCACCTGGCCGCGCACGATGCGCGACATGGTCAGCCATTCGACGGCGCCGATGGCGAGAAACAGCAGCCACAGTTTGTTGCCGAAGAAGGTGGTCAGAATGATGACCATGATGACGAACGGCAGCGCGTAGAGGATATCGACGAAACGCATCATGATGCTGTCCGTGCGTCCTCCGGCGTAACCGGCGATGGCACCGAAGACGATGCCGATGGTCAGCGATACCGCGGTGGCGAGAAAGCCGACGAACAGGGACACGCGGCCACCGTGGAGGATGCGCGAGAAGATGTCGCGCCCGAGGTTGTCGCTGCCGAGCAGAAAGAAAATTTCGTTGCCGTTCTGAGCGGTGCCGGTGGCGAAGGGGGCGAGCGAGCGAATCTCCGGGTGGGTGATGTTCGGATCGGAGATCGGCAGCAGCGACGGGCCGAGGAAGCACAATATTACGATGCTGAGGGTGAACCACAGGCTGAACATCGCCAGCTTGTTTTTGCGCAGGCGATGCCAGGCATCGCGCCACAGCGAGCTGCCTTGTTCAGCGGCGACCGGGGCGGTAGCGGTGGTGCCGGGTTGTGCGGATGCGGTGGGCATTTGGGGCGTGACGGAGGGGGGAGAGAGGGAGGGACTGAGAGCAGATCAATGCACCGGGGGTGGATCAGGAGATCCATCCTGCTTTCTCTTCAGGTTTCGGCGGTGGCGCTGGTGGATTTGCGACGGGGGTCGAGCCAGGCCTGCATGATATCGGAGAGGAAATTCATGAGGATGATAAGCGAGGCGAAAACGACCACGGTGCCGAGGATGAGGGCGTAGTCGCGGTTGGTGGAAGCTTTGATGAAATGTTGACCGAGACCGGGCAGGCCGAAGATGGTTTCGACGACGAAGGTGCCGCCGAACAGTGAGGCAAGTGCCGGTCCGAGGTAGGCGATGACCGGGGTGATGCCGCCGCGAAAGGCGTGTTTGAAGAGGATTTTGTTTTCCGAAACTCCTTTGGCGCGGGCGGTGCGCACAAAATCCTGACCGAGCTGGTCGAGCATGCTGCCGCGAGTCAGGCGGGCGATGTAGGCGGCGTAATAAAGACCGAGGGTAAGCGAGGCGAGCATCCACGCGCTGGAGTTGGTCCAGCCGGCGACGTCGAACCAGTCGAGTTTCAAACCGAGGCTGACGGCGAGCAGCGGACCGATGACGAAAGTCGGCAGACAGATGCCGATCATGGCGATACCCATGAGTCCGTAGTCGATGCCGGTGTTGCGGTGGGCGGCGGCATAGACGCCGATGGGAATGCCGAACAGCAGGGCGATGGCCAGTCCGAGCAGGCCGATGGTAGCGGACACCGGCCAACCCTGGGAAATGACGTCGTTGACGGTGAAGCCTTTGTTGCCGGTCGAAGGGCCCAGGTCGCCCTGAAGAAAATTGCCAAGGTATTGGAAGTACTGAATGTGCAGCGGTTTGTCGAAACCGTAGTACTCACGCATTTTCTCGAGGATGTGCGGCTCGATGGCTTTGTCATCCTGAAACGGGCTGCCGGGGGCGAGCCGAATCATGAAAAAGGTGATGGTCACGATGCAGAACAGCGTGAACAGCGACTGTCCGAGGCGGGACAGGATATAACGGATGGTTTTCAAGGGGACTTGAAAAAGGAGGTAGGAGTTCGGAGTCGGGAGGTAGGAGTCGGTGCTACTGACGATCTCCTACCTCCGAACTCCTATCTCCTGATCGAAGGTCGATGTGTTTGTAAGGGTGGTTGTCGAGCAGGAGCGGGTGCCAATTTTTTACCGAAAGGTCCAGCAGATAGGTTTGGGTATACCAGTAGATCGGCAGAACCGGCAGCTCTTCCATGAGAATGGTTTCAGCCTGACGGAGTTTTTCGTAGCGGGCGTTGGTGTCGCTGAGACCGGCAGCTTCTTTGAGCAGGGCTTCGTAGCGCGGGTTGGACCAGCCGGTGTTGTTGTTGGAGTCGGTGCCGTTCCACATATTGAGGAAGGTGGTCGGGTCGACGTAATCGGCGATCCAGCCGGCGCGTGCGACCTGGTAGCCGAGGTCAGTGACGGTTTTCTGAAAGACTTTCCACTCCTGATTCTGGATGGTGACCGACTCCAGGCCGAGGTGTTTTTTCCACATGTCCTGAATGGCCGAGGCGATGTCCTTATGCTGCTCGGAGGTATTGATGAAAATGGTGAACGGCGGCACCTCGCTGCCATTGCTGTATCCGGCTTCGGTGAGAAATCTTTTGGCTTTGGCAGGATCGAACTCGACCAGGCCTTGAGGTGGTTGATAGCCGGACTCAGCGGGCGGGGTGAAGGCGTAGGCGGGTTGTTGACCACCGCGCGTAACGTATTTTACCAGGGTCTCGCGATCGATGGCGAAGGCGAGGGCCTTGCGCAGCATTTTGTTGTCGAGCGGCGCTTTGGTAACGTTGCAGCGGAAAAAATAGGAGCCGGCGTAGGTGTCGGTGTGGGTCAGTTCCGGATTGTGCTCCTTGTGGTAGTCGATCAGGTCGGGCGGAATGATGTAAGTCTTGTGCAGCAGGCCGTCGCGGAAAGCGCGCTCTTCGGTGAAGTTATTGTCGTAGGGAAGAAACACGATGCCGTTCAGTCTGGTGGTCTTGTTGTCCCAGTAGTGCGGGTTGCGTTCGACTTCGACGCGGTCGTTGATGCGCCAGGTTTTGAGTTGGAAAGGGCCGTTGCCGATATGATTGCCGGGCTGTTGCCAAAGGCTGTACTGGTCGGTCATTTTACCGAACTTTTCGATGGTTGCCCGGTGCAGTGGAAAGTAGGTGGCGTGCTTGACGACATCGGGGAAATACGGTGTCGGGTCGACCAGATCGAAGACGAGGGTCCGGTCGTCGACGGCTTTGACTCCGACTTTATCAAACTGGTCGGCAGGGATGGTGCCTTCGTTGAACTCCTTGGCGTCCTTCAGGAAATAAAGCATCGATGCATACGGGGCGCCCATGTCGGGGTGCAGGATACGGTTGTAGGCGTAGACGAAATCGCCGGCCGTGACTGGATCGCCGTTTGACCATTTCGCATCGTCGCGCAGGAAGAAGGTCCACTGAGTAAAGTCGGCGTTTGGCTCCCAGCGCTCAGCGACACCGGGCTCGTGGATAGTGTCATCGGATACATGGTAGGCGGTCAGTCCCTCAAACAGGGCACGCATGATGTTGCTGTCGCCGACCGACTGGATCAGATGCGGGTCGAGGGCGCGCGGTTCGGCGCCGTTGCCGAGCAGGAAGATCTTCTGCCCGGTGGCAACTGTGACCGGATCGGTGCGGTCGCAGGAAGTGACGAGGAGTGTCAACAGTGTCAGCACGAGGGGAACCCACCGGGATCGGGACTGGCTGGAGGGTTGGCGCGGCACGGGCATAGTGTTTTCCGGTTCACGGGGATTTGCAAGGTCGTGTATGGCGGAAAGTTCGCAGGCGAACGCCACCCTCATCAACGCAAGATCCACCTTTTGACAATGGCGGCTACGGATCGTCCAGAGGATGGGGGTGCTGCGGTTCGTGAGCGCGTGGGCATCAGGACGGTTTTGGTAGGGGGGGCGCAGTTCCCGTCAACGCAATGGGCCACTCGCTGACGCTCGCAGCTACCCGGTTTGCAAAGGCGGGCGCCGAGTGAGGGGAGGTTTGGACCGGACGTGAAATCGGGGGTTGAATGGTGAGCCTTTTCACCTGAGCTTTGGCGGTGTTCGACAGCGTTGTTCGCTGCCGATTTTTTGTTCTCTCGATTCACTGATGCGCGACTACATCCTTCGACGTCTGTTGCTTTTGATTCCGACCTTGTTCGGGATCACTTTGCTGGTGTTTGCGATCACCCGGATCGTGCCGGGCGGACCAATGGAACGGGCGCTTCAAGAAGCTCAGCAGGTCAGTGAGAGCGGCGGCTCGAGTGGACGCGGTGAGCAGGGCGGTGGTGGACTCAGTGAAGAGGGG
>CBDULB010000076.1:0-28346 GCA_965367965.1 uncultured bacterium | reverse complement strand
CAGGCTATCTTCGAATACGCCCTGTGCGATCCCTGCCTGCAGAAAAAGGCGGAGGAGTCCTCTGCCGAATCGCGTGATGCGATGTTCGAGTTTCAGTTCAGCCGCCTGCGTGAAGTCGAAGGCTACCAAGAGTGTGCCTACTGTGATCGTCCGGAGGCCCCTTCAGTGGTAGGCGCCCCGCAGGAATACGGTGTCGCCGCGATTTGCATGGGGGAACAAATGGCGGAAGTGAATCGCATTTGCTCGCCGTGCATGGATGAAATGAGCGAGCTCGTCTCCGAGGAGACCCGCAGCGGCTGGGATCGCTTCATTCAGGAAAATTTCCCCGGTGTGCCTGCCGACTTCGAGCCTCTGCCGATGCGCCATACACCGATCGGGATTTAGCTGACAGCCGCCACGGATTGTCGGCGGTTAGTCCTCAAGGAAGAACCACACTCCTGTGGTTCCCTGTGGACGAGCGAGAGCCGATCCCAATCCGCAAAGCCCGGACGTCGAGCGGGCCTGAATCTGCATCTGGCGCTGCCGGGGCGGCTGCACGACCTGAGTGTCGCGCAGCCCGGTAACCTTTTCAGGTCGAGTTCATGCTTCGCCTTGTCGTGGTTCTGAGCTGACGCGAAAAAGTCGCTTTAGCGGAGCGATTTCGGTTTCAACTGATCGACGCTCTGTTAAGCTCGTATTCGAGTTTAACCACACGATACGTGCACTCGGTCGGCTGACGTCATTTCATCATGCGCCCGACCCTGCACCTGCCGCTACTTCATTATGAAAATCGCCATTATCGCTCTCATTGTAATCTTCGCCCTGATGTTCGTTCTCATCGTCGGGCGATTTATCGGCATCTGGATCAGAGCCCGGGTGGCCAACGCCCCGGTTGGCATGCTCAACCTGATTGCCATGTGGCTGCGCAAAGTACCGCCGGCATTGATCGTCGACAGCCGCATCACCGCTGCCAAAGCCGGACTGGAATTCGACACCGACCAACTCGAGGCCCATTACCTCGCCGGCGGTAGCGTCGACCACGTCGTCCTGGCCATGATCGCCGCCGACAAAGCCGCCATCCCGCTCAGCTACGATCGCGCCGTCGCCATCGATCTCGCCGTCAAAGGCACCAGCAAAACCGTGCTTGAAGCTGTGCGCACTTCCATCAATCCCGCCGTCATCGACTGCCCTGCACAGGGCCAGGGCGGCAGTACCCGTTACATCGATGCGGTCGCCAAAGACGGTATTTCTGTCCGTGCCCGCGCCCGGGTCACCGTGCGCACCGCGCTCGACCGCTTCGTCGGTGGTGCCACTGAGGAAACTATTATCGCCCGTGTCGGCGAGGGCATTGTCACCTCGATCGGTTCCTCCGAGTCCTACAAGGCGGTCCTCGAAAACCCCGATTACATTTCCAAGCAGATCCTCAACAAAGGCCTCGACGCCAACACCGCTTTCGAGATTCTCTCTATCGATATCGCCGATGTCGACGTCGGCGAAAACGTCGGTGCCAAGTTGCAGACTGAGCAGGCCGAAGCCGACAAGCACGTCGCTCAGGCCAAGGCCGAAGTCCGCCGCGCTGCCGCGGTCGCCACCGAGCAGGAAATGGCCGCCCGCACCCAGGAGATGCGCGCCAAGGTGGTCGAAGCCGAAGCCGAAGTGCCGCGCGCCATGGCCGAAGCCTTCCGCAATGGCAATCTCGGCATCATGGACTTTGCCCGCTATCAGAACGTAGTCGCCGACACCAGCATGCGTGAAAGCATTGCCGACGATAAAAACGAAGACCCCACCGACCGGTAAGTCGGGCCAAGGATAAAGCGGGCGGCTTTCATCTCATTGCGAACGTCCCCCGCCCCGTCCGAGCTGACTATTTGATCACCCGGCGCCATGCAAGACACCACGCTGCAACTTACGGCCCCCCTGCTGGCGGCCGACGACGGCAACGTGTTCTTTTACGCCGCGCTGGTATTCATCGCGTTCGTGTCCTGGGTGGTGGGACGGATAAAAGAGGCCATCGCCAGATTTCAGGCGGTTCAGCGCGATAAAAGCCGACAGCTTCAGCAGCGTCGCCATCCCTCGTCCCCCGCTTCCTCGACGGCACCTGCCGACTCGTCCCCGGCCCCTCCGGTGATGAGTCAGAAAGAGCGCACTCAGGCAGCCCTGCGCGCCACCTATCAGGCGCTGGGTATTCCGCTCCCCGACGAAGAAACCACCGTCGCGGCGACGGTCGATCCCGACGATCTTTTGACTCGCGATGAACGCGAAGCCCTGCGTCAGCAGAAGCAGCAGCGTGCCGCTGAAAAGCCCAGGCGGAGCGCGGAGGCAAAGCCTGTTGTCGCAAAGAAGCAGGAGGGGCTGCTGCGCCCTAAGGATTCCTACACCCTGAAAGCCCGCGGCCGCGAAACCCGCGATCCGAGCGCCCTGCGGAAAATGCTGCGCGACCGGACGACGATCCGTCAGGCGATCCTGCTCAAGGAAATCCTCGATCCACCGAAAGCGCTGCGTAAGGATCAGTAGTGGCGCCCGCCGCTCACTTCTTTTTTTTTGCAACTGGCCTGCTCTGCGCTTGTATTCCGTGAGTAGACCGCTACCTTCCCAGCCTTGCGACTGCGAGCGTACGCCGGTGTGGCGGAATTGGTAGACGCGCACGATTCAAAATCGTGTTCCTTCGGGAGTGTGGGTTCGATTCCCACCGCCGGTACGCCCGCAATCCTTGGTTTCCGCGTTGAGAACGCATCCCTCGATGCTCTCCATGCCGCTCCTGCCCAAGGAGTTCCGGCGTTTAAAACTCGCGCTTGCCGAGTTGCCGACCTGCCTTAGTATAGCGCTTCGCAGAGTACCGGATGGACTCAAATCATCACCATGCCGTCGTGGACGGCTCAATATCAGGCTTTCAAAACCAACTCGACGTGAGTTTGTTGGCTTCATTCGTGGTGTTCGGACTTCGCGTTTTTCACAGGAGCATTTGCACGCTGCGGACTTTGGTCGGCAGCGGTTCACGGCGACGTCAATTGATCACAACAATTGACTCAGATCCTCTCGATCTCGCAGAGAAAGAGGACACTACCGCCAAGCGCCCCACCTATGTGGCAACACTGAAGCCACAACCGGCAGCGGAATGCTCCGCTCAGACCAATCGAATCGGAACGACGACTCAAGTCGCACGGTTCACCAACCCAACGTTTATTAATGGACTCATCCTCAGAAAGCGGTCGCGACAGCGGCCAAAGATCAGGCGGCGATGGCAATCGTCGCAATCGCCGTGGCGGCAGCGGACAGAACCGTAACCGCAGTAGAAATCGCAACAACAGCGGAAGTGGCGGCGGTGGCGGCAATCGTCGCCGGAACTCCCGCTCCGACGACGACAGTTATCGTCCCGGCAGCGGATCAGGCGGCGGCAAGAGCCCCCGCAAGAAGCAGGAGCCGCCCAAGAAGAAGGGATTGTTCCAGAAGATCGTCGGCTTTTTCACCGGCGATGACGGCTCGGCCAGCAACAAAGGCACCGGACGTCCGATCCAGACCCCGCGCAAGCGCCCCGGTGACAGCGATGCTGCGCCGGAGAAAGAATCAACCAGCCGCGGAGATCGGGACAACCGTTCGTCGTCGAGTCGCCCGCCCCGTGAAGGCGGTGACCGTCCCAAGCGCAAGCGCAGCCGTCGTAGCGGCGGCGGTGATCGCGAAGGCGGCCGTGAAGGTGGTGGTGGCAGAGGTCCCCGCCGTGACCGCGAGCGCAGAGACGATCGCGCGTCATCCTCGGAATCCCGCAGCGGCGATGATCGTCAGCCGCGCGCCAAGCGTGAACCGCGCATCGTCGAAGTGACCTCGGGTCGCCTCTACGTCGGCAACCTGATCTATGAAGTCACTGAAGAAGATCTCAACGATCTGTTCAAGGGCTTCGGTCACGTGGTCAGCGCCGAGATCGTCACCAATCAACGCAATCAGCAATCAAAAGGCTTCGCCTTTGTCGAAATGGGTAGCGTTGACGAAGCCAAGCGCGCCGTCGAAATCCTGCACGATAAAGACTTCATGGGTCGCAAACTGGTCGTCACCGGTGCCAAGAGCGACGGCCCGGTCGAGTCCCGTCCTGATAACGCCGACAACGATGCGGCCGCGACACCGGAGCCATCCGACGAGCAACCTCCGGCCAGCGAGACGGAAGCTGCTGCCGGGCAGGCCGAAGAAACCGCTGTCGAAGCGGAGCAGGCACTCAGCGAAAACACGGACGAAAAACCTGCCGAGTGAACCGCCTCACACGATAAATGATTTAAGGGACGGCTGTTTGCAGCCGTCCCTTTTTGTGTCCGCCGCAATCCGACGTGAACCCCGAGCCTGAAACAATCTACCTGACGGGTGCTACCGGCACCGGCAAGAGCGACGTCGCCATTGAACTGGCCAAGCTCATCGATGGCGAGATCGTCAACGGCGACGCCTATCAGATTTATCGCGGCTTCGAGATCGTCGCGGCGATACCCGGTCAGGCTGAACGGGCCGAGGTGCCACATCATCTTTTTGCCTGTCTCGATCCGGGTGAATCCTTCGATGCGGTCCGCTATGCCGCAATGGCCGAACCTGTCATCGCCGCGATTCGCTCGCGGGGAAAACACCCGATCGTGGTCGGCGGCAGCGGCCTTTACATCAAAGCGCTGACTCATGGACTCGCCCCGACACCGAAGGGCGATCCGGATCTGCGCGAAGCCCTCGAAAACCTCGAACTCAGTGAGCTCTGTAACTGGCTCGCAAGCATCGACCCCGAGGGGGCCGCTGCTACTAATTTAAAGAACCGTCGCTACGTCAGCCGCAATCTCGAGATCGCCCTGCTTGCCGGTCAGCGCGCATCCGATCTTAAAAAGCAATGGCAGCGTGATACGCCCGACCTGACCGGCTTTCACCTGACCCGCGACCGCGACCTGCTCAAGCAACGCATCGATCAGCGTACCCACACCATGTTCGCTGCCGGCCTGGTCGATGAAATTCGCGCGCTCGGCGACCTGTCTGAAACGGCTGGTCGCGCTATCGGCATCCGTGAAGTTCGCGCCCTGCTCGCCGGCGACCTGACTGAACCGGAAGCGATTGCCGCGATCCAGCAGGCGACCCGACGCTACGCAAAACGCCAGGGCACCTGGTTTCGCCGTGAGAAAGCTCTGCAAAGCGTTTGCCTCGACGATCACGCCAACGCAAAGTCTGTAGCTCTCCATCTCGCTGAGCAGATTCACACCAGTCGACTGTAAAAATAGATATGATCGATCAACAGGCTATCGTTGCACCGGGCACCCGTAACGGAATTTGTCAAAATTTCGCCAGTGCCTTGGCCGAACGACGAGCGGCGAAATTTTGACAAATTCCGCTACATCTATCATTTCAACGTTCACCTGTTACCCGCCCTAAGCCACGCCCCCTTTCTAAATGCCCACCATTCAACACAACGAAGGCACCCACACCGTTCATCTCGATCTTGGCGAACGCAGCTACGACGTTCAGGTCGGCGAAGGTATCCTCAGCCGTCTCGGGGAATTCCTGACAGCCTGCGGCCCGCTCGGCAGGCGTTGCGCTCTGATCTCTGACCAATCAGTTTCCGCCCTGCATGGCCCCGACGTCTATCTGGCACTCGACGACGCCGGCTATGAGGTCACCACCATTACCGTGCCGAGTGGCGAAGCCTCGAAGTCGATGGAGGTGGCCACCGGCGTTTGCCGCGAAATGTTGCAGGCCGGACTCGATCGCAAAAGTTTCGTGGTCGCTCTCGGTGGCGGCGTCATCGGTGATCTGGCCGGCTTTGCGGCAGCGATTTTTCAACGCGGTATTCCCTTCGTGCAGATTCCGACCACGGTCGTTTCCCAGGTCGACAGTTCGGTTGGCGGCAAGACCGGCGTTAACACTCCGGAAGGCAAAAACCTGCTCGGCGCCTTTCATCAGCCACGATTGGTCATCGCTGACACCGCCACGTTGCGCACCCTGCGCGACCGTGAATACAACCAGGGCTTCGCTGAGGTCATCAAGCACGCGGCAATTCGCGACGCCGCCATGTTTGAAGTCATCGAATCGCAAGGTTTGAGCCGCGACGAACTGGCGCCACTGATCGCGCGCAATGTCGCCATCAAAGCTGATGTTGTCGAAACTGACGAACGCGAAACCGCCGGCACCCGGGCGCTACTCAACTTTGGACATACCCTCGGCCACGGCATCGAAAACGCCGCCGGTTACGGCGCGCTGCTGCACGGCGAAGCTATCAGCCTGGGCCTCGTCGCCGCGGCTCGACTGTCGGTCGAACATTCCGGCCTCACTCAAACCGATTGCGACCGCCTCATCGCCCTCCTGGAAAGCTACCAGCTGCCAACCACCCTGCCTGCCGACATCGACGAAGCCACCGTCATCGGCGCCATGCAACGCGACAAAAAATTCGAAGAAGGCGCCATCCGGTTCGTCCTTCTCCGCTCGCTCGGCGACGCCTTCGTCAGCGACACCATGACACAGGAAGATCTCCGATCCGCTCTCAGCAGCCTGAGAAACTAAGCCTTAATCCTTCCACCTTCAGCCTTGGGCCGAACGAAGTGACCTCCACTGAAGCTTATCTCGCACTCAACCTCCTGCCCAAAATCGGGCCGGTGCGGGTGCGGCGTTTGCTTGAAGTGTTCGATTCGCCGGAGCGGGTGCTGGCGGCCTCACGCAGCGACCTGCGTCGCGTCGAAGGCATCGGTGCGGAGATGGCCGATCAGATTTCGTCGTGGCAAGATCACATCGATCTCGAGGAGGAGAAGCGCCGTATTGCGGAGCACGACGTCACGCTGCTCACGCTCGATGATGATAACTACCCGCCCTTGCTGCGCAATATTCACGATCCGCCGTTTCTGCTCTACGTGTGCGGAGAAATTGAGCCCCGGGACCGGCGAGCCATCGGCGTCGTCGGCTCGCGACGTTGCACCCACTACGGACGTGAGGCGGCTCGCAAGCTCAGCTTTCAACTCGCTCACGCCGGATTGACGATTGTCTCGGGATTGGCGCGCGGCATCGACACTGCCGCTCATGAGGCGGCACTGGCCGCTGAGGGGCGCACCATCGCCGTGCTCGGCAGCGGCGTCGGCAACGTCTATCCGCCGGAGAACCGGGTGCTCGCCGAGCGTATTATTTCCACCGGTAAAGGTGCGGTCATTTCCGAGTTTCCGGTGCTTTACGTTCCGGACCGTCAGTCCTTTCCGCTGCGTAACCGCATCGTCAGTGGCATGTCCGAAGGCCTGCTGGTCGCCGAAGCGCCGACGCGTTCGGGCTCTTTGATCACTGCCAACCAGGCGCTCGAACAGGGGCGATCCGTCTACGCCGTGCCCGGTCCGATCGATCGCGACACGTCGTGCGGTTGCAATCACCTCATTCAGCAAGGCGCGAAACTGGTCATCCACTCGGGTGATATTCTCGAAGATCTCGATGCCCTTTTGCCACCCGAACCGCGTCAGGCCGGCCTCGATTTCGACGACGAAACCGAACCTGCGGATGACCGGAGTGGACTGCAACTCAGTCCCGAAGAGCTCGCCGTGCTGTCCGCGACCGATCCCTCCGAGACTCAGATTGAGACCATCACCGAACGCTGCCAACTGCCCGGCCATACGGTGTCTGTGGTGCTTTTACAGCTCGAAATGAAACGCCTTATAAAACAGTTTCCCGGAAAATATTTCGCTAAACTCATTTGACGAAGCACTGTTTCCGCCCCACCCCCTTTAAAGCCGCAACCTCGTGTTGCATCAAAAATCCCACCGTCAGTCGATTCCCGGTCGACACTCTAATTTCCGAAACTACATCATGTCCAAGTCCCTGATCATCGCCGAGAAACCTAGTGTCGCCAACGATCTGGCGCGTGTATTGGCGAAGCTGCCGGACGTCGGCTCGTTCGAAAACAAGAAGGATTACTTCGAAAACGATCGCTACATCATCTCGTCAGCGATCGGTCATCTGGTGCAGCAACAGTTGCCGATGACCGCTGATGGCAAGACCCTGCCGTGGAAATTCGAAGCGCTGCCGGTGATTCCGGATAAGTTTATTCTTGAGCCGATCGATGGCTCCAAGGCGCGGCTGAATTTGCTGATCCGCCTGATGAAGCGCAAGGACGTCACCGAAGTCATTAACGCTTGTGATGCCGGTCGTGAGGGTGAGCTGATCTTTCGCTACATCATGCAGTACTCGGGTATCGAGTTGCCGACCCGCCGCCTGTGGATGCAGTCGATGACCAATCAGTCGATCCTCGATGCGTTCGGTGATCTGCGTGACGAAGCCAGCATGGTGCCGCTCACCAATGCCGCAGTGTGCCGCTCGGAAAGCGATTGGCTGGTCGGCATCAACTCGACCCGGGCGATGACCGCCTTCAACTCGAAATACGGCGGCTTTAACAAAACGCCGGTCGGTCGTGTGCAAACGCCGACCCTCGCCCTGCTCGCTGAACGTGAGAAAGACATCGCTGCATTTACCGCCGAAACTTATTACGAAGTCCACGGCACCTTCGGGGTCAGCGCCGGTGAATACCTCGGCCGTTGGTTCAATGAGAGCTTTAAGAAGAGCGAAGACAAGCCGCACGGCCGCGCCGAGCGCCTTTGGGAAAAGGCAGCGGCTGACGCCATCGTCTCGCGCTGCGAAGGCAAGACCGCCGTCGTCGAGGAAAAGAAAAAGCCCAGTAAACAGACCCCTCCCGGCCTCTACGATCTGACCAGCCTGCAGCGTGAAGCCAACGGTCGTTTCGGCTTCAGTGCCCGGCGCACCCTGCAACTTGCCCAGTCTCTCTACGAGCGTCACAAAGCGCTCACCTATCCAAGAACGGACTCGAAGTATCTGCCCGATGACTACGTCGGCACCACCATCGGCACGATGAAAAACATCGCCGCCGCTACCGAGTCGACGGTTTCGAATATCCCCGGTTACGCCAACAAAGTTGTTTCTCAGGAGTGGATCAAGGGCAGCAATAAACGCATTTTTAATGGCGCTAAAGTCAGCGATCACTTTGCGATTATTCCCACCGGTCAGATCCCGGCGCGCCTCGACGAGGCCGAGCAGAAGCTTTACGATATGGTCACCCGACGTTTTGTCGCGACCTTCTACCCGCAAGCCGAGTTTCAGCTGACCAATCGCATCAGCCGTATCGGTGAGGATGCCTTTAAGACTGACGGTAAAGTGCTGGTCGTTCCCGGCTGGCTTGAAGTCTACGGTAAAACCGCCGCCGGTAGCGCCGAAGCCAGCGACAACAAAGACGACAAGACCCTGGTTCCGGTTAGCGAAGGCGAATCCGCCCTGACTAAATCAGTCGAAGCGCTTGAGAAAGAAACCCGTCCGCCGGCCCGCTACAACGAAGCCACGCTGCTGTCCGCCATGGAAACGGCCGGTAAACGCGTCGACGACGAAGAACTGCGCGACGCCATGAGCGAACGTGGTCTCGGCACTCCGGCGACCCGCGCATCGATCATTGAAGGTCTGATCAAGGATCAGTATCTGAGTCGCGACGGCCGGGAGTTCTACGTCAACAATCGTGGCCTGCGGCTCATCGATCAGCTCAACAACATGGAGATTGATATTCTCGCCAGCCCGGAAATGACCGGCGAATGGGAATACAAGCTCAAGCAGATGGAGCAGGGCAAACTCGATCGCCCGACCTTCATGAACGAGGTCAAGGAGCTGACCGACAATGTGGTCAGCACCGCCAAAGCCTACGCCTCTGCTGCTCTGGAAAAAGAATATCCGCGCTTCCCCGCACCGTGTCCGGCCTGTGGTGCCGAAGATCTCGGCCAGGACGAAGGTCGCATCAAGTGCACCAATCCCGAGTGCAAGTTCACACTTCCCAAAGTGCTCGCTACACGCCCGTTCAGCGAAAAGGAAGCCATCGAACTGCTGACCAAGAAATTCGTCGGCCCACTCACTGATTTCGTCAGCCGCTTCAAAAAACCCTTCGATGCCGCGGTCGAACTCAAGGAGGACGACAAGGGCAAGCTCAAGGCCAACTTCATTTTCGAAAAAACCGAAGCCGAAGAAACCGAGGAGGAAGTCGTCAAAACCGGCGAACACATTCTCTGCAAATGCCCGGTCTGCGACAAAGGTCAGATCCACGCCACACCGGTCTCCTACGTCTGCGACACCCGTGTGCTCGGCGACGGCTGCAAAGGCCGCCTGTCGCGCGAGATGTGCAAGGTCGAGATCACACCGGAGCAGGCCAAAAAATTCTTCGAAGAAGGCAAAACTGACCTGATCGAAACCTGGATTTCGAAAAAAGGTCGTCCGTTCAAAGCTCGTCTGAGCTGTAACCCGAAAGGTCGACGGATCCTGAATTGGGAATTCCCACCGCGCGAGCCGAAGAAAAAGGCTGCCGCCAAGAAAACTACGGCGACCAAAAAAGCGGCAACCAAGAAGACCGCCAAGAAAAAGGCTGCCTCGAAAAAGGACTAGCTGATACAGGTTCAGGGTGGCTGCGAGCGCAGGCGAGTGGCCCTGCGCACGCTCACATCGGTGCGCCTACTCCGCCAACAAGCCCTCGATCACCTGCTTCAGCGCCGCCGCACCGTTCGGCGTGTAGCCGGTGTGAACCCAGGCGATCTTGCCCTCGCCGTCGACCACGACGGTGTGCGGTATTCCGGTAACGCCATAACTGGCACCGACACGGCCGTCCTGATCGAGCGCGACGTTCAGTTTCCAGTCGCGGCGCTTCAAGAACCCGGCAATCACTTGCGCAGATTCACTTTGGTTGATGCCGACAAACTGCACGCGCCTGGAGTCGAACCCACTGATCACATCGAGGTATTCGGGAATGGCTTTCACGCAGGGGCCACACCAGGTTGCCCAGAAATCCAACACGATGATATTGCCTCGAGCCCCGGCCAGATCGAATTCACCGCCGGCCAGAAGTGGTAACTGCACGGCCCCGGCTTCGCTGCCAACCAGTTGATGCGCAGCGCCGTTCGCGACATCGTCCGCACCTTCTGAAGGAAGCTCGGGTTCCTGCGCCGCCGCCAACTGCCAATCTGCGTAAGCCATTTTCCCGTTTGCACTCAGGTCCAGTGCCGTGAATCCAGCGGTGCGCAGTTCCCTGACGTCAGCCAGCGGAATCCGGCAGGCGCCCAGTCGTCGCGAATCGCCGCTCAAAAACTCATGATTCAATTGCCGGGCGAGCAATTCGATCCGGCTACCATCGTTGAGTATCACCTGCAGCTCGTTCTCCCGGGGCGATGCCTCGATGTTGTCCTCGATCTGAAGCGCCTCTTCGGCGTCACCGTCGTCCGCCATTTCATCCAGCCAGATCGCACCGGCTATTCGATGGCGCGGCAACCGGACTTCTTCCAGCCGGGAGCGAAAACTGATCTCCGATGCACTGGCGCCGATCAAATGACCGCGGAGCAGGTCGCCATTGCCGGCGATCAGCACATGTCGCTGCGGGTTATTCCGTCGAAACCGGGGCACGGTCAGCGCTTCGTGTTGAGCTTGAGCACTCACTTGCAGGTCTTGGTGACTGCCATTTTCACGGATCACTTCCAGGTCGGAGATGATGAACACCGACTGCGGACCGCCGTAGCGAACCGACATGGGATCGACCGAAAACTGCAACGCGTGACCCGTGGCCGTTTCGGGATCGAGTTCCTCGCTGAGGGCAAGCTGATCATCGATGTAAACTTCGACACGGGTGTCGACCAGTTTTAAGCAAACCGGCAAGGGATACTTACGGATGTCCTCGAGCCCGTTGTTTGAAAACATAAACGGCCGCCCCTGTTCGATACGAGTCACCCAGACGCGACTGCCCGAGGCGAGAATGGTCAACTCCAGCCATCCGTCGGCATCGTCCGCTGACGTGCCGAACAAGCGCATACGCATCGCGCCACCCTGCCCCTTCCTGCCGAAGTTCAGATCAAATTTCACCTCGCGCGCCGCCAGCGCACTGGCGTGGCTGATCTTGCCATTCTTCGATGCCAGGAAGGCAATACGGTTTTCCGTGCGACTCATCGCGGCCGGATCTTCCGACAAAACCTGCCAGCGCAGATCGTCGAAGCCTTGCCGGCGTTCAGTCTGACCGGCAAATTCCACCGCCCTGACCTGATCGAGTGGAATACTTTTGCGCGCTGCAACTGAATGAGAAAAATGCACCGACTGTTCGTCGATTTCCCCGATTCGACAGGCGACGACTTCATTCGATCGCAACACCAGTCGATCCCGGTTGTCGTCTGCTTGATGCCACCCCTTACCTGCCCCGCCCGGCAGCACGCCACGCACTACCCGCGAGTTTGAATCCCCACGAATCGCGACAGGGTTTTCGGCGCCGTCACATTTCCAGGCGATGACTTTACCGACAGAGCTGCCGTCGACGATCTCACCGGTGAGGTGTTGGCCTTCGCTGAACAAATGATCGGTCGCGGAATTCCCGATCGGCGTCTCTGCTGCATCCCGAAAGTTGAGCCCGCGCACTCCTTCCAGCGAAAGATCGATCGGGCGGTCCGAAAAGCCGACCTGCATCCGGACCCGTCCTTCATTGATCGCCAATAATTCGCCGGACAGGTACTGACCATTGGAAAAGCTCACGCTGTCGTCGTCCCCCTTACCAAGCCCCGTCTGGCGTGTGCCAACACGCACGGGGCGAGCCAGAGTGATCGAAGCCAGTTCAGAGAGCGCCACACGCCTGCGCGAAATGCCGGTACCGAGCGTCAACGCTTTGCCGTCGTCGAGGCGCAAACTTTTCAGATCGCCTGTGATCACGGTGCCATCGCCAAGCTGAACTCCTTCAGAGATGGTCGGCGACTGGCTTTGCTTCGAGTTCGGATTCCATCGCCGAACCACGAGTCGTTCGACGGCGAGATTGGCGCCTTTATTTTTTAGATCGATGAGCGCGTCGCGCACATTCCAGGAACTTCCCGCCTGCGAGAAATCGAGCATTGCCAGTTGCCTGCCTCCGATAGTGTAAACTCTCGCCGTCCCGGCGCGCGCGTCGATGCCGACCAGCAAATGCAGTTCACGGTCTTTCTTATCCAGAGTCATTACCGGTGCAAACAGGTCACCGAAATTGAGCACCAATTCATCCTGCCAGGTTTCCAGTCGCAGCCCTTTGCTCGTTTCGTCCAAACCCAGGGAAAAATCAGGACGTTGGCCACTGGTGCTCAATTGCAAGTCAACCATAAAGCTGCTCTCAGCCTTCAGATCGAATTGAGCCTGAGCACGCCAGCGCTTCGACTCAAAGCGACCGTTCGCCGCGAGGTCCCAACCATTATCGTGGTGCGCTTTGCTATTGCGGTGACTCCACGTGCCAGCGCGGTTAAAGCCGTGCAGCAACAGATCCGGCGAATCGAGACCGACTATCTCGACCACCCGGTCGCGGGTGATTGCGATCGGTTCTTCAGTGCCTGCGCGACGCAGGTAAATGTGCTCAGCGTCGATCGCCGCGAGCTCACCGTCGATCGAATTGCGTTCCCGGGTGATCACGCGAAAGTGCGGCGCGGCTCCACGGTCTGACGCCGCCGCGGGTTTTCGATCAAAGTCAAATTGCACCGAACGCAATCGATTCAGATCGAGCAAAAGCGGCTCGGCAAAGAGTTCGCTTTTCCAGATCAGACGCCCGGGAGCATCCTGCTTCAAGGCCCCGCCGGCAGCGAGCCGCCCCCTCAGGGTATCGCCATTTTTCCAGAAAAGCTCACCACTCCTGCCCTGCACCTGATCGTCTGCGGCAGCTTCAGGAAATAACTCGCTGCTTGGCGGCCGGCTCTGCCCGGCGCTGCCGCTGGCGTCCTCCTGCGCCACCAAAGCTTGCGGCCAATATCCCCCGATCAGTCCGAGAACCGCTGCAATCCTGAGTGAACTAGCGTTCATAGATTGGCAAAAATCGATAATTCAACGCCAGTGCCAACAGCGACATGGCGGTGCCGTACTCGGGGCCCTGAGTGCCGACGAACGAGCCGTCGTTCTGCTGTTCGTTTTTCAACTGGCGAATGATCTCCCCGTTCCATTTCTGCCACGCCTCGAAGTTGCCCTGGAACAGGGCCTGCGCCATGTAGTAACGGAAGTAGTTAGGGTGACTCTGTTCAACGTGTTCGAGATTTTCCGAAATGTATTTCAGCGTCGCACCGAACTCATCCCACTCGCGCTTCCTGCCGACCGAGTAAATCAGTGTCGCGATCGAAGACCGGTTCATCGACTCGCCCATGCCGCCGAAGCCACTGTAGGCGACCATACCTGATTCAGCGGTATTCTTTCGGAAGTAGGTCAATGCCGTTTCGATCGCTGCATCCGGCACTTCGATGCCGGCATTGCGAGCCGCCAACATGCCCATCAGCACCGCCCCCGAAACCGAAGTGTCAGCATCCTTCGATTGCGGCGAGTAACGCCAGGCACCCCACGGATTTTTCTCCTGGGACTGGATCGCGCTCTGTATGCCGAGCTGTAGAGCTTCGGCGATCGAGCGTTTCTGGGCCTCGCTGTCATCGGCGTCCCACAAGCGGGTTTCGTCGAAGGCGCCATAAGCCTCGGCAAGGGCGAGCATGGCAAAACCGTGATGGTACATGCTGTTGGTGAAATAACCGGTATCCGCATCCTGAGTCACAATCAGTGCCCGAATGGCATTGCGCACGATGCGTTGGTAACGCCCGAAATTGGGATCCTCTCCACTGGCCAGAAATGCCATCAGACAGATGCCGGTGATGCCCGGATTTCCCTCCCCCAGCCAGTTGCCATCGTCGCCTTGAACCTGCGCCAGATATGCCAGACCGCGTTCGTACATGGTGTCCACTTCTGCGGGCACCCCGCTGCCGACGCGAGGCTCGCCGGAACCGGGACGCGTGGTCGACAGCTGTGCCTGAACACCTTCGATCGATGCAAGCGCGATGCACACGGCGAGCCATTGGCAGCAAAATCGAATGAGCCGAAATTCCATCACTCGCCCTCCGCCTCCTTCGGTTGATCGGCGTCATCGTCCTCTAGCGCTTCCTTTTTTCCGCCCGGTTTCGCCTTCTGTTGTTTCTCTAGCTGTCGTTCGATCGTTTCCCACATGCCCTTGAAGTTCGCGTAGCGCTGATTCCATCCCTCAATCTGGCGCTCCGACAAAACCTTTTCCAAAGCCTTGGAATCGACTCCACCCAGCAGGGTGGGCAGTTGATAAACCGGTAATTGTCCGTCATTCGCCCAGCGTTCCAAATGCACCAGGTTTTTCATGACCACCGGCTCCAGCAAAGCCATCAATTGATCGCGCTGATCTGCTGATAGACGGATCTGCCGGTCAAGATCGGCGACCAGAATCCGGGCTACTGAGGTATACATGAACTGCAGACGCGCGTCCACCGAGTGCCGGTAAGTCGCCATCTGTTGCTCATCGAGCACTTTCTCAATCGTTGCTTCCCAAATGCTCTGCTGGGCAGCCTGTTCCTCGCCGGATTGGTTGAAGTTGACGTTGCCGATCGACGCTAGAACCAACTCGATATCCTGCGGTGCCCGCTGCAGATACTGCCTTACGTAGTTGTCCATCTGTTTGCGCCACGGATCGAGCGACTTTTCAACAGCGCCCTTGGATGCGATCTGCAGTTGTTTTTTCTGCGCTGCGGAAATTTTAACCATCTCCTCCAATTCTTCGAGTCGACGTTGCATTTGCTGCGCTCGTGGCAGACGTGCTTCGACTTCGCGCTTTTTCAGAAAGGCGGCAATTTTATCGTCAGTGCTCGCCTTGTCATCGACCTCCGGCTTTCCCGCGTCTTCTCCTGCTTTTGCAGAGATAACGGTTCCGGCGGGGGCGAACGGATCAGGTTCGGGCGCGACGTCCTGACCTTCACCGCGCAAGGGCAGGCAAAGGCAGATCATCAGGATCGTTCTCAAACAGCGGCCTTCTGTCATTTATCAGCACCTTCCAATCGATTAAAATATGAGTCCAGACCGCTGCGAAATTCGGCCGGAAACTCCCGTCCGGCGGCACCGGTAGCTTGACCGACACTGCGCTCCCGGACAACGCCGTTACGATCGCCACCGTTGGCCAATCGAGCCAGAGCACTGTCGCGGGTCGTGCCCCCGCCCCCGCCGCCCGGATTCGAGCCGCCACCTCCGCCACCGCCGCCATTCGGGTTGAATCGTTCTGACTGAAGCAGTAATTCGATGACCTCCGTCTCGGCCGCGATCGCTCCAGGCCCGGTATCCGCTGCCGCCAGTAACTGCCGCGCCTGTTCCATCACCGCCGATGCAGAGGTCAACAATTTGACCTCTTTGGCGAAATCCTCGCCACCGTTGGGCAAGTCCTGAATCGCCTGGCTGACCTCGTGGCTTCGCCGACTGATGTCCCGCTGAGTGTCCGCCAGCGAAATCGTCCGCTGCCGGTAGTCACTCGCTTCGATCTCCGGGCGAGCATTTTCGATCTCCCGCGTTTCCACTCGCAGCGCAATTTCGCGGTGCAAAATTTTCATCACCTTCAGCACCAGCTCCGGTGGCAGGCCCGGCTTGTCGCCGGAACTTTCACACGCCTCGCATTGTGCGGCTGAAACCAGTTCCTCCGCCCAGCGATCCAGATGGTCAGCCCAATACTCCGCCGCGGCAATCGATCTGCCGTGATGGTTATTGATCACCCGTGCGCCGATCTCCTGCAACTCCCCGACGACGTCAGTGGCCTTCATCTGAGTGAAAATGTTTCTAAAGCGCACGTCCTGTTTGCGTTGAAAATAAGCTTCAAGATCACTCTGAATCACCTGCACCGTATCGCTCTCCTGCTGCTCTCGTTCGGCGATGACCTGCGCGGTTTTAACACGCGCCATTTCGACTTCATCGCGCATCAGGCCGAAGCTGCCAAGCATCGAGCCATTCAGTTGCCCCGCCACTTCGATCTGTCGTCGCGATGCCGCCTTGAGGCGTTTCACAAACGTGCTCGCCTCCAGACTGCTGAGCAATTCCTGCAACTCGTCACTGATCCCGGCAAAGTCGGCGAGCAGTTGCGCCTGTTCTTCCAGCGCCCGGTCCATGCCCTGCTGCGCCGGCGACGGTTCGTCATCAGCACCCGCAGTTTTCGGCTTTGGCTCAGTGCCGCCTGCCAGTTGCGTCGCCGGCAAAGACAACTGACCGCTACCCGGCGCCTTTGGTTTTGCGTCATCCGACGCGTCCCTGGGTTTGATCTCGTTGTGACCAGACTCCACATCGCTCACCGAGGGAGCCTGCGGCTTTGCAGGCGTATTGGTAGCGCCAGGTTTCGAACCACCGCCACCCGACTGCGGGTTTTTGTTTTCACTGACTTGAGGAGATTCGGGCTTTGCCGGGCCCGGTTTGCTTGAGTCCGTCGACTTTCGCCCGGCAGCGTCGGCGGCCTTCTTCAAAAGATCAGCCACCGACGGCATTTGCTGATCCGCGATATCCTGGAGCTGCTCTACCATGCGCGCCCAGCGTTCGAGGGCGTTGGCATCAAACTCTTCGTTGCGCAACGCCTGGCGCAACAGGTCTTCGCCCGATTCGGTCAACTGAGCGAGTCGCTGCCCATTGGCGCGCTCTGCTGCGGCCTGTTGTTCGATGTGTCGTCGATTTTCAGAGCGATCCAGTTGCGCCGCGGATAAGTCACGCAACCGGCGATTGCCATCGTGCAGCAACTGCTCCTTCTCGTAGACTTCCTGCGACTGGCGGAACCAACGCCCGAATTGATCCGTCAACCACAGCGCATGTTCGCCAGGGCTGACGATGTGCACGACAAACGCCGGTGAGTAACCGCGTTCGCCATTTGGAAAATAGTCCTCGGCAAAAGCGCGGATTTCGAGTGTCTGTGGAGCCACGCCCTCGCGCTTGGCGGAAAATGTCGCTTCGGCTTCGAACGCCGTTGTCTGCGGCGCACCGGCGGCGGCCACCTTCTCGCCGATAGCATTTTTCGAGATACCGCCTTCAGCCGCGAGACCGCGCCACTCTAGTCCGATCTGGCGAACGCCAAAATCGTCATCGGCACTGAGTTCGAAAGAAATCACTTCGCTGTCGAGCACGACCTCTTCACGAGTCAGCTTTCGCGCCGAGATCGACGGACGCGCATCTTCAACCGCTTCAATGCGAACTTTCAGCGGTTGTTTCGGCTCCAGGCCGTCGCGGTCGCGCCAACGAAATTCCCGTTCGCTGGATTCAGTGATCCGCTGCGCTGCCGTGGTCAAGGTTGCGCCATCGACTTCGACAGAAGTGCCGTCGACCGTTGCCTCAGCCAGTTCGCGGCTGGCCGTCGCAGAGAAACTCGCCTGCGCCCCCTTGACGATCGACACCAGCGCGCCGCGAACTTCGATCGCCGGATCGTGGTCGTAACGCAGGTAATCGGGCAACTGCAGCGACGCGCTCAGAGTTTTCAATTCGGGTCGCGGCTTCGGCATGACTGAAATGGTGTGCCGGGCGTCACCGACTTTCAGTTTTAACTCTCCTGCTGCAGTTTGCGGGGGTACTGTGAAAGCATAATCATCGTCGGCGCTGCGCCCGGAATTTTGCCGCGACTGCCTGCCGTATTGCAACGAGGCATCCTGTGGTTTCCAGCGCGTCGATTCACTGAGCGCAGCGCGAACTTCGAACGGCTCGGCCTCAGGCACGACGCGAGCGTTCGCAAGATCGTTGAGCTGAGCAAAAGTGTAACGTTCGGTCGGCTGCCATGGCATCAACCAGCGAGCCAGCGCATTTTTGCCGGCCGACGGCACGACAATCATCGTCGCCAACGCCAGTGCCGCCACCGACAACGCCGCCCAACCCCATCGCCGATGCCGCGGATCGGGGACACCGTCGGAGAGATCACGATCGCGAACCCGATCGTCCACTTGAGCCATCGCCGCGCGCACCAGTTTTTCGCTGCGACCGGAGCTTCCGTCGTGACCGGCGCGGGCCAATTCGACAATGCCGAGCAATTGGTCACCGAGCTGCGGGTAGCGATGCCTGAGCAATCGCGCGACTTGTTCGAGCCGCCGTTGCCGCCAGATCCAGCGATGACATTTCAGCGGAAACCAGATGCCCGGCCCGGCTGCTCCGGCAATCAGGATCACCGTCCGCAATGCTTGTGGTGTCTCGAACAAACGATCCAGACCGAACACCAGCAGATACGAAAGCGACAGCCCAAACGCCGCCGCCAGGGCACCTTCGAGCAGTTTTACATACCAGAGCCGCCGACGGAACTGCTCAAGTCGCATGCGCAAGCCATCCGGCAAATCCAACGACGCGGAATCGCGCGTCGTCTGGCTGGGATGGTTCGTTGATTTCATCAGCTCGATAAGAAAAATACTCGAGTGTCAGGAGATTAGATCACTCCGGCCATCTTGCGTCCCGTCCAAAATACAACCAACAGCAGCAAAACCAAACCCGCCCACGCCGGGTGGCTCCAGATCGGCAGACGGCGTTCGCGCGGTTCAGGATCGGGTAGCGCCGACACGGCGGCGACCACCGCCTCGACATCGACACCGGGCATCACCTGACCGCCGCTGAGTCGGGCGATCTCTTCGAGCACGTCACGGCGTACCGCTTGACCGATTTTTTCCCGACTCGCGCCCTGCACCGAAAGTGTCGTCTGCAAACTCGCCGCCGTTTCTGAACAGGTCAGGACCACCTGATAGCTGCCGCCTTCCAGCGGCGTGAAATTACCACTGAAAAGCCCCCACGCTTCGCCACCAGCCGGTGCCAGTCGCAGCGATTGAGTTTTTCCTGACGGAGACACCAACTGCGCGATCACAGTGGCGCGCTGCAGGGGTTCGCCTCCGGCGCTGATCGCGTTGGCGTTCAGGGTGACAACCCCACCGGCTTTGGGACGGTCCGGGGAGTAGAACAGGCGCAGCAGTTCGCCTTCCGACATGCTGCGCTGATAGGCCATCCAGCGCGCCACCTGGCCCCAGAAGCGATAGTGATACTTGTCTTCGACACCTTTGCGCCAGCGCCACGCGCCGTCGGTTCCCATGAACAGGATTTTCCCGGTGCCAAAGGTGCGGGTTACGATCAGCGGCACGCGACCGAACCGGCTCGACTCTGAACTGTGGGTGGCGAGCACTTCGCTGCCGGCTTTCGGTCGGGTCGCGGCGGCGTACCACTGAAAGCCCGGCAGATTTTCCCAGACACGCTGATTGGCGTCATCACCCTCCTCGAGTCGAGTCAGCAGACTGACAGTGCCGGCTTCGGTCAGCTGGAACTGCCCCGGCACCGGTGATCCCCAGCCGCGCGGTTGCGCCTCGTTGAGCACCACCGGGTAAAGTTCGCCGAGTGCGGTGCCGGCCAGGGACGCATGGCCGCCGCGGAACCCCGGAAGAAACACCAGACCCGCCGCCTGACTTTGCACCATGCGCCGGATCGCTGCGCAGTCATCGGCGCTTAACTGGCCATCGCCGATACCGACATCACCGAGCACAATGACGTCGTATCCGGCCAACTCGTCTTCGCCGGGAAATGCTTTCAAATAGCCGCGTCCACCGCCGAGTGATTCGAGATCGGGATGAAACAGCAGGCAATTCACCTCGACTCCCGGATCGCGTTGCAAGGCGTTGCGCAGGTAACGATACTCCCAGCGCGGAAACGATTCGATGACCAGCACCTTGAGTTGCTCGTTACGGATTTCGATCGGCACATCGAGAACATTGTTGGCGGTGTTAAATTCTCCGGGTGCGGTCGGCACCGTCAGCGTCAGCGTCGTATCACCGGCGTTTTGTGGATGCCATGTCAGGGTATCGTTGAGTCTCGCCATCGGCGGAATGATCACCTGCCGCGTCAGCGTTTCGCCACCGGCAGTGCTCAGCTCAACATGGGTAACCCACTCTTCGTTGAGTGCGCTTTCAATCACGAACGGAACGCGCAGCGGTTTGTCGACCACGCCAAAAGTCGGCACGTCCAAACTGAGCAGTTCGATGTCCGGCAAGCGCGTCTCGCTGCCGACCGGCACCGCAAATACCGGCACCTTGCGCACCCCCAGCGACGCGGCTGCCCGCGCCGGAGGATCGCCGGCATTCCAATCGCCATCGCTGAGCAACACCACGCCACTGAGATTCGGATGGGCATCCCAAAGGCCCTCAAGGGCAGCATTGAGATCACTGGCCGATTCAGCGGGCTCGAGCTCTGAAGAAAACGGTTGGTAAACAATGTTGAGCCGCTCCTGCACAGCGGACCAGACATCCGGATTGAGAAAACCCGTCAGTGCCACCGCTCGACTGAGTGGAGCCTTTGCAGGTGCCGACGGATCGACCACGTCCTCAGTGGTCATGCTGTTGGAGCGGTCGTGAAGGATGACCAGCGACGGCTTTTGGTCCGGCTTAAACAGCTCGCGCCATTCAGGCTTGAGCAGCGTCACGGCGACCAGCGCGACGATCACCAGGCGCAGGAATTCGAGCCATGCGGTCCATCTTTTGAAACCGCTGCGCCGCCATGCGATGACCCCGAGAACCGCCGTCGATAACACCGCGATACTGCCAAAAACCACCATCGCCGGCGACCCGTCGAAGCTGAGCGATTGGCTTAGCTTCATGATCTCGAGGCGCGGGGTTGCCCAGTCGTTGGGGTAGATTTTTTCGCCGGGGGAAGGCACAGCAGCGCTTCAGCGATCAGTGCAAGCACCATGGCGATCATGAAAGCGCGCCAGATTTCGCTGACCAGCGAACGGCGATCGTCGACGCTGAGGGCGATACTCTCATAGTCGAGCCCTGCGAACAAAGTCTGCAACTCCTCTTCGTCGACGCCGGCGGTCGAATCTTCCTGCAAGGCGCGGTTCAACGCAATCAGGCGCGGTGGCTCAGCGTCGTCGCTGAACACGCCCGGCAGCATTCCCTTTTCGGCGTTGCTCGTCGACTCGCCTTTCGCCCAGTTCGCGACAGGTTGCCAGGCTGTTCCCCCGGGAAGCGCATCCGGGGCACAGGTGCGCCGGTTTCCGCCTGTCAGGGATTGTGCGCCGCGTTCGAGGGCCCGGTGTAACATCGCGAACAGCGCCACGCCATCGCGAGCCAGGTTGGAATGACTGGCCTGTGGAAGCGTGGCAAACACATAGACGCTACCCGCATCCGCCCGGCCGCTGACTGGGCTTCGAGATATCAATGTCGCGGCAGGGCTTGCCAACTTGGCGAGTGCCGTGGCGTCGTGGCCGAGCGAAAATTCGCGCCACTGGTAAGCCCGGATCTCACCGAACGGCAACGGATTGCCATCCTGAGTGTCCGCCGTCAAATCACTGTCGCGGCGCCAGGTAGAGATCGTCGCACCGCCTGCCTCCGTCGCCTCGCGCCACGCCCCCCACTCCAGGTCAACGGCGGGATCGGATAACACGGTTTCGCGGGTGCTCTGCGGCGGAAACAACAGCAGCGTTTTTCCCGCGGCAACGAATTGCTGCAACTGCCGACCAACGACACTGTCGGCTTTCGGCACCGTGGCCTGCCAGATGATCATTGCCGATCCCTCCCAATCAATCGCCGCCACTCCCGCTGCGGTCGAATCGACAACTTCGGTCTGATACTCCAGCCCCGGATTTGCTGTCGCGCCTGCGGCCGCGCTGAGCGGTTTGGTCGTCGTGGGGTCGTCACTGACCAACGTGGTTTTGCGCAGCGCGGCTTCAGAAAAAACGAAATACATGACGTTATCCAACGAGTTGGCGTCGTTCGGCAACTCGACGGACCCCCAACCTTCGCGGCTGCCGGCATCGATCGAAATGGAGTAGCCCTGCAGCAAAAAATCCGACTGTCCCGCCGCCAGCGTCACCTCGTGGACCGAACGCGAACCGTTGATTACTATTCCAAGGCTGACATTGCGCTCCGGCATTTCGCCATCCGGCTGCGCCGCTCTGGTCACGCGCACATCGAGCATCAGCTCCGCGCCGTCCGCCGATTCGCGACGATCGATGCGATCAACGTTTATCGCGAGATTGTCGGCCGCGATTTCGGGGTAGCTGAGCAGGTAAAACCGCACGGCCTCGCGTTCGGCGAAGGCCGACCTCAGCGCCTGCCAACGACCACTCTCCACCTGCCAGTCGCTGGCGCGCAGGTCAGAACACAGCCAGATATCGGTGCGTCCTGTCTGATTGTCGGTCGCGTAGTCGAGCGCCGCCTGCAGCATGGCTGGAACATCTGCCGATCCAGCGGTTGCCGAGGTCTCAGGCACCGCGGACAGAGCCGCCACTGAATCGATCTCGCGCGCGACATTGCCACCACTTTCTATCAGCACCAGCTGAGTCGCGGAATTTGCCCGGTCGAGAAATTCGGACAATTTCGCCAACGCCGCCGCGCGTTTCGATTTTCCAGTTTGTGGATGGGTTTGTTCCATGCTCGCCGAGCGGTCGAGCAGGATGATTACAGTGTCCGCCGCACTGCCTGCCGCGGAACCTAACCAACCGCTCGCCAGGGGCCGGGCAACGGCAAACAGCAGTCCAGCCACCGCCAGAGTCCGCACCGTTAAAATCATAATCTGCCGCAGCCGTGCCATGCCACTGGTCATGCGCCTGGCATCGAGCAGAAACATCATTGCCGCCCATTTCACGGTGCGGTGCCGGTAGCGGTTGATGAGATGGATCACCACCGGCAATCCGAGCAGCGGCAGCGCCCACAAAAGCCATGGCAGGTTTTGAAAACTCATCGCTTAGCGGCGCACCCGTTTCGGGGTCCGGTTCAAAAGAAATCGCGCCAGCACCGAACCGTAGTCTTCCTGTATTCTCACCCGATGATAGTCGACGCTGGAATCGCGAACCAGGCCATCGATATCGATGAGGTACTGCTGCAGTGCCTTAGCATACTGCGGACCAATGATCGAGGGATCGACCAGCATCGGCGATCCGCCTTCGAGGTCGACAAATCGCGTCGGTCGTTCGAAGTCGAAATCAAGTTCGTGGTCCTCGAGCAGATGCAGTACCGCGACGTCGTGTTTCCGGAAACGCAGGTGTTGAAACGCGCTGCTCAGCGTTTGCGGCTGTACGAAAAGGTCGGAAATGATGACGATCAATGCGCGCTGCGGCACCCGTTCGGCCGCCTCGTGCAGTGCCTCAGCCAGCCCCGTTTCGCCACTCGCCTGCATGGCTCCAAGTTCATCGAGAATAATCCGCAAATGAGCCGCATTGCGCTTTGGTGGAACCTCCCGGTGAAAGCCTGTGCCGGCCGCGTAAAAGCCCACCGCATCGCCCTGACGGGCAGCCAGAAAAGCCAGAGCCGCAGCGCATTTCCTCGCGTAGTCGAGTTTGCCCGGCGCCCCGTCTTCAGGCGCATAGCCCATCGATCCACTGGTGTCGACGATCAGGCACAGGCGCAGATTGGTGTCGGCCTCGAACTCTTTGATGTAAAAGCGATCACTGCGACCCCATGCCCGCCAGTCGAGACGTCGCGTGTCATCTCCGGGAACGTATTTTCGATACTGAGCAAACTCGAGACTGGATCCGCGCACCGGACTGCGGTGTCGACCGGCAACATTTCCGAGCATTGCCCGACGCGCAAACAGCGGCAGGCCCGCGAGCCGCGAAATGACCGCCGGTTCCACGAAATCGTGCTTACTGTGAGTGCTGGAGTCGGCCACGGCGCTGGGTCGAAGGGTAAGAAAAACTAACTGTTTTGATGTGTTTGCGGGGCGTAACGCGGGCGTCCCCGCCCGCGAGTGGTGAAGGCAACGGCAGGAGTCACGCGGCCGGGAATGCCCGCGCTATGTCAACGGCAATCCGACTGCGCTTCGGCCGCCGCGAAATGGAAGTAACCTGGAGGTGAAACCGAAAAGTATCGCCTCGCCGTTGCGTTGGCGAGGGGCGACGTAACGGAAGCCTCTCCGCTTCGCATGACTTGGGTTGATGGCTATGCCGGACGCCGTTCGGAACAGCTTGCAAAGCCATCCTGTCATTCCCACCGACGCGATCGGCTTCTGAAGGGGCAACTTTAATCAGTTCGAACATCAGTCTTCGTTACTCAGTTCTTCGACCAGGCGCTGCACCACTTCGCGACTGCTGACGCCTTCCGACTCAGCGGCGAAGGTTGTGATCACTCGATGAATCAACACCGGTTCGGCGACCGCCATCACATCCTCCAGGCGCACCATGTAACTGCCGTGCAGTGCCGCGCGAGCTTTTGCCCCCAACACCAGATACTGCACAGCGCGCGGCCCGGCACCCCAGCCGACCAGTGGCCGCAGCCATTCCGGCGACTCATCGCTGTCAGGCCGGGTGCGGCGCACCAGATCGACAGCAAACTCATAAATGTGATCCGGGACCGGCAATCGGCGCACCAGCTCCTGATAGTACTGCACTTTTTCGCCGTCGAGCACATGACGCAGCTCGGGCAAAGTCGAACCAGTGGTGGTCCTGGCGATGGCGATTTCCTCGGCCCGGTCCGGATAATCCACCTCGATCATGAACATGAATCGATCCAGTTGCGCCTCCGGCAGCGGATAGGTGCCCTCCTGTTCGATCGGATTCTGAGTCGCCAGCACAAAAAACGGCGGCCTGAGTGGATACGCCTGCCCGGTCACCGTCACCTTGTGTTCCTGCATCGCTTCCAGCATCGCCGCCTGCGTCTTCGAAGGCGCTCGATTGATCTCATCGGCGAGCACGATATTGGCAAACACCGGCCCGGTAACGAATTCAAACTCACGTCGGCCGGTCTGCCCTTCCTGGAGAATTTCCGTGCCAGTGATGTCCATCGGCATCAAATCCGGAGTAAACTGAATACGGCTGAACGACAGATCCATAGTCTCCGCCAAACGACTGACCAACAGCGTCTTCGCCAGTCCCGGCACCCCCATCAACAACGCGTGGCCGCGACCGAACAGACAGATCGCCAGCTGTTCGATCACCGACTCCTGACCGACGATGATCTTTCGCAACTCGCCGCACAACTCCCGGTAAACCTTCCGCAATTCGTCAATCGCAGCGACATCGTCCTGTAGCAGGTCAGCGGACGGTTTTTCAGCATCGGTAGCAGGCATATATAAAGATGCCAAACCTAACCCCCGCCGTTGCTCAAAGTCCAGCAACACCGCAAGCCGGGAGCAGTATTCCGGGCTGGACAAGATCGACTTGCACGCTGCCAATCTCATCGCAACGCAGGTGAACATCCCGTCCTCCGCATAAGCGCCCACCTACCTAACTTCATACGTATAAATTCCCTGGCATAATATATCTTGTCAGGAGTGTGGTTTTGGGGCAGCGTGAGATTGTTATGCCTCGTCCTCGATTGATGCTGCCTAATGGGGGCTGCTACCATGCGTTTTCGCGGATCGTGGATCGGCAGTTTGTGTTTGGTGATGTCGAGAAGGAGTTCTTTGTCGACACGATGCGCCGTCTGGAGGCTTTTCTGGGGGTTCGCGTGTTGAGTTATTGCGTGATGTCCAACCACTTTCACCTGCTCGTGGAGGTGTCTCCTGCTGAAGAGACTGAGCGATTGACGGTTGATTCGCTACGCGAGCGACTGCCGTTGCTGTATCGCGATGCCTGCCTTTCCACGCTGAGAGAAGAGCTTGATCTAGCGGTCGCTGACGCTGAATCCGCTACCGGCACCGACACCTGGCTCAACGAGTTGATCGCGCGCTACCAAAGCCGCATGGGCAATCTCTCAATATTTCTTAAAGAACTGAAATGGCGATTTTCCCGCTGGTACAACAGCAGGAATGACCGGGTCGGCACGCTCTGGGAAGATCGGTTCCATTCGGTGTTGGTTGAAGGAGACGAACACGCGCTAATGACCATGGGCGCCTATATCGAGTTGAACCCGGTGCGGGCGGGGTTGGTGGGTGACCCGAAGGATTATCGATGGTGCAGTTATGCCGAGGCGGTGGCGGGCAGGCGCCGGGCACGTGAGAATCTGGCGCGTTTGCATCAACGGATGCGTGCCTGGCAGGGGCATGGCCGGACGCCGGTGGTTTGGCAGGATGTGACGGCAGCCTATCGCAGGCATCTCTTTGGAGCAGGTGAGCGTAGGCTTGGTCACGGGCACACCGGTCGTGGCCAACGGCCCGGCATCGACCGCAGTGTTGTTATCGAAGTGGTTGAAAAGCAGGGTGGCATCATGCCCATGCACGAGATCCTGCGCAGCAAGGTTCGCTACCTGACCGCCGGTGCGGTTCTGGGCAGCGCGAAGTTTGTAGATCGTGTCTTCGAATCCAATCGCGAACTTTTTGGCGAACGCCGCAAAACCGGTGCGCGGCCGATTCGGGGTGGCGATTGGGGCGGATTGATGACCCTCCGCGACCTGCGCGAGAAAATTTCCGGCTGAGAGAATCACCGCGCAAACTCTGCGGTAACTCTGCTATTGATTGGGCGGCACTGAGCGCTCCCCTTTCCTCGCGGGCCGGACCTCCTCACTCGTCGACAAAGCTCACCGGCAGAAGTAATGCCTCGCTCAGCTGCGCCAGATAGTCCTCGCGCGGGATTTCCCGGCAGCCGAACTGCGTCAGGTGATCGTTACTCCACTGGGTATCCAGCAAAATGAACCCGCGCTGATTCATCCGTTCGACCAGCGCCACCAGCGCGACTTTTGAAGCTTCAGGAACGAGACTGAACATCGACTCGCCGAAAAAGGCACCGGCCAGAGACACACCGTAGAGGCCACCGACCAGCTTGCCATCGCGCCACGATTCGACCGAATGAGCAAATCCTCGCTCATGCAGTTCGATGTAGCTGTCGCGGATATCGGCGCTGATCCAGGTTTCGCTACGGTCAGCACAGCCGTCGATGACGGCGGCAAAGTCACTGTTGACCCGCGTTTCGAACGGCTTTTTGCGCAGCACTCGCTTAAGGCCGCGCGGGATGTGAAATTCGTCGAGCGGAATCACTCCCCGTGGATCGGGCGAAAACCAACCGATCTCAGAGCGTTCGGCTCGTTCGCCGCCATCGGGGTCGGCATCCCCATCGAGAGCCATCGGAAACAAGCCTGAAGCGTAGGCATGGAGCAGCAATTCTGCATCGAGTTTGGCCATGACGAATCGAGGGAAGGCGGGAACGCGAGTATTATCTTATTGAATGCTTTTGTAGCAGGGCCGCCAAGAGTATGGTAGCGCGTTTTACGTCATGCATCGGGCAATTTATCCAGGCAGTTTTGATCCGCCACACAACGGTCACATCGACGTGATCGAACGCGCGGCCAGCCTGTGCGACGAAATCGTCGTCGCGGTGGCTGAGAATGTCAGCAAGCACGCCTTATTCTCGACCGAGGAACGCGTCGCCATGATCTGCGAATCGACTACCCATTTGAAAAATGTTTCGGTTACCAGCTTCGAAGGCTTACTGGTTGATTTCGCTGTCGCCAGCGACGCCACGGCTGTCGTCAGGGGGCTGCGAGCGGTTTCGGATTTCGAATACGAATTTCAGATGGCGCTCGCCAACCGGCAACTTCGGCCTGACATTGAAACCATCTTCCTGATGCCCAGTCAGGAGCACATTTACTTGAGCTCCCGAATCATCAAAGAAATTGCCAAACACAAAGGTGATGTGGCCCCTCTGGTTCCCGAAGCGACCGCCAAAGCGTTATTGAAACGCCTTTGATTCCCCG
>CBDULB010000075.1:0-28497 GCA_965367965.1 uncultured bacterium | reverse complement strand
GACACTTCCCCGTCAGCGCTTTCCGCCGATTTTTCACTGGCCTTGTCTTCACTGGTCTTGTTTTCCAGTTTCCCGGGAAAGGGAAACCCTGCCATTCCCGCGATTCCAGGCAGGGGCGGCATCGCTGCTTTCGGCCGGGAAGCCACCGCACTTGACGCTGGCTCGTCCTCAGAAACTTCTGCCTGCCCTTTGCCAGCGTCTTCAACGTCGGCGGATTCGGCGGCATTGGTTTCGGCTTCGGTTCCGGTCTCGGCTTCAGCCGCAGCCTTGTTCACCGGCGGAAAACCGTCTTTCGAAAACAGCGCACTGGAAAAGCCTCCAAGCGATTTGGGTTTAGCGTCTTTCGATTCCGCTTCAGTTCCGGGTTGCTTGTTTTCGCCTGACTCTTTTGGCTCTTCACTACCGTTCACCTTCGCCTCCGACTCAGCTTTTGAATCGCCGGTATCGAGCTCACCGAACGGAGATACGGCTGGTGCGGGTGAAGGGTCATTGGTGTTCATAACGGGGAAAGTTCCGGTTTCGTTTGCGGCCAACTCGAAAGGCGTCCATTCGGCACGCGCCGATTCGATCGGTGTCACGACCGCCTGCCTCTTTCGATACTGTGTCAGCAGCAAAACTTCGATCTCGTCGCCGTCATCATCGCGCTCGGCAATGATCGGTTCGGCGCACTTCAGACACTTGCCCTTCACGCCAAGATGACGCTCAAGAAGTCTCAGCGTCTGACCGCACTTGGGGCATTGAACAGTGAGCATCGCTCCAGCAGATTCAGATTAAGAAAGCCCTTCGCCGGACGTTGGCCCCCAAACGCCACCCGCGGCGGCTTCACGAACTTTTTTAAGTGCGTGATTGGGATTGGAAAATGGATCAGTAGATGGAATTGCCGGCGGCTCCGCTTGTGCGGGTTGCGCAGCTTGTTCACTCGCCATCGCCTCGTCAGCGGCGCCTTTGGTCAACACCGTTCCGCCCGGCACGTCACTCGGCTCGAGATCCGGCTGATGATCAAAACTGGGGAATCGACCTGTGGCCAGTTCAGCGACCGGTTCGACCATTCCCCGCTGTCGAGCAACGATCATCTCAGAGCAGCCCGGACATTTTCCCTCGATGTTCAGGTAGCGAGCCTGAATCTGTAGATTCACTCCACACGACGGGCAGGTAACTCCGTGCTTGATCAGGGCGGGATTGGTTCGCGATTGAGAATACCCAAGAGCACTGACTGGAATATCGTCAGCCGGCGGCGGCGGCATAACCGGTTCATTCACTGCAGTGACCGTTGGCCCATCGTCCTCTGCTGCCGGCACTTCAGCGGCATGCAAGCCGGCGGAGTCTGTCGGCGGAACCGCCTGGCCAAAAACCTCAGCGACCGCGCCCTGTTCCGCTTCACTCCCGGCCTTTTGCCAGGGCAGGGCGGGTTCGGCAACCGCGGGCTCAGGCTCAGGCTCAGCCTCGCTCTGCGCTTCACTGTCAGCGGTATCGATTGCCTTGGGAAATAAGGATTTGCCGCCGGATTCAGACGCGACCTCAACCGCGACCGGCTGAGATGTTTCGTCATTCTCAACAACCTCACCATGGGTAGCGGCAGAATCGTCTCCGAGGTCGTCGAAAAATGAACCGGCGGGCTCTGCACCGTAAAGCAGAGACGCACTGAAGCCGCGCGGCTGATCACCGGCCACAAGCGGTGGCGCCGAAATTGGCTGCGACGATTTCGGCAAAGCATCACTCGCCGAAGCAAATTTCGGATCATCAAGCTCGTCTACCGGGAGCTTTCCGGCCGGATCTGTCTCGTCCGTATCCCCGAAAGGGAAGTGCAACTTTGCTGCCGGCGATTCTGCCGGGTCAGCAGCAGCAATTGAATCTCGATCGAGCCCACTTTGCCGCTCGTCATCCGATGTCTCCGCCGGGCACGCTGCCGCCGATGTGACTTCGGCTTCCCCACCAGCGGACGGCGCGCCACTGATCCATTCCGTCTTCACGCGCGGCGCAGCATCCGACGGAGAGTCCGGTAAGACGCTGCCTGCAACGAACGACGACGGCCGTTCTATTTCGGCTTTGGCCTCTGGTTGTGTCGACGACGACGTCGGCGTCGACGTCGCTTGCCACCCGGTTTCCGGCGAATTCGATTCGGCTTCACCGCCTTCGAACAACGGGGCCAGAGCTTTGAAGTCCGGCTCATCAATGGCCGCACTCAAGATCACTTGCTCTTCGAGAAACTGTCCGAAACCATCCAGAATGGAATCTTGCCGAGGCGGGCGCAGCGTCGCTTGCACCAATTCCCGCTCAGCACCGGTTGCTGCATCTGCATCTGCTTCTGTATCAGTATCAGCGGCGCCAGCCTTCGACGGTGGATTCAACTTTTGACCGCGCAGAGGTTTCCAGCCCGGGGCCAGTTTGACCCCCATGCCGCGCTTGCCACTTTCGCTGGCCGGACCGGAGTCCAACATCGCCGCAAAGGGCAATTCCTGCCCCGGAGCAGGAACATCGTCGATCGGCCGGGGCTTGAGCGGCACGGGACTTACTCCTGTTTCGGAGTCGACCGCGACCTCATCTTTCGCGGTGACCAGAAACGTGTCCGGCGTCGGAGCCTGCGCTTCGTGTTCGGCTTCAGGTTGCGCCGCAGCCTCGAGATCCTCAGTCTCATCGTTTTCGACAAAACCTGTGAAGGCCAAATCGATCCCCTTCGCGATAAGCCCGGGCGGCCAGGCCTTCGTTTCCATTCGCGGCTCGACCGGGGCGGTTTCGATTGTCGGCTTATCGGCGTCTTCCATGAACATCGTGGTTACGGTTTCATCGAACC
Organism: uncultured bacterium; assembly: GCA_965367965.1. Lineage (GTDB taxonomy): Bacteria > Verrucomicrobiota > Verrucomicrobiia > Verrucomicrobiales > DEV007 > JBBKXR01. Next base: position 25,706 of record CBDULB010000075.1, on the reverse strand, counting down.
AGAGTTGGTCCGGATCGTCGGAAAATTCATCGCCCGGCCCTGCATTTTCTTCGTCGCTTACCATCGTCGAAGGCAACGCATCCAGACTTTCGAAATCCGGCAAATCAATGCCGTCCATCACTAACATCTCCTGGCGGGACACCGACCCGGATTCATGTCTGAAAATTGGCTCCCCCTTTTGAGGCGCGGCGCTTGAATGCGCGGCTCCCGGCGTCCGGTCGCCCCCTTTCGGCGAGTTGCTACTCACTTGTTCTTGAAACAAATTCAGGGCGCGAAGAAACCTCGAATGCAGCGCGCATGAGCCACCCATCTCGTGACGGAAAGTTTCGCCGTGTGAATAAATTGGAGCTGCCATCGGACCAAGCAAACTAGAGGAAATGCCCTAATTTATTATTATTATAGTAATTTTGACCAATACGCAATGAATTTCCTTTAGTAATCTTAAATAATGTTGTTCGTTTTCAGCCTGCCTCTTTTCGCACTCATGCCTCAACTCGCCGTGATGCGCTATATTCCGACGCGCAGCAGATTGACCCGCTTGAAGACCGAACTTCCCCTGATGATGACCGCAGCGAAAATTCCCTCCCGACTGGACAAGTTTGCGCATCGGCTTCAACCGCACCGCCTGCCTGCACGTAGCATGCTCAGCCTTGCGCTGGCGCTGACCCTGTTCACAAGCAGTTGCGTGACTGCCCTCCCTACCGCCGCTACCAACCGGGGCAGCAACAGCACCGCGACGTCGGGAAGCGGCATCAAACTCAGCACCGACCAGCGGCGCAAGATCGGCAACAAGATCTGGCAGAACGAATGCTCCGGCACCGTCGCCGGCCTGACCAGTTGGAACCAAGGTGAAGATTTTGCCTCGCTCGGCATCGGACATTTTATCTGGTACGTGCCCGGTCGCCCGGCCCACTTTGACGAGAGCTTTCCCAAATTGATCGCCTACATGAAGGCCAACCGCGTTCAGATGCCCGTCTGGCTCGCCACTCAGCGCGGCTGCCCGTGGAACAGCTACGCGGATTTCCATGCCGCAAAAAATTCCGCGCGCATGGTCGAACTGCGCAACTTTCTCGCCAACACCATCGATATCCAGACCGGCTTCATCGTCCAGCGCCTCGAACAAGCGCTGCCCAAAATGATTGCCGCCACCCCCGACGCCAGCCGGAAGGCCCGCCTTCGCGCCACCTTTTACGCCGTCGCGGAAAGCCCGCAGGGCGTCTACGCACTGATCGACTACGTCAATTTCAAAGGCGAAGGCATCGAGCCCGGCGAACGTTACAATGGCCAGGGATGGGGAATGCGCGACGTCCTGCTGGAAATGCGCGGCCAGCCCCGTGGAGCCGCCGCCGCCATTGAATACAGCGAAGCCGCCAAGCGAGTGCTCAACCGACGCATCGCCAACGCTCCCGCCGCCCGCAACGAAGCCCAATGGCGCGCCGGCTGGATGAATCGCTGCGAGACCTACAAGCGCGGTATTTAGCAAATCCAGAGCCGGCCTCAGCTGGTCAACTTTCCCCGGTCCGGCCCGACGCGTCGTCTACCCGCCCGCAATCCCGGGACTGAGTCTGCCCTGCGCCGCCTTACGTCAATAGTAAGCACCGTATCAACAACAAGAATGCCGGATCTTTATTCTCCCGGCCGGTAATTTATGGATAGATCGGTCTCGACACCACTCAGGCCAGGCGCCGCTATCCGTGAATTCGGCCTTTAAATGTGACCAAGTTCGGCTAAAGGTTTCGGCCCGCGCCAGTCGATCGACCGGTCGCACCCAAGATACGAACACTTTTCCCGACTCATCATGTCCACCGAAACTACCCTGATCCTGCTCAAACCCGACGCCGTCACCAAAGGCCTTTGCGGTAACGTCCTCGAACGCTTCGAGAAAGACGGCTTCAAAATCCGTGGCGCAAAGATGCAGACCCTCAGCGACGAAAAACTCGCCGAGCACTACTCCCACATCGCCGACAAACCCTTTTTCCCCGACATCGTCGCTTTCATGCAGTCGAGCCCGGTCATCGCGGTGGCCCTGGAAGCCGACAACGCAATCCAGCGCGTCCGCGACCTGCTCGGCCCGACCAACTCCGCCGAAGCCGCTGCCGGAACCATCCGCGGTGATCTCGGCGTCGACATGATGATTAACGTCGTGCACGCCTCCGACTCTGCCGAGAACGCCGCGGCCGAACTCAAGCGTTTCTTCAACGAAGGCGAAATCTTCGACTACTGACCCGTAGCGTGGGGCAGAATTACATTCTGCCCCGGTCGACGCAAACCGTAGCGCCGCCGACCGTTGGACATCAGAAGTCAGATCTCCGACCTCTGATCATCGTGCGCGCCGCCGACGGCTGAAACCACGGCCACAAGCCGAACCGGCTGGGCGCGGTTCGGAAAAATCCCCGAGTCGTCTTACTGACGATTGCCTGTCAGGCGCGCCGCTCCACCGCGATCAAAAACGGTGGTGCATTCCGCTGATTCACAAAGCCGTAGCGCAGCACCGCAAACTGCTCCTGCGGCAAGCCTGACACCCAGTCGACTACGGCCGCCGCCTCGTCATCGCCCCCCGGGTGCCCCGGATAACAAACCACCGTCACCACTCCTCCCATCCGCAGCAGCCGGGTCGCCACCTGCAGCGCCGGCAGCGTCGTCTCCGACCGCGTGATCACCGACTTATCGCCGCCCGGCAGGTAGCCCAGATTAAACATCACCGCCGCCACCTCAGCGTTGACGAATTCCGCCATCCGCTCGTGCCCCACTGCGTGCAATACGACATCGACCTTACCATGCGGCTGCAAACGCGCCCTCGAACGCTCCACCGCCTCCGCCTGCACGTCAAAACCGACGACCTTTCCATCGTCACCGACACAGCCTGACAAAAATATCAAATCCGCCCCGCCACCCAGGGTCGCATCGATCACCGTATCACCCGGGTGCACCCGCGATCTGACAATTTCGTGTGCCATTGCAGTGGCCCTTGGAAAACGTTCACTCATATCCATACTTAAAAATTTTTGCGCAGATCCAAGTCCGCCTCGAGCGGCGCGTCATCGATCAAATGTGCCGCCAAATGCTGAGCGAAATAAGGTCCATACAACACCCCTTTCGAGCCCAGGCCATTAAAGAAGCCGACCCGCTGCAGCTCCGCCGCCGGATGCCGCCCCATCAGGGCCTTGCTCTCGCGAATCACCGGTCGCACCGCCGCCAACTGATCGCACACCAGATACTCAACCCCGGGAGCCAGCATCGCCCGCAAGCGCATCTCCAGATCCAGCCGCCCCGACTGTGTCGGCATCTCATCAAGTCGATCCCAATCGTAAGTCGCCCCCGATCGAAACCGGCCTCCTGCCATCGGCATCAGCCATCCACCTCGATTGACAATGCGGTCCGGCGCAGCGTGCAACGCGTCGATTTCCAACTCTAGGATTTCCCCCTTGGCCGACCGGAACGGCACCCAGTCGAACCATTCACCCTCCCCACCGCGCCACCCCTGGCAAAACACAATCCCGCCGGCCGTCACCGCCAAACCGGGCAGCCTGACCGCTTGATCGCTGATCTCGATCGCAGCAGCGCTCGCAGGTACTTCCCCACACCGATACATACCGCGCTCCGCTAACCAACACCGCGACGCAGCCAAAAATGCCGCCACGTCGAGATGCGCCCCGCGCATTTTGAATGCGCCAAACTCATCGCGAAATTTTCCCCTCTCCAAAGGCGCCGCTTCGACCCAGTCGCGATACGCATCGTCATCCCGCCGGCGCCCCCAACGCTGTGCCTCCACCTCGCTCGCCAACAATCGCAAGATCGTCCGCCGGCGAAAAAATGCCGCTCCGAGCTGCTTTTCCACCCGCGCATAAAAATCGATCGCCCCGGGCATCATTTCATCCAACTGCCAGGTCTTCACCAATCGCTGCCCGGTGATCGGCGTGACGATGCCCGCGGCAATTTTTGAAGCGGTCACTGCCTCTTCGCGATCCACCACCAGGACCCGCTTTCCGCGTTCAACCAGAGCCCAGGCCAGCAAAGTTCCTGCAAGCCCCTGACCGACGATGATAGTGTCGAAGTGATTCAGATTCACAGCTCAAACCTAGAGGCGTATCGAGAAAAGAAAACGCCGCGAAACCCGTAATCAGTGCATGCGCCACGCTTACCGGTTGCGTCACTGCAGGAATTCGCTAAATCTGAGAGCCTCCGATTGAATCATCATGAGCAAACGCATTCTTCTCACCACCACTTCCTACCAGGATACGCCCGGCCCGCATCACGACCTGCTCGAATCGAGCGGCTACGAGATCGTCCGCGAGCGAGGTCCGCTGCCGGAAGAGAAAATGCTCGAGCTGGCTGGTGAATTCGACGGCTTTCTATGTGGCGATGACGCCATCACCGAGGCGGTCATCGAAAAATCCGGCGAACGTCTGAAAGTAATCAGCAAGTACGGCATCGGCCTCGACAAGATCGATGTCGAGGCGGCAACCGCGCGCAAGCTGCCGGTCATGTTCACGCCCGGCGTCAACCACACGACCGTCGCCGAACACACATTCGGTCTGCTGCTCGGGCTGACCAAGAAGATTTTTGAAAACGCAGTCGACGTTCACAACGGCGCCTGGCAGGCCGGCTGGAAAAAGCCGGTTGGCCACGAAATCATGGGCAAGACCATGGGCATCATCGGCCTCGGCCGCATCGGCAAAGAAGTCGCGATCCGCGCCAAAGCGTTCGGCATGCCGGTGATCGCCTACGACATTTACTGGGACGAAGCCTTCGCTGAAGAACACGGTATCAGCCGCTGCGAAACCATGGACGATGTCCTGCACGAGGCCGACGTGGTCTCCCTGCACTGCTTTCTCTCCGACGAAACGCGCGGCATGATCAGCGCCAAATCGATCGCCGAAATGCGTGACGATGTGATCGTGCTCAACTGCGCCCGCGGCGAGCTGGTAGAGGTCGACGACATGGTCGCTGCCCTCAAAGACGGCAGTGTCGGTGGCTACGGAGCCGATGTTCTCGATGCCGAACCGCCGGCCAGCGACCACCCCCTGCTGTCGTCGCCGAACTGCATTGTCACCAGTCATATCGCTTCCCGCACTTACGAAAGCGTGGAGCGCCAGGCGCTGCGCTCAACTCACAGTCTGATCAATTTCCTCGAAGGCGACAGCGATTACGTGCAGGCGAACAAATTTGACTGAAAAGGAGTCAGGATAAAGGAGCTGGAAGCTCGTCCAGTTCCCGACTCCGCCTCTCCGCTACCGCCGACCGTTAATCTTAGTCAGAAGCCCGACTTCTATCTCCCAACTCCGAACTCCTTTCTCCTTTAAAAAAATGCTCACTATCCGTCCCCAATCCGAATGCCTCTACGACTGTGTGTCACTGGGCGAAGTCATGTTGCGCCTCGACCCGGGCGAAGGCCGCGTGCGTACCGCCCGTTCATTTCAGGCCTGGGAAGGCGGCGGCGAATACAACGTCACCCGCGGCCTGCGTCGTTGCTTCGGCCTCGATACCGCGGTGGTAACCGCATTCGCCGAAAATGAAGTCGGCCGACTGATCGAAGATTTCATCATGCAAGGCGGCGTCGATACCCAGCACATCGTCTGGCGCGACTACGACGGCATTGGCCGCACGGTGCGCAACGGCCTGAATTTCACTGAGCGCGGCTTCGGCATTCGCGGCGCAGTCGGCGTCCCGGATCGCGGCAACACCGCAGCCTCACAGCTCAAGGTCGGCGATGTCGATTGGGATCATATCTTCGGCGATCAAGGCGCACGCTGGTTTCACACCGGTGGCATTTTCGCGGCACTGTCAGAGAGCACGGCCGAGTTCACCATCGATGCCTGCAAGGCGGCACAAAAACACGGCACCATCGTCAGTTACGATCTTAACTACCGGCCTTCGCTGTGGAAATCGATCGGCGGTCAGGCCAAGGCGCAGGAGGTCAATCGGGAAATCGCCAAAAACGTCGATGTCATGATCGGCAACGAAGAAGACTTTACCGCTTCACTCGGCTTTGAGGTCGAAGGCGTCGACGAAAACATCAGCGGCATCGATGTCGAGAACTTCAAAAGCATGATCGCCACAGCGGTTAAGGAATTCCCCAATTTCAAAGCCACCGCGACCACGCTGCGCGAGGTTCACACCGCGACGGTCAACGACTGGGGTGCCATCTGCTGGCACGACGGCGAGTTCCACGAAGCAACACCGTTTCCAAAACTCGAGATCATGGATCGCGTCGGCGGCGGCGACAGTTTTGCCTCCGGTCTGATCTACGGTTTCCTCAGCGGACAGGATGCGGCAGCCGCAGTAAACTACGGCGCAGCGCACGGCGCATTGGCGATGACCACTCCCGGCGATACTACCATGGTAACCGTCGCCGAAGTGGAAAAAGTCATGCGCGGCGGCGGCGCCCGGGTAGTGCGCTAGCTTCGCTACCAAGAGAAAGGAACCGGAAGACAGGAGTTAGCATTGAGCGGGCGGCGGCCCCGTGGTGGATCGGTGCGTACCGGGGCGATTTCGAATCACCCGACGCTCGATGCGCGCGCGAGACTTCCGCACGCCCGAACAGCAGCTCCCAGCTCCCAGCTCCCAGCTCCTAGCTCCTAGCTCCTAGCTCCTAGCTCCTAATAAACATCCCTCTGATAGCGCTTGGATTTCTTCATCCGCGCCACGTATTCGGCGGTCTCAGTTTCACTCATTCCGCCGTGCAGTTCGATGAGATCGTGCAGCGCCTTGTCGACATCACCTGCCATATAAATGGCGTCTCCGCAGACATACAGATGAGCCCCCTCTTTGATCCATTGCCAGACCTCGGCGCTGTGTTCGCGTAGCTTGTCCTGCACGTAGATCTTGTGATCCTGATCGCGAGACCAGGCGACGTCGAGCCGGGTCAGCAGACCCGACTCCAGCATTTCCTCAAATTCGTCGGCGTAGAAAAAATCAGTCTGCTCGTGGGGATTGCCGAAAAACAGCCAGTTGCGCCCCTCGGCGCCACTCGCCTGACGCTCTTCCAGAAACGCCCGAAACGGCGCGACGCCGGTGCCCGGCCCGACCATGATGATCGGAGTCTCAGTTCGAGTCGGCAGTTTAAAATGCTTCGCCGGCTGGGTGTACACCTGCACCGTCTCGCCCTCGGCCAATCGGTCGGCGAGGTAACACGAGGCAACGCCCTGACGTTTCCGTCCGTGCGTCACATATTCGACTTTGGCGACCGTCAGATGCACCTCATCGGGGTGCGCATTCGGGCTGGAAGCAATCGAGTAAAGCCGCGGGCTGAGGACGCGCAGACTGTCGACAAACTCCTGCGCATTTTTAAAATCGGCCGGGTACTCGAGCACCAGATCAATGATCTCCCTGCCTTCAATCAACGCGGCGGTATGCTCCGCTGAGTCCGAATCGACGATAGAACGCAGATACGGAGACCAGCATTTCTCCCGCCAGTTCTGCAGCATCTTTTTGGTGATGGTACGCAGATCGTAGCACTCAGTCAGGGCGTCACGCAGCGGCATCTTGCGTCCATCGGGAACCTTTACCGAAACCGAAGTGTTGAACGGCAACAGAGTGAGAATCTCGTCGACCAGCAGCGGATTGTTTTTCGGCAACACGCCGAGCACGTCGCCGACCTCGTAAGTGAAGCCCGAGCCCGCCAGCGATAGCTCGAAGTGACGCGTATCCTTAAAGCTGCCTTCGCCATTGAGCTTTCTATTCACCAGAAGCGGCGCCGGAAAAGGGTTCTTCTTGGAGTAAGCCTCGCTCGCCGATGCACCGGACACCGCCGTTGCCCCGGATCCTGCGAGGGTGCTAACCGGCGTAAGCTGCATGTCATCCAGCCCGGCACGCACTACACGAAACCATTCCTCCGCCAGGTCTTCGAAGTCGACATCACAGTCGATTCGCGACGCGAAGCGCTCGGCACCGAGCTCCTCAAAACGCGCATCGAAGCGAATCCCCATCTCACAGAAATCTGTGTAGCTGGAGTCACCCAGAGCCAGCACCGAAAATTTTGTGTTCTTCAGTTTCACCTGAGCATCGCTGTTAAAATGATTCCAGAATGCCTCGGCGTTATCCGGCGGATCACCGTCCCCCCAGGTGCTGGTGATAACCAACACCACAGCTTCACGCGTCAGGTCGACTTTTTCGTACTCGTCCATTTCGAGCACCTCGACCGCGTAGTTGTCCTCGCGCAGACGCTCACCAAATCCTTCCGCCAATCCGAGCGCATTCCCCGACTGACTACCCACCATAATCAGAACACGACCCTTGGCAGTCGCCGTCTTGGCAACGGACGGCTCACCCGCCGCCCCGGTCACGGCGGCAGCGAACTCGGCGAGGTACTTTTTCAACCACTCCCGCTGCTCGGGATAGAACGGGGCGTCATCGGGGATCTCTGGAAGCTTGAATGGCATTAGGCTACAAGTGTTCTGTGGTTTTCCGGAAAAGCAATTTTCACGCCACAACGAATCGCTGGGAAATATTGGTTGATTGGCAGAAAATTCAATCACAGGCAATTGCCCTGGTCGCAGCACCATCGGCGCTTCGCCGACTGCGCTGGCATTCCCCGGGCTTCGCCGACATTTTCCAATCGGACGCGCACTCATCATGCCGAAGGAATGATGGCAAAAGCCTCAGGGTATCGGGGCAAAGCGTAAGCTAAAAGGTAACTGCGACCGTGGCTCGACAGGAGTCGGTGGGCTTCCGTGGCGCTGCACTGAGGCCGGTTTCGCAAGGCAGAACCCGACTCCGGCGGTTCCCGATGAACGGGTGAAAGCCAATCTTCCTTCGAGCTTACCGGCCACCGCGAATGGCGGACAGGGTGGGATTGATCTCCGCTTCGCTTCGATCCGTGCGATCTGCTCGATCTGCTCGATTTGTATCAGCCGCTGTCGCGGCGACGGCACTCGAACTGCGTTCGAACCCGCTCGACCTAAGTTCGCTTTCACCAGGGACCGCTTCGCCTGGCCCCTGGTGAAAGCGAATGGCGGACAGGGTGGGATTCGAACCCACGGTAGAGTTTCCCCTACACACGCTTTCCAAGCGTGCTCCTTAAACCACTCAGACACCTGTCCTTTAATTCAGCTACTATCAACACAGTGTTGCGTGACAGTGTAGCGCAATTACCTACGACAAATCGCTTGCAGCGCAAGCGCAAATGGCCCAACTTCCATCGTCTCCCGAGATTCAGTGCCACGGCGATATTTTTTGCAAAAAAAACTTGCGAAAAATCCTGTTGTATTATCCAAGCGTATAGCTATTCTTGGCGTTTCAAGGAAACTACTCAGCAATCCAAACAATGAAAAAACTGTTATCAACGATCGTTCTTCTTGCAGTGTCGGCCGGTTGGGCCACCGCAGGAGATTACTACTCGAAAGCTCCTGTCTCTAAAGGACCTGTCGTGACTCCCCCCCCCGTTTGCCCGTGCTTCGACCCCGGTGTTGAGCTGAGCCTCTTCGGTGCAGGCATCTTCCCGGATGCTGGCGATGAAGACGAACTTGGTGGTGGTGTCGGCGTCGGCATGTTCTTCACCGAGAACATCGGCATCAACGTCAGCTACCACGCTTTCAACACGGATCCCAGCGTCGAACACTACAGCACCGCTGATCTTGTGCTTCGTCTCCCGATCCACGAACTCTGCATCGCTCCTTACGTCTTCGGCGGCGGCGGCGTTGTGACCAACGGCACGACCGAAGGTCTTTACCGTGCAGGCGGTGGTATTGACATCCGCATGGACTCCATGGGTTGTGTTGGCCTCTTCGTTGACGGCGCTTACAACTGGGTGGACGGCGACAGCCACGATGACGCTGTCATCGCTCGCGTCGGTTTCAAAATCCCGTTCTAATCGTTAGTTAGAACTAAAACATTTGAAAAGCCGGGTCGGTTCGCCGATCCGGCTTTTTTTTGTACGTTTTCGTCGCCATTTTGCGGACATGTCGCCAACCACCTCCCCCCGCTTCCTCAGCCCCTGCTTACTGAGCAAGGGCACCCCTGGCCTGCCCCTGGCAAACTCAGTCAATTCGGCTGTTAACACAGAGCCGCCGCCCGGCATTTTTCCCGACACAGCGACCACCCCCGCCCCACTCGACTCAGCCCGACTGAGTATCCGCCCGCAATCAACAGCGCCGAGGCGGTAGGCAGCCCACCTGCCCTGCCCAATCTTCAAACCAAGGTCCCCCCTGGATATGGGCGTGAGCCAGAATGGCCCCAGTGGACATTATGACACAGCAGGAGGCACGAATCGCGCCAGTTTGGCGCGATTATTCCTTCGCGCGATTCCCCTGACAAACCTCGGAATTATACTTATCACTCAGCGTCAACGGGTTACAACCAATCCGCAGCGTTTGGCATGCTATTTGCGCTAAGGCAGGCAAGAAACAAGACCGCCACGCTAACGATCTCGCGCTATCCAACAATGCTTCGCGAAGATTATTTTCAAGGCTGTCGATCAACCCCATACACCAACCTTTCCCTATTCCTCTCCCTATGAGCAAAATTCTCGGAATCGACTTAGGAACCACCAACTCCTGCATGGCCATCATGGAAGCAGGCGAACCGGCGGTTCTCGAAAATTCAGAAGGCGCACGCACCACTCCGTCAGTGGTCGCATTTTCTAAAGATGGCGAGCGCCTCGTTGGTCAGTCGGCAAAACGCCAGGCGATCACCAACCCCAGCAACACCATCTTCTCAGCCAAGCGCCTGATCGGTCGCAAGTATGCCGAACTCTCTGAGTCGGAGAAGAAAACACCTTACAAGATCGTCGAAGCATCCAATGGCGATGCCCACATCGAAGTACAGGTGGGCAGCGAAACCAAAACCTACAGTCCGCAGGAAATTTCGGCGATGGTGCTCAGCAAACTGAAGGCTGATGCCGAAGCAAAACTCGGTGAGACTATCACCCAGGCGGTGATCACCGTTCCCGCTTATTTCAACGACTCGCAGCGCAATGCTACCAAGGCAGCCGGTGAGATCGCCGGACTCGAAGTAAAACGCATTATCAACGAGCCGACCGCAGCGTCACTCGCCTACGGCCTCGACAAGAAGAGCGATGAAAAGATCGCCGTCTACGACCTCGGTGGTGGCACCTTCGATATTTCAGTTCTCGAAATCGGCGATGGCGTCTTTGAAGTTCTTGCTACCGACGGCGATACCGGCCTCGGTGGTGACGACTGGGACACCGCGATCATCGAGTGGATCGTCAGCGAATTTCAGAAAGACACCGGTGCCGACCTCAGCGGTCAACCTGACGCCCTCCAGCGCATCAAGGAAGAAGCCGAGAAGGCCAAGATCGCACTGTCCTCTTCACAGAGCTACGACATCAATCTGCCGTTCATCACGGCCGACCAGAGTGGTCCCAAGCACATTCAGAAAACGCTCAGCCGTTCGCAGCTTGAGCAGATGACAGACGCGCTTTTCGAACGCACTGTCGGCCCCGCCAAAGATTGCATCAAGGAATCAGGCGTTTCCGTCAGCGACATTGATGAACTGGTTCTGGTCGGTGGCATGACCCGCATGCCCAAAGCGGTCGAGACCGCCCGCAAACTGACCGGCAAAGATCCTCATCAAGGCGTCAATCCCGACGAAGTGGTGGCCATCGGCGCCGCGATTCAGGGCGGCGTCCTGCAGGGCGACGTTAAAGACGTGCTGCTGCTTGATGTGACTCCGCTCACACTGTCGATCGAAACCATGGGTGGCGTCGCCACTCCGATGATCGAGCGCAACACCACGATTCCGGCGAAAAAATCACAGGTCTTTTCGACCGCCGCGGACAATCAACCTTCGGTCGACATCGTCGTTTGCCAGGGTGAACGCAAACTGGTGACCGACAACAAAGTGCTCGGCAACTTCCGCCTCGACGGCATCAATGCGGCACCCCGCGGCATGCCGCAGATCGAAGTGACGTTCGACATCGACGTCAATGGCATCCTGCACGTATCCGCTAAGGATCAGGGCACCGGCAAAGAGCAGAAGATTGTCATTAAAGACTCCAGTGGTCTTTCCGATGACGAGATCCAGCGCGCCCGCCAGGAAGCCGAAGCTCACGCCGACGAAGACAAGAAACGCTTTGAATCGATTGAAACCCGTAACCGCGCCGATAACGCCGTTTACACAGTCGAAAAGCAACTGGGTGAACTCGGTGACCAGATCGGAGACGATCAGAAAAAGCCGATTACCGACGCTGCGCAGAAAGTCAAAGACGCCCTCGCCGGCGACGACACTGCTGCCATCGCTAAAGCCACTGACGATTTGGAGAAATTGTTCTCCGACATTGCCGCCGCTGCCCAACAGGCAGGTGCCGCTGCTGATCCGGCTGCTGCTGCTGCCGCCGCAGGTGACGATGCCGCAGGTGGTGAACCTGCCTCCGAAGCCAAAGCATCGAAAGCGAACGTGGTCGATGCCGACTACGAGGTGGTCGACGAGGAAAAATCCTAAGCACCCTCTCCGCGCCGGTTGCAGCCACCATCCATTGGCTGTAATCGGCGCATCCCCATTTTCCAGCTAACGCCTAAACCAAAAACGATGGCTAACCGCTAGAAAACTTTCCGTCCCGAGCACAGAAGATTCTCATTCATAGAGAACTCCACGAGCCCGGATCCGACGGATCCTGAAGCAAACCCAAAATAAAGAAAACCCAATACCCACTGAATATGGCAACCAAAATCAAACCACTCGGTCACCGTGTGCTGGTCAAGCGCATCGAAGACAATGAGCAAAAATCCGAAGGCGGCATCTTCCTCCCTGACACCGCAAAAGAAAAACCCCAGGAAGCCAAAGTGGTCGCACTGGGCACCGGCGGCAAGGACGAAGACGGCAAAGACGTCAAATTCACCGTCAAAGTCGGCGACAAAGTCCTCATCTCAAAATACGGCGGCACCGAAGTCAAAATCGACGGCGCTGAATGCCTCATCATGAACGAAGGCGACATCCTCGGCATTCTCGGCTGAGCTAACCCAAAGTTCGAAGAACTGATCTAAACCAAACCCAATCCAAATAGAAATATCATGGCTAAACAACTGTCATTTGACGAAGGCGCACGCCAATCTCTGCTGCGCGGCGTTTCCAAGCTCGCAAGAGCGGTCAAGGCCACACTGGGGCCCTCGGGCCGCAATGTGATCCTCGAGAAAAAATTCGGTAGCCCGACCATCACCAAAGATGGTGTCACGGTCGCTAAGGAAATCGAACTCGAAGACCCCTACGAAAACATGGGCGCTCAGCTCATCAAGGAAGTCTCCTCGAAGACCTCCGACGTCGCCGGTGACGGCACCACCACGGCAACCGTGCTCGCCGAAGCTATCTACAGCGAAGGCCTGCGCAATGTCACCGCCGGTGCCAACCCGACCTCGCTGCAGCGCGGCATCATGAAGGCTACCGAAGCCATCGTCGAGCAGCTCGCATCGATCTCCAACAAAGTTACCGCAACTAAAGAAATCGCTCAGGTAGCGACCGTTTCGGCTAACTGGGACAAAGAAATCGGCAGCATCATCGCTGACGCGATGGACAAAGTCGGCAAGGACGGCACCATCACCGTTGAAGAAAACAAAGGCATCGAAACCACGCTCGACGTGGTCGAAGGCATGCAGTTCGACAAGGGCTACCTGTCCCCGTACTTCGTGACCGACACAGAAGCAATGGAAGCCGTTCTTGAGAACGCTTACATCCTCATCCACGAGAAGAAGATCTCGAACCTTAAGGACATGCTCCCGCTGCTTGAAAAAGTCGCCGGTAGCGGACGTCCGTTCCTGATCATCTCCGAAGACGTCGAAGGCGAAGCCCTCGCGACTTTGGTGGTCAACAAGATCCGTGGCACCCTGAACGTGACCGCCGTCAAAGCTCCGGGCTTCGGCGACCGTCGTAAGGCCATGCTCGAAGACATCTCCATCCTCACCGGTGGACGCGTCATCACTGAAGACCTCGGCATCAAGCTGGAGAACGTCGGCCTTGAAGACCTCGGTTCCGCCAAACGCGTGACCATCGACAAGGAAAGCACCACGATCATCGAAGGCGGTGGCAAGAGCTCGGCCATCACTGGTCGCGTCGGCCAGATCCGTCGTCAGATCGCGGAGACTACCTCCGATTACGATCGCGAAAAACTCCAGGAACGTCTCGCCAAGCTTGCTGGCGGTGTTGCTGTCATCAACGTCGGTGCTGCTACCGAAACCGAGATGAAAGAGAAAAAAGCCCGCGTTGAAGACGCCCTGCACGCAACCCGCGCAGCCGTCGAAGAAGGCATCGTCCCGGGTGGTGGCACCGCGCTGATCCGCGCCGGCGCAGCTGCTGAAGGCAAAGTCAAACTTCGTGGCGACGAAAAGACCGGTGGTCAGATCGTGTTCCGTGCGATCGAAGCTCCTCTCCGTCAGCTGGCTGCAAACGCCGGTCGCGAAGGCGCTCTCATCTGCGAACACGTCCGCAACGAAAGCGGCAACGTTGGTTACAACGTCGCTACCGACAAATACGAAGACCTGGTCAAAGCCGGTGTCGTCGATCCGACCAAGGTGACCCGCAGCGCGCTGCAGAACGCCGCGTCGATCTCCGGCCTCCTGCTGACCACCGAATGCCTGATCGCTGACAAACCTGAGCCTGCAGAGCCTGCTGGCGAAGGCCACGGTCACGACCACGGCATGGGTGGAATGGGCGGCATGATGTAATCGACCTGCAAAGGTCGGTTTGCACATCAAGCAAACCTGCAAAATCAGAAACCGGGTGGACGCAAGTTCACCCGGTTTTTTTGTGCCCGTTTAATTCGCGGGGCAGGCTTCGCGCGGGGCAGCCTTCGAAATGCCTTCAGTGCCCTCTTGTTGATGACGTCACGCCAGGCTACTTCGCAGCGCCCCCATACTCACCCGCATCATACTTCTGCCAGAACTGCGCCGGCGGCATGGTCGTATCGACATCATCTTCGAATGCCGTGCCGATTTTCTGCAAGCCCGGCATCGCCTTCAACACTTCGATGCCCTCGGTGATCTGCCCCGGCGTAAAAACCAGACGCTGCAGTGGCAATCCCGCCAACGGTGACACATCGCTCACCGGCGTTTCGCCGATATGCAGGCGCTGCAGAGAACGCATGCCCGACAGCGGTGAGAGGTCCGCGACCTGGGTGCGATGCAGGGTCAAGCTCTCCATCGGGCACTGCGCCAGTGCCGAGACATCGCTGATCTTGCAATCGGTCAGCCACAGTTGGCGCAGCGGCATGCCACTCAGCGCCGACAGATCACTGATCCGCGTACCGACCAGATTCAGCACTGAGATCGGCATACCTTTCAACGGCGAGATATCTTTTACGTTGGTCCGGTCGACATAAAGTTGCTGCAGCGTCGTGTTGCCTTTCAGCGGTGATATATCCTCGACCACGGTGCTGTCGAGAAACAGGGCCTGCAAAGGCATCCCCGCCAGTGCTTCGATGCTTTGCACCGGGCACGCCTGCAAGTCGAGCATCACCAACTCCATACCTGTCAGCGGCGTGATATTGGTCACCCCGCACTGGGCCAGGCGGACCGCCGTAACCTTGCCGTTTTCGATCTGAAACTCGCCGTTGCCGCTGTAGCCCGGGTTGACCTCACGAATCGCGGCATGCAACAACACGTCACTCCAAAATTTCGGCTTGGCAGGCTCGGCAGGCTTTACAACCGGCTTAGTCACTTCGGGCTCAGCCGCCTGTGGTTTTTCCTCCTTGTCTCCACCACAGCCAACCAGAGCTATAGCCAGGCTACTGGAGAGTAAACTTGTTAAAACCGTCGTCGATATAAATTCCCGCTTCATGGCGCCGACTGTGAGTCGGAACCGGTCAGATTGCAAGCCACCGACCTCATACCCGTCGAACAAGACCGCGCCATTGCGTAAACACCACTTTCGGTTCATCTTCCCCGCCCCGACCTGCCCTGAACCCTTGCGTTCCATCATGAGCCGCCGACCTGAAGACATCGATACCGACATGCGCCGCCTGCGGCGGATGCTTGACCGTGTCCTCAAGGTCGATGACGACGCGGCGTCGGGGCAGCTCAATGCCTTGATCGACCCGGAGAAATCCGAATCGCCGACCCGCATCCTCGATCTCGCCTGCGGCGCCTGCGATGAAGCTGACACGCTGGTCGATTACTTTTCATCGCTGAAAGCGGAAGCCGCCAACGCCTCAGGCTCAACCGGAGCAGACGCCGGCAAACACATTCAACTCACCGGCATCGACGTACGCGCTCGCGAAATCGCCGATGCCGCCCGCCGTTTCCGTTCGACCCGGAATGAGGGGGACGATTTACGCGCCGAATTTGAATTCCTTAACGGTGACGCCACCAAGATCGACGATCATCGCGAACTCGGTGAAAATTTTGACGTCGTCTTCATGCGCCACCAGAATCTCTGGAATGGACGCCGCACCTGGGAGGAAATTTTCGATAAAGCTCTGCAAAAGCTCGACGACGATGGCCGCCTGATCATCACCTCATACTTCGATCGCGAGCACCGACTTGCCCTCGACGCTATCCAACAGCTCGGTGGTGAACTGATTGTCAGCGAACAGAACGATGAATCGCGCAAGCTCGAGACCGCCGGCAAATCGATCGACCGACACGTCGCCGTGTTTCGCAAAAAGCAGTGAACCGATCGAACGGTTCCGCTAACGCCGACGGCGGCGATTCTGCGGGCGCCTCGGTCCCGGACGGCCCATATTGGGACGGCGGGCATCGATCCGGTAAACAATACGCGCTTTCTCAGTATCGTACGGAGACATCTCCAGCTTCACCTTGTCACCCGCAACCAGGCGGATGAAACGCTTGCGCATTTTTCCGGAGATATGTGCCAGCACCAGGTGGCCGTTCTCCAGCTCAACTCGAAACATGGTGCCGGGCAGCACCGTGTGAATGGTGCCCTCCAACTCTACCGACTTGTCGTCTTTACTCATACAAAAATCACCTCAACTGGCCGCGCTGGCGTGTACAAAGCCCGCCATTACAAAGCGAACAGTCGAGCACAATGTAGTGATTTTCCAGTTTTTCAAGCACCTATCCGTAGTTGAGCTTTTCTGCGCGCCAACCAAAACGGAAGATTTAGCAGGAAAAACGCCGTCAAACACACCCCCTGAAGCCCGATAACGTACCACGGCCACGGTCCCAGCGCATTGAGCAACGGGTTGTTGGCATCCACCGGCTTGTGCAGCAGAAACCCGTAGTTGCTCTCGATCACGCTTGAATTCCGGGTCAGCAGGTTGACCACCACCGCCGCCAGCACATACAACTGGGTCCACGCAAACATCCGCCACACCGCCCCCGGTCGAGGCTTCAGCCGCAATCCGATCACCACATAAAACGAAGTGATCACCACGCCTCCATGAAGCGCAAAAAAGACGAAAAATCGCGGATGCGGGAAGTTCTGTCCCAAATCCGGGGTCAGCAAGCCGTTCAAAGTTCCCGCCAATCCCCAGAAATAGACCAGCTCCGCCGCCAGAGGACGACGCCGGATCAATGCAATCGCCCCCGCGATACCCGCCCAGTCACAGAGGTGCATCGGCAGGACAAATTTTACCTCGGCCCCTGAAACCACCCCCATCATGCGGAACGCCCAAACTTTAAACGGCCAGGCGAGCAGCAGAATCACCGCCATCGTCAAAGCCTGGCGTCGTTCAATCTGCGAGCCAACGCCGAGGCGGGGTGCCTTGCCGCGCGCGACCGCACACATCGCCACCAGAACCACGACGATGATCAGTGACACCACGGCGTGCGAGGTCCCGTAGGCGACAAAAGGTTGAGGATCGAGGAACCAGTCTTTCACAAGTAAGCAGTTTATCTAACGGCGCTTGCCATTCGCAACAAGTGTGAAACGCTAAGCCAAGATTCCTCATTCGCCATGCCGTCCCGCCGTCAGCAAACCAAGCCATCCCGCCGATCCCCCGAAGCTCGCGCCAACCGTCACGCGGCAGCCGCCGGCAGCGAAGGCATCGCGCGCATGGCCGAGGATGATCTTTACCTGCGTGCCGACGACCGCAACGCACCACCCGCCTTTTTTCTGGTCCTCGACGGCGTTCAGGATCCTCACAATCTGGGCGCCTGTCTGCGATCCGCCGAAGGTGCCGGGGTCGACGCCGTCATTGTTCCCCGCCATCAAAGTTGCCGCGTCACCGATACCGTCGTGCGCATAGCCTGCGGAGCCGCCGCACGCGTGCCCGTAGTCGCAGTCAGCAACCTCGCCCGCACCCTCGAGCAACTCGACAAACATCTGGTAAAGTGTGTCGGCACCTCTGACCGCGCCACCGATGACCTCTACGACACCGAACTGACCGGCCCGCTCGCCATCGTGCTCGGCGCCGAAGAAAATGGCCTGCGCCGCCTCACTACCGAACGTTGCAACCAACTGATCCGCATCCCGATGGCCGGAAAAGTCGAGTGTCTCAACGTCTCCGCGGCCACTGCCGTCTGCCTGTTCGAAGCCGTCCGCCAACGCAGTCTGGCCTGACGCGGCGATCCATCCGCCGCCTGACTTTCCCCGCCCCCCCGAAACCTCGTCGGGACACATACATTTCCCGGTTTTTTATTATTGCTTTGTGACCGGTCGATTGCGTTACCACCGCCCGACTCATCCGCCCTCCGCTCGATAGACCTTACCTTGCCTTGACTGCCTGAAGCGGATAAGATTTCTTCAAATCGAAACCAATTAATTCCCCCTTATGGACACCCAAACCTCTGGCTATGCCAATCCTTACGTCGTCGCCGCCGCTCCTGCGTCGGAACGCACCGAATTTATCCGCCGCACTTATGTACACCTCGCCGGTGCCATCGGTGTATTCGCACTGCTCGAGATGATACTCCTCAGGCAGCCCTGGGCTCCAGGTTTCGCCAACATGATGCTGGGCAATTGGCTGGTCGTCATTCTCGCCTTCGTCGGCGTATCTTACGTTGCGGACCGGTTTGCACAAAGCGCTGTGAGCAAGAGCACGCAATACATGGGCCTCGGCCTTTTCGTGGTCGCGGAAGCGATCATTTTCATGCCGCTGCTTTATGTTGCTCAGCAATACTCAACGCCTGACGTCATTCCCAAAGCCGGCATCCTCACCGGAGCCCTGTTCGCCGGTCTGACCGTCGTCGCCTTTACCACCAAGAAAGATTTTTCCTTCCTCGGCGGATTTCTAAAAATTGCCTTCATCGTGGCATTGGCATTGATCGCCCTGAGCTTTATTCCGGCTTTCCCGATCAATCTCGGCACCTGGTTCTCGGCTGCAATGATCCTGATTGCCGCCGGCTCAGTGCTCTACACCACCTCGAACATCATCCACCACTACCGGCCCGATCAATATGTGGGAGCTTCGCTCGCGCTGTTCTCAGCAGTGGCGCTGATGTTCTGGTATATTCTCCGCATCCTGATGAACCGCCGCTAGGCTGTCTGCCCGCCCCATGCTGCAACTGGTCGTCAAATACGCCATCACCGCCGGCGTGGTGGTTCTGGTCAACGAAGTCGTAATCCGCTACAGCCGCGAATGGCTCGGCAGCCTGATCGCTTCGCTACCGCTGGTCTCGCTGATCACTTTTTTCTGGATCTACTATGGACTGGCGGACCCTGCCGAGCGCACCACAAAACTCGCCAACCACTCGACCGGCGTGTTCTGGTTCGTGCTGCCCAGCCTGCCGATGTTCCTTTTGTTTCCCTACTTGTTGAAAAAAGGCATCACCTTCTGGCCGTCGATGCTGATCTGCATCGCCCTGACGATGACGCTTTACTACGGCATGGTCATCGCGCTGAAACGGTTTGGTGTTGAACTGTAAAAAGTCTACCAGCATCGCCGTTTGATCGTCTGGCGTTGGAATGTCCGCGTTTGTTCCCACCGTTCGATCATGATGCCATCGCGCTTAAGTCCTCTCGCCACCATCGCACTGGCGGCGACGGCACTGGCGCTCGCACTGACCACCACGGTTCCGGCACACGCGCAAAATCAGCCTGCTGCAGCTGACTGGTATGATCAGCAGAAAGTCGACAGCTGGGCTCGCCATTTGGTCAGCCTGCTCAATGCCGGCGACATTGATGAAGCATCCCAATTTGTCCCGTTCGACGGTATTTACGAGGTCGCCATCGTCGATCTGGTGCGCAAAAAAATCGACGATCCTGAGGTGCTCGCCTACCTGAAAGAGTTCTTTCCGATCTTTAAGTCAGTACTTACCCCGCAAGGCGGCGACAAGGGTAGCACCGACTTTCTCAAATCCGGCGTCGACAGCGGCAAGGCCTACATCCTCCTCCGTGTCCTGCCCAAAGGCCAATCCCGGGCTCCCGAACTCAACTACCTGCAGGTCGGCATCGCACCGGCACCTGACAGCAGCGGCTATGTCATCGAGGACGTGTTCATTCTCCGATCCGACAAATCACTGAACACCGTGTGCCGCACCCTTTTCCTCGCCATGATGCCCGACAGCGTCTTTGAAAAAGTCGGCCAATGGAGTGACGAACACGCCTCCATTCACAAACAGGGCGCCGACATCATGGCTATCATGAAACAAGCCGGCTCTGGTGATGCCGCTTGTATCGACAGTTTTCTCGCGCTCGATCCGCCTCGCCCTCACGATCTCGTCTTACTGGAAACCTGTTCGACCGCCGTATTCGAAAACTCCAACGATCCCGGGCAGATCAAGAAAGTCATCAAAGCCTGGCAGGTCGGCCGGCCAAAAGGTATCTGCAACGTCATTTGGAACACCTGCGGCATGCGCCGGCTGGGAAGCGAAGGTTACGACCAGGCCAACAAAGGTCTCGACGTGATGCGTGGCATCGAAATGTTCGCCAACGACGGCTACCTTGACGTGCTCAGCGCCGATCATTCGATGCGCAGCAACAAGCCCGAAATCGCCGAACAGCACGCCCGCAACGCCGTCGCCAAAGAGCCCGACCTGTTCATCGGGCGCCATGTCTTACATCTCATTCTGGCCAGGAAAGACGACTTCGAAGGCATTGCCAAATCGATGCGCGAACTCGCTCAACTCGATTCAGCCTTCACCCTCAAGTACCTTCAAGACACCGCGCAGCTCGAAGCCTTTCGAAGCAGCGATGCCGGCAAGGCGCTGCTCACCGATCTGCAGAAATAGGTACTCTCCCCAATCCGTATCAGCCCGGCTTAGCGACCGCGTAACGCCCGGCTTTGTCCGGCTGAATTGGCGCCTCGTCACTCCAGTCACGCACGTCCTTCACCAGGCTGACTTCTGAATTCAGCGCCTCCTCCCAGGTCACCTGCTTACCGGTATAGGCAGCATCGCGCCCCATGATCGCCATCAGGGAGGCATAGGCACCCCGTTCAGCCTCGTTAAACGGCAGGTCCTCACGAATCGCCTTGAACAGTTCGTCATGCTCAATCTGATACGAATTGCCGCTTTCCATCGCACGGTGCATGGGCCGGTCTGCGCCCCATAGCTTGATCTCAGCTCGCGATTTTGCCGCCAGCGTGGCACGACCGAGATCACCGTCGATTTCCGAGCCGAAGAAATTCCAGCACTTGGCGATCTGTCGATGCTGGGTAATCACCTTCGAGCCGTCCGCGTAGTCATACTCGACGTTAAAATGATCGTAGATCTGCCCCTTGTCGGAGCCGTCACGAACCAGTCGACCGCCCTGCCCCTGACAACTGACCGGGTTCGCATTGTTCTTGATCCAACGGGTCACATCGTAATCGTGAACACTCTGTTCGACGATGAAGTCGCCGCTCAACCAGGTGAAATAATACCATTGGCGCACCTGATACTGCAGCTCGGTTTCGTCCGGCAGGCGGGTGTGGTGCTTACCGACAAAACCACGACAGTTGTATTGCCGGATGGTGCGCACATCGCCGATCACGCCATCGTGTATCATCGGCACCAGTTCATTGTGCAGGGGACTGTGACGACGGTTCAAGCCAACGCCAACCTTGAGGTTCTTCTGTTTCGCCTCGGCCGCCGCCGCGATCACCCGGCGAACACCCGGGCCGTCAACAGCCACCGGTTTTTCCATGAACACATGCTTGCCTGCACGAATCGCCGCCTCGAAATGAATCGGCCTGAATCCCGGCGGTGTGGTCAGGATTACCACGTCGATCTCATCCATCTGCATGACCCGGTCGAAGGCGTCGAGCCCCACCAAACGACGTTCGGATGGCACATCCATCCTGTCGGCAAACGTCGCCCCCTTCGGCGATTGGCTGATCTTGCCGCCTTTCTGCAGCGTCTCATGGCTGCGCTCCAACTGATCCGACTCGGTATCGGCCATCGCCCACAGCTTGACGTTATCGTCCGCCTGCAGGGCCTGCGATGCCGCACCCGTGCCGCGTCCACCGCAACCGATCAGTGCGATCTTAATTTCATCACCGCCGTCCGCCGCCCGAACCCCGTTTGGAAATGAACCGGCAGCGAGTGCTGCAACTCCCGCTTTGGCAATAAAACTACGGCGCGGCAAGGCGGCGTCGGCAGGGCTGGGAGAATCAGGTTTCATACACTTATTTGACTGAAAATGGAAAAATGTCCCACGAAGCTAGTCGATTTCAATCACACGCAAAGCACGAAACCGCGTCGGTATTTCTTTGCTCTGCAGCCCGATCCGACCTCGAGTTTCAGTCAGACCTGTGTGCACCTTTTTCATTTCCGCGGAATAGTTTGCCATGTCTGCATCCTGCACCAGCACGTCGTCGATCCACACCTGCACCTGGCTGCCAACACAGCGCATCCGGAAAGTTTGCCACTCGCCCGGTCGCAACGGAGGCGGATCAACCCGCGGCGGTGCCACGCTGTAGTGGGCACCCATGCGTCGATCTTGGGTGAGCTTCGCCGCGTAGCGCCCGTCCGTTTCGTCCATGATCTGGATCTCGTTACCGATGTAAGCCGGCCGCCCCTTTCTATTGGCTGGCAGACGAAAAAATACCCCCGTATTCACCCCGGCCGGCAGATTAAACTGCATCGAGAACTCAAAGTCGGCAAAGTCACGATCCGTCATCAACATGCGCACGCCGTCCAGACCCGGCTTCGATCGCAGCTCACCTTCGACAACTTCCCAGTTGCTCGCCTCACCACCGTACCCCTGCCAACCCGACAGATCTTTGCCGTTAAAAAGACTCACGACTTCGGCGTCTTTGGCGAAACCCGCGAACGCAACACCAAGCAGCAACCCGATATGAATAACGAATCGAATCATCCGGCAACTGTGCGTCGCGACTGGCGCGACGACCTAGTCCGTGATCACGGTAAAGAATGAGTAATTGTTAAAAATTTCAAAATTTGTTATAATTTTTGCTTGTCTGCGGATTGCGTGCTCTCACGCTGAACGGACTGAAACACAAATACCTGCCTGAATGAAGTATCCTCGTGCCCTTTTCACCGGGGCCGCGTTAGCGGTCTCGTGCACCCTGATCGGTGCCTCGTCCATGGTTGCTGCCGACGACGCCAAGTCGGACCAAGCCGCCCCTGCCAAAGCCCCCGCCAAGGCAAAGGCCGGCGGCAAAGCGGAGCAGAGCAAACCAGCCACTGCCGCGGCCAAGCCAAAAGCACCGGCGGCCGCCGATGTGGACACCGGGAGCACTGACAAGGAAAAAGCCGATGCCGATGCCGATGCTGCCAAGGTCGAGGCCGGGGCAGACAAAGACGCCGAAACCTCCACCCACACCGTCAAAGCGGCTCCATTCGAACTCGATGTTGAAATCGACGGCACCTTCGAATCCACCCGAATGACCGAGATTGCTCTCAGTCCTGAAGCCTGGTCCGACCTCACCGTGGTTGAAACCGTCGCTCACGGCGCCCTGGTGAAAAAAGGCGACGTGCTGGTTAAACTCAAGACCGACGACCTCAAGGACCAGATCCGCGAACTCGAACTGGCCCGCCCCGGCGACGAGCTGGCGCTGAAGATCGCCGAAGAGGAATTTGCCGCACTGGAAAGCTCCACCCCGCTGCAACTGAAGGCTGCTCGGGAGGCCAAGACCCGTGCCGAGCAAGACCTCGTCTACTACGAAAAAGTCACCAAGCCACAGAGTATCGATTCCGCCCACTGGGTGGTAAAATCCTCGGAATTTTCGCTCGAGTACAATCAGGAAGAACTCGATCAGCTGCGCAAAATGTATGCCGCCGATGACCTCACCGAGGAAACCGAAGAGATCATCGTCAAACGCGCCGAGTACAGCGTCGAATCATCAAAGCGCAGCCTCGAGAGCACGCGTCGCCGCAGCGAGCGCAGCCTGACCACCACCATTCCGCGCGAACACGCCGACCAACGCCAGCAACTTGAACAACAGATCATCAACTGGAAAAAAGCCGAGTCGACCCTGCCCGAGACACTGAAAAAAGCCCGCCTCGATCTCGCCGCCCAGCGTCGCGGTCTCGATAAAAGCGCCGAAAAACTCAGCGAACTGAAGTCCGACCTCGCGGCGATGACCATCACCGCTCCCCACGATGGCGTTGCCTACTATGGTGCCGCAACTCGCGGCAAGTGGCTGACCACCGCCAACATCGAAAAGAAACTTCGCCCGTCCGGTAAACTGATGCCGCACGAAGTCATTCTCACAGTGGTGCAGACTTCACCACTGCAGATCCGCACTGCCGTCGGCGAAGCGCAATTGCCTAATCTGGAGATCGGCCAGAGCGCCCAGGTGACTCCGACCTCGAACCCCGAGGCCAAACTTGACGCCAAACTCAAAACGCTGTCCTACGTGCCTCTCGCCGGCAACACCTTCGACGCCGTATTCAGCATGACCAAAAAGCCGGTCGCCAGGCTTTTCCCCGGCATGACCTGCAAACTCAAGATCGAGCTCTACAAAAATCCGCAGGCGCTGACCGTCCCCAAAGCCGCGGTCAAAGGCGAAGGCAAAGACCGGCACGTCATTCTCGCCGACGGCAAAAAGCGCGCCGTCACAGTCGGCAAGAGCAACGATAAACACACCGAACTCATCTCCGGTTTGAAGGAAGGCGACGTGGTCAAAACCAAATGACCCACTGCCCGCCCGGCCCGCGCCCTTTTCTTCACACACCATGAGTCGAAGCCTCAGCCGATACCGCTCGTCGCTCAGCGCCATCGTCCCCTTGCTTTGCTGGGGCACGCTCGCACTGGGCACAGCCTTCGGTTCCGAACGGGTCGACGCAGCAACCGGAAACCGGCACGCGCCACCGCACCCACCGGCTGAGATTCAGGCGAGCATCGATCGCGGCATCGCCTTTCTACTCGACAGCCAGAATAAAAACGGCTCGTGGGGTTCCGCGACCCACACCAAAGCGCTCAACATCTATGCGCCGATCCCCGGCGCTCACCACGGCTTCCGCGCAGCGGTCACTGCACTGGCGGTCAGTGCATTGATCGAGTCGGGTCAAGCCGATGACGATCCAGCGATCGAGTCCGCATTGGCTGACGGCGAGACCTTTCTGCTCGAAGAACTCCCCAAAGTCCGACGCTCCGCAGCCAACGCCATTTACAACGTCTGGACTCACGCCTACGGCATCCGCGCCCTGGTCGACATGCACGCACGCGCGCTTGCAGCCAACGACGCCGGGCGCGCCGCCGAATGTCTTGTGCAAATCGAGACCCAGGTCGAGCTCGCCACCCGCTACGAATCAGTCAACGGCGGCTGGGGTTATTACGACTTCGAGGTCGGCTCAAAACGTCCCGCCTCGAGCCCGACCAGTTTCACTACCGCCACGATGTTGCTCGCCTTTCATGAAGCCGAACAGATCGGCATCGACATCGACGACCAGATGATCGCCCGCGCCATCGCTTCGATCGGACGTCAGCGCTACAACAACAACACTTACGCCTACGGCGAATACCTGAAAAAACGA
>CBDULB010000074.1:0-28654 GCA_965367965.1 uncultured bacterium | reverse complement strand
GGCGTCGAGCAGAGCGCCATTGCCCACCGTCACGCCGTCGGCGCCACTGACCGTGATCTGGCCTCCGTCGCCACTGCCGCCCGTAGCGAGAGCCGTGCCGTTAAAAGTCGCACTGCCGTTTTCACTGGCCACATTGATAATGCCGCCATTGGTACCGCCGCTGGCATCGAGCACGCCCGTGCTGCCGACAGTCACGCCTTCGGCTCCGCTCACGGTAATCATGCCGCCGTCGCCGCTGCCGCCGTTCGCCCGTGCGGTGCCGTTGAATTCCGTCGTTCCATTCGGTGAGTCGACGGTGATGATGCCGCCGTTGGTGCCGCCGCTGGCATCGAGCAGAGCAGTGTTGCCAACCGTCACGCCATCGGCTCCGGTCACGGTGATGATGCCGCCATCGCCCGTGCCGCCAGTCGCCAGGGCCGTGCCGTTAAATTCCGTGGTGCCGTTCGGCGAGTCGACGGTGATGATGCCGCCATTGGTGCCGCCGCTGGCGTCGATCACCGCGTTCGGCCCGACGCTGGCCTGGTCGCCGCCTTCGATTAAAATGACACCACCATTGCCGCTGTTGCCAACTGCGCGCACCGCGCCGTTGACCGTAGCACTGGTTTCTCCCTGGATGGTGATGGTGCCGCCGTTGACACCGCCACTGGCATCGATCACGGAAGTTTCCGTGGTGGTCACGTCGCCACCGCCGAGAAAGATCATGCCGCCGTCGGCGCCGCCGCCACCGGTGGCACTGACATTGCCACCGACACTGACCGTCGAGGTATCGCTGCCGGCGATGACCACGATGCCGCCGGGGCCGTTGGCGCCGTTCGCGGAAATACTTGATCCAGCCGCGACAGTAATTTTTGAGCTCTCAACATTTCCGCCTTCCCCCTCATCTTCATCGTCGGTGTGCGGATTGGCGCCGCCGCCGATGACGATGGTGCCGCCGCCGGCATCGCCGTTGGCGGAAATGCTGGCCCCGCCGAGCACGGCGATTTCTTCGCCTAACACGACCACATTGCCACCCTTGCTGCCACTGCCGACGCCGTCGGCATTGATTTCACCTCCGGCGTTCACCAGGCCGCCCTTGCCGGCATTGATAAAAATGCTGCCGCCGGCACCACTCGGCAGAGTCGCGCGAATGCTGCCGCTGTTGTCGATGCGTCCGCCGGCTGCGGTAAGAAAAACTTTGCCTCCAGCACCGGTCGAGCTGCCGGTGGCGCGGATGGTGCCGCTGTTGTTGATCGCCATGGCATACATGTTGCCGTGCGCCTTGAGTTCGACCGCGGCACCTTCGATGCTGCCACTGTTGTCGATGCCGGTGCCACCGCCACTGCCTGCTCCGGGACGCACGAACACGCGTTCCCCACCGGCGTTGGCCTGCGCGGTGATCAACACTTCGCTGCCGGCTGCCAGACCGACCGTGCCTTCGAGAGCGCTGATGCTGCCGGCGTTGACCACCGATTTACCGATCAGAAACACATCGCCGCCAACCGCGTTGATCCGACCGAAGTTACTGACGCCGTTCTCACTCGAGCCGGAAAAGATCATGTCACCACCCGCCATGAAGCTGGCATCGGGCACGTCGAGCGTCGAGGCGACGAAGCCGTTGACGTCGATCGCCCCGCTCGGCCCGACCATGATACCGGCCGGATTGATCAGGAAAATTTTGCCGTTCGCCTGCAGCGCACCGTGAATGGCGCTGGGGTTATCGGCGACAACCCGATTGAGCGCCGCACTGTCCGCGCCGGGCTGCAGAAACTGAGTCAACTCACCCGCCTCGATTGAGAACGATTCCCAGTTAATGATGGCACGATCACTGCTTTGAGTAATGGCAAGATGACCGTCTAAGCCTTCACCAATTTCAGCCATACCGGCCACCACGACGCCATTCTCAGGATTGGCTTGCAACGTCGTGGGCAAAAAGACCAGGGAGGGAAAAAGAGACGCAACGGCAGCAACACGAATTGCTACGCTACGCCGACAGGAGGTCAGCAGCATATTCATTGGGAACTAGGGGACTTGGGGACTTCGGGGGGAGCCTGGGGGCGGGGAGTAAGGCGAGTTTAGGGAGTTTGGTGTGAGGACTTTCCAACCGATCTCCCTGTCGAAAATCGTTGGTCCTGGCCGGGGCAGTTAGGTCAAGAGGCCTCTCTAATCGATGGGCAGAAGCATGATTCCAGAATGAAAAAACAATGATATTTAAATAATCTCCCCATCATCTATTCGTCATGTTCTAGCAGTCTGTGACTTTTTATGGCAACAAAAAAGAGCTCAAATACAAAAAAACTTTGATAATCCGTTTATTTAACAGGCTTAAAATAAACGGAGAATGCGCACGAGGATCGGTTTCGACCGCTCGTCGCCCTTCTATGACCAACAGGAGCAAACTCGCCCCGGCCGCTTCAACCATCTGCCGCTCACACCGTCTCCCCGGGGACAAATTGCGGCATCAGTCGCAATGCTTTGGGAGGTAAATTTCCGGTCTCTGCCAGTTGCCGTGCCAACATCGATGCCCGGCGGACAAACTGAGTTTCGCTGGTAGCATAACGCGCGACTTTCGGCGTCACATGCTCTAGAAAAGTCTCGTCGTCACGCGAGATTACCGCCACATCGCCGGGGATCGATTGACCCCGTCGCATCAGATGCATCATCACCGTCAACACGTGTATTGATCGGGCGACAACGTAGGCCGTCGGCGGATCATCGCCCGCCATCGCGTGGTCGAGCAGACTACAGAGATTGTCGGCTGTCGAATCATGCATGAGCACGCGCAACCGAAACGTTACCTCCACGTCGAGGGCTTCCCGAAAGCCAAGTTCGCTGTCCGCTTCCCCGCCAGTTGCGCTCCGCGGCAGAACTAAAGCAATACTCCGATGGCCGCGCGCACGTAGCAAGCCGCCCGCATGACGGCAGGTCGCACGATAGTCAACATCGATCGATGGCAGTTCGATGCCGGGGGCGCACGAACCAACCACCAGGCAGGGAATTTTCCTGCTCAAAAACCAGCGCTGCATCGGCTCACGGGAACCGAAAGCCAACCACGCCGTCGCCGGTGTTCGCTTAATCAGAGCATCGAGCGCCTTGTCGGGACGATCCGAAAAACAAGCGCGACTAACCTGTAACTCAAGGCGGATCCCCGCCCGTTCGAGATTGGTGCGCAGTTCATCAAGCATAACCGCCGCCGACGGTGCCATGGCAACCAGAGGACTCGGCGAAATGGCCGCTACCTGCAGCGGGTTAACCTTGCTGTCTGCGGAATTTTTCGGCCGCTTGATCAGTCTGCGCTTGCGCGGCGACGATTCGATTATGCCGTCGCGCTCGAGGTCTTTCAACGCAGCCCTCAAGGTGGGCCTGCTGACCTGCAGGACGCTGCACAGTTCGCGCTCCCCGGGCAGCGTTGCCTGCCAACGGCCACCCAGAATATTCTCTCTCAAACTGCGCGTCGTCTCACTGATCAATGAACGGCGCTTCGGCAAGTCCAGCGCATGGTCTTTGGCATCACCCATCTGGTTATATTTTATTACCAGTAACCTGCACTTGTCACTTCCCTGCCGCAAGCGCAGCCTTTGGCGTCATGAATGCCACTCCGCCCATCGATATCGATCAGGTTTCCCGCGACTACCGATGCCGGGGCGTGGTGCGTATCCGCGAATTCTTCAGTCGGCAGCAAGTCGCCGCGGTACGTGCTGAACTGGAACGTTACGTTCGCGACGACCTGCCTGGAAACCCCGCCGACGCCGCCACGTTCGAAGCCGACGAAACGACGATTCGCAACCTCTGGCGTCTCGAAAAATACTGCCCGGCCCTCCGCTCCATGGTCGCAAGCCCCGACATTCAACAACTGGTCGCCTCGCTGGTAAATGGCGAACCGGTGCTGTGCGGCATCGAAACATTTAACAAGCCGGCACGGATCGGCTCCGGCGTTCCCTGGCATCAAGATAATTCGTACTTCTGCCGGACACCGGCCGACATGCTGACCATATGGATCGCCATCGACGCGGTCACTGAAGCCAATGGCCCGGTCTACTACCTTGAAGGTTCGCACACTCAAGGAGTCCTGCCGACCAGGCTGTCCGGCGTGCGTGGTAATTCAATCGGACTCGCCGAAATTCCCGACATCCCCGCCGACGAACAGTTTTGCGGCCTGCTCAATCCCGGCGATGCAACCATTCATCACTGCAATACCATTCACCACTCGGCACCGAACACCACCGACCAGTCGCGCCTCGGCTTTTTGCTGGTGTTCCGCGGTGCCCACACCAAAGTCGATCCGGTCCTGAAAGCTGCCTACGATAAAGCCGTCACGGCCACACCTCCCGCATGAGATTCCTCCTACCTGCCGCCCTGCTACTCCTGCCGCTGTATTTAGGCGCACAGGAAACCTCACCCGAACCGGTCATCGACGTTTACGTCAGCACCGGCGACAATCATTTCCTCGGCTCCTCACTGCCGATCGACTCACCGGCGAGTATCGAAGCCACCTTCGATCTGTTTCGTGATGTCCAGCACGCACGCCGCGTCTACTGGCGCGGCCATGAAGCCTCCTGCTGGCTGCGTACCATGCACGCGCGTCCGGAGAATCCTCGATCCTACTCCTTCTGGACCTGGCTCAACAAACTCTACGAAACGGTACACCCCGACCAACTGGCTGTAAAAGCCGCCCACGAGCGCGGCATGGAAATCTGGGGAATGGGCACGCTCTGGGATTGGGGATCGCCCGCCGATACCCCGGCCTTCACCGACTACCCGTTCTGCTACGAATCAAAACTCAAACTCGAACACCCCGAGTGGGCCCCGGTCGACAAACACGGCGTCCGCGTCCAGGGCGGTCCGATTGAACTCGCCTCCCCCGAAGCCCGCAAGGCGCTGGTCGAAATGACCGTTCAGGAAACACTCGCCGCCGGCTACGACGGTCTCGCGCTGCTCACTTACGTGGAAAATTTCTCGCAGCGATTTCAGGACGAATTCGGTTACAGCGATCCCATCGTCGATGACTTCAAGGCCAAATACAAAATCGACATCCGCAGCGAACCGTTTCGACGCGGCGCTTCACGCGAGGACTGGCTCCGACTGCGCGGTTCCTATATCACGTCGTTTCTCCGCGAGCTGAAAACCGAACTCGCCAAGCACGACGTCAAACTCGGCATGGTCGTCAACTCCAACGAACCGCGCCTGCCGCAGTCGTGGAACGTCCCCGATCTGATGATGACTGCCGGCAGTCATCACATGGACGTCGATACCTGGATTCGCGAATCGATCGTCGACGAACTGCTGATCTACGGAAACAACAGCGGGCAGTCGCAGATCAAAGTTCTCGAAGATCTGCGCTTTCTCGCCCGCGATACCGACACCTCGATCAGCGTCATCACCTCCGGCCCGTTCCGTGAAGCGTGGCAGCCCTATCAGCCGGAAGGTCTGCCCATTATCCTGGCGGTCAGCGACGACACCCAGCACCTCGAACGGGGCTTCATCCCCGAACAAACCGCTGACGCGCTCAGCTCTGCCGAGCTCCCCATTCGGATGCGTGCCCTGCAACAGGTCATCACCGACGAACTGGAGGCCGACGTCAAGAACATCACCCCGCTGCTCAGCTCCGACAATCTCATCGAACGCCGTCTCGCGCTGCACGCCCTCGGCATTTTAAAAGACGCCTCCGTCGTTCCGCTCATCGAAAAAGCACTCGACGATCCCGAAAACGGTGTGCGCTGCGTCGCCGCCCTGACACTGTCAAAACTCAACGGACCGGAGTCTGCCGCCGCCCTGTTCGCTGCTTTGGAAAAACACGACAACCACATGCTCCGCGAATGCAGCATCATCGCCCTGCGCCGACTCACCCCCTTCCCCGTCGACGAAATCTCCGCAGCAGCACTGGAATCTCCGAATGACCACATCCGCGAAGCCGCGATGCGCGCACTGGTCACCCAGGGTAACTCCAAAATACTACCCACCTTGAAGAGCGGTTTAGACGACAAAGCTCGCTTTCCGCGCTTCGCCGCCGCTGAAGCGCTCGGCAACATTCGCAAAAGCACTGAAGCGGTCGACATCCTGATCGAAGCCCTGCAACACAACGATCCGGTGGTCATCAACCGCGCCGCCACGTCGCTCGGTCAGATTGCAGTGCGTAACGAAAAGGAAATCGCCGATATCCGGTCAAATATTCTCGCTGCCCTGCTCGCCGCATTTCAGCGCCACAGCGACAACGTCCTCGCCGACGCCGAATGGGGCTGGCGACCGATCGGCAACGCCATCCTCGACCTCGGTGACGAAGGCGCCGAGGCCCTGCGAAAGATCCGCGACCACTCAGATAACCCGCGCCTGGCCGAACTCGCCTGGCGCGTCGTCGATCTGACTCAGCGCAGCAACACCTTCAGCGAAGTCACGCCCGAACAGAACCAAGCCGCCCACGCGCTTCGCCCCGGCCCGGCAGCCGCCAGCACCACCGACATTTACGTCGATCCCGACAAGGGCGACGATACCAAGGACGGACGCAGCCAGGACAACGCCGTCAAGCGCATCGCTCAGGCGATCCGCATTGCCACCCCGGGCGACACCATTCACCTCGCCCCGACGACTTATTACGAGAGCGCCGTCTTCATCGACAAACACGGCGAGCCCGGCAAGCCGATCATTCTCGACGGGCACGGTGCCATTCTCGAAGGCAGCGAACCGGTGACGGCAGCTGAATGGGAAAAAGTCCCCGACACTGCCGATCTGTACCGCCGCAGCAAACTCTACCCCAGGACCGACGACGCCATCGTCGCGCGCTGGTTTCTGCTCTTCGACGGAAAGATGCAGCGCATGAACCGCTGCTCGAAAGGCCCGAGCGAACCGCTCAAGGAGATCGCCGATCTGCAACCCGGCGAGTGGACCTACGTCAAAGCCGAAGATGCATTCTATCTCAAACTAAAACCCGGCCAGGACCTCGACAAGGCGAACATCCGTTACCCTGCCCGCAGCAGCTCGGTCATCTTCGCCAGCACCGGATCGAACATCATCGTTCGCAATCTGACCGGCACCCACCCCTACAACGACGGCTACAACATTCACGGCGCGCAGTACGATCTCGTCTTCGAAAACATCAAAGCTATCGAGTGCGGCGACGACGGCTTCAGCGCTCACGAGGACGCCACCTGCACCATCAACGGCTTTACCAGCATCGACAACGCCACCGGCTTCTGTGACACCGGCACCAGCCAGACCGACTATCGTGACGTCTACATCAAAGACTGCCACGGCTTCGACCTCTACTTCATCGGCCAGCGCCACTCGATCGAAAATGCTCGCATCGAAAGCAGCGCCGCGCGCCCGTTCTGGGTCGACGGCAACCTGCTCACCGACGGCCGCCAGTGTGTTGTCACTATGAAAAACGTGCTGCTTCGCCGCGCCGATAAGATCGACGCACCCAGGGAGATGCGCATTGGCAACAACGGCCGCTTGCAGGCCACCAACTGCACCTTCCAGGATCTCAACATCATGATCACACCGACCGGCAGTGTCGACTTCCGCCAGTGTCACATTGGCGCAAACGGCGAACAAAAACCCGAAGTCCTGCTTTTCAAAAACACCACCTGGCGCGGTGACGGCAATGTTTACGATTTCAAAAATCTGCGCGCCGATCAAACCTGGTTCAAAGCCGACGCCTTCGAGGAATTTCAAAAATTCACCGGCAGCGAAAAGACATCTCAATGGTCGACTACCGAACCACCCGAAACCATCGGCGCCGACCTCACCACCCTGCCCTCTCCCGAATAGCTGAGATTCTTCTCTCCCCGCTCCCCGCTCCTTGCTCCTTGCTCCTTGCTCCTTGCTCCTAAAAATGAAACACCTACTCACCCTCGCCTTTCTCGCCCTGACACTGACACCAGGTGTTAACGCCCAGGTCTCCGTCGACCACGGACCATCGACCGACGAAGCCGTGTTCTTCTCCTTCGACGATCACGCCATTCCGTGGCGCAATAACCTCTACGTCACCCCCATCACCGCCACCAAGCACCCGAAGAACCCGGTCCTGCGTCGCGGGCCGGAAGGCGCGCCCGATCACGGCCACGCCATCCTCTACGGCACGGTAATGAAGCAGGGCGACAAATTCCGCATGTGGTACCTCGGCATGTTCGAGGTCGACATGAAAGCTGGTCAGGCTCCGGGTTGGTGGCGCCCGATGTGTTACGCCGAAAGCGACGATGGCGTGACCTGGACAAAGCCCGATCTCGGACTGGTCGAATTCAACGGCAACAAGAACAACAACATCTGCCTGATCGAATCAGAGGTGCCCGATCTTACCAAAGTGAACGATTTTCTCAGTATCCTTCACGAGCCCAACGATCCCGATCCGGAGCGGCGTTACAAAGCCGTCTACATCGCTCATCCGGAGTTCAAAAACGTGCGCGGCGGCCGTAGCGGAGTGGGTCCTGACGAACGACGCTGGGGAGCTTTCATCGCTGCCACCAGCGCCGACGGACTGAGCTGGAAAGTGGTCGGCGATCGACCGATGAACGCCGGCAACGAACGCTTCGAGGTCACCGGCATCTACAAGTGGGGAAACTTTTATTATGCCCCCGGCCAGCTGATCGAGCCCTGGGCCTCACGTCTCGATGGAACCGATGCCGGACGCGTCACCCTCACTTACCGCTCGCCGGATTTCGATAACTGGTCCGACAGCAAAGCCCTGTCCCTCGCCCGTGTCGGCCAGCTCGCCTCTCCCCGGGTCAAAGGCCAACAGGGCCACATGGGCGCCGGCATCTGGCATCGCGGCAACGTTCTCGTCGGTCTCAATGGCCTGTGGCAGGATGCTCCGCAAAAGCCCGAGGATGGCAAATACTGGAACGCCGGCGTCACCATCGACCTCGGCCTCGTGGTCAGTAATAACGGCATTCACTTCCGCGAACCGATCGCTGATCACAAAGTCATTGCCCGCGGCAAGCCCGGCGAATGGGACGACATCGCCTTGCTTCAGGCGCACGCCTTCGTCAACGAAGGCGACAAGACCATGATCTGGTATTCGCACTGGGACACTGGCGGCAAACTCAAGGACATGGAAATCGGTCTCGCCACCCTGCGACGCGACGGCTTCGGCTATGTATCACGCAAGGTCGATGATTCCTCAGCGCATTTTGAAACCGCTCACTTCGAGTGCGACAAGCCCGCCAAGGTATTCATCAATGCCGAGGGCATCGCCGCCGACGCCCCGGTAACCGTGCAACTTCTCGACGAACTTGCCCGCCCCGTCGAAGGCGCATCCGCCAAAGTCACCACTTCCGGCACTCGCGTCGAAGTGCCTCTCGCCGCAGCCATCCCCGCAGGAAAATCGTACGCCCTGCGCGTCGAGCTGCCCGATGGCGGCGATGTCAAAATCTACGCCGTCTACGTTACCACCGCTCCGTAGCCTTTGGCGATTGCACGGATTTTCACGGATGAATCGGATTTTTACAGATGCCCCGTCACCCGCACGCACGCACGCACCCATAGAACGTTCGATTCCGTGATCAACCGTTTAATCCCTGTGCCATCCGTGCCTGAACGAACAACATGAGTAAATCACCCTCTCCCTACACCTGGGCCGACATCAACGCAGCCGATCTCGCCCTCTGGGATGCGCAACTCAAGAATTTCGTTCCACCCGATTCTTTCGACGCGCACGCCCACCTCTGGCGAAACGTCGACCTCGGCAGTCCAACCCCTGCACTCGCCGCCGCCGGTCCCGACATCGTCACAAGAAAAACTTACGACGAACGCCTCTCGCTGTGGATGCCCGAGCGCTGCCCGACCGGCGGACTTTTTTTCCCCTTCCCCACCCGCGTGCTGGATGTCGACGCCGCCAATCGCCACCTCGCCGACGAGGTGAAAAACGACCCCGGTTCACGCGGCCTGATGATCATTACCCCGCGTCAGGACCCGGCCGCAGTCGAAGCAAGCATCGACGCCGATGGCTTCGTCGGTTTTAAAGTCTATCACCTGTTCGCCGATCGCCAAGACACCTTCCACGCACCCACCGAAGAATTCATTCCCGAGTGGGCATGGCAACTTGCCAACCAGCGCGGGCTGGTCATCATGCTGCACATGGTCCTGCCCAAAGCCCTGGCAGAACCACAAAATCAAACCTACATCCGCGAACACTGCCTGCGCTATCCCAACGCGAAACTTATCCTCGCCCACGCCGCCCGTGGATTCTGCGGACGCCACACCGTCGACGGCATCGATGCCATCCGCGGCCTCGACAACGTCTACTTCGACACCTCCGCCGTGTGCGAACCCGAAGCCTTCGAAGCTATTCTCGAAGCCTTCGGCCCGACCCGGCTTTTGTTCGGTGCCGACTTCTGCGTCACCGAAATGCGCAGCCGCTGCGTCAATCTCGCTGACGGATTCCTCTGGCTTGACGGCATCGATGCCGACTACACCAAATCGCCTTTCGCCCAGCCGACCCTGCTCGGTCTGGAATCGCTGCTCGCCCTGAAACGCGCCTGTGAGAATCAGCACCTCGACCAGACCGACATCGAAGAAATCTTCTGCAACGGCGCGCGCCGCATTCTCGATCTCCCCTTACCCCGTGCCATGCCCGACGTTCAGTCGCGCTACCGCGAAGCCAAACAAATCATCCCCGGTGGCACCCAGTTGCTGAGCAAGCGGCCCGAGATGTTCGCGCCCGATCAGTGGCCCGCCTACTACCGCGAAGCGCGCGGAGTTGAAATCATCGATATCGAGGGCAACACCTACACCGACATGAGCATGGGCGGCATCCTGTCGTGCATTCTCGGCTACAGCGATCCCGACGTGAACGCCGCCGTCATCCGCCGCGTCAGCCTCGGCTCGATGTCGACCCTGCAGACCGACGACGAAGTCGAGCTCGCCAAACTGCTCACCGACATTCACCCCTGGGCAAACAGCGCCCGCTTCACCCGTTCCGGCGGTGAAACCATGGCGGTCGCGGTGCGTATCGCGCGAGCGTTTTCGGGAAGATCGAAAGTCGCCCTGTGCGGCTATCACGGTTGGCACGACTGGTACCTCGCCGCCAACCTCGGTGATGGCAAAAGCAGCAACGCACTGGGCAGTCACCTCCTGCCCGGACTCGACCCCGCCGGCGTGCCCGCCGAACTTGCCGGCAGCACCCTGACCTTTCACTACAATCAGCTCGGCCAACTCGACGCTTTGATCGCCGAACACGGCAGTGAACTCGGTGCCATCGTCATGGAACCGACCCGCTACACCGATCCCGAACCCGGTTTTCTCGAAGGTGTGCGCGAGCGCTGCGACCGCCTCGGTGTGCCCTTGATCTTCGATGAAATTTCCGCCGGCTGGCGCGGCTGCCTCGGCGGTTCCCATCTGCAATTCGGTGTCGCTCCCGATCTCGCCGTGTTCGCCAAAGCCCTTGGCAACGGCTTTCCCATCGGGGCCGTCATCGGCACCGCCGAAGTGATGCAAGCCGCACAATCGTCGTTTATCTCCAGCACCTTCTGGACCGAAGCCATCGGCCCCGCCGCCGCTCTCGCCTGCGTCCGCAAATTACAAAGAGTCGACGTGCCCGCCCACCTCGCCAGGATCGGCAATCAAGTCATCGAAGGCTGGCGCAGCCTCGGTGAAAAACATCAACTGCCGCTACTCTTCCCCGGCCGTCCGCATGCCGCGTTACTCGGCTTCAATCACCCGCAAGCTGCCGCGCTCACCACCCTGATGACGGCACGCATGCTCAAGCACGGCTACCTGGCATGCGGCGCGTTTAATGCCATGCTCGCCCACCAACCTCGCCACGTCGACGCCTACCTCGGCGCACTCGATGAAGTGTTCGCCGAACTTGCCGAAGCCATTAAAAGCGACGATATCGAAAGCAGGATCGGCGGCCCTGTGAAACACAGCGGATTTGCCCGACTGACCTGAGCCGGGCTTCGCTTTTCTCCACTTCTGAACTCTCCTCCAAACATCGCCGTAATCGGCGGCGGCCCCGCAGGACTTCGTGCTGCGGAAGTGGCTGCAGAGAACGGAGTTCGCGTCACCGTTTACGATGCCAAAGCGTCGGTCGGTCGAAAATTTCTCGTCGCCGGCAAGAGCGGTCTCAATTTGACCAGCAACGAAGCGTTTGAGCCTTTCCTCGCCAAGTACAGCGGCACCGATTTGCCGGTCGAACGGTGGCGTAGCATTCTCACCGATTTTGACAATCACGCGCTGCGCGACTGGGCGGCGGGACTCGGCATCGATACCTTCGCAACGCCCGGTGGCAAAGTCTTTCCGGTTGCCGTTGGCGGTACCATCAAGGCCGCGCCCCTGTTGCGCCGGTGGATCACCCGTCTGCGCTCCCTTGGCGTGATTTTCAAAACGCGTCATCAATGGATCGGCTTGGCAAGCGACCACGAACTCGTGTTCCGACATGACGCCGGGACCATCCGCAGGCATCACGACAAAATCGTCCTCGCCCTCGGTGGCGCCTCGTGGCCGCAAACCGGTTCGACGGGAACCTGGACCGACATCCTTTCAGACAAGGGGGTCGAGATCACCCCACTCACCGCAGCCAATTGCGGATGGGAAGTCGACTGGCCACCCTCCCTGTTGGCGGAAGCCGAAGGACTGCCTCTGAAAAATCTCAAGGTCACCGCCGGCGAAGCCAGCCGGCGCGGCGAACTCGTCGTCACCCGCTACGGACTTGAAGGCGGACCGATCTACAGGCTTGGCCCGATACTTCGGGCGATGCCTTCACCGCAAATCAGCATCGACTTCAAACCGAATCAGAGTATCGACGAACTCGTAGAACGCATGGGCGCGATAAAGCGTAACTTTGTTCGCGAAGCCCGCCGCCGATGGAAACTCGCCCCGGCCACCGGTGCCTTGCTCAAGTATCTGCCCGACCGAGGCCCGTGGAAGTCGGTCGGACAACTCGCCCGCGAAGTCAAAGCCTGTCGCATTCCGCTGACCCGCCCCCGCCCCGTCGAAGAAGCCATCTCGTCCGCGGGCGGCATCGCCTGGAGCGAACTCGACCAGAACCTGATGCTGAAAAAGCTCCCCGGCATCTATGTCGCCGGGGAAATGATCGACTGGGAAGCGCCCACCGGCGGCTACCTCCTGCAAGCCTGCTTCGCCACCGGAACCCGGGTTGGCCGGGCGGCGACTGAAAAGTAGCGAGGTGCTTCCAGCCCTTGTCCTCAAACTTGGTAACCGGTCCCGCCGAGACTCCGATCGTGCTCGTCCACTGCACAACGCCTGGCAGCCGATAGGCGTCAGTGTAACGCTAATGAAAAATGGGCTGAAAGCCCATCAGCACAAAGCCCGGGCCTTCAGGCCTGGGAACCGGATGGCCCTGCTTTCCGCCCTGAAGGGGCGGCCGCGAGCGGGCCGTTCAGAGACGTTTTCGGGCGACCTTTCAGGCCGCTGTTTTCCAGTTTGCGTGTACCCAGCCATAAATGGCTGGGCTTTGTGCTATCGGGCTTTCAGCCCGGACTCGGGTTTCTTATCCTGACGCCCATGGACTGGAAGCCCTCGCTACCCACCTACCACCCCAACACCCACTAACCTCAACACCACCTCGCCAGCGGCATCGCATTTTTCCAAATTGACTTCAAAGACCACGCTCCAGTCATTCAGCTCATCGCGATCGATCAGCATCTGCTCGACCCGCCACAAGCGCTTTCCGGGTTCTGAAAGTTCGGTGACAAAACAATGCTTAACGTTGCGCGCTTCGGGATCGAGCCGGATGCCGTCGTGGTCGGCAAAGGAGTCGTCAAGCTTCGCGGAAAGGCTGACCGCCGTCCATTCGCCGACCTCGCCAGGAATTTCCAGGGCTGCCAGCGAATTGCCACGAGACAGCTGCTTCACAAAATCAAAAACCCGGTTGCGCACGGCTCGTGTGAACGCGGTCCGGTTGCGGGTAAACGGAATCGCCTTTTCATCTTTCGGCTTGGCTTCTTCACCTGGAACAAACTGCGGATTTTTAAGCCGCTCCCACTCATCGAGCAGACTCGAGTCGACGCCGCGCACCATGTCCTCGAAATAGGCCTCGACTTCTTCCAGCTCCGGCGTCTTCATCGCCGGCGGAACCGTCTGCGCCATGACCTTGTAAACCTCCGACAAGTGGCGCAGCAACACCGCCTCGCTGCGCTCCAGACCATACGTCTTGATGTAATCTTCAAACGACTGCCATTCGACGAACATCTCTCGCGCGATTGATTTCGGACGAACACCGGCTTCCTTCGCCCAGGGGTGTTCGACGACAAAAGCGTTGTAGGTGTTGTAAATGAAGTCTTTACCCGGCATCGGATGCTCCACTTCCTCGAGCCGCTCGATGCGCTCATCGTATTCGATACCTTCGGCCTTCATCGATGCCATCAGCTCCGACTTGGCTTTGTCGACCTGTTTGCGGATCACCGCCGTAGGGTCCTCGAGAATCGCCTCGACCAGCGACAACACATTGAGCGGATACTCAACATCATCGCGGTCCAGCTGTGGAATCGCTTCGAGCAGATAAACCCCGAGCGCCTGATTAAGTGTAAAATCTTCCTGCAACTCGACGTTGAGTTTGATCTTGGCCGGCCCGCTGCGCTCCGCCTTCGGAATGATCGTCAAGATGCCGCCCTCAACCAGGCCGCGGAACAGCGAAAACGCCCGTTTGCGCAGCGCCTGCTTTTTCACCGGCGTTTCGTGCGATTCCCGGATCAGCTTGCGCAGGGCTTCACATCCGTCTTCATCGCTTCGGCTGAGCACATTCAGCAACAT
Source organism: uncultured bacterium (assembly GCA_965367965.1). Taxonomy (GTDB): domain Bacteria; phylum Verrucomicrobiota; class Verrucomicrobiia; order Verrucomicrobiales; family DEV007; genus JBBKXR01. The sequence goes on along the minus strand of CBDULB010000074.1, from coordinate 13,975 downwards.
TCCGTGACGCACCGAAAAGGCCGAACTCAGTTTCTCGGGTGGTGCATCGATCAGTCGGCGAAAGGTATCTTCGTCCCACATCACAAAGCCCCTCTCGGGCGGCTTTTTCATCACTGCGCGGCTTTTCTTGCCCTTCGCCTCCGCCTTTTTGGTCGCCTTGATGTTATCGATGACATGCGCCGGCGCCTGAGCCACGACATAGCCGACATCATCGAAGCCACGCCGCCCGGCGCGGCCGCTGATTTGTTTGAAATCGCGAACCGCGAGCGTTTTAGTCGACTGTCCGCCAAACTTGAACAACTGAGTAAACAGCACCGTACGGATCGGCACATTGACCCCGACGCCGAGCGTGTCGGTGCCGCAAATGACCTTCAGCAATCCGCGCTGCGCCAGCTTTTCGACCGTCACCCGATACTTCGGCAACAGCCCGGCGTGATGAATGCCGAGGCCATGACGCAGCAGTTTCTTCATCTCCTTGCCATACGGACTGCGAAAGTCCGCATCGGCAATCGCCTCGGCAATTGCCCGTTTTTCCTCTTTGCTGCAGAAGTTGCGGCTCATCAGATTCTGCGCCGTCTCGGCACAGGCGCGTTGAGTAAAGTTAACGAGGTAGACCGGCGCCTGATCGGCATTAACCATTTCCTCGACCTTTTCCTCAAGCGCGGTCGTGCTGTAGTCAAACTCGAGTGGCACGGGGCGTTGTTCGGATTTCACCAGTACCGTCGCCGTGCCGGTGAGCTCACTGATCGTATTTTCAAAAAATGACGTGTCGCCGAGGGTCGCCGACATCAGTAGAAAACGCGCTCTGGACAAGGTCAGCAACGGAACCTGCCAGGCGACGCCGCGCTCGACATCCGAGTAGTAGTGGAACTCGTCCATGATCACCTCGTCGATCTGCGCAGCCGCCCCTTCACGGAGCGCCTGGTTGGCGAGAATCTCGGCGGTGCAACATATCACCGGTGCCTGCGGATTGACGGTGGCGTCACCGGTGATCATGCCGACCTGATCGGCACCGAAAGTGTTGCACAGTGACAGAAATTTTTCGTTGGCGAGCGCTTTGATCGGCACCGTGTAAAACGAACGCCGCCCCTGACAGATCGCCCTGAACTGGCAGGCCAGAGCGACCAGAGACTTTCCTGAACCGGTCGGCGTATTAAGGATGACGTTGTTGTCGGCAAACAATTCCAGAATCGCCTCTTCCTGATGATCGTAGGGTTCGACTCCGAGCTCGATCAGGTAATTCAAAAACGCATCGAGCACTTCGTCATTCGAGGAAGGATCGGAAAGCGTGGCGGGATTAAGAACTGGCATCGAATCGACTAAATCCCGACACTAGCCCAGCCTGCACGGTTTCGCAGATACGGAATCCTGCTGCGGCTCAATTTTTTGTTCATCTCCGGCGATATCGATGCGCTGACGCGTGTTTCCATCTGGCGGCCTGATGCCGGTAGCTGCTTCCGGTTTAGGGAATGCCGGCCGCTGAACGACACCTGACACTCCGTCTACCCGCTCGAGATGCGCAACGTCGTCGTGCCTGACTTGGCCACCATTGCCGCGCCCGCGCTCACCGGGCAGAACGATCGCAACCAAAACCGCACCGAAAGCCACGTTAATGAAATCCAACACCCACGTGGCTAGCGATCACCAACAGTCCTCCAACAACCAGCCGTGTCAGCATCCCGACCGGTAAGCGGCTTCGATAAATACACCTGAAGCGCTCATTTGCGTCCGTTCAATGTGGGAATATCCCCTCCATCACCACTTACAAAACGTCGAATCAATTCGGCCTGCGAGTGCACCGCGAAGTGTCGATAAACCAGCTTGATGTAGTCCCCGACGGTATGAATCGACAACCCTAACTTGTCGGCGATTGATTTACGGGCTTCGCCGTGAAGAAGCAGAGCTAACACGCTGCGCAGACGCGGACTGAGGTCGGAAATCTCATGGCGCGGATGGTTCGGCCAGGAATCATCGTGCAACCAACCGACTTCAGAAATCAGAATGTGAGCGATGCGCGAGTCGCGCTCGGTGAAGTGAGGAGCACCCAACTTACGAAACAGGGTGATCACTCCCACCTGACCCGACCGAACGGGACGAATGGATAGCAGCACCGGTCCGAGCTCTGCTTCACCAAGAATCCTGGACACCTCGGTGCTTTGATAAAACTCATCGCTGGTTATCTGCGGTTGAATGCGAGTCAGATGCACCTGGCGTTGCTGAAATTCGCTCAAAATACCCTCAGTCAAGCGCCCCATATCAGGATGCTCCTGGGATTTCAGGTAAAGCGCCAACTGGTTGTCGTCCAGCCCGCCGGTTAGAAACACCGTATGGGGATGCCCGCCTGTGGGAGCCGGATCATACTCGCCAAGCATCGACCATATCCAGGCATCAGCGCCGATCAGCTCGCCCAGCCGATGAATCAACTGTTGCCGCTTGGCCTGAATTTCTCCGCCAACCGTCGCGATCTCCGCCAAGACGCGCACCATATCCCGGATATCGGACTCAGGGAGGTGCGGCTCCTCCGTCAAGTCAGGTTCGTTGTGGTGGTTAGCGATGTTTTCAGGGTTATTCTGCTCTTGGTCGGGGGGCATGATAGGGTTCCATCATCAATGGTGTCGGCAATGCGCCGTCTGCTTAGAAGAGTCTAGCCAATATCATAACTCCATCAATATCAATCTAACGTATAATCTGGAATAAGCCTAACAAGCAAGTTTTCTCAATCGAACCGCCGCGCAACTCGGTAACGCAAACTTTTCAACAGTTAATTTCCGCCATTGAGAGCGTCGGCCCTGAAAGCGGGTTGTCCGGTTCTCCTGCTGCCCGGCAGCGGGAGATGGCAGCGCGCAGCGTCTATCAGCTGGCAGCCCCCCGATTACCAACGCGGCTACCGGCAACGCTGCTCCGTCAGTCATCTATCGATCAATCGCGGGTCGAATGAAAATCGTTCGCGGCTCAAAACCTTCACTTTATCGGCCTGAAGATGCCGGGGATTAAGCAGCCAATTGCCCTCCTCAACCACCACCGTCGACGGTACCCGCAAGGCTAAGCTACGATTGGCGTTCAGCCATTCGTCTCCCAGATTTTTTGTCACTGGAGTGGGCGGGGACAAACGCCAGGCTTCGGGCAGGTCGGCAGCCAGTCGTTGCTCGACCGGGTCGGCGGGAAACTCGATCTCCAGCAGCACGAAAGGTTTCGATCGCGTTTCCGGCGTAGTCAAGTGCACCAGAGTTTCCAACGCGGCCAGCGCCCGGCTTGCGGACAGATAAACCACCGGCGTCCCCGCAGAATTCCACCGGCCACCGTATTTTCTGGCACCTTCCCCCGTCAGCGCTGAATCCACCCAGCGCGGTGAAATCAGACGAAACGCCGTGATCGTTGCCTGCCGCTTAGCCTGCTTAGAAGATGCCATGATCGATACGGCCCAGCAAATCCTCTACCTCACGGGCACCAAACTCCGTGTCCGCATACGACAGCGGCGCCTCTCCCGCTGTGCCGGGGTTCGCGGCCTTCAACCACGAACGAACCGCAGCCTCCGACTCAAACACTTCCATCGCCAGACCGAAAAGCCGGGCGAAGCGCACCACCCGCTCGCTCTCCATCGCTTCGAGATGACCCGATTTTTTGCGACGATGTAAGGTGGCGGCCGAAATACCCAGATACCTGCCGAGTTCGTCCTCCGGAATTTGCAGCAAATCCACCAGGGCTTTAAACTCAGCCATCGGCAGCCCATTGCGAATCCGCTCGACCAACGGCGGCGAAAAGTTCAAGAAGCTGTCGCGCACCCGCTCAACCTTCTCTGATCCGGGAAGGAAGCTACTGACGACGGCTGGCTCGCTGTATTTCATTGGCTGCTACCCATAATGACACAAGTCCTCACCGCCTTCAATTGGATTATTTAATTCTTTCATTTGAAGGGATCGATGAATGTCATCCCCAATGCACCGCCAGCCATACCGAATCCTCATCGGCGGCGGTCGCCTCCACACGATGTCGACATCGCGCCGGGATTTCCAGCCAATCACCGGGCCGCACCACCCTCGGCGCAGGGTCCTGCTCGAAACGGATCACCGCTGAGCCCGATAACAGCACCACCCACTCCGTCTGTTCCTGATCGTACCAAAAGTCGGCTGGCGATGAATGCCCCCGGGAAACGATGCGCTCGATCCGCACCCCCTCTGCCTTCGCCAGCGTCTCAGCCAATTCCCCGGACAGCTCGCCGGGAATTCCCGCAAACAAATTTCCTGCATCGATCATCATCCCCGGATTATTCAGCTGCGTCGGTCGCCCGTTCGATAACGAAATCCACCAATTCCTGACATTGAAAGAACCCGGGCCAATAGTTATGCCCCTGACCGTCGACCTTGATCACCTCAATCAAGTCACCGGCACCGTTCGCCCGGTAAATGCGTTCCAGTTCCGCCGAATTTTTCTCCAACGGAACCACTTTGTCATCTTTGCCGTGAATGATGAACACCGGCAATTTCGCGTGCGCCAACTCTTTCGCCCGGCGAATCGGATTCAGTTCGCCCTGTTTCGCCGTCAATTCATCGGCAGTCATTGCGTAAGCGGACGCTGCCCGCTTCACCGTCGGATAAGTGGTAAAATCAAACACCGGATAAATCCCGGCAATGCCCGCCACCCGATCCGGATTTTGCAGCGCCCAGCTGCTCACCCACAAACCGCCACGACTGCGCCCGAGCAGAACCGGCTTTCGCGAATAGCCTCGCTTCGCCATCTCGTCATACAACGCTTCAAAGAACGGGAACGCTGCCGGGCTGCCATAAGCTTCTCCAACATCGATCCCGGCGACGGCGACTCCCGCCTCCAGAAAACGCTCATGCATCCAGCTTTCCGATTTATCGGGAGTGCGAACCAGAGTCGGCCCGTAAAAAACCCACGGCTTAGCTTCAGCAGCTTCACTCTTCTCAGGCACCATCACAAAGGCGTGCCTACCTTTAAGCAGCATTGACTCACCATTGATCAATACCTGCTGTCTTTTCGGCAGGGCGTCCGCTTTTGCCTTCGTCATGTGCGTTTTACGCCGGTCGGCCTCAACGGCCTTTTCCAATATCTCTGCAGACAGGTCGCGGGAGGCCAACTCGGTGAATTCGGCGAGGTGCCGGTCCCAGACTTCCACCATGGCGGCAAGTTTTTCCGACTCGGCGACCGCCAGATCGGTCGACTCATCGCGATCCCTGGAGAGGTCGTACAACTCCCACGGTTCATCGACTGGCGCCACGGCCTTCCAATCTCCCATGCGCAGCGCTTTGTGACCGTCGTGAAACCACCAGAGATCCTCGCGCTCAACGCTCAGATCCTTGCTGAGCAATGGCCTGAGACTCTTTCCGGGGCTGGCCGGAACATCGGCTGACGTCTCTGCACCGGCCAACTCCAGCACGGTCGGCACGACATCGATGACATGCCCGGGGCTGCGCCGGATCTCCCCATGCGCCTCGATTCCCGCCGGCCAGGACATCAGCAGCGGAGTCGAGATACCACCTTCGTGCGTCCACGTCTTGTGACGCCGAAACGGAGTGTTGCAAACCGTCGACCAGCCCGGTCCGAGGCAGAGATACGTTCCCGCGCTTCCGGGTGCCAGATCGGCATCGTGACCATCGTCACGAACCATTATCTCGGCACTCGCCCCGTTGTCGGACAGAAAAATCACCAGCGTATTCTGCCATTGATCCATCGCCTTGATCTGATCAAACACCCGCCCGATCTCGATGTCCATGCGGTGAATCATTGCCGCATGGATGGCCATTTTTTTCGCCTGAAACTTCTTCTGCTCTTGGTTGAGACTATTCCATGGCACCGGTCGGTTGACCTCGCCCGCACCCAGCTTAGTCAGAGCATCGGGGAAATGATACGGCGGTCCCAGATCCCGCTCGACGCGCGACAACTCGCTCACCGCCTGATCGTCGAGCAGTCCGAGTTTGCGCATCCGTTGCCAACGCTGCAGACGGATCGCATCCCAGCCGACTTGATAGGTTTCATCGTAAAGCGCGATATCTTCCGGCAGCGCGTGCAGCGGAAAATGCGGCGCCGCGAAGGCGAGGTAGTGAAAGAAAGGCGCTCCGGCGTGTTCATCGGCGTGCTCGCGGAGCACCTCAATGGCATGATCAGCCAGCGCCGTGGTTGCGTAATAATCGGTCCCCTTTGGCACCGCAGGCAACGGCTGGTCGTCTTTAAAATGTCTGGTCGGATTAAAAAATCTGCCCTGATCCTTGAGATAGTAGGAATGGTCAAAACCCTCCGCAACCGGCATGCCATCGATGTGCCACTTGCCGGTATGATAAGATCGATAGCCCTGCGCTTTGAGCATCTCCGGCAACAACACCGCCCATTCGGGGCGCACACTGCCCGGACCGTTTCCACCGGGAATGCCGGGCAGGACATCGCGTCTGATCTGCTGAGCGTAGTAACCCGTCAGCAGCGCGCCGCGCGTCGGCCAACAGCGGGCTGTGTTGTAGAACTGGGAAAACTTCAGTCCGCTCGCCGCGATCGAATCGAGATTGGGAGTGGCAATTTCCCCGCCGTAGCAGCCGAGATCGGAAAATCCCAGATCGTCGGCGAGAATCAGCAGCACATTAGGTGGCTTAACATCGTCAGATCGCTCATTCGCCGACGCAACGGCGGGGAACACCGTGAGTGCAACCGTAATCAGCGACAGCTTTCTGAGTGACATCATCACCAGTAAATAACAAGCTTACCGGCGAAAGTCGAGGCACTCATCAGCGGCCGTTTTTGCCGGCACAATCAGGTCACGCGCAAGCAGTCCCGCGCGATAGCGGTCCTAAGTTTGCCTTCCATCTGAATCCCTCTATGGTAAAAAAGCGACTAACTCTATACCTTTGCGTTGCATGCTTTCCGCACTTTTTCCCAATTTTGAGTCAGATTGCTTCATTCGTGTCCTGGCGTTGGCACTCGGTACTGCCCTCGTTTCCTGCGGTGAATCAGCGCTGTTTTCAGATTCGCCTTCAAGCAGCGTCACCCTGCCCTATGAGACCACCGTCCGTGACGTCCAGGGCCGGGAGCTCGAGATCAACCTCATCTACCGGACCGACAATTCGATTCATTTCGTCCGCACCAGTGACAAGCGCGAATTTGATCTGCCAATCGCCAAACTTTCTGATGCAGACCAGCGCTGGATCACCAAGCTTCCCGTGTCCACCGCCGAATCAAGAGCGGCCGCAGAGCGCGATCAATACAAACAGCTGTATATCAAAAATCGCCAGGAAGCGATCGGTCGGGTCGAAGCAGAAATTCAGGAATTGGCCGATGAAATCGGATCCGGAAAACTTACCAATTCGCAGATTCGCAACAACAATCGCGAGATAGATCGTAAGCGCGAAGAGATTCGGGAAATCGACGCTCAGATCAACGAATACCAGAAACGGTAGTCCGAACGGCGCTGACCCATGGTTCAGCCGAACAATTTGGCAATCGGCACGCCGCGATCGGTGATCGGCACCGGACGGTCACCGTCGTAGAGTTCTTTCGCCGGATTGATACCGAGCGCACAGTGAACCGTTGCGAACAGATCGGGAACGCCGACCGGATTTTCGACGACCTCCTTGCTTAGCTCATCAGTGACACCGTAAGCGCCGCAGTGGTTCAATCCACCACCGGCCAGCACCAGAGAAAACGCGCTGCCCTGGTGATTGCGACCACCACGCCCGTCAAACGCCGACGGACGGCCAAACTCCGTGTTGACTACGATCAAGGTTTTATCGAGCAATTGGTGAGCCTCGAGATCCATGATCAGCGTCGACATCGCCTTGTCGAGTTCCTCGATCAGTATGTGCTGCTTCAACTGGCCCTCGTTATGAGTATCCCAGCCGGTGCCGTTGACGAAATTGAGATTGTGCGACACTTCGATGAAGCGGACGCCGCGCTGAATCAAACGCCGTGCCAACAGACAGCGTTGCCCGAACTCGTCTCCATAAGAGTTGCGCAGATCGGCCTTTTCTTTTTCGAGATCGAACACGCTCATGAACTTCGGTCCTGCGAGTCGCAGACTTTCCTCGACGGCCGTATCATACTCGGCGACGGCCTGCCCTCTTTGCTCTGCCGCACTGTCGCGCAGCGTCGCCAGCAATTTTTCGCGGCGTGCCTGACGTGGATCCGTGATGTGGTCCGGCCGCTTTAAACCAGCCGGTCCCGCGGCGGTATCGAGCAGATAGAGAAATCCCGCCTTGGCACCGAGAAAACCCGGACCGCGCGAAAAATTCGGGTAACCGATGACCACATAACCGGGCACGCCCTCGGCCGCAGCGCCGCGCTCATGCACCACCGCCGAACCCAGCGACGGATAGACGGTAGTGCCGCTGACATTTCGACCGGTATGCATCCGGTTTGACGCCGCCGCGTGCTCATCAATGACGTCGTGATGAATGGTGCGCACCGCTGTGATGCGATCCATCACCTTCGCGCAACGCGACAGATGCTGACAAACCTGAACCCCCGGCACGGCCGTGTCGATGCTCGGGTAATAACTGCCGGCCTTCTTCGCTTTGGCGTCGCCGAGCGCCTTCGGATCCCAGGTGTCGACCTGCGCCGCACCACCGCCGAGCCAGATATGGATGATGTGCTCAACCTTGCCCGTGGGAAAGGTCGCCGCCTTGCCGTTGGCCATGGCGTACGGCGAGCCAACGGCACCCAGCATGCCGGCACCGGCGGCGTGAATAAAATTTCTGCGTTTCATCGTAGCGATAGCGTAAGAAATAGGTTCAAGGCAAATACACAAACTCCGGCGAATTCAACGTCGCCCACAGCACATCCTCGAGTCGCTGCCGCCACTCCTGCTGCAGCGCTGTCGTCGGTGGATCGCCTTCCCTGGCCCGGCGCTCCATCTCGATTTTGATGCTGTTGGCGTCCTCGGAAAGGTGGTTTGACCACGAGACATGCTTTAATGGTTTGCGCTTAACGGCTGCGGCGCGCTCGCCTGCCGGGATCACCCGACTGGCAAAGCCCTCGCTCAACGCTTCGGCAAGCGCCACCCGCTCCCCGGCGGTCGGCTTGCGCGTCAGCAGGCGCAAAAACACCTGATCCGATAACTGATCAAGCGTCAGATCCTCGCGCAGTGCCAACGCGGTGATGCCGCTGTCATCGCTCAAAGTCGTCACCCAGCGGCCCAGCGCACCGTTGGCAATGATCGCCGGCTGGCGAACATTGGGATCCGTCTCACGCACACTCTTCGGTTCCTGCCGCGAACTGCGCCAGCCGAAATTCTCCAGCACATCGACGATCACCTGCGCCTTGGGAATCGCCAGACTGGGACGATCCCGCTCGTTGGAAAGTGAAGTAAACTCCCACGCGCGCCGCGGATAACCGAGACTGATCATCGCCTTCTCGACCTGTGTGCCATCGACGTCAAAGGTCAGTTCCTCGGAGTCGAGCTTTTTGCCAACGGCTGAAAACAGCGAATCCACCACCTGCTCGGCACTCATTCTGCGTGGCAGCGGTGCCGAGAAATCCGGCGTCGCCCCCGGCTTCAAGACGCGTGCTTTGCGTTGGTACGCCGCGGAGTTCATGACCAGGCGGGCAAGGTGTTTAAAGTCGTAACCGTTGGCCACCAATTCCTCGCCCAGCCATGCGAGCAGTTCCGGGTGGGAAGGCTGCGACGCCTCCCAGTCGTCAACCGGATCGACGAAACCGTGACCCATCAGTTGCTTCCACAAGCGGTTGACCAAAACCCGGGCAAACCGTTCGTTCTGCGGAGCCGTGATCGTCGCCGCCAATCGCTCGCGCGCGTCGTCAGGATTGCGCACGGCAACATTGCTGATATCGGCCGGAGCGAGATCCTCGAACGGCCACAGCGGCGCAATTTCCTCACCGGGTTTGAGCGTGATCTGAATCAACGGCTCGCGTCCTTCAAAGGTGCTCACCGGCACGGTGGAGCTGCCCGGAAGTTTGATCGTTTCGCGCTTCAACATCGCGGCGATTTCGAAAAGATCGCGCTGCACGGTCTCGTGATACGGCGAGTCGTGGCACCGCGCACACTTCATCTCGACACCGAGGAACGCCGTGCCGAGCACATGCGCCTTGGCCGCCATCGGCACGTCATTCTGCGACGCCATGCCAAACCCTGCCGCGCCGCCGCCGTACTCGCTGCCTTCCATCATCACCAGTTCGGTGACAAAACGGTCCATCGCGAGATTGTCGCTGAGAGCTTCATGAATCCAGAAACGGAACGGGCCGGTGTTGTTCAGGCTCGGCTTCAAAATGTTAGGATTTTCCGCCAGCACATCCTGCCAGTAGGCGGTCCAATGGTCCGCCCAGCGCGGATCGTCGAGCAGACGATCGATGGCGCGCGCGCGTCGCGTGTCCGCCGGATCCTTCTGAAATGCTGCGATCTCTTCCGCCGTCGGCACCACGCCAACTGAATCGAGCGTCGCCCGTCGCAAAAACTCAAGGTCACTGGTCAGTTCGGTGGGCTCAATCTTGTCGGTCGCACCGACGAAACCCGCCCCCTGCGAAATCCATTCGGCAATCAACTTGCGATCTTTTTCCGGCAGCGGATCGCCCTTGGGCGGCATGACATCGTCGCCGGCCTCCTGCGGATGAATCAACTCGAGCAGCAAACTTTCCTCCGGCTTGCCCGGAACGATGGCGGGGATTTCCGAATCGCCTCCCGCCAGGGCCGACTCGCGATCGCTGAGCTTGAGTCCGCCCTTGGTTTTCTCGTCGTGGCAGCGATAACAGTTTTCGGAAAAAATCGGCTTGATGTGTTTTTCGTAATCGATGCCCCCGGCCACTTTTGCCGCCGCTGACTCCGCGTTGCGTTTTTCCCAGGCCGACTCAAGCAGACCATCGATGGACTTTTCCGCCGCCGCTTGATTGGCTTCGCGCCGACCGCTGACAAACTTCTCCGCCGCTTCGTGGCGCGCCTTCCAAAATTCATCGTCATGACTCGCCTTGCGCTTCTGCGCGCGCTGCTGCGCATTCAGCTGCAGATAATGCAGGCTGCGTTCATCGCGGTAGGCGACCCAGCCCTCATCCGTCAACGGCACCTTGCGCTCGCCCGGCGCCAACAGCACAAACTCGCCATCCTGATTGCTCAAGCTGACACTGGTCTCGCCGAGTGTGGTCCTGACCTTGCCGTTGCCCGCGATCATTTCCAAAACCAGCGAATGCCGCCCGCCGTCACCGACCACCGGCACCTCAACCTCGTGATCGCCCGGACCGAGGTAGCGCAGATTCGGCGCTTCAACTTCAGTGGCGTCGGCGACCTGACCGTGCGCCCCCAGACTGGAGCGCTGCACGCCCACCGTTTCAGCGATCACCTCACCGTCCAGCCACAGTCGACCGAGCCCACGCGAGCGCAGCAACAGACGATGCTCGCCCTCCGGAATGATGACACCGGCACTGGCTCGCAGCATGAACGGATTGCTTCGATCGCTGCGAATGCCGCGCTCATTGTATTTATGCGGCACATCAAAAAAGCCGAACACCTCCTCCTGGTAAACGTCGCTTGCCTGAGGGTAGCGCCTCGGCCATTTACTGAGCCTGCCGAGATCTTCGAGAATCTCGACCTTCACCTTGCCTGACTCCATCACTTCAGAAGTCACGACCGGCAAGTAAGGCCCCATCGGGTAACGCTGGGCAATCTGTTCTTCGGTGAGCGCGCGGCGATACAGCGCGATCTCGTCGAGCTGGCCCTTAAACGAGCTGCTGACCGAACCCTGTGCAGTGCTGCCCACCCAGACATCGTCGTCATCGATGACCGGCGCATGCTCAGTCTTGCCGCCCATGTCCCAGACACCTTCGACCGGTTCGCGATCGATGTAAGCCCTGGCACTGTCCGGCTGACCGAACACATAAGTCACGGCAACGTGGTGCCATCCCGATTCCGGCTCAACGCCGCTAACGGTGGTCCATCGATGCCAATCGCCTTTAAAAGCTCCTTCGGCCTGACTGCGAAACAGAAAACTCAGGTTCAGCGACCCGTCTTTTTCCCACAGGCGAAGCGCGAAATTCTGATTATCGCCCGCGAATCCCGGATTACCCGTGCGCCCCTTGCCGATGATGTAAATGTTCTGCCCCTTACCCACTTTGCCGGGATTGACCCACGCCTCGATCGTGATCGGATCGCCATTGTCAAAATCGAACTGACTGCCGGCACCGGGATCCTCGACCAGAATGTAGTTACCGCCTTTTGCACCGAAATCAGCCGCCCGGTTGGCTTTTTGAAATGACTTAAAATCCTTCTCCGTCGGACCCGGCACACCAAAAATAACCTCGCCCTCGACCAGTCCGATGTCCGCAGCTCCGTCATCAAAACTCCAATACGCCACCGGCAGCATGGAACGGGTCTGCGCCTGATAACTTGATTGATCAGGCTTTTTACCGGCGGGCGCACCGGCATTGTCGGCAGCGTTGATGCTGCCGGCGACAAAAAACAGCCCTGCCAGGGCGAAGTGGAGACACGGTTTCGGAAACTTCATCGCTGGTTAAACAGTCCCTTGTTCGCCGGCAAAGATCAACGTTGCGCCAATGACGGATTCACGCGCCACTGAATCAGCCCGACGACCGGGACACATCCCGGCCGGCAAGTACAGCTGCCCGAAGCGTTCGCCACGTCGACCGGATGGTTCGCCCGGCTTCGCCCGTGCTACTTTTTCTCAACCAGACGGAACAACTGACCGTCCCAATCGAGGACCACCATTTCGCCATCGCGGTCGAGATAGAAACCGGTCGGGTTAAACTTTTCCTCGTTATTGTCAGTCGGTTTGTAGAGCTGATGATTGGCGACCTTTTCGCCCTTTTCAGCATCGTATTGCATGCCCCACAGCGTGCCGAATTTCCAGTCACCGTAAACGTAGTGACCGCTCAGCGACGGTGCCAGTTTGCCACGATAAACCGCACCCCCGGTGATGCTCAATCCCTCTGCGTGCGAATACTCGTGCACCGGCTCGATGAACTGAGTGCCGCGCGGCGGATCCTTTTTGCCGCCGAGAATTTCCATCACCGCTGCGCGCGGACCAAATGGATGCGTGCCCTCCATGTATTCCCATCCGTAGTTGCCGCCTTTTTCGATGATGTCGATTTCCTCCCACAAATCCTGACCGACGTCGGCCAGCCAGAACAGGCCGGTCTCCGCATCGATCGAAACACCCCAGGGATTGCGAATGCCGTAGGCCCAGATCTCCGGGCAGGCATTGGGCACCCCGACAAACGGGTTGTCCGCGGGAATGCCATACGGCCGACCGTCCGTCGAACCGTCGACATCGATGCGCAGCACCTTGCCGTTCCAGCGCGTCAACTTCTGCGGCAGCATGAAAATGCCGTTCTTGTAGCCACCGTCACCGACACAGATAAACAACTTGCCGTCCTGACCGAACAGGATGTTGCCGCCGTTGTGATTCCACTCGGGCTGCTGCACTTCGAGGAGTACCTTTTCAGACGCCACGTCAACCTTGCCGTCGACTGCGGTCAGTTCGCTGATCACCAAACGCTTCGGTCCCTGACGGCTGAACGAAATGTAAAAGCGACCGTTGGATTTAAAATCGGGATGAAACGCCAGGCCAAGCAGGCCCTCCTCGAAGTCCTTTTCAACTGCCATTTTTTCGGTCCAGTCGAGAAACACTGACGCTTCCGCCGCTGCCTCGTCATCCGGCAGAATTTTGATCTTGCCGGTCTGCTCAACCAAAAACTGCCGACCACTGCCATCCGGTGCCACAATCAACGCCACCGGTCGTTCCAGTGCGACATTCGGATAGGCCGGTTGCAACTGCACCGAAGGCTCGGCATTAACCGGGGCAGCCGCACAAACAACGGCCACCGCACTGACGAGAGAAAATAGTCTGGCAGGATTCATGATCGCGAATTGTAAGGACAATCGCCACGACGACAAGCCCAGAACACCGTCCGCCCGGAACGCGATACCGCCGTCCCGGCGGTTTCTTTGGACGAGCCTCAACAACCTTATCGTCCAGCTCGGACTGGCGGGACGCCAGTATCACACTCCAAC
>CBDULB010000073.1:0-29595 GCA_965367965.1 uncultured bacterium | reverse complement strand
AGATCGCCGATTCATCCACGTTTCCCGTAATTTCCAGAAAGAAATCAGGGCAGCGGTCGCCCGCATCATTTCAGCCGCCGGCTAGGACAGTCTGAAAAAGACGGTCGCCAGAGGCGGCAGCTTCACCTGAATCGAGTCGTTTCGTCCCTGCCATTGTACCGACTCACTGTGTACGCCACCGGCATTTCCGAAATTCGAACCACCGTAGCATTCCGCATCGGTATTGAGCACCTCGGCGTAGTGACCCGGTCGATTAACCCCGATACGGTGGGCATCGCGAGGCACTGGCGTGGCATTGATTACCACCAGCGTTTCGGCGCCGTTGAGACTGCGTCGAATGAACGAGAAAACACTGTTGTCCGAATCGCTGTGTTCGATCCACTCAAAGCCACCCGCCTCATGATCGAGTTCGTGAAGCGCGGGGTCCTGGCAATAGATTTTATTAAGGTCACCCACCAGTCGTTGCACGCCGGAGTGCTCCGGATACTCAAGCAAATGCCAGTCGAGACTCTTGTCGTGATCCCACTCGTCGGGCGCAGCAAACTCGGCGCCCTGGAACAGAAGCTTCTTGCCGGGATGACCAAACATCCACGCATAGAACAAACGCAGATTGGCGAGTTGCTGCCAGCGGTCGCCGGGCATCTTTGAAAGCAACGATTTCTTACCGTGCACCACTTCATCATGACTTAGCACGAGGAAGAAATTTTCATGATAGGCGTAGATCATCGAAAAGGTTGCTTCTCCATGATGAAAGCGGCGGTGCACCGGCTCGCGTTGCATGTAGGCGAGAAAGTCATGCATCCACCCCATGTTCCATTTAAAACCAAAACCGAGCCCGCCCTGATCGGTCGGTCGCGACACACCGGTGAAGGCCGTCGACTCTTCGGCAATGGTCATGACGCCGGGATGCTCTTCGTAAACGATGGCATTCCATTCGCGCAAAAATGAAATCGCTTCGAGATTTTCGCGGCCGCCGTGTGCGTTGGGAATCCATTCGCCTTCCTCGCGCGAGTAATCGAGGTAAAGCATCGACGCGACCGCATCAACACGCAGACCATCGATGTGATACTGCTCCAGCCAGAACAGTGCGTTGGAGAGCAGGAAATTCCTTACTTCAGTGCGGCCGTAGTTAAAAATCAACGTACCCCAATCCATGTGCTCGCCCTGGCGCGGATCGGCATGCTCGTAGAGCGGCGTACCGTCGAATTTCGCCAAACCGTGAGCGTCTTTTGGAAAGTGCCCGGGCACCCAGTCAACGATGACACCGACACCGCGCTGATGGCATCGGTCGACGAAATGGCGGAACTCATCCGGCGTGCCGAAACGGCTGGTCGGCGCAAAAAATCCACATACCTGATAACCCCACGATCCGTCGTATGGAAATTCGGCGACCGGCATGAGCTCGATGTGAGTGAAGCCGAGTTCGACAACGTGATCGAGCAGACGATCAGCGAATTCGAGATAACTGAGATAGCGATTACCATCCTCCGGCACGCGTGCCCAAGAGCCTAGATGCACTTCGTAAACACTTGCCGCCTTGTGATAAGCATCAACCGTTTTGCGCTTTTCCATCCACTCAGCATCCTGCCACTGGTACTGGTCGAGGTCGTAAGTGATGCCTGCCGTCGACGTGCCGTGCTGCGCGAAAAACGCGAACGGGTCGGTCTTGTTGAACAGTTCACCGTGGGCACCGACGATCTCAAATTTGTAGTGCGCGCCGTAGTCGACACCGGGAATGAAAACTTCCCAGGCACCGACTTCGATGCGCTTGCGCATGATGTGCAGACGACCGTCCCAGTTATTAAAGTCACCAACCACGCTGACCCGTCGTGCATTCGGTGCCCAGACCACAAAGCTCATGCCGGCGACGCCGTCGAACTCGCGGCGGTGTGCGCCGAACAGTTTGTGCAGCTGTCTATGGCTGCCCTCAGTGAGGAAGTGAATGTCCTGCTCGCCGAGCAGATTACCGAATGAATACGTGTCGGCTTCCGGCTCGCCCTGTTTGCCCCCGGGGCTGGTTATTTTCAGGCGATAGCTGAAGCGCTCGTTACGATCGGCGAACACCGCCTCGAAGAACCCGGCGGTGTGCACTTTCTGCATCTCGAGCGCCGCCCCTGAATCAGGCTGCACCGTGATGGCCGCTGCATCCGGACGAAATACCCGCACGACCATTCCACCGCCCTCGACCGCGTGCAGTCCGAGAAATCCATAGGGATCAGGATGTTCAACGCGAGTAAACTGTTCGATCGCCGATGGATCACTGGCGCTTGCGTTCGAAAGGGTATCGGTGTCGGATTTCATCGTAATGCGTGGAGTGTGCCATGGCGGACCGCCCGTGTGCAAGCGCAGTCCTCCATCTGAAGTAACGCCGACTGTTCAACGAAAGCACGCCACCGCGCAATGATCAGCTTTGCCGCCAAATTCCGGTTCGGGGCACTCCTGAGCCCATTTCCACGGGTCACCGCCCGGTCGTTGCCTGCTCCAGCGTGAACTTGTATTCTGCTCCCTCGGGAAGTTCGGGTAAGCGAGCTTCGATTTGAATTGATTCCTCAGCCATCGGTTGCAGATCCGTGAATCCTCGGTAGCTGCGATCGAAGCCTTTGAAATCGCCTTTAGGTTCGGCGGTGACTCGAACCACAAATCTAGATACCGGGCGCTCGGTCGGATTATAAAGGTAGCCCCTGATCCTGTCGTCACTCACCCGGAAATCAGCCTCAATCTTCGCCACCAAATCTGCGGGCAAGTCCCCTCTCAAGGAGTTTTTCGAACCGTCCGCAGGTGCCGAGACAACGAACGAAACGATCTCATTGCCCTTGGTGTAGAGAACATGTTCCTCGCCGAACACGAACTTTCGCGGGGCATCAAAAAGTGCGCGGCGGACAAGTTTTCCGCCATCACCGGAGGACGCCACGATGAGATCTTCGAGGCGTATGGTCACCACGCCGCGGCCGAGTTCGAAATCAAAATTCGCTGTCACCATCTGCTTTGACGCCAACGTGATCGGCAGTGTCACCGCGGCATGGTAATCGAGCGCCAGGTCGCCAGCTTTCGTCACATTCGATAGGGTCTCGCCATTTTCCTCCACCAACACCGATTTGATTTCGACGGAATACCCCTCCTCCGCCATCACCACTTCCGGATAGAGAAAACCACCGAACAGGGCGAATGCAGCAGATGCGAAATAGAGAGGCAACTTTTTCATAGGTTTGATCGGTAGGTTAGACGCCCCCGGTTGACGAATTCAACAAACTATGATGACAAAAAAGCCGGGCAGCGTTTCCGCTACCCGGCCTTTCAAATTCAACGGTCCGGAAATTCAGGACCGACCGCAGGCTTTAGCCTACTGACAGGCCTCGCATTCCGGTCCGTTCTCGATACTGCAGACCAGCTTTTCTTCGGCGGTGAATTCGCGACCTTCGACGTCGCCGCCCAGTCCGCGGGTGTCCTTGTTCGACTTGGCGGTGGCCTTCTCGATGTTCGAAGCGGCGGTGGTGCGCAAGTAGTAGGTCGTCTTCAGACCTTTGTGCCAGGCGGCGCGATACATGTGCGACAGCGATTTAATGTCCGGCGAGCCGAGGAACAAGTTCACCGACTGCGACTGGTCGATCCACTTCTGGCGACGCGCAGCGGCCTCGATCAGCCAGTTGTAATCGATGGCGAACGCGGTGGCGTATTTCTCCTTCAAGTGCTGCGGGATTTCGTCGATATCAACGAGCTCTCCATCGTAATATTTGAGACGCTCCATCATGTCATCGTCCCACAGGCCGAGCGCTTTCAAGTCGCGGACCAGGTATTGATTGAGAACGATGAAGTCACCGGCCAGGTTGCCTTTGACGAACAGATTTTTGAAGGTCGGTTCGATGCACGGCGTGCTGCCCATGATGTTGGAAATCGTCGCCGTCGGAGCGATCGCCAACACGTTGGAGTTGCGCATGCCCTGCTTGAGGATTTTTTCGCGCAGCGCATCCCAGTCCATCTTACCGCCACGCGGAACGTCGACCGTCTGACCGCGCTGTTCTTCGAGCAGATCGACGGTATCGGGCGGCAGCAATCCGCGCGACCATTTCGAACCTTCGTAGCTGGAGTAGGAACCGCGTTCGGCAGCGAGATCGCTGGACGCCTCGTCGGCGCAGTAGGCGATCGCTTCCATAAACTCATCGTTAAACTCAACGGCTTCCTCGGAAGCAAACGCCGTGTTGCGTTTGAACAGCGAATTCTGCAAGCCCATGACACCGAGACCAACCGGACGATGACGCTGGTTGGCGGTCTTGGCAGGCTCGGTCGGGTAGAAGTTGATGTCGATGACGTTGTCGAGGGCACGCACTGCGATGCGCACCGTTTCACGCAGTTTGTCGAGATCGAGCGATCCGTCTTCCTTGATGTGACTGTCGAGCACCACTGAACCGAGGTTGCACACGGCGGTCTCTTCGGGGCCGGTGTTGAGCGTGATCTCGGTGCACAGGTTTGAGCTGTGAATGACACCGGCATGGTCCTGAGGACTGCGCACGTTGCACGGATCCTTGAAGGTGATCCACGGGTGACCGGTTTCGAAAATCATGCGCAGCATCTGCTTCCACAGATCGATGGCGGGAACTTCTTTACCGTTGATCTCGCCGGCCCTGGCCTTGGCTTCGTATTCAACGTAGCGTTGTTCGAAAGCGGCGCCGTAGAGCTCGTGCAGATCGGGAGTTTCGTTGGCGCGGAACAAGGTCCAGTTTTCGCGGGCCTCCATGCGCTTCATGAACAGATCCGGGATCCAGTTGGCGGTGTTCATGTCGTGGGTGCGGCGACGCTCGTCACCGGTGTTACGACGCAGTTCGAGGAAGTCGACGATGTCGTTGTGCCAGGTCTCGAGGTATGCACAACCGGAACCGCGACGCTTACCACCCTGGTTGACGGCAACCAGCTGATCGTTGTGCAGTTTCAAAAACGGCACGACGCCCTGACTCTCACCGTTGGTGCCTTTGATATAGCTGCCGGTGCCGCGCACGGCGGTCCAGCTGCCACCGAGACCACCCGCCCATTTCGACAGGTAGGCATTCTCGGAAATACCGCGCTGCATGATCGATTCGATACTGTCCTCGACCTTGTAGAGGTAACACGACGACAACTGCGAATGCAGCGTGCCGGAGTTGAACAGCGTCGGCGTCGACGAGCAGAAGCGACGGCTCTTGTAGAGATTGTAGAGCGAGATGATTTTGTCTTCCGGCTTCTCTTCTTCACCGACGAACAGTCCCATCGAGACGCGCATCCAGAACAGTTGCGGAGTTTCCAGGCGGCGATGCGGCTTAGTCTGTTTGTCGATGATCAGGTAACGGTCATAGAGAGTCTGAATACCGAGATAATCAAAATCGAGGTCAGCCGCCGGATCGATCGCGTCCGCGAGGCGATCGATATCGAAGCCGGTCAGACGTTCGCTGAGGCGTTCGATTTCGATACCGCGCATCAGGTTGGCGCGGAACGCACGCCGATGCAGGCTCGGCAGACTTTCGATGCCATCGAGCACGATGTCCCAACCGAGCACCTCTTCGTAAATGTAGGTGAGCAGGATACGACCCGCAAATTTGGCAAAATCCGCGTCGCGCTCGATCAGGCTCTTGGCGTTGAGCGTGATCGACTGGCGCAGTTCGTCGGTCGTCATTTCGGAGAAAAATGAGCGCCGCAGTTCGTGTTCGATTTCTTCGGAACTCAGACAGAGATCGAGACCGATAGAGGCAAATTCGATACGTTTTTTCAGGTCGAGGCCGTCCCACAGGTAGGTATCGCCGTCCGCCTTTTTGACCAGGATCATCGAATCCTGCGAGTCGTCGTCGCCGCCCTTCGATTGCGCCACTTCAGCGGCGCGCTGAGCGGAACGATGCTGACGATACAGAATGTAAGCTTCGGCAACTTTGTAGTGGCCCTGCTTCATCAGCTCTTCCTGAACCCGGTCCTGCAGGTCTTCGATATGAATGTAGTCCTGACCGCTGCGCGCAAAACTGTCGCTCATCGCCTGAGCGATGCTGGTAGCCGGGTTGGAGTCTTTCTGCTGCGATAGAAAAGCGCTGCGCACCGCGACTTCGACTTTGTTGGGATTCCAGGCAACCACTTCGCCACTGCGACGGATCACACGGATCGCCGCACGGGCACCATCACTGCCCTTGGCGATACCGGCGAGATCACTCGACGAGATATCAGACTTGCTGCCACCCCGACGACGCGGCGCGGTTTTGTGGCGAATGACCAGGCTCTTGGCGATGTCGTGAGCGTTTTGTTTGACCAGCGCGCCCTCGATGATGCGCGTCATTTCATCCGCCGACAGCAGGTGATGCCCGTCGATGTCTTCAGGAATCTGTGCGAAAAGCTCCTTGGCCACCGCCTTCGAAATCGCCGACACCCTGCGGCGATTGCCCTCGCTGTAAATGTCCTCTTCATTGCGCGACAGCAGCAGATCGGTCAACGCGTTGCCGATCGTGTCGGCGATCTCCGCCAAATCAAAATCCCGCTGCTGATCCCCGACCTGCACCTTGATCCGCGACGGCTCCACCTCGTCGTTTTTCTCGGCCAGATCGCGCCAGTTAAAACGCGGCTTATGTTCCTGCGGCGTAGCGGCATAGCGCTGCAGCTCGAGGTCTTCTTCGATAAAGTTGGTATTGCGGGTGATCATTGAGGAGTGGGCGTTGGTAGTGGTGGTTGTTGGAGCCGGGTAGTCAAGTCGGCGGTGTCGTGGGCGGTGGAGCAGGCAGGGTCAATCCCTGCCGGAGGCGGATTCCGGTTAGGAATCGTTTATTTCAGTTACTGTTATCTTTATTACTTTTGTTAAGAGCTTATTGGCGCAGAACGTTTCGCTTTCATTGCCAGGGCGTAGAAAATCGCAGCGCCCCGCGATCAGTCCGTCCGCGATGGGTAAATCGCGCCAGACTGAACGGCTTCTTACAACTCGTCGTCGCTGACCGAAGGCAAAGCCGAAGCTTTCTGGTACTCGGTCACGCGCTTTTCGAAGAAATTGTCTTCTTTCTTCATGTCCATGGTCTCGGCGAGCCACGGGAAAGGATTTTTCACACCCGGGTGGATCGCCTTGAGGCCGATGCCTTCGAGGCGGCGGTCAGCAATGTAGTCAATGTACTGACAGAACTCGTCAGCACTGAGTCCGACCGAACTGACCGGCAGACAATCGCGAATGAACTCTTTTTCCAGATCGACCGCTTCCTTCATCAGAGCGACCAACTCGCCTTTAAATTCCTCGTTCCAGATCTCCATGTTCTCACCGATCAGATCCATGAACAGATTGCGGAACAACTCGATGTGGTTCGACTCATCGCGCAGGGTGTACTGGAACATCTGACCGATGCCGGGAAATTTGTTCTGGCGGTAGAGACTCAACACCATGCCGAACAGGCCGTAGAACTGAGTGCCTTCCATGCACTGACCGAACACGAAAATGTTTTTTGCCAGCGCTTTCTTGTTCACCGGATCGGTCAGATCGAGGTCGCGACGCAAACCGCGCGAGGTGCGTGTGACAAATTCGTTCTTCTTCTTGATGGTCGGGATCTGCTCGAACATCGCCTCGCACTCGTGCGGGTTGATGCCCAGGCTACTGATCATGTAAAGCAGGCTGTCGGCGTGGATGTTTTCCTCGTGCGCATGGCGTCCCAGTACCAGTTTCAGTTCCGGTGCGGTGACCAGTTCGCGCACCACGTGAATGACATTGTCACCGACGATGCCTTCGGCGGCGGAAAAGTAACCAATCGCCATGCGGATGATCCAACGCTCATTATCACTGAGAAAATTGTCCGACTGCCACTGCTCGATGTCCTTCTGCATCTGGATGTCTTCCGGCTCCCAGTGGTTGCTCTTCATCGTCCGATACAAATCGTAGGCCCACTGGTACTTTAACGGCAGCAGGTTAAACGCCATCGTGTCACGGCCATTGATGACGCGCTTGGCAGCGAACGCCTCTTCGGCTTTGTCCTGGTCGAGAACGAATGCGCGGTCTCCGATTTGAAAGGTCTTTTCCATGGTTTTCAGTCAGCGATTGAGGTTAGTGATGCCATACGCAGTTGGCATGCGTATGTCGGCGGTCAGAGTTGTGTTATTGGCGAAAACGCCGGGTCGAGTTGAGGTCACAAAGGCCAGCGGCAGCCGAGCTTTGATATTGTCTTAAAAATGAGAAACTTTCCTACTTTTGAGAAGAGTGATAAGGGGCTCCGTTTCCCGTAATACACCATATATTGGTGTCGAGGAAGATTGATAGCGCAATATATGGTGTTCGGACAAGAAAAATCTTATCTTTTTTCGGATTTCCTTATTTTTCAGGCCTCAAGGCGTCAGCGTCCCCGGCAGGGCCGAAAACTGCCCTTAAAATGGTGCTTTTTCACAGCCCGCGCCGCCACCCGCTGAACGACAGGCATTCAGCCCTGATCCGTCCTGACAGACCCCTCAAGATCGGCCGCGTTTATCAAGCCCGGGGCGGCAGACCGTTCAGCCTTTGCCGCGCGTCTTGGTACTGCCTATTTTCGCGGTCCGCTCGATGTAATCGATAACCATGCCGGCAACGTCTTTGCCAGTGGCGTTTTCGATTCCCTCAAGACCCGGAGACGAGTTCACCTCCATGACCACCGGCCCGTGATTTGAGCGCAGCAGATCCACCCCGGCGACACCGAGTCCCATGATTTTTGCGGCACGCGTGGCGGTCGACCGCTCCTCCGGCGTAATCTTGACCACACTGGCGTTACCGCCACGGTGCAGATTCGATCGAAATTCGCCTTCCGCCCCCTGACGCTTCATCGCCGCGACAACTTTATTGCCAACCACCAGGCAACGCAGATCCGAGCCGCCGGCTTCTTTGATGAATTCCTGCGCGAGAATGTTCGCCTTCAAACCACGGAATGCCTCGATGACCGATTCAGCCGCCTTCTGATTTTCCGCCAGCACCACGCCGACGCCCTGGGTGCCTTCGAGCAGCTTGATCACCAGTGGTGCACCACCGCACAGTTTGATCAGGTGCTTGGTCGCTTTGGTGTCGCTGGCAAAACCGGTCACCGGCAGGCCGATACCACGGCGGGCCAGGAGTTGCAGACTGCGCAGTTTGTCGCGCGAACGACTGATCGCCACCGACTCGGTCGCGCTGAACACGCCCATCATTTCAAACTGACGCACCACCGCCGTGCCGAAAAAGGTATTCGACGCACCGATGCGCGGAATGATCGCATCGAAACCCGTCAGCTCCTCGTCACCGAGATAGATCTTCGGATTGTGCGAGGTGATGTTCATGTGGCAGCGCAAATAATCGATCACCCGCACATCGTGGCCGCGTTTTTTGGCTGCCTCGACCAGACTGTTGGTCGAGTAGAGGCGTCGATTGCGAGACAGAATTCCGATTTGCATAAGGGGTATTGAGTAAAATTTTTCGCGGCTTGATAAGGCTTCGGTTCCGCAACATTGCAGATCAGCGGCAGTTCACCGCAGCGACTCGAAGGCGGCCGTTTCCTTAAAGGCCATAAGCCGATTCGAGGGATTTTCCAGTCAAATACGAAGCATTTGAGTCAACGACGAACAAACCTGCCAGGGCCGTGCGACCAAGTAACATTCTAAACTTCATTGATTCTCTATTTGTCAGACTGACACGGATATTCCACGAAAACTCACCCAGTTGCGCCCGCGTCATGATGAACGGTCGCAACTCCGCGTGGCCACCCGAATCCTTGACCTCAACTTCGTCGATCACCGCTGCATCGCAGCTGAGTTCGATGGTCTCCGAACGCCGCAGCGGGTGCAGGTGAAAACGCACCCGCCGCTCGCCCTCGTCGCCGGTGTAAATCTCGTAGTCGTGCGTGTGCAGCGCCGACGTCCGCGCCCCGGTGTCGACCTTCACCTTGATCGCCGGGATTCCCAATTCAGGCATCGCAATCCACTCCCGCCAACCGATGACAAACTTGGCCGAGCCCGCCCCGCGGGTCGGTTGCGACAAAGTATCGGGCCAGGCCTCGTGATCATGAAAATCCGCTACCTTGGTGGGTTCTGAAACAAACTTCGGCATAATCTCAGCATTGAACTACGGCAGGTCGCCGCCAAGTGCAAGGACACGCGGGTTTCGCCGCCGATAAGTTGCTGGCTGTCAGAGCGGTCGGTCGCTATGCGACGCCGGATCTTGCCTGTCGGGACCGTGAGTCGAAAACCCACGGCTGGCCAGACAGGCAGGTCGCAACGCGACAGGTCAGGCCCGGGCACACACTGATCGCAAACCTGTGCTGTCCACTGCCCCCTTACTTCACCTCCATCAACTCATCCTGAGTATACGGCGCGCGCGCTTCGTTGGCTTTGCGATAGGCCGCCACCTGTTCCTCGCGGATCGGTGCGGCGCGGTTGCCCCAGGTGTTGCGCACGTAGGTCAGCATGGCGGCGATCTCTTTGTCGCCGAGCTCGGGATTAACACGCAGGCCGGGCATCACCGGTTGAACTTCCGGCACGGTGTATTCCTTGCCATTGACCGTGATCGGGCCCATCAGGCCGTCCATGACCAGCGCGATCAAACGATTGTCCGGGCCGTCGACCCATTCGGAGTCAACGATCGGCGGTGCGACAAACTGCAGGCCTTTGCCGTTCGGTTGATGACAGGCAATGCAGATTTTTGAGTAATGTTCCTGACCGAGTGCGTACTGCGCCTTGTCGGCATCGGTGACGATCAGCGATTTTTCCTCGTCACCACCGATCACGAACAGTTTGCCCAGTTCGGTTTTCTGCGCTTCGGAAAAACCTTCAGCCACGTCAACGGTGAGACGGATGGGTTTGTATTTACCTGACTTGCCCGCAGCCAGACCGGCGAGCACCTGCTTACGCAAATTGCTGTCATCGGACTTGGCGGCGAACTCGAGCAAACGGTCGCACAACACTACACTGCGGGCGCGCACCGCCGTGGTCGCCAGACGCTTCAGCGTCGCCGGATTGGCAGAAGCCAGCACCGCTTCGCCGAGCCCGGAAATGTCCGCCGCGTTTCCGGATGCCACGATCGCCGCCATCAGCGGATCGATCACGGCGCTGTCCGGCGCAACGACTTTGAAAAATTCCAACTCGGCACCGGCCAGACCACTCAAAGCCATGTCGACCGTCAGCCGCGAATCATCGGCTTCGAGAAGCTTCGCCAGTTTCGCAAAGGCATCGCTGCGCGCCACTCCTGACACGCGACCCAGGGTCGCCGCCAACTCGCGGCGCAGCGCCGGCGATGAGTCCAATCCGATCCCGTTCAGTGCCGCAACGATGGCCTCGTGTGCGCGCTTATCGCTGTCGATCAACTCACCGGCCACGCGCAGGGCCTGGATCGTCAGTTTCTCCACACCCTGGTTGACCGCTGCTGCAACGTCCCCGGCATTTGCCTCGCCCAGACCTTCCAGCGTCCACAGCGCGTGGATCGCGCCGAGTTCGGAATCGCCGCCAAGCATCTCGCGCAGCGCCGGCGCCACCGATTCATCACCTTTCTGCACCAACAGACGCTGCGCGGTGTCGCGCCACCAACCGTTCGGATGTGACAAATGCGCGACCAGTTGAGCCGGAGTCTGGTCGAGCATGTGCGGCTGTGGACCGGGCTTGGCGCTTTCGTGAACGATGCGATAGATGCGTCCGAGGCCAATGTGTTTGTCGAGCCCACGATCGACGATCTGTTCGCGCAGATAGGTGGTGACGTAGGTTTTGTGCTGCACGATGCCGCGATAGAAATCGACCAGGTAGAGGGTGCCGTCGGGGGCATTAAAGGCGTTGACCATGCGCGAGCGTTCGTCAGTCGAGGCGAGGAATTCTTTGCCCTGATAGGCGGCTTCAATCTTGAAGGTGCCGTCTTCGGTTTCGGTGACGATGGCCCGCTTGACCAACATGCCGACCGGCTCGGGAATGAACAGATTTCCCAGATATTCCTCCGGAAAACGGTCGCCGCGATAAACCACCGGTCCGCAGGTCGCGGTAACTTTCGTCAAAAAGCCATCATCGGTGAGCATGCCGTCCTGATAGCCGCGGTTGATTCCGCAAGTGATGCGGATCGGCCAGACGCTGTTGTCCATGCCGGCGCTGGTTCTGGCGGCGAATTCGTGATTCGAGTTGCGCACCTTCGCCCCGGGCCAGATGAATTCAGCGCTGATCAGGTTGGAGTTGGTATTGCTGTAGATGCGTCCGTAATTGTCCTGAGTGATCCCCCACTGGCCGCGGTACTCGGTTTTCTGCTTCACCCACTCGCCGTCGACCTTGCGATAACGGGCGTCCGATTTGGCATTGTAGAGCCAGTTGTCGAGGCCATACATCAGGCCGTTGGTCTTGTGCTCGACGTTACCGTCGGTGGACCATTTTTCATCAACCACAGTAATCTTGCCGGGCTTGTCGTTGTTATTTTCGACGAAATAAAGCTTCTCCTGATCGCCATAGAGAATGCCACCGTCGACCATTGCAATGGCGCGCGGCAGAACGATGCCATCGAGAAATACGGTCGAGCTTTCCATCGTGCCGTCGCCGTCCCTGTCGTCGAGGATAACGATGCGGCCGTTCGGCTCGTCCTCGTTGTTGCCGTCGACATCGGGCATGTAGCCGCGCAACTCGACTGCCCAGATGCGACCGTTGCCATCGAAGGCGATCGCCACCGGATCGTGAACATTGGGCTCGCTGGCGACCAGCTCGGCGTGAAAGCCGTCTTCGAGAGTGAAGGTCGCAGCACCTTTGTCCGCAGGCACCACAGGGGCCGGCGGAATGTCCCATTCAGCCGGCGGCGGCGTCATGACGTGGCCGTCGCGATTGCCCTGCTGGGCGAAAAGGCCGGAAGAGAACAGCGCAAATACAGCGCAGGCGGCAAGTTTGAAGGCAGGAGAAAATCTCATCGTGCGATTTACGCACCTGCAAGCGCTCTGCGCAAGTTCAAGGCGGGAGGGCATTCGGCTTGCCACCCGAATCGCGTCAGCCGGGCTCAAATTCGCCCGTCCAGGGGTAACCACAGGAGTGTGGTGGTTCCCTGCCGAACCAACCTCTGCGCCACACCGGACGCCACCGGGACGCCCGCCGCGGCTCAGCGTTTTGCCAGCGCCTTTTTGATTTCTGCGGAAACCTGCCCGGCGAGTGTGGCCGATCCTTCGGGACTGAAGTGCACATTGGCGGGCAGCTGAATCTCGTCGAGGCGCGGCTTGGCAAAAGTGTAGAGGTCGTCGATGGCAACGCCCTGAGCTTGCATGACCTTGGCGGCGATGGTGTTGTAGGCCACCGAGTCGCCGACTTTGCGACCGTTGGAGCCCTCGGGCACGGGCGTGGTCGAGCACCAGATCAGCGTCGCGCCGGTTTTTTTCAAACGCTCGACCAGAGCGGTGAGATTTTTCTCGTATTCCGCAGGCGGCACCTGCTGAACGCTGTCAGCCGCAGCCGGATCGGCCAGGCCCTTGCCGTCTTTATCCTGATACTTCAGGTCGTGCAGGCCCCAGTTAAAATGGATGACGTCCCACTTTTTATCGGCGCCACCGGTCTGCAGCCAGGAATCGATCGCCGCCAGACCGCGCGTGGTCGGCCCGCAGTTTGCCGCCGGCCGATGCACGTTGGCGACACCTTCGAGCTGTTTGCGCACCGCCACGGTGTAACCGATCGAGATCGAGTCACCTAACAACAGCACGCGCGGCAGGCCGGCGACATCTTCGATCTGCTGCAACGCGGGGTTTACCTTTTTGGCCGGCTTAGCCTTAGGCCTGGTATCCGCTGAAGCAGACACGGCAAAAGCGCAGACGATGCTGACAGAGGCAAAGGCACGGAGAAAACGGGAAGACGGCAAATTCATGGTGCGACTTTTCAGTAATCCGCGGCCCGACTCAAGAAGCATCTCAGCGCAAACTGGCTAAAAAAATCAGCCCGACCCGCCGCGGTGGCTGACGGGACCACGGGCTGGAAACATCCTGCTGCTCACTCGCCCACCCCATCCGTGGCGATCAGCGTGGATCAGCGCTTTCCTCTGTCTCGCCAAGCGCCCGCTTCAAATTCGCCAGCTTCTCCTGAGCCGTCTTCCCCGAATCATTGGTGATGGCTTTATCGACAGTGCCGATGACCCGTTTGACGGCGTGGCCTTTCGACTTGAGCAGGTCGTTGCGTAACTTTGCCAACTCTCTGGCGGCGGTGAGTTCAGCCTTCAATTCGGCGCGCTCCTGACGCAGGGCCTGATATTTTTCGGCCAGACCGGACTCCCGATGGATCGGTGATTCACCGTCCCACTCGTTGACCAGGGCTTTGTTAGGATAGTCGTTGAGCTCGTCGAGCACGCCGCCATCGAGACCTTCTATGAGCGCCTCGATCTGGTCGTCCGAGTGGGCTCCGGAGGCGGAAATTTTTGCCATCAGCAGCTGGAACAGGCCGGCGTGAAAGGCGGACACGCTCGACCAGGCGGCGTGGGCGAATTCGTAAAATCGCGAGCGCGTGGCGGCGTCGGCGTCGAGCTCGCCGGTCGCGGCAAAATGCCGGTAGAGATCGGCGTGCATGCGCAGCATTTCCTTGAGCAGCGGCGCGGGGGCACTGTTGATGTTGTTCTCGGGATGAACCCGGTAGTTGAGCAAACTCCCGCCACGCACCACGGCGATGCGGTCGCGAATGGCGGCGCCGGAAAGAAAAAACAGATCGTGATTAAAACGATACGGCCGAAACGGATTGGCACGCAGGTAGCCGGCCCGGGCGATGATGTTGCTGCTGGTGTTGGGAAAGTTGGCCATCGCCATCCACTCCCAGATCGACAGGTCGGGGTCGTCGCCCATCGACCACACCGCACGCAACCATTTGGCCCGCGATTCATCGGCAGGCAGCGGCTGATCGTCGGGATCGATCATACGCAGATTGCTGACCACGACGTCGACGTTTTCGTCCTCAAAATGCGGCAGGCATTTTTCGAAACGGTCGGTGGTATAGTGATCGTCGGAGTTGAGAATGCTGATCAGATCGCAGTCGGTGGCGACGAGGTCGATGGCGCGGTTGATGGTATTGTGCGCGCCGGCATTTTCCTGAACGATGCATTCGACACCGCGGTCAGCGTAGCCCTTGATGATCGCCACAGAGTCGTCCCGCGAACCGTCATCGATGACCAGAAAGCGATCGGCCTTGCGCGTCTGATTGAGCACCGACTCGATCGCCGCGCCAATGTAGCGGGCGTGATTGTAACACGGAATGACGACGCCAAGACGTGGGGCTGGATTCGCATTCGCGCTCATCGTCAGAAAGGTTGACTACCCGTCGGCTTCGTCGCGGCGGGATTTGGGGCTGAGCTCGGCGGCGACTCGCAGTTGTTTGATCCAGCGCTGGTAGAGCGGCGAGCGGGCGCGCATGCGCCAGCGGGCCGGCACGCGCAACTTGAGCGGTCCGAGCCGGATCTGTTTGGTCTTCGGCTGAACGCGCAGCTCGAGCCGGTCTTCGCCGTCGACATCGGCGAGGCTGGTGTAAACGGCATCCGCAGCGATGGCGGCGACGGCTTTTTTAGCGATCGCCGGATTGGATTCGATGGCCACGGAAAAAGTGTAGCCGCCGAGGCGGTGCAGCAGCCAGGCGCAGATGGCGAGGTCCGAGCGCGCGGCATGAACGTGACGCAGGCCGCGTTTTTTGAAAAGCCGGTCGAGGTGCAGCGCACGCCGCGCCTGAATCAGGAAATCCTCGGTCGACACGCCACCGCCCAGTTCGTGGCGCAGCGCGGCAAATTCGTCGGCGCGATCGCAGTGGTGACGCCACTCGGCTTCGAGCACGATAGCGTCGGGCAAAACTTCGAAGGCGGGCAGCAGAATCGGCGGCAACTCGGTGCCGCTCTCGGGCGCACAGGCGGCAATCAATTGAATGCGCTCGCTCCACTGCGTGGCGACGAAGCTGAGCTCGTCGGCCAGCGAAGGGTCGTTGTTGCCGGGCCACCGTTCGAACAGCCAGACGGTATCCTTGCTTTTCGCTGAAGAAATCGCCGGCGCCGGATCAATCGGCACCTCAACTTCGGAGCGCCGCGGCAAGCCGTCGAATTTTTCCGCCAGTTGCGCCGAGGTGATGCGCTGATCGAACAACTGCAGCACTTTGCGGCTGCCGGCTTTGCCGAGCTCGGCGGCGAGCACGCGATCCTGAGAGAGTTTTTCCAAGGCTCCGGCGAGGGCAATTACGTCACCCGGTTCGACCAGCAGACCGGTCTTGCCATCGTCGACCATTTCCGGAACGCCCACCAGAAAGGTCGACACCACCGGCAGCGCGCAGGCCATCGCCTCCATGATAACGGTCGGCAAAATATCTGAGGCGCCCTTGGAATCGACGATACAGGCGAGCGCGAACACGTCGCTGTCGGCCAGCCGCGCTTTGACGCTGTCGCCACTCTGTACGCCGGCGAACTCGATCGATGACGCGATGTCGAGGTCGGCGGCCTGTTGTTCGAGCTGTTCGCGCCACGGGCCTTCGCCGATGATGCACAACTCGAACGGCACGCCTCGGTCGCGCAGTTGCGCGCAGGCGTCGATGAGATGGTGAAAGCCTTTGAACTCAATCAGGCGGCCGATGCTGACAATGCGCAGCGGTCGCTGACGCTTGATGTCGGCGGCGAGCGGGAAATCCGCAGGGCGAATGCCATTGTAGACGCGATCGATTTTTGCGGCGGAGTCAGGGCAGGTCTGCCGCAGCAGGTCGCGGCTGTGATCGCTGACGGCGACCACAAAACTGGCTTCGGCACACATTTCGCGCAGCAAATCGTCGCTGCCGAGATCGACCATGAAGTCCTGAGCGTGGGCGGTAAAACTGAACGGGATGCCGGCCCACTGTTTGATGAACAACGCGGTATGGGTTGCGCGATTGGCAAAGTGGACGTGGATCTGATCGACGCCGCGACTCTTCATCAACTCGGCAAAATAGACCGCGTTGCGCGCCCGGGTCGCCGCTTTGTAATCGACACCGTAGTCGCGGTCGTGGCGCGCGATCATCGGCCCGAGAATTCGCTGCCATTCGCCACTGTCGACGAAGCGCTTTTTCCAGGCGTTCAGCACCGACGATGGCGGCGGATAAAAAACTTCCGCTGCAAAGTCATCGTAGCGCTCGTGGCGGAAGGCATCGATCGGCGGATTCAGCGAAACGATGTCGAGCTCATAGCCGAGGCTCTCGAGCTCGAGCATTTCCGAGTCGGCGAACGTTTGCGAGACCACAGGGTAACGCGAAAACAGGTAGGCGATGCGACGAGGTGCGGACATCTTTAAAAAGCCGGGACAGAACAGGTCAATGGGACGCGCGGACCTATCGGCGGCCGCGGCCCGGAAGGTAACAAGGTGCGCGACAGGTGCAAAGGATTTCCGGCGCTACGCTAACCGCGCCCGGGACCCGGTGCCCCGCAAACACCGGGACTCGCGGCAGTGCCGGCTTCAGCGCATCAACTCTTCCTGCACGTCGACGCGGCTCTCGAGGTCGTCGTACTCGCGCGAGATGTTGCGCCCGGCAGCGTTGATCTTGTCGATCAAATCGTTCATGCCGTTATAAGACGTCGGTCGATCATTAACGAAGGTCCGCAGGTGCTGCGAATACTCTATGATCGAGTCGCAGATCTTGACCACGCGCATATCGAGTTTGGTGCGGATACGCCGCAGAGCCGATGCGGAGTCGGCGAACTCGTCCTCTTCGAGCCCGCCGCGCTTGTCAAAGCTGCCCTGGCGCAGGACGCGCAGCAGCGGCTCGGCCGAGCGATCAATGTACTCGAGCGAACCCGACAAACTCAGCCGCTCCGGAGTCCGTCCCACCGATGCCAACAACAGATTACGCGCCGAAAGGTGGTTGGGGGTCAGCTTGACGCATTCCCGCAGACGGGCCTGAACATGGGAATTTTTCAAATAGCGCATGCCGTTGGGCTGATTGAGCAATTTACGAACTTCCTCAAAGGTTTCGATGCTGGTGCGAATATCTTCCGAGCGCAGCTCATGACGAACGCCCAGGGCCAGGGCCTGATCGAAATTCTTCAGGCTGAAAATCTGAATGCGGGTCAATTGCCGCGGGCCCTCCATGATCAACATGTCACTGATCACCCGGGCGTTCTTTACCGGAATCGCCACCACGTTGCAGTCGCGGGCGGCCGCGCCGCGAAGTTTACCCGTGATCCCCCCAACCGGCTGCACGGTGCCATCGGCGTTCAAGTCGCCGGTGACCGCAAATTCATCATCGAGCTCGAGGTCCTTGATCATCGACTCAAGCAGCAGCGCGCAGGCAACCGCCGCCGAAGGTCCATCTTTGGGAATGTACTGTTCTTCAAAAGCGATCTCGACCTTGTAGTTTTGAGGCAACTCATCGTGACGCAGGCGCAGGTACTTGATGACCTCTCCCAGGGCGGAATGCATCGAATCGCCGACCGACTGATTGAAGCCCACTTTCATTTCCCGCCTCGAGCGGAAAGGTGTCGCCGTCGCATTCATCTGACTCGCCTTGCCGGCGAAACGGTTGGCCTCGAGGGGACGGACCAGCAGGCCTTTAACCAGGGCCTGCAATCTGGGCAGTTCCGGCGTATCGGAATCGGAGCCGGAGTCCGACAGGGGCGTGGTCATCTCGACTTCCCCGTCCTCAGCGTCATCCTTGCCTGCCACCGCGTTGACGCTGCCGGCGGCAGGAATCTCGCTGGTGCCGTTCCAGGTTCCGGTTACCGGCAGCCAATCTGCTTTCGAGCCGGCCCGGGCCAGCACCTTGGCGTCGTAGGCGTAATCGACATTGGTGGGATCCAGCGTAAAGGCCAGATCGAGCAAATACGCCGCGAGCAGATAGTTGGTATCACCGGCCTGATCGTGAGCTCTTAAATCGCCCGCAAACTCACCGAGCCCTGCGGCACTTGCTTCGAAGCTGGAAAACTTCACCTCCTCTAGCGAAGGCTCGCGGCCCTGTTTGAGCATGATGTTGGCAGTAAATGCCGGGCGGTAAATCGGATCGAGACGCAGCGCAATGCCCAGCGCCCGGGACCTCGCCAGCGGCGGACAGTCCACCTGCACAGCAACGGCAGTGAGCGCTTCGACCAACTGCACCTTGCCGCCTTCAGTCATAAAAATCTGCTCGAGATCGAACAAGGTGTCCGTCATCAGAGGCGGCATGTAGAGCGGCGCTTTGTCGTCGTCCTGCTGAGCATCGACGCCACCCGCCACGACCACCGCCAGCAATGTTGTCATCATTACTGCCCTGATCGGGCCGGACAGGGCACCGCTTATGGCACCGGGAATTTCCAGTCGAAACAGCCCGCCGCCGCCACAAGGTCTCACTCTCCGAAATAAGCCGAGCTTTTTCATAGCGGCCCGAGAATAGGAGCCGCGGCCGGGAATGTCAGCTAAAAAACACCTTCCGTCGGTATTAGCGGCGATCAGCCACCTGCCTGAGCTGGTTCAGCTGTTCGAGTTGTTGCTCAATCGCCTGACGATGCTTTTCCGCATTGGCACTGTCACTGCCCCGGTTGTTCAGACTCAGGTAGTCGCCCAACGACACGACCAGATCGACGGCCAGGCGATAGTAACCGTCGGCCGCGGCCGGTAACTCAGGTTTGAGATTGCGCATTCGATCCCTGGTCGAGGCAACCAGGTCATCAACGCCACCAACTTCAGTCACCAGGTCCGGATCGCGGTCAGCCGCGTAGCGCTCCAGTAGCGGTGCCAGCGCCTGATCGATCGCGCTCTCCGATGTCTGGCGCGCCGGGAGTGGAGCACTTGTCGACATCGTGGCATCGGCATTCGATGCCGTCAGCAACCGTTGCGCAGAATAATGCCCGGGCCAGTCCTGCAACACCGCTTGCAACTTTTCGCGCAAGCCCGGTGAACTGAGATTGGAGGGGCGAACCCCCACCCGCTGCACCTCTGCGAACCGGTCCATGGCAGCGACCAATTCAGGGGGGCGCAAAGACGAAACCGCCACCTGCCGAAGCTGGTCGAAGGATTCGACCTCGATCACCTGGACACGGCCGAGCACCTCGATCTCGGACGGTGACAGCGCTTCGCCCCCGTCGCCGGCCGGGTCATGCGGTAGCGCAAGCACCGCGATGCGCTCAACGTTTTTACCAACTTCCCGCAACACTTCCGAATCCGGCAGCACCGACTGAATGGCACCGCTGCCTTCGAGGCGACCACTGATAGCAACATCGCCGGCAATGGCGGTTTTCGACAGCGCCGAATACATCACCATGGCCACCGGCAGCCCCACTTCAACGGGCCAGCGGTCTCCGGGCGAATCCACCACGGACACCTTGTCTGCATCGCCCAGTGAAAGGCTGACCACTGCCTGTCTGCCATCCGGCCAGCGCGAAAAGGTCCGGCTCACCCAGGCTTTGCTGCCGGCAACCCCGCGCAGTGCACTGTTTTCCGGCCCGGTCTTGACCAGGCGCACCGACAATTCCGGTTCTGACCCGTTGCCGCCGCCAGTCTCGACGGGATCCATGTCGACCATCTCGAGCGAGGCATCCGCCAGCGATGCCGCGCCCGTTCCCAATACATCGGCGAGAAACATCACTGACGTATCCGGCAGATTTCCCCCGACCGCCCCCTCAGCAACCGCGTCGTCGACCGGTGCCTCCATCTGATCCTCTTCGAGCGGCTCAAGTTTCGCCAGCCGGGAAGCCAACAGCGAAGCACCATCGCCCGGAATCGGCTGCTGGCGCACCGTCAGTTTCCAAAATCCGTCCAGTTCGCCCTTGCCGCCGACTTCGTGAAATACGTGCGCCATCTTCTGCACTTCCGGATCCTGCCATTCCTGCGACGACAGAATCGTCAGTCCGATTTCCATCAGCAAGGGGCCGAGAATTTCATCGTCCGGTTGAGAGCGCTCGCGCAGCAGGCGCTCGCCCTGCACCGCCAGCACCTGGAAAATTTTGACCGTGTCCGAATAGCTGAGAATCGACTCGTAGCCGACCGACGGCCCCTGACCTCCCGACATCAATTGATGCGCCGCACGCGCCGCCGGATTCAAAGGCTGCAAGCGCAGCGCCACAGCCAGGGCTTTTTCCTTCACGTCGTTGTCGATATTGGCGACCGATTCAAAATTTCTCACCACCGCGGTCAGCGCGTCCATGACATCGGCCAGTTCCCGGCCTTGCAGCGATGTCGCATCGCGATCAAAAAGCTCCGCGTCGAAATCCGGCACCTGATAGTCCCCCGCCGTCGAATCGGCATGCAGCAGCGCAGGCCAGAGAGCCACCACCAGCAGGATCGCCAGCGCGCGCGCCACTGATTTCTCGAAAACCGTCATCATACTTTATTGGTGAAAATCTAACATCGATGGCCAACGTCCCCCAAAGTCACCACTCGCGCAATCAAGTGTGTGCTTGCATTGATTGTGCCATAGCGAGTCATTCACTCCCCACAAAGCGATGCGACCCGAAGCTTGCCTATCGCTTGCCACCAGCTTAAGTCAAGCACATGTCATCGCCAGAGGAGACGCGCCCGACCATCCGCACGGAAGAGGAAGTGATGTTCTTCGACACCGATTGTGGCGGTGTCGTTCATAATATTGCCTATCTGCGCTTTATTGAGACTGCACGCACCAAGCTCGCCGCCAAGCTGGGCATGGATTTGCGCCAGATGAGCGAAACCCAGTTATTCCCCGTCGTGGTCCGCACCGAGATCGATTACCGCCGCTCCGCAAAACTCGGTGACGTGCTTGCCATCGATGGTGAAGTCGACCAGCTCGAACGCGCCCGCTTCTGGTGTCAGTTCCGCATTACCCGGCCTGCCGACGGCACCCTGTTGATCACTTGCCGCCAATCGCTGGCACTGGTGCAAATGCCCGCCAGCCGCCCGCAGCGCCTGCCCGCCGAGTGGGGCGAAACCTACCCCGGCTTGATCGCAACTAAAGGCCGCGAGTAAGGTTATATCGGTTCCTGCCGGCTCCACTTCCGCAACCGATTCAGTGCGTGACGGTTATCCGTCTGCTGCGGCACAGCGCGTTTCGGAAACAAAAAGGCTTGCAATACGCTTGCTGAAAAATACATTGTAAATACTACGCCCAATTTTCTTTGCCGTTTTCATCTTTTCAACCCCCAAGCCAGCAAGCATTATGAGCCACACAATTGCAGCCGACTACGACCCCTTGACCATGAACGAAGAAACTTCACAAGAAGCGAATACGGACACCGGCGAAGAAAGCACCGAGATCAAATTCTCCGTTTTGCGCGAAGGCAGCGAAGAGCCCATCGGTCCGCTGACGACAACGCAGATCTTTGAAATGCTCACCAACGGCGACCTGCAGCGAAGCGATTACGTCTACTACGACGAGATGGAAGACTGGCAGCCGATCGATGAAGTATTCGAGATCCAGGAACAAATCAGCCACTTCGTCGACGACGGTCAGGACAAAGAAATCGTCGCCGACGTTTTTCAGGAAGTGAACAGTATCCTCGCGCAGGGCGAATCGATCTTCTACATCGCCGTGCAGGACAAAACCGGTCTGCTTTCTAAAAGCCGCGACAGTATCATTCTCACCGATAAGCGCGCCCTCGTGCTGCGCCGCAAGCGTCCCGGTTTTGAAATGGAAGCCTTCCGCTGGAGCGGCGTTAACAACACCCTGATGCGCGACGACGGCAACGGCATGGCGACCTTTTCGATCCTGCTCAACCTCGAGAAGCGCGTCGACATCAACCACATCCCCAGCAACCAGGTGCATCGGCTGTTCCAGCTTTCGCAGGAACTCAATGACGCCTCGAACGCCGAGAACTGACCGTCGCCGCTACGCAGAGATGCGATAGCGCGCCAGCCACTCGTCGACAAAATCCCGGGTCGATCCGTTCGCCGGTCGGTTCTCGCTGACCTCCAGTTCGCTCACCCGCCAGACGCCGTCATCGGCTTTGCGCAGCGACAAGGTGCAGCGCTGCGGAAACTCGACGCGGTAGATATAGGTCGTCCCGCGCCGCACCCGGTCGGCGTAGCTGGCCACGCAATTGTCCTGCCGCGCCCCTTCGCTCAGCAATTGCTGCAGCGAGGTGATCGGCACGATTTTACCAGCCAGACCGGGCACCGGCGGCGGCGGAAAATCCGCAAGCGCCACGCCCTCCGCAGCCGTCTCGGAAATGT
This sequence comes from uncultured bacterium, assembly GCA_965367965.1. GTDB lineage: Bacteria > Verrucomicrobiota > Verrucomicrobiia > Verrucomicrobiales > DEV007 > JBBKXR01. The sequence continues at coordinate 6,601 of CBDULB010000073.1, read as the reverse complement.
GCGGCGCCCCGCCGTCCGCAACCGCATCGCGCCCCCGCTGCCGGTGATCAATCCACGCCCGCTCCGCCACGCCGATGGCTTCATCGAGCGCCGCCAGCGACGACAACGGCCCCGGCAGATCGCCCGCGTCACCCGTCTGCCGACGCAGCTCGCGCAACTGATCGATGCGCGCCGCCGTCCGCGCCTCGTAGTTCTCACGCTTCGACTCCGCCACCTCCGTCAACAGGCTCATCGACACCGCCGCCCGCAAGTCATCGTCCGACAGCAGCCGCATCACCCCCATGTTTAACACCGGCAGATGGCTCAGCGATTTCTTCAAATCCGCATCGCCGGTCCGCAACAAGCGCAAGGCCCACCGCAAAGCCTCCACCGTCGCCGACTCCGGCGGAATCTTACTCATCCACTTGGCCACACTCGGCGCCTCCGGCAAATCCAACAGCCCGAGAATATCGCGCTGGCGCATCGTGCCGACCTGCAGGCTCGCCATCAAGGCCGTGTCGCCATTCATCTTGTGCGCCAGCGCCAGGCCGAGCACCGGATTGCGCAGCATCAGCTCGGTCGCCCCCGGGTCGTAGCGCATCAGCAGCAATGGCTGCCACTGGTGAGAGCGAAACTTTTCCAAAGCCCGCGCCACCTGCTTGGGCAGCGAAAAGCGAAACCCGTGAAACGCCCGGGTGCGCAACTGAGCCGGCGTCAGCACCTCTGCCTCCGGCTTCCGCTGCGGCGTGGCCAGCTCACCGAAGTCCATCCCCAACTGACCCGCCTCCGTATCCCGCTTCACCTGCCGCGACACCACCTTTTTCTTCAGCGGTCGATACGGTGCAACCAGTCGGAACTTAGGCGAAAAATCCCGCCACTGCCGCCAGCCCGCGCGCTTTTCCCGCGCCCGCGGTTCCGGCCAGCCGGCAATGCTCATGCGCTGATCGCCGACCACGATCTCCAGAGCGCCATCGACAAACCGGAACGCCGGCTCCCCCTCGTCACTGTTCGACCATTCCACCGGCATCGCTCCCATCAAAAATCCCCTCATCCCCAACCGCAAGCCCCAATCGTAAGCATTCCAGGAAAAGGCTTCGTGATTTCGCCAAATTCCATGGTTTGATTCCCCCCCATTGGACGATCCCCCCCGGTGGACGAGCCTCCTAACTCCCAGCTCCTACCTCCTAACTCCTGCGCCCCCATGCCGAAGCCCAAAACCAAACGAGCCAAAAGCAAACCCCGCTCGAAGCCCACCCCCCCCGCCATCCAGGTCAGGGGCGCGACCCAGAACAACCTCAAAGGCCTCAACCTCGACATTCCGCTCGGCAAGCTCAACGTCATCACCGGCCCGTCCGGCTCGGGAAAATCCAGCCTCGCTTTTCAAACCCTCTACGCCGAAGGCCAGCGCCGCTACGTCGAAACCTTTTCGCCGTACACCCGGCAATTCTTCGACCGCATGGACAAGCCGCAGGTCGACGGCATTTACGGCATCCCCCCGGCGATCGCCATCGAGCAAAGTAACAACGTTAAAACCACCCGCTCGACCGTCGGCACCATCACCGAAATCAACGACTACCTGAAGCTGCTGTTCCCGCGTATCTGCCGCGGCTACGATCCCGAGACCGGCGATGAGATTTCGCCCGACACCCCGCAGTCGATCCTGCGCAAAGCGCGCGAACAGTTCGGCAAAGACACGCCGCTGCTGATCACCTTCAGCATCCCTGTCCCCACCGATACCGACACCGCCGCTTTCTTCGATTTCCTGCAGGCACAGGGCTACCTGCGCATCCTCGTATTTGGAAAAATCTACCGCACCGACGACGCCGACGCCTTTCTCGCCGACCGCCCCAAACTGCCGCCCCTCGTCGACGTCATCCAGGACCGCGTCGCCACCGGCCGCGCCGCCCGCTTTCAGGAAGCCGTCGAACGCGGCCTCGACCTTGGCAAAAACCGCATTCAACTCATCGATGCCGACAAGCCCGCCAACCACGCCGCCTACTCGCGCGGCTGGGCCAGCGCCGTTACCGGCACCGAACTGCGCGCTCCGACACCGGCCCTGTTCAGCTTTAACAACCCGCTCGGCGCCTGCCCCGAATGCCGCGGCTTCGGACGCACCATCGGCATCGATCTCGACCGCGCCCTGCCCGACCGCACCCTCAGCATCGCCGACGGCGTGGTGCGCCCCTTCGCCGGCGAAAAACACGCCGAGTGCCAGGACGATCTGGAACGCAACTGCGCGCTGCGCGACGTCGATATTCACACGCCCTTCCTCGACCTGCCCGACCAACAACAGGAGTGGGTGCTGGAAGGCGAATACCCCGGCAACGCCGAACGCGCCTGGGAGGAAAAGGAATGGTACGGCGTGCGCGGCTTTTTTGACTGGCTCGAATCGCGTTCCTACAAAATGCACGTGCGCGTCATGCTCAGCCGTTACCGCAACTACACCACCTGCCGAAAATGCCGCGGCACCCGGCTGCAACCCGAGGCCCTGCATTTCAAAACCGTCACCCCTGACCAAGCCAGAAAGGCTGATCCCAAACTGCCCGAAAAGCTCAGCCTTCCCGACCTCTGGAAACTGCCTGTCGACCGGCTGCTGCCGCTGATCGAGTCGATCGGTGAAAATCTGCCGGCCGGTGATGACGCCGCCGCGCTCCTGCACGGCGAAGTTTTTTCCCGCCTCAACTACCTCGACCGCGTCGGCCTCAGCTACCTTCGTCCTTGACGAACCCACCGTCGGCCTCCACCCCCGCGACGTCGGCCGCCTCATCGAAGTCATGGAAGACCTGCGCGACCGCGGCAACACCCTCGCCGTCGTCGAGCACGAGGAAGCCGTCATACGGGCAGCGGATCATCTCATCGATATCGGTCCGGGTAGAGGGGAGCATGGCGGCCACTTAACCTTCGAGGGCCCGCTGCCCCAAGGAGCTAGGAGCCGTCCAGTGGACAACCCCAAGGAAGCCCCACACTCCTGTGGTGCCACAGAGCATCCGTCCAGTGTGACACCGGCGTCCCGCCGGTCCGAGCTGGACGATCCCATGAGCCAGGCGTCCCATTCAAAATTCAAATCTAAGAGTTCAAAGTTCAAAGTTCAAAAAATCCCTCTGGACGAACGTCCCTCCCTCACCCTCGCCTACCTCTCCGGACAAAAAACCATCCCCGTCCCCAAACAGCGCCGCCCCGTAGACGAGAGCCGCGTGCTCACCATCAAAGCCGCCTCCGCCAACAACCTGCGCGGCATCGACGTCACCATCCCGCTGGCCCGCTTTGTGTGTATCACCGGCGTATCCGGCTCGGGAAAATCGACGCTCATTCACGACGTTCTCTACCGCAACCTGATGGCCGGTCGCGGCCAGGCCACCGGCGATTCCCACACCGGCTCCGAACCCGGCGCCTGCCGCGGCATCAGCGGCGACACCAAAGCCAACATCGGCGACATCGTCATGGTCGACCAGTCGCCGCTGTCGCGCACGCCGCGCTCCACCCCCGCCGTCTACACCGGCGTGTTCGACGACATCCGCAAACTGTTCGCCGACTCCGCCGACGGCAAAGCCCGCGGCGTCAAACCCGGCTACTTTTCCTTCAACTCCGGCGACGGCCGCTGCGAACGCTGCTGGGGCACCGGCTACGAAAAGGTCGAAATGCAGTTTCTCTCCGACCTGTTTGTCACCTGCCCCGAATGCGAAGGCACCCGCTACACCCCCGAAGCCCTGGAGATCGAACTGGAAGGAAAAAACATTCACCAGATGCTGCGCTCAACGATCAGCGAAGCCATCGAATTTTTCTTCGCCCTCGATACCGGCAACAAGCTGCCCACCCGCATCGTCACTTCCCTGCAAATCCTCAACGACGTCGGCCTCGGCTACCTGCGTCTCGGCCAACCCCTCAACACTCTGAGCGGCGGCGAAGCCCAGCGCCTCAAGTTGGTCGCCCATCTGCTCGCTCAAAGAAAATCCCGCACCAACCAGGCCAACGATCTGCTCATCTTCGACGAGCCCACCACCGGCCTGCACTTCGACGACGTCGCCGTCCTGCTCAAGGTCTTCGACCGCCTGGTCGAAGCAGGAAACTCGCTCATCATCATCGAGCACAACCTGGAGGTCATCAAATCCGCCGACCACCTCATCGACCTGGGCCCCGAAGCCGGCCGCCACGGCGGCATCATCGTCGCCGAAGGCACCCCCGAACAAGTCTCAAAAGTAAAAGCCTCCCACACCGGCCAACACCTCCGCACCGTCCTGGGAACCAAAGCCGCCAGGAAGAAAGCCACCGCCACCCTGAAAGTAGCCGAACAACCCGTCACGTACCAATCAAAATCCCCCTCTGGACGACTCCTAGCTCCTAACTCCCAACTCCTAACTCCTGAGACGACGAACACCATCAGCATCCGCGGAGCCAGAGAGCACAACCTAAAAAACATCTCCCTCGAAGTCCCAAGAGACTCCTTCGTCGTCATCACCGGCCTCTCCGGCTCCGGCAAATCCACCCTCGCCTTCGACATCCTCTTCGCCGAAGGCCAGCGCCGCTTTCTCGACAGCATGTCCGCCTACGCCCGGCAGTTCGTCGAGCAGCTCGAGCGCCCCGACATCGACCTGGTCTCCGGCCTGCCGCCGACCGTCGCCATCGAGCAACGCATTTCCCGCGGCGGCGGCAAATCCACCGTCGCCACTGTCACCGAAGTCTGGCATTTCGTCCGCCTGCTCTACGCCAAGACCGGCACCCAGCACTCGCCCGAAACCGGCAAGGCCCTGGTCCGCCAGTCGCTAACCGCCATCGTCACCCGCCTGCGCAACGAGGCCAAGAAGTGCACCGGCGACCGCGCCGTCACCCTGATGGCGCCGCTGATCAAAGCCCGCAAAGGCTATCACACCGAGGTCGCCGCCTGGGCCGAGCGCCAGGGCTTCGAGACCCTGTTCGTCGACCGCCAGTTCAAAGCCGTCAAAGGCTTCGAGCGCCTCGAACGATTCAAAGAACACAGCATCGACGTCGTCGTTCTAAAAATCACCAAGACCACCAAGCCCGCCGAGATCCGCACCGCCGTCGAGCTCGCCCTCAAGATCGGCAAACGCAGCGCCCGCTACCTCGACGCCAAAAATCACGCCCACCACCTGTCCACCGAACTCAGCGATCCCGACACCGGCCGCTCCTTCGAGGAACTCGACCCGCGCCTGTTCTCCTACAACTCCCCCCATGGATGGTGCCCCGGCTGCCGCGGCTACGGCCGCATCGAAACCCGCCCCGCCAGCGATGACCCCAACGCCGAATCCCAGCTCGACGCCGAGCTGCGCGAAGAGCGCCGCCGCTCGCGATCGTCGTCGCGATCGAAGAGCGAAACCATCCCCTGCCCGGTCTGCAACGGCGCCCGCCTCAACGAGATCGCCCTCGCCGTGCGCGTCAACAACCAGCCGATCGATGCCATCGCCGCGCTCTCGGTCAGCGATGCCGCCGATCACTTCGATAAACTCAAGTTCACCGGCACCGACGCCGCCATCGCCCGCGACATCCTCCCCGAGATCCGTCAGCGCCTGCAGTTCATGGCCGAAGTCGGCCTCGGCTACCTGCAGCTCGACCGCTCCGCGACCACCCTCAGTGGCGGCGAAAGCCAACGCATCCGCCTCGCCGCCCAGCTCGGCAGCAACCTGCGCGGCGTGCTCTACATCCTCGACGAACCGACCATCGGCCTGCACCCGCGCGACAACGCCGCCCTGCTCGACACCCTCGAAGAACTGCGCAAGAAAGGCAATTCGCTGCTCGTCGTCGAACACGACGAAGACACCATCCAGCGCGCCGATCACGTCATCGACCTCGGCCCCGGCGCCGGCCTGTTCGGCGGCGAAGTCGTGCTGTCCGCGCCGCTGAAAAACCGGAAGCTGAGCAAAAAATTCCGCGCCGAGCACCCCGACTCGCCGACCCTCGAGGCCATGGCCGAACCGATGCCGCATCCGCTGCACGGCGAGCGCCGACCGCTGCCCGCCGCAAAGTCCCGTAGCGGCTGGTTGAAAATCAAAGGCGCCACCGCCAACAACCTGAAAAACCTCGACGTCAAACTGCCGCTCGGCCGCCTCACCGTCATCACCGGCATCTCCGGTTCCGGCAAATCCAGCTTCATGCGCGGCGTGCTCGAACCCGCCATCGATGAATTGTTCGCCACCCGCAAAAAGAAACGCGACAAGACCCTCGGCAATCTCGCCAAGCTGCCCGACCACATCAAAGCCAAAGCCCTCAGCGGCGCCGCCGACATCGCCGCCATGTACGACGTCGATCAATCACCGATCGGCAAAACCTCGCGCTCGACTCCCGCCACTTACGTCAAAGTCTTCGATGAAATCCGCAAGCTGTTCGCCCAGCTGCCCGAGTCCCGCGCCCGCGGCTACACCGCCTCGCGCTTTTCCTTCAACACCGAAGGCGGCCGCTGCGAAGCCTGCAAAGGCAACGGCCAGATCAAGCTGGAGATGAATTTCCTGCCGACCAGCTACATCGAATGCGAAGACTGTCACGGCCAGCGATACAACCCGCCGACTCTCGAAATCGAATACAACGGCAAAAACATCGGCCAGATCATGGACCTGACCATCGACGAAGCCGCCGATTTCTTCAGCGCCTACAGCAAGATCCACCGCACCCT
>CBDULB010000072.1:0-29874 GCA_965367965.1 uncultured bacterium | reverse complement strand
GTAGTCCGCCGCCAGCGCCGCTTTCCATACCGCTTGATTGTGATCGACCGGTACCTCGTCGGCGTGTCGCCATCGATTCAGAAATGACAGCATCGCCCCCATCGGCCACAAACCGTCCGCCGTTGGAAATTCGGTCGCGCGCGTGAACACCGGTCGTGGTTCCGAGGGAGACGGAAGATAAATGCCGACCAGCAGCGGCAGCACCGAGGCGACCAGCACGGCGCTGGCCGTGGTGCGGACGACGCGCGGTTTACGGCTTCGCCAAAAACGAAACAGCGCCCGGCCTTTCCACATGAACCCGCAACCGAGCACGGCCAGAGCGGTGGTCATCAGGTGGCGCGGCGAAAATAACTGCCAGCCGTAGAACATCAGTGGCAGCGCGAGAAACAGGGCGCCGAGCCAGTAAAAACGCTGCCGCGACGCGGTGAAGATGGCAACCACCTGAAGCAGCCAGAGCAGGGCGCAACCGCCCAGGCCGAAGATCACATAGGCGGCGAAAACTTTCGGCTCAAAGAAGATGCCGTAGAACGTTGTCGCCGGTTCGCTGACCAGCCAGCGTCCGAGAATGAGCGCTGCCAGCGCCGCGATCAGCATCAGCCAGAAGGTCGGCAGAGTGCGGAAGCGTCGCCAGCTGCGGCCGCGAAACGAGGCCCAGCAGAGCAACGGCAGACACAGCACGGCATCCGCCCGGGCGGCGACGGCGGCGAACACCAGCAGCGTCGCCAGGATGGGGCGGCCGCGGCGCAGCCAGAGTCCTCTGCTGGCCAGAAGGGCGATCAGGGCGAGCAGAAACCCGGCGCTGAATGTCGCCGCGCTGGCGGGCGCGGCACTGAGCAGGATCACCGGTGACAGGGTAAAGGTCAGCGCGGTCAGCAGGCGTCCCGGTGATGATTTTCGCAAGCAACTGAACCACACAAACCAGAAGCCGATCAAGGCGATCGAACCGGACATCAAATTGCTCCAGCCGATGGCTCGTTCGGCGACCGCCTTGCGATCGTCGACGATGGGTAATTTTCCCGGCGGCACGCTCAGCCAGTAGCTCAGGTACTGCTTGTCGTAGTTGTAGAAACCCGGGTCGCGCTTCGACTTGCCGAACTTCAGTTGCATCGCGCCGTCGACCAGTGAGGCCTGATCGCTCTCCCGCAACACCGCCGTGTCGGCGCGGGTTGAGGCCGATGACAACGTCGCCAGTGCGCAAGTGATCACCAGCCAACGCGCCAGCCGTACGCGAATTCGCCTCCACCTGGGCAGGCAGAGGCGATTTGAATCGGAAGCGTGGGAGAGATTGGCTGACACCACGGCAAAGGTGCTGGGTTGGACGAGGTGAGTCAAAAGTATTTCATCACGTCATCGCAGCGAGAATCGTCAGCAGATTGCGCTGCAGTGCATCGATGGTGAACTCGTCCTCGAAGCGCCGGCGGTTGCTTTGTGACCACGCCGGCCACTGTTGCCGCGAGTCCAGTACTTCGGTCAGCGCCTGCTCGAGCGACCTGGTGAGATCGCCGCCGACTTCGAAGCACACCCCTCCGGGCGGACTGCCGACCACCTCGCGGTTGCCCCGCCAGTCGGTCGCCACCAGCGGCAGGCTCCACATCATGCCTTCGATCAAGACCAGGCCGAACGACTCATAGGGCGCCAGGGTACTGAACACCAACAGATCGCCGCTCCGGTAACAGGCGTCGAGATCGGCGCCGGTTTTTAATCCTGCCACCTCGATCCGGTCGGCGATCCCGAGGCGATCGATGAGCTGTCGCAACTCGGCATCGGAGAACGGTGGCAGGCACTCGCCAACCAGTTTCAGTCGGGCGGTAGGGTAGGAATCGGCGATGCGGGCAAAGGCTTCGATCAACTGCGGCGTGCCTTTGTCTGGACAGAGATGGCCGACGTGCAGAATCGTCAATGCCTCGCGCTTGTCGTCTTCGCCGCGGTCGGCGTCACCTGCTGCGCGCCGATCTTCGATGGCGTTGGGCAGTACGTGAATTCTTTTCATGCCGAGCGCCAACGGATCCTCGCGACCGTACTCGGTGAGCACGATGGCTTCGCTGGCGCAGCGCGAATAGATGAAGCGTACGATTTGCCTGAGCGGCGCGGGGATTTTTTCGACGAAGCCGGCGACACCGGCGGCCTGAAAGTGCACCAGCAGCCGTCGACTGGCGAGCGCGGCGCAGGGCAGCAGGATCAGATCGCGAATCAGCGGCACCGTGTGCGGACCGCCGGCCGGGAAAATGATCGCATCGATGGCGCCCGCGCGACGCAACTGGAGCAGGCGCCACAGCACCGCGAACAGTTCGCGCAGTTTCCACAGGCCGGCGCGCCGTCCCTCAGTCCAGCTGCGCGTGAACTCGAAGCGCCAGTGGCAGGTATCGAACCGCTCACAGCGGCACAGCAGTTCGAACATCCGCTTGATGTTGATGTTCTGTCCGCCGACCGGAGGCGGCATCTGCCCGGCGACCACGACGCGCAGTCGGGGTGCAGGCGGCGTGTCGGGAACCGGATCGGATGAGTCAGCCATCGGCGAAGGGAGCGCTAGGCTTTGGCCAACACCCGTTCGCGTCCCGGCGAGCGGAACCAGGCGACCGTTCGGGCGACGCCTTCATCGAGCGAAAACGGCGGCTCGCCGAGCAGCTCAAAGGTGGGGTCCATCGGCGTCAGGTAATCGGTGGTCATGCTGCGCAGGCGCGAACTGTTGATGTAAAACGGCTTGCGCGTCACGCCGCCGATCAGGTCACCGACACCGGCGACTCCGCGCAGCAACCAGAACGGGATGCTGCGCAGCTTGGCTCGACCGGTGATTTGGCGATGAAAGCTTTCGATCCAGTGGCGGATATTTATCGGCCTATCACCGAGGTAAACAATTTTTTGGTGAGCCTGATCAGTGGGCAGCTCAAGGATTTTCATCAACTGCCAGACCAGGTTGCCGACGTAGCCGTAGCTGCGCGTCGGGCTGGGCACGTCGGGATGGAAATACAAACCGCGGTCGAGAACTTTCCAGAACTCCCCGGTGTAGCGGGCGTGCCATTCGCCCCAGACGTTGGTCGGTCGAACGATGGTCCACGCGCAATCGAGATCGGCGCCGCGGGTCAGCTCTTCGGTGATCACCTTGCTCTGCCCGTAGACGGTATGAGGAAAAAAATCGGTGTCGCCGCTCGGCAGGCGTCCGGGGCCGCACACAAACTGAGTCGAGGTAACCACCAGTCGCTCGACCGACGGGCAGTGTTTCACCGCAGCGAGCAGATTCGCGGTGCCGCGGGTGTTGAGGGCGTAGTCATTTTCGACGGTGGTGTTCTCATCGCAATCGACGCGCGCGGCGAGGTGGATCACTTCGCCCGGCGCAAACGCCTGCATCGCCGCCTGCAGCGACCCGGCATCCATGATGTCGCCCTGCTTCCAGTGAACCCGGTGTTCGTCGAGATACGGGGGCGAGTGGTCAAAGTTGGCAATTTCCACGCCGTCACCCTCCAACGCTGACACGAGGTTGGTGCCGATGAAGCCTGAGCCGCCGGTGATAAATATTTTTCTCATCGCGTTATCGTTCCTGATAAGCCGCCGTCCACGCCGGTGCTGCATCGAGCAGTGTGGTCAGCAGTTCGACATCTGCCACCAGCTCCTGTCGCAAGGCGGTCGCGGTCGCCTCCGCCAATTGCGGTCTGGCACTCGACGAAAAATACCGTCGTGTCAGGGCGCCGCGGATGTCGGTGGAGAATTCCCTGCCAGTCAGCTTGCCGAGCAGCTGCATCGGCCGCGGCAGGCGCTGCATCCACGTGTGAACGGCGCCGTGCTTCAGTGACCGGCTGGCGTTGACGCGCGCCTGGAACGCGCTTTCGTCGAGCGTGTTTTCGATTTCGAGGAAATCGCAGACCGCGCCGAATGCTTCGGCCGGCGCCGCTACGAAGCGCTCGAAATCGACGATGTGCACATTGCGGCGTGGCACTTTTTCGAGCAGGCGCTGCAGCTGATGGCCATAGCGGACCCGCTCCTTGTAAGCCGTCACCGCCACGAAGCCGTTGTTCCCGGCTGCTTCGACCCGCTGATCATTTTCCGCCAAAGCCTGCTCAAATGAATCGGCAAATTCGAAGCCGTGATACTTCGCGTAGCTGTACATCGAGAACGCGGTTTGCGCGGGGTCGCGCAGACAGACGATGAATTTACTGTCCGCCGAATTTGCTGCGAGAATCTGATCGACGGCCTGCTCCGAGTAAATCGTCAGCGTCGAAGCATCGCCGAGCAGAACGTCGTCGCCGGCCGATTGGTAGAGCGCACGGTACTTGTCCCGATCGGTGCTGCGGCAGTCTTCGCCCCAGAAGTGTGGCTCCTTTTCCTCAACCGGAAACACTGCGGGCAGTTGGCTCAACAACTTGAACAGGCGCGTCGTGCCGCAACGGGCAAAGCCGGCTACGAAGAAGTCGATGGTTCTCATGGCGGCGGTTTGCGCAGGCTGCGGTGATAATTTTGCGGTGACCATTGATGCGTTTTTTCGAGGCTTGGCAGGTTTAACCGGCAGCTGAACTCAGGCGGGCGTGGCGACGTCGATTGCGGGGGCACCAGATTTTTCGTGAAACCACGGGGATTCGCGACAATGGTGAAATCGAAGTGCACAAAAGCGACGAGATACACCGGGTGACCTGGATCCCTGCCCACCCCGGTTATGGCGCGCTGTCGATGTTCAAATACTGGAAGTCGCTGCAGCAGGCGCAACGGCCGGACGATCGCTATCAGGGGCGGAGTGTGCTCGGTGAGGCCGGTGACCGGGCGCTGCACCAGCAGGGGAAATTGAGGCGGCAGATCAGCCGGCGCGTGGTCTATCCGCTGATGGTTTCAGCTCGATGCCGCGGCGGTCTGGCGCATGTCTTTGATCACAGCTGGGCGGATATGCTGGCGCACGTTCCGAAACGAATGGCCACGGTGGTCACAGTTCACGATCTCATCCCGCTGCGCTTTCCGGGAGAACTGACGGCGGCGCAGTTGGGGCGATTCCGGTCCTGGGTCGAGCACCTCCGACTCGCGGATTTGATCATCTCCGTTTCCGAATACACGAAGCAGGAGACGGTCGAGCTGTTGAACATCGAGCCGCAGCGCATCCACGTCGTGCCCAATGGGGTCAGCGTCAGCGATGTCGCGGAGGCCGATACTGCCTGGATCGATGCGCTGCTGAAAAAGTCTGTCGGCGGGCTGAAAGTCGGTAGCCTGGGCAGCACCCTGGAACGAAAAAACCTGCAAATCCTGCCCGCCGCGTTGCGCGCCTACGCGGATGCCGCCGGTGAAACTCCGACGCTGGTCCGCGCCGGGGAATTGGTGTCGGGCGAGCTTCGTCACGACATCGAAACGGTGCTCGGAGCGGATCATTTTGTCGAACTCGGTTTTGTCAGCGACCGGCAACTGGAGGCGTTCTTCGGTGCCATCGATGTCATGGTCGTGCCGTCGCTCTACGAAGGCTTCGGGTTGCCGGTGATCGAGGCGATGGCGCGCGGCGTGCCGGTCATCGCCGCCGACGCGAGCAGTTTGCCCGAGGTGGGTGGCGGGGCGGCGCTTTACTTTGACCCGGGCGATGCCGATCAATTGGCGGAAAAGCTCGTCGAAGTCGCCACGCCCGATCGCCGGGCGCAACTGGTCGAAGCGGGGCGGAGCCGGGCGGCGCAATTCACCTGGAGAGCCAGTCTGCAAGGTTGTCACAAGGTCTACGATGCGGCGCTGGAGCTGAAGGCCAACGGCTGATCAGAACCAGTCAGATTTACCGAACGAGCTCTGAAACTGCGGGGTGATTCGCGCAATAAAATCCTCGAGCATCGCGGCGGTTTCCGAGTCGGACTGGCCACCGTGGCGGCGCTGATCCGCGCTCACCCCCGACAGCACGCTGACGTAAGCCCAGCGGGGATTGCGATTGTAAATGACATTTTCTTTGGCGGTCAGCAGGATCCGTTCGAGGTGATCGGCGGTGGTCACTTCGCCGCCGACAAACCAGTAGTAGTAGAGCGCGCGCTGGGCGCGGCCGGCTTCGTCTTCGCGGCTCAGACTCAGCTGGCGGACGGCCAGGGTCGCGTCGTTGCGCAGGGCGATCGTGGTTTCGCGACTGCTGGCGATATTCCAACCCTGTGCGGTCAGGCACACTTCGGGTCGATGAATGCTGGTGCGATCTTTTCCGGCGAGCACGATCGAACAGTGCACCTGCTCCTGCCACAGCCCGTGGCCGCGCCGGTAGTCCATCTTGGCGAAGCCGGTGTCCTCAGGAAGCAGCTCCTTTTCGGCGCGGCTGATCTCACCCGGGGTGCCGCGCCAGGCACCCATTTCGGCCGGCATTTGCATTTTCAGGCCGGTCGCTTCGACCGCGTTGCTGCGCGGCGCGCCACTCGCCAGACAAATGCCGATGACGACAAGGCCGAGCGCGACAGCGATGCCTGCCCGGGTGACGATGGAGGTCGGACCGGGCATCACGAATTCGCTCCGACGGCGGTTTTTGGTTCCACTGAAACCGGCTTGGACGACGTCGATGCGCGGGTGGCGCCGCCTTGGTGATCGATCCAGCGGAACACCCGCACCAGACCGGCCATGCCGCCCAGGGCGACCAGAAAAACGGCGATTCCCGCGCCGAAATGAAACGCTGACATCGAGTCGTTTTTGCCGATCGCGAACTCGCTGCCGAACAACCGGCTGGCGCCTAACAACAACAGAATGCGCACCGCATTGCCGATCACCGCCAGCGGAATCGCCGATACCGTCAAGGCCATCCACTGCCACGAGTGGCGCAGCGTCAGATAGCCGAACAGCGCGCCGATCATCAACAGCGCAAACAACGAGCGAATGCCGCTGCAGGGGTTGGCAACTTCGAGCGCAAAACGATCCCCGGCTGCCAATCCTGCGGCCGCGTCGGAGGGCGACAGCAGGGCGGTTCCCTGGCGCAAATGCTCGACCGAGAGGGCGTCGAGCGCGCCGGAACTGAGATCGGTCATCAGCATTCGCAGCGGAAAACCGAGCCGGCTTTCGAGAAAGTACAGCGGCCACATGAAGACGAGGAGGCACCAGAAAAAACTCAGCCGTGAAAACCAGCGCCAACCGAGCAGCCAGACCACCATGCCGCCGGCCAGCAACTGGGCGGAGACGTAGCCGAAGTAATAGATGTTGGCACGGTAGCCGACAAAGTAAGCGAACAGTGCCAGCACCACGATCGGCAGCCCCGACCAGGAGCCGTGGACTGGTGGGCGACCGGAGTTCGCCCCGAACAGTGCCGCGCGTTGCCGCCACAGCAGAACGCCGATGATGGGAACCACCAGAGCGCCGTGTTGCCAGTCCGGGTCGCGCCAGAAATGCCACAGCCAGTAGGCGATCGATCGACGCTCGGCGCCGTAGCCGGTGGCGTACGGCGTCAGCGCGTAGAGCCCGATTGCGAGCGCCACGCACAGTCCGATCACCAGTTCGGCGTGATGGGGTTTGCGAAGTTTCATCGCGTGCATTCGGGGTCGACCGGCCGATGCCCGCCGGCGGCGAGCTTAGGACGATTCGTGGCTGAGGCTTCGACCAGTTCCCGGAAATGCCGGACGTGGTCCGCGGCGACGCGTTCCACAGAAAAATCTTCAGCGCGCGCGAGACCGGCCTTCGCCATTTGATCGCGCTGCCCGCTGTCGCCTAACAGAGCCACCAGGTGAGCGCCGAAATCCTCATCGCTGACCAGACGACCGGCGCCGCTGTCAGCGATGACGTCTTCGGCGCCTCGATTGCGGCTGACCACCTGCGCGGTGCCGCTGGCCATGGCTTCCAGATAGACCAGGCCGAAGCCTTCGTAGGTGCTCGGGTAACCGACCAGCCAGGCCTCGCGGTACAACTGCCCCAGCTGCTCATCGCTGACCCCGCAAAAGTGGCGCACCGAGGGATGGTCGGGGCATTCGTCGGCCAGAAACCACAGCTCGGCATCGGGGTGGTGCGGCAGTACCTGATCGACAAAACAGCGATACAAAAACTCGCCGCGTTTGCGACCGCGCCACCAGCCGTTGTAAAAAATGGTCGGTCGGGGTGCCTTTTCCCCGGCGGCGAACACTCCGTCGGCGACGCTGTTGCCGATGCGATGCGGGGTGCGATACAACTCCGCCGTGTCCGAGCCGATGGCCAGCGTGCGCGTTGCCAGCAGGCGGCCGAGGATTTCCATCGGCAGGGTGGCTGCCAGCCAGATTTTTCTCAGCAGCGAGCCGGTGTGCTGCAGTTCCCGCCATGAAGCGCCATGCATGGTGCGCACCGTCGGCCGGCGTCGCGACCGGCGCAGGAACAGTCCGTCATCGCCGTGAAAATGGATGACATCACAGTCCGGCAGGCGCACGAAGTTGAGCAGCACGGGCCACAGAAAAACCCGACCCGGCAGGGTGTGCAGTGTCCGCTGCAACCAGCGCGGCGCCTTTTCCAGCAGGCGCCGGTAGCGGTACGGGGCTCCGGGCGGAGCGTCGTCGAGACCGGCGACGGTGACCTCGACATCGCTGCGGCGGTGCAGGGCGCGGGCGATTCGATCGACCATGACCGCGACACCGCTGGCCTTGCGACCCGGGGTCGGAAGCTCAGGATGAATGATCAGAACTCGCAGCACGATGATCAGTGAACGACGCGAAGCCGCGTCGGTTTTTTAAAGACACGAATGCCGGACCACGATGGCCCGGCCGGGGCAGCGGCGAAATTTTGACAAATTCCGCTCCGGCGGTTCGCAAACCGCTTGCCTGCCAACTCAGCTCGCCAGACCTTGCGTCGCTGTCTGCGTGGCCACCAGCCAGCGGTTGTGCTCCAGCGTGCGGCCCTCATTGAGAATGCAACGCCACCAGGCCTGACCGACGATTTCGACGTCGTAGCCGGCAGCTTTGAGGATGGCGATGCAGTCTTTTTCCTCCTGCTCGCCGTGAGTCTCGACGATCAGACGCGTGTCGGGCATCGCCAGCACGTCGGTCGCGCCGCGCAACACGGCGGCTTCAGCGCCCTCGACGTCGATTTTCAAAAATACCGGGCCCTCCATGCGATCGATCATCGAGTCGATCGTGGTGGCTTTTTCGTGGCCGGCATCGACCACTGTGTCGGCGTCGCCGACGAAACGATGACTGACCACGGAGCGACCTTCGCGGTCACCGTTGCGCGCCAGATTGTTCATCAGCAGGGCGCGGGAGTCGCTCTCCGGCTCGAAGGCGAGCACCCGCGAGTCGGTGTTTTTCATCATGTAGACGGCGTAGTAACCCTCGGCAGCACCGATGTCGGCAAAGCTCCGGCAGCCCTGAGCGAGCTTTTCAAAATGCGGCGCGATTTCCCGTTCGTAGGTGCCGTAGCAGACGTGGAACTGATGGCGCATCGACAGATACATTTCGCAACCGTCGAACAGACCGCGGGATACCGGTTGGAACTCCCGTTCAGTGGGAAGAAGACGATCGAGAAGGGCTTGTTTCACTTTCATAATGTTGCTCAAGAGCTGGCTGGGATGTCAATGGAGATTGGAGATCGGTAAAAAGATGCGGGCGGCAGGAATCAGACGCCGCCGACCTGGGGTTCCGTGGTGCGAATGCCAAACGGGATGCCGCGTTTTCGGGGCGGCACAGCAAGCGGCACCGGTTCGGCTGCTGTGGTCGCAGCGGGGGATTCTTGTCCGGCCGCGCGCGGCGCACGGGCCAGCGTCATGCTCATCGCCGCGCCCATGATCATCCACCAGTAGGTGTTGATCGGAAAGATGCCGAACACTTCCCCGAACAGCGCGCCACCGGCAAAAATCGCCGCTACGGTGCCCAGGAACAAGGCCGCCAGGCGACGCTCGGAGGGATTTTCGAGTTGTTGCAGGCGCCCGTGAACTTTGACCAGGGCAACGATGACGATCACCGCCAGGATAAGCACCGGCACCGCACCGTGGCGAACCAACGCTGAGGTGATGGAGTCGTGCGTGGGTACTTCGTGGCTTAAACCAAACAGACTGTAGTTGTCGGGGTTCTTCAGCTGGTTGTAACTGTGCAGACGGTCGCCGAAGGTTTGAATGCGGGTTGCCTGAAGCAGGAAAGGCGTGCTCTTAACGAGGTAGGAATCCCAGACCGGTAACATTTTCAGGAACCAGTTGGAGGCCATGACCAGCGTCATGAAGACTCCCACGCAGGAGGCGTAGAACAATTTTGTCCGGCGCCGGTCGACCAGTAAAAACAGCGCCGGTAGCGCGATCAACCAGACGATGTTGGCGCTGCGCACCAGGCTGACGGCGGTAGCTGCAAAGAAAAGCAGCGCCAGCAGCAGGTAGACGTTGCGATGCCGGCCGACTCCGGGGAAATTTTTACCCGCTACGAATGGCGCCAGCGCCAGCACGCACAAGGTCGCCGATACGAAGCCGAGAGCGCCGCACGAACTCAAGGTCGAAAACGGTCGCGGCCGGACGTCGTCGAGTTCCTTGACCATGATCGTCAGCCCGCTTTTCAGGTAGGCAACTTCGAACATCGAGAGCCCGTAAATGCTTTGATAAATCGCGTACAAGGCGACCGGAACGAAGATCCACAGGGCGAAGCGCACCAGTTTCCAGAACTCTTCAATTTTCTGAAACAGCGCCGGCACCACGAAGATGAGCAGTGAATAAAACGACTGATTGGCGACTGTCGCGGCCGCCGACATCGGGCCCGATTCAGAAAACGCCGCCAGCGCGGCGATCAGATTGTAGAGCAGGGCAAATCCCAACAGTTTCCAGTGAATGCTGCGCAGCTCAAACTTGCCGAACAGACCTCCGACAATCACTCCCGTGGTCACACCGGCGAGGATCAACGGAGCCACGCCGAGCACGTAGAACAGATCGATCATGGTCGGCCGGTCGTAAAACACCAACATCCGCTTGAGCAGATCCAGATAAGCCGTGCTCAGCACCAGCAGATAGAGGCCGAGCCGGGGATTCAGAAAGCCCGCCAATGCTCCCGTCACCGCCAACGCCCGCGCCAACTTGGCGAGACTGTTGCCGGAGCCCGACAACAGATCGGTCATCAACATCACGCCGAGCAGGCAGCCGGCAGCGATGATTAGACTGACTGACAAGGTCCGCCGGTTGACGGTGGGATCAGCGATAGCAGTACTCATAGAAAAAGACAGAAACAGATCCTGACAAAGCCACAGACATCACACTGCCATCTGGTGGAAATGCTGCGCTCTTCTGGCGACCAGAATGCGCGCTTTGGCGTTGCGCTCGAGATCCTCTTCGACTTCGAAGCCGGCGGCCAACAGGCGGTTGCGGCAGTTCTCGTGCAGCTCGGGTGAATGCGTTTCCAGCAACACACCACGGGCAACGGCCAGATATTTTCCCAGGCCCTCGAGCACTTCGACTTCGTGACCTTCGACATCGATTTTGATTAAGTCCGGTCGCGGCAATTCACAGCGTTCGATCATGGCATCGAGGCGGCGCATGCGCACCTGGACCTGTTCCCAGCCGTCGTCGTCGTCGGCAGCGGATTCGTCAGCCCCGGAAACAATATGCTGGCCGCCCGATTGCTCCGGATGGATTTCAAATGCGACCTCGCCATCTTCGCTGCCGACCGCCATTTGAAACAAACGGGCGGCCCCGAGGCGGGCGTAATTGCGCTCCGCGACTTTGAATTCACTCTCCGCCGGCTCGAAGCCGACAATCATCGAGTCCGGCCAACGCGCCCGGAAATACGCCGCCGCCAGTCCAACGTTGGCTCCGATATCATAGATCGAAGTCGGATCGAATCCGAGCGTGGTGCAGGCCTGGTACTCTCGATCGAAGAAAATTTCCCGGAAGATGATGACGTCGCTGGCCTGATCCCTGAGCGTCATGCGCAGCGGCCGGCCTTTGCCGATCCGACCGCGAATTTCCATCCATTCCCGCGCCCGGAATCCGGAGTGATCGCCGGCCAGTTTGCAGAACGCCCGGACCAGGCGCCATTTACTGGCGAAGTCACCACCGGTCGCCATGCAGAACTTCATCAGCGACAATTTTCGCACAATGCCCGAAGCCGTCAGATTGATCATCGTATTTTAAGTTTCCAGGTTAGAGGCGCTGGTCGGATTCATCGGGGGGCGTCATCCTCGTCAGGGGACGATTGAGCGATCGCTTCAGCAATCGCTGCACCGGGCCACGGCTTAAGCAGTGCCACTAGCTGCATCCGCCCGACCCAGCGCGTCGAGGGATGGAAAAATGAACCGATCACGGCATAGACGAAGTATGAGGCTACAGTTGCCCACGCGGCGCCGATGCCTCCGAGCAGCGGAATCAGCCACATATTCAGGCCGATGTTGACCGCCAGCGCGACCAGTCCGACACCGACCAGTGCCGAAGCTTTGCCTTCGGCAAACAGGTAGTCCTGACGACTGGTGGCGAGGAACAACGGGATCGCTCCAATGCCGAGAATCTGCGCCATCGGCGTGGCGTCGGCGAAGCGTTCACTGAAAATCAGCGGCAGCAGCAGTGGCATCATGATGAAGAAGCCGATCGCTCCGCTGTAGCCGAGAAAGGCGTTGAGCCGAAAGTAGGCGGCCACACTTTTCCGGTAGCGGTCCCGATTGTTCTCACGCAGCCGCATCAGTCCGGGCAGCACCGTTTTTGCGATCAATCCCGGAACGATGAACAGGGCGTCGGAAAGCAGGGCGGCCGAGGCGTAGACTCCGGTTTCGGCCAGCCCGCCCATCTTTTTCAGCATGAAAATGTCGAGCCGTTTCATCAGGCTCAAGTTGACCATCAGCATGACCACCGGCAGGCCACCGATCAACAGCGGGCGAACCAGCTCCGGGGACCAGCGCCAGCCCTGACGGTTGGGAAACGCGGTGTGAAAGAAGCGCGCCTTCATGATCAAGCCGATGGCACCCTGGATAACCAGCACCACGCCGAACCAGATAACCGGAGCGCCCAGCGAAATCAGGGCCACTTTCAGGACCGCGCCGGTCAGGAAGGCGGCATTCAGCGACAGGGCGACGTAGCGCGCTTTGGTCTGCGATTCGAACCAGGTATCGAAGGCACCGCTGGCGTCGAGCAGCAGATTGATGCCGACCAGCATGATCAGCAGACGCAGGGTGCCGACCTCGAAGGCGAGCGCGTAACCGCACAGCGCCATCAGGCAGACGCCGCCAACCATCAGTTTTAACGCCGCCGTGGTGCCGAGCAGGCGACCGGCCTTGTCGGGCGAGGCGATCAGTTCGCGCATCACCGTCTGGTGCAGGCCCACCGATGCGAAGGGTGCCAGAAAAAACATCACTGAGATGGCGTAATTGAGGGTGCCGTAGCCTTCACGGCCGAGGTGGCGGGCGACCATGCCGGCGATGACGACGCCGACCACGAGGCGGATAATCCGGTCGGAAAACAGCCACGCAAAGTTTTCGACGTAGTGGCGGTGTTTCCGCAACAGGCCTGACAAGCGACCACCGGACCGTTGGTCGGCGGGGAGAGTATTTTCCACTTCGCTCAAAAGGCGACGGGGCAGGGGCAGGTGGTCGGCAAACTCGGCCGACGCGAGACTATTCGTCGGCGAAGGCCGCTTCGACGAGATCGCAGAGGATGTGGCCGACCAGCAGGTGGCACTCCTGAGCGCGCGCGGTCACTGTCGACGGCGCGCAGAAAGTAAGGTCGGCGATGTCACCGCAGGCGGCCCCGTCGGCGGCAGTAAAGGCGATGGTCAGGGCGCCGATTTTGTTCGCCGCTTGGAGACCGGCGACGACATTCGGGCTGGTGCCGGTAGTGGAAATGCCGATCACTGCGTCGCGTTCGCAGCACAGGCCTTCGACCTGGCGGGCGAACACCGACTCGAAGCCGAAATCGTTGCCGGCGGCGGTCAGCGATGAGGTGTCGGTGGTGAGAGCGATCGATGCCAGGGCGGCGCGCTGGCGGGTAAAGCGGACCACAAATTCAGTCGCCAGATGCTGCGAATCAGCCGCGCTGCCGCCATTGCCGAAAAAGCAGATCTTGCCGCCGTTGCGCAGCACCGCTTCGAGCTTCGCCGCCATGTCGGCGATCAACGGCATGGCTTCGGCACGCAGCCTGGTGACCACCTCGAGGTGGTCGTCGAGCGTTGCACTGATAACGGGAGTGGAGTTGTTCAAGTCGGGTAAATAGCTGACAGTTAGCTGGATACCGCGGACAATAGATCGTCGCGGGTAATCGCTGCAGTGCCGAGTTTGCCGACCACGATGCCGCTGGCGACATTGGACAGGTCGGCGGCGGCGGGTGCGTCGGCTCCGGCGCAGAGCGCTAAAGTAAACACGGCAATGGCGGTATCGCCAGCACCGGATACATCGAACACTTCCTTGGCGCGGGTGGGAATGTGGTACGGCGCGGTGTCGCGGGAGAAAAGCATCATGCCCTGTTCGCCGAGGGTCACCAGCACGTGTTGCGAACGCCATTTTTCCAACAGCAGGCTGCCGACTTCGAGCAGCGCCGAGTCGTCGAGTGGTTCAACGTCGTCGTGCGAGGGCTCGACCATACCGACTTCGCGGAAGGCTTCGCTGCGGTTCGGTTTTACCGCGGCGACGTCGTGCCAGTCGATGGGATTGTTCGGGTTCGGGTCGACGGTGACGCAGACCTGATTTTCGGCGGCGATTTTAACGATGTCGTCGACCAGTCCGGTATCGATCAGGCCCTTGCCGTAGTCTTCGATGATCATGCCGTCGACGTCGGGCGCGACGGCGCGCAACTGATCGAGCACTGCGGCGCGATCCGCCGCCGACAGGGGGGTGCGTTTTTCCCGATCGATGCGCACCACCTGTTGCTGGCGGGCAACGACGCGGGTTTTGGTGATCGTGGTAAATTCATCGTCGATGATGATGTGCCCGGTGCCGATGCCGGCTTCCTGCAGGGTCTCGATGAGCAGCTTGCCGTTGATGTCGCTGCCGCTCAGGCCGATCAGTTCGACGGTGGCGCCGAACGGGGTCAGGTTGCGGGCGACATTGGCGGCGCCGCCCGGATACAGCGATTCGCGACTGACTTCGACCACCGGAACCGGTGCTTCGGGCGAGATGCGCGAGACATTTCCCCAGATGAAACGGTCGAGCATCACGTCGCCGATGACCAGCAGGCGCAGATCGGCGAAGCGTTCGATGAGTTGGCTTGGGCTCAGGGTAGACATGCGCTGGCAATCAGTAGCAACAACGACCAAAGGGCAACGAACAAACCGCACAGAATGAAAAGGTCGACGCTGCCGCCCCTGGTCGGTCGATCCCGCCGTGCGGCGGGTTCGAAACCAGTTTTCGCGTTTAGCCGGTAACGGCTTGTTTTCATTGGTTTGCGGACGCTGTGGAGCTCCGCAGGTCGCTCACAGATCGGAGCGTGTAATCGTCGTCGAGTCAGATCAGGTCATCGGTCCTCGTCGTACGTTGCCCTTGCGGGCGATGGCATCGACAGACACTTCGGCCTCCCGATCCTCGCCCAGCCACTCCATTAAAATTCTCACCCGTTCTTTGCCGGGTAGCAGGCGGCTGACCATCACGGTCAAACCTTTCAAGGCGCCGTCGACGATCTCGACCTCGTCGCCCGCCTCGATCGAGGTTTCGATCTCGCGCACCTCGGCGTCGTCGAATTCGCTGCGCATTTCCTCGATCTGCTGCGCCGAAATGTGCGGGTAGTAGTCGCCGAAATGAAGCAGGCCCGAAACCGAGGGCTGTGCCTGCACCGCCCGCATTTGCAGGCGCAGATCGAATTTGGCAAACAGATAGCCGGGGAACAGAGCCTCGACGAAACGGACTTTGCCGCGCTGGGTCGCCTTTTGATAGCGGATCCGGGGGCAGAACACGGTGATCTCCTCGAGCTGGCGCAGGTGGGCGGCGGCCAGATGCTCGGCCTTCGGTTTGGCGCGCACGCAGTACCAGTGCGGGTCGCGCTCGATTTCGGCATCCGGATCGGTCGTATGGTTCAATTTTTCGCTCAAGGGAAGGGGAGGGAGACCGGCGAGAATTTTCGCCTGCCCCCGTCGAATAAGATCTACAGAAATAGTGCAACCACTCTAAAATAGTTTAGAAATCATAAATATCATGCAAAATTAAGGTTTTTCGTAAGAATTTGGTCTCAGGGTTTCCCGCCGTGCGCTGCCAGCTGAACTCCGCTGGTGCGGCCAATTCGAAGGGGCGTGGCCATGCGCTCGTTCAAGCCGCGATTTGCGTCGTCAGGCAAGGTGTCAGGCCAACAACTACGGGCAATCCCATCAATCGACGGCTATCGGGGTGCAGGAATAAGCAGCTTATTTATACTTGCGGCGCTGGCTTTGCTGCGACGGTCAGTGCCACTGACAGGGGCACTGACCGGTGTTTGCCGGATCGCCGTTGTGATTGCCCGTTGCTGATGCCGCCGTCGGTGCCATCCAGTGGAGGCCGGATTTTGTGAAACGGGTGCGGCATTCGCGGTGGAGGGTGCGGGTTTTGTGTGTTTGTTTCGCTCCGCCTGATGCGACCGCGCAGGGTGGCGCGGCCGGGCTAAAGATTCGATGCGATGAGCGATACTTCGAAAAATGCTGACGATACCTCGATCCGGGTGGTGATCGGTCTGGGCAATCCGGGGCGTGATTCCGAGGGGACGCGCCACAATGTCGGCTTCGAGATCGTCGACCGGATGGCGGATGCTGCCGGCGTCAGCTGGCAAAAAGAGCGCAAATGGCAGGCCCTGGTGGCGCGAACCGGATCGGTTATTTTGGTCAAACCGCAGACTTTTATGAATCTCAGCGGTCAGACGGCGGCTTATATCGGCGGTTTTTTTAAAATGTCGCCGGCGCAAATGCTGGTCGTTTACGACGACGTGGATCTGCCTCTCGGGGCGCTGAGATTTCGCGCCAACGGCTCAGCTGGAGGGCACAATGGCATCAAGTCGATGATCCAGAGCCTAGGCAGTGACAGGTTTCCACGCCTTAAGTTTGGAATCGGCCATCGTCCGGCCGCGCCCGGTGAGATCGATCCGGAGAGCGCTGATAACCAACGTCAGGGATCGATGGTCAGCCATGTTTTGGGACGTTTTGCGGTGTCGGAACGGGAGGAATTAGAAAAATCTCTGGCGATTGCCGTGGATGCGGTAAATTGTGCGCTCGCCCGCGGCCTGGCTGCGGCGATGAACCAGTTCAACCAGAAACCGAGTAAACCCAAAAAAGCGAAACGGCAGAGGCCGCCTCGCACCTCACCCCAGCCCCAGTCTTCAGAGACCGGCGCGACGGTGGATCAGCCAACCGAAAATCCCAGTAAACCGGACCGTCCAACGCCAGAAACGGCGTCCGAGACCCACCCGAATCCCGAGTCATGAGCAGAAAATATCAAGGCGTCATCATCATTAACGCCCAAGGCAAAGAAGAAAGCGTTGACGACATGGTCAGCAAAATCGGCCAGGAAATCGAAGAAGAAGGCGCCAAGCTGGAACAGATCGATCAGCTTGGAAAACGTGAATTCGTTTACAATGCGCGCCATCTTTCCCACGGCTTTTACGTCAATTATCACTTCGAAGCGGAGCCGGACACCATCGTCAAGCTGCGCAAGCGTCTGTCGTTGAACAAAACCGTTCACCTGCAGCACTACGACCGCGTCGAGGGCTGATGCGTTGTGCCGCTCGTCTGCGGTGTGCGTTTCATCCTTTACCGGTTAAAGAAAGAATCGCCAAACACGGCGTATTCATTTAACAACTAGAGCCATGGCCAGTCTAAACAAAGTCATGCTGATCGGGAATCTCACTCGGGATCCCGAAGTGCGTTACACTCCGAAAGGCACCGCCGTCACCGATATCGGTCTGGCGTGCAACCGCGTTTATTCAACCGACGACGGTGACAAGCGCGAAGAAACTACCTTCGTCGATGTCACGCTCTGGGGACGTCAGGCTGAGATCGCCGGGCAGTACATGAAAAAAGGTCGGCCGATTTACATCGAAGGTCGGCTGCAGCTCGACACCTGGGACGACAAGCAAAGCGGTCAAAAGCGCAGCAAGCTCAAGGTTGTCGGTGACAATTTCCAATTTCTCGGCTCCCGCGACGACAACGGCGGCGGCGGCGGAGGAGGCGGTGGCTACTCAGATGGAGGCGGTGGTTCATCGGCTCCTTCCCAACAGGGGGCCCCGCCACAGCAGCAGCAGGCACCACCGCAGAGCTCGGGTGGCGGCGGCGGTGCACCGATCGATGACGACGACGACATCCCGTTCTGATCGGGCCGGGCCGGAGTGCCTGTCGTTTCATTGGTCAGCGGGTTTCTGCTGAAGGCAATGCTTCCCGGGCGGGAGGCAGTTATTACTCGATTTTCAACCTGTTCTGGTGAACACTGTCTGATGCGCGCGCGGCTGATGTGGCGCGTCACGATGGATCATGGCTACCCCCGCAACATCCGGCTCCGACTTTCAGTTCACTTTTCTCGGCACGGGCACTTCGATTGGCGTGCCGGTGATCGGTTGTGACTGCGCGGTGTGCCGGTCGGACGATCCGAAAAACAAACGGCTGCGGTCGTCGATTTACATTCACACTCCGGACGCGGCATGGGTGGTCGACACCGGCCCGGATTTTCGCATGCAGTGTCTGCGTGAAAATATCCGCCACCTCGATGCGGCGCTGTTTACCCACAAGCACACCGACCATGTCATGGGCTTTGACGACTTGCGGCGTTTCACGCTGGGGGCCGAAGCCCTGCTGCCGGTCTACGCGGTGCCCGACACGCTGGCGCATTTGAATCACGCCTTTGATTTTGCCTTCAATGGCCAGAATCGCTATCCGGGTTATTTCAAACCGGAGCCGCGACCGGTGACGAGGCCTTTCCAACTGGGCGACACCGCGGTGACACCGTTGCCGGTGTTGCACGGTAAGGTCGACACGATCGGCTATTTGTTTGAGCGCAGTGGCAGAAAACGGCTGGCCTACATTCCCGACGCCAAGGTCGTTCCGGAGGACACCCTGGAACTGCTGCGCGATGTCGAGGTGTTGGTCATCGATGCCCTGCGGCCGAAACCGCACCCGACTCATCTGAGCCTCGACGAATCGATCGAGATCTCGCGTCAGGTGAACGCCGGACGCACCTGGTTCACGCATTTTTCCTGCGAGGTCGACTACCGTAAGATCGACCCGCAACTGCCGGATGGCATGGCGCTCGCGTGGGATGGATTGTCGATCGATCTGACGGAGGCGCCTGACCAGCCGGCTAAGATATCGGCGCCGGCGTCATGATCGCGACGCGGCTGCCGTATCCGTCGGCAGCCCGGCGCTATGAGCGCCGGGTCGAGAGTGTATTCGGAGGTGTCCGGGCGGCGCGGGTTTTTGAGTCGAAGCGGCAACCTGAAGCGCCGTCGCGCCGAGGCGCGCCGGCTTCGGCGAGGCCGGCGCCGGTTCACTACAGTGACGAACTCGAACTGCAGGCGCGCTGGTTCGCGGGTGAATTTGGCCGGCGCTTTTCGACGCCGGCGGGGGAGCCGGTAGAGATCATTCAGTTCGGTCACTGGAACCGGTCGGCGGGTCCGGATTTTACCGAGGCGGTAGTGCGCGTTGGCGAGCGTCGACTGAGCGGTGCGATCGAGTTGGATACCGACGTGCGCGACTGGGAGTATCATGGCCACGGCGTTAACCGCGCTTATGATGAGGTGGTGCTGCACCTGTTCGTCAGGCTGCCGGAGCGGGTGACGTTTTTCACGCGCAATTCGTCGCATCGCGAGGTGGCTCAGGCAGAGCTCGATCTCGGTCGGTTTGAGGCGACTCGATCGGTGATGGGATTTGTGCCCGAGGCAAAACTCGGACGCTGTGCGGCCCCGTTGGAATCGATGGATCCGGAAAATGTGGCGACCCTGGTGACCGCGGCGGCGCAGTTCCGGCTGCAGCGTAAGGCGAAGCGCTTTCAGGCCATTGAGGCGGTACACGGTCGCGAGCAGGCGCTGTGGATCGGCGTTGCCGAGGCGCTTGGTTACCGTCACAACACCCTGCCGATGGCGGTATTGGCGCAGCGATTTCCGATCGCCCGCCTGCGCTGTGACTTTTCAAACAGCGACCGCGAGGCACTGCTCTACGGCGCGGCGGGATTCATCGATGGCGGGACTTTCGATGCCGGCGTCGACACGCGATCTTATGTGCGCGGCGTCTGGGACGGCTGGTGGAAATTGCGACCCGATCACGAACTCGGTCCCGAGCGGGCCTTGAGCTGGACCCTGTCGGGGTTGCGACCACTCAATCATCCGCAACGGCGTTTGGCGGCGCTGATCGAGTTGGCGCATCGCTGGCCGGAGTTTCTTCAAACGCTGCCCGAAAAGGCGGTCGATGACGGCAGGTGGGTGAAAACCGTGCACGCATTTCTGTGTTCACTCAGCCATGAATACTGGTCCCGGCATTACACGCTGCGTTCCAGGTCGGCCGATAAAGCGATGGCGTTGGTCGGTCGTGACCGCGCCCACGACATCATCGGCAACGTGGTTGCGCCGATTGCGTTGGGCGAACGGCGTGATTTGTGGGAGCAGTTTACCGCCCTGCCGGCGTCGCTCGACAACCAGTCACTGCGTCGGGCGCGGCTGAGGTTGTTCGGCCAGAACGAAGCACTGGCAAAAGTGCATACGCGCAATTTTTTCCAGCAGCAGGCCTTGCTGCAAATCTACCGCGACTTCTGCCTGGTCGATGACTCCGCCTGCGCCAGCTGTCCGTTTCCGGAGCAGTTGGCGCAGTGGCGATGAGTCGCAGCGGGCATCGCGGTCAGTAGTTATTTTATTGCTGCGATGCGTCGGGCACAGGTGCCGCGTCAGCGTCAGGGGCCGGCATTGGCGCTGCGGGATCAGCGCTCCGGTCCATGTCTGCCGGAATGTTGGCATTGCCGGCAGCGGCACCGCCTCCCATGCCGCCCATCAGGCCCTGTTTGATGCCGTCGCGAAAACCGGCCATGCCCTGTTCCGATTCAAGAAAGGGACGGGCCTGCTCGAGGACCGGGAATTCGTTGCCGTTGACGGAAACCTTGGAGTTTTTGAGTTCGGCGGTGCCGCGAAAGTAATCGCCGCGATCTTCGATCATGCCGGTCTGAATCGGCTGAGCCAGAAACATTTCGGCCATGCCCTCGGGGAGCATCGCTTTTGACAGGCGCACATCGATGTCGACCAGCAGGCCGTCGACAATCTGGCCGAGGGTCTTGGCTTTGGTCGCTTCGACCGCGCCGTCGGCGACGGCGATACCCAGTTTCAGATCGCTGCGCGAATCGCCATCGCCGAGTTTGGCGCGGAATTCAAACAGCATGCCGGGTTGAAACAGTTCCAGCAGACCGTCGATGGCCTGATCGGCGAGGCCGTCGAGTTTGGCAGCGGCTTGATCGGGATCGAAATTGTCGTCGGGCTTTGCGGCCATCATTGCCGACATGGTTTCGGCCTGAATCTGAGTCATTTCCGCCTGCGCACTCTGGACTTTCTTCAAGGCCTCGAGATTCCAGTTCTCGATTTTGTAATCGATGTAACCGCCATCGCCCAACTGTTTAAACACGGCGCCGACCGGACCGTCCGGATCTGAGGTGGAGGCACTGGCAAACTCGTAGCGGACACTGGCATTCACCGCTTTGGTATCCGGATCGACCGTGCTTTCGGCGCTGAGGCCGACGTCCTTAAAGTTAAACTCGGTGCCGGCACTCGTCGATTTGATCCCGGGAATATTGAACGACGCCGTGCCACTGTAGCCGATCATGTTATCGTTGGTGGTGCCTTCGAATTCGCCTGTGCCCGTTTCAGTGCGGAACGAACTCTGCTTGGCGTCATTGGAAATCTTGATCTCGCCCAGTTCGATGGTGCCGCTGGTTTCGCTGCCCGGTTTGGCAGAGCCCTTGGCTTTCAACGTCATGCCGTCAAACTCGACTTTGCTCTGGGCGCCATCAGCTTCGTCGAACAAATGCCGGAACAGGGGCATTTCCATGGTCATGTCGACATCACCGCCAAAGCCGAACAGCATGGTGAAGCGCACCGGTTCCTCATCGTCGAAGCCCTTGGCGATGACGGATTGCACTTCGGCCGGAAAACCGGAGGTATCGATGGTCGAGACGGAATAGGTCGAACCGACTTTGATTCCATCGGGAGTGAACATCAGTGGTCCGTGATACAGCTTGGTGTGAACGGTTACCGAAGCGTCATCCATGGGCACCGTGGTAAGTCTGACCTCGGTGGTGGCGTCGCTGGCCAGGAAGCTGCGTTTGATCTCGCCGGGCTGCAT
This sequence comes from uncultured bacterium, assembly GCA_965367965.1. Taxonomy (GTDB): domain Bacteria; phylum Verrucomicrobiota; class Verrucomicrobiia; order Verrucomicrobiales; family DEV007; genus JBBKXR01. The sequence continues at coordinate 7,798 of CBDULB010000072.1, read as the reverse complement.
CTCGACGCCGCTGTTGCCGCTCTCCGCGATTCGCGTTTCAGCGGTTTCGTAAAAAGTATTCACACCTTTTTCAATACCGCTGCCAATCAGCCAGGTCGCCCCGGCCCAAGCTGCAACCAGAAGCAACAGCACTGCAAAAATAATCTTTTTCATCGTAATTAATCTAGGGTTCCTGTTTTCCTATCAACACAGTCTGCGGTTGACGAGGATGAATCCAACCAGATTTCGGCGCATTTCACCATTATACAGTTAGGCGCATTTTGTAGTCACCGGGCGGACTCCGGGAGGAACAGGTGGCGCTTCGCTGGCACCATTTTTCCAGCGGGCAGACCGGGTCCACCGCCAACGCAACCGCCGCGAGCGATCGGAAAAATGACCTTCGCAGGCTATTGGGCGGCGCTTTTCGCCGGCAGAATCGTCACTGTGATGCCGATGCGTTCGTAGCCACGGACGATGGCGGCGGCCAGTTGGTCGTAGTCACGGCCCTGCATGATTGCCTGCATTGACAGCGAACCGGAAAACGACGCGATGTCGACCGGTTTGCCGTCGCGGCGGTGTTGCAGGACGTCGGGAATCTCCAGTCGCTTCGGCATGACCGGACGCACGGTACCGATACTGCCGACTACCACCGGTGCGCCATCACCCGCTTCGCCGCCACCGACGCGGACCGGGCTGCCGACACCGTTGGTCGCCGCCTGTTTGCGATACGCATTGACTTCCTTGTTGTAGCGATCGATGGCCGCGTTGTACTCCTCGGACTTCGGGCCGAACTCTTTCACCGCTGCGTTGTATTCTGCGATCAGTCCCCAGGCGCGATCATCGATGGCTCGCAAGGTGCGGATCATCTTTGCCACCGGTTCGCCTTTTTTACCGTTCTCCAGATGGATCAGGTAGTAAATCAGGAGCATCGTCGACCGGTAGCCGTCGAGACTTGTGTCCCACGGCGAAGGGTTGTCCATGGTCATGATGTCGCGTGGATGGATCATTTCCGGGGCTTCGGCGTGGTAGCGATCCTTTAAAGCGGTCTTGAGACCGGCCTCCGCTTCGTCGAAGCGAAAATTGCCGGCCGATTGCGGGATCATGGCGAGATACTCCGACAGGCCTTCGTTGAACCAGTGCGGAAAGGTGCGCAGCATACCATCCATGATCTGATGGGAGAGTTCGTGGATGAGGGTGCTGGTATCCGGGTCCAGGGTCGGGTCGAGGGTCACCCGGTCGTCAACTTTAACGCCTCCGAATCCGGTGTAAGACGCCAGCAGAATGCCCTGTCGACCAAGATAAGCCCCGTGACGGGGTTCTTCGGGATGAACGCGAAAGCGGTCGACGATTCGCGCCTTGAGATTGTCCGGAGCATTAAACACGGTTGCGAAACGTTCCAGACCGGTTGGAGGTTTGGGGCGGATATCGAAAGGCAGGGCTTCGATGGCAGCGAGCGTACCCTCGAGAACGCTCGCTGCCGCTTCGAGAAATTCGCGGTCGGCTTCGTTTTCACTGAGCAGGTCGAAATGCTCCGTCTGGTAGCGCCTGCCCTCGGGTAATGCTACGACGTTGACAACGGGGGCGAACGTTTTTCCGGGCCAGGTTTTGGTGCTGGCATCGGTAGCGCGAAACGCTTTCACTCCGGCCAGGAACGCTTGATCCTCGAAGCTGAGTTTGGGAATCGCGATGGTCACCAGGTTGGTGCCGTCCTTGCGGTCGAGGGTGACCTTTTTGTCATCGAAGGTAATCAGCGATGCCTTGGTCTCCTCACCGATATTGTTGGTCCAGACGCGCACCCCACTGACGTCTTGAGCCGTAGCACGGGCACAGGCGAAAACACTGATCGCGCCGAGTAGCGCGAGCGAAAAAAACAATCTGAAAAAAGCGGACATCGGATTTCAAGGGTTCGGGAGTCTGACACGCGGCAGCGGTCGCCTCCTTCTTCTATATCGAATATCGGGCTGCTGTGCAATGTCGGCTTGTCGTCGCACCGTTCAGCTCAATTGCCCACCGGCCCGGCCGCCGCCGAATCTAGCCGCCAGTGTGCGGTGATTGAGCCTGGTCAGCTTCGGATCGCTGCGCAAAATTTCCGCGGCGATCTCGCGTGCCTCTTTAACCAGTTCGGTGTCGGTGACCAGATCGCCGAGCTTGAGATCGGGCAGCCCGCTCTGCGCGGTGCCGAGCACTTCGCCCGGGCCGCGCATGCGCAGATCGGCGTCGGCGATTTTAAAGCCATCGGTGGTTTCCTCCATGACGCGCAGCTTTTCCATCGCCTCACTGTTCTTCGGGTCGACCATCAGCACGCAGTAACTTTTGTGCTGTCCACGACCGATCCGACCGCGCAACTGATGCAGCTGCGCCAGTCCGAACCGCTCGGCATTGTAGATCAGCATGACGTTGGCATTGGGCACGTCGACGCCGACCTCGATGACCGTGGTCGCGACCAGCACATCGAGCTTGGCGTCGCGAAAGTCTTTCATCACCTGTTCCTTTTCGAGCGGCGGCATGCGCCCGTGAATCAGACCGCACTCAAAGTGTTCGAAGCGCTCGTTCCACTTGTCGAACTCGACGCTGGCGGCCAGCGATTTGACCTTTTCGGACTCTTCGATCAACGGATAGACGATGTACGCCTGACGGTTTTCCTCGAGCTGGTCGCGGATAAATGCCGCCGCCTTGTCGGTCTTGTCGATGCCGCGAATACCGGTGACGATTTTACCGCGGCCGGCCGGCAGCTCGTCGATGATCGACACATCGAGATCGCCGTAGATCGACAGCGTCAGGGTGCGCGGGATCGGCGTCGCGGTCATCACCAGTACGTCCGGCACATGGCCCTGTGCGATCAGTTTGCTGCGCTGCGAGACACCGAATTTGTGCTGCTCATCGATGACCACAAAGCCGAGATTGTCGAACTCGACCTTGTCGTGAATCAGCGCGTGCGTGCCGATAATGATCTGCGGCTCACCGCCGGACATGAGCGGCAAAAAACCGTCTTCGTGTTTCGATCCGGTGCGCAAACTGACGCGAATGTCGAGCGGCTCGAGCAGGCGCTGAATGCCGAGGAAATGCTGTTCGGCGAGAATCTGCGTCGGTGCCATCAGCGCCGCCTGGTAGCCCGCCTCGACCGCCAGCAACATACCTGACAAAGCCACCAACGTTTTGCCCGATCCGACGTCGCCCTGAAGCAGGCGATTCATCGGCCGGTTGGAGTTCAGATCGGCGCGGATTTCGTCGACGCAACGCAGCTGTGCGCCGGTCAGTTGAAACGGTAAACTGTCGAGTAGATCCTTGAGCAGAAAACCTTCGCTCGGTCGCGCCACGCCGCCCTTTTTTTCGTACTCCGCACGGCGCTGCAGAACGTTCAACTGCAGCGCGACAAATTCCTCCAGCGCCAGGTAGCGACGCGACTCCAGCAGGCTGTCATCGCTGTCGGGAAAATGAACCTGGCGCAGGGCGCGCGCGCGCCACATGTTGAGTGCTTTTGCCCAGTCCGGCGTCGGCACCAGCAAGTCGGGCAAAACGTCATCGGTGATCTGTTCGAGGATTTCGAACATCAGCGTGCGCATCCGGCGTTGATTGATCCCCGACGCCAGCGGATACACCGGCGTGATCCGGTCGAGATGAATGCGTGCCGCCACCGGGTCGTCGGGATCGATGATTTCGATGTCCGGATGATCCATCACCAGGCGTCGGCCACTCTGCTTGGTTTTCCCGTAAACCACCAATTCGTGACCGACCGCCAGCACCTTGCTCATGAACGGCAGATTGAACCAGCGCAGCACCAGCGTGCCGCCGAGCGCGCTGCCGCCGTCCGGCTGATCGACGACCGCTTCAAAAATGGTGCGCTTGCCGCCCAGCCGGCGCACGCTGGTATCGACGACTTCCATTTTCAGACACACCGCCACCTCACTCGGCCCGGTCGGCATGACCCCGAACTCGCGCCGGTCCTCATAGCGACGCGGGTAGTGCGCCATCAAATCACCAACCGTCGCAATTCCGAGCGCCTCCAGGCCCGACCACTGCTTCTTGCTGATCCGCTTGGTTGACGCTTCATCGAGAGGTGTCGCCAGTGTGATATCGGCAGAGTTGTCGGTCGGGGGCGCCATTGCTTCGGGATCAGTGGCAGGCGGTTTCGATCGCGTCGAGAAATGCGGAGTGATCGGCAATCTTGCGCAGCGCTTCGGCGGTCAGCGATTTTCCCGGTTCGGTGCGAAACCAGGTCGACACCCCGGACGGATGGGGCAGGGGAATGATGTCGACTTGGCGCCCGAACACCTCCTGCCGGAAATCGCCGCCGATGACTTCAGTGAGCTTTTTGAAATCGAGAAACTGACTGATGCCGAGCTTGCCGACCGGGATCACCAGATCGGGTTGCAGGATTTCAAACTCGGAACGCATCCAGCGCGAACAGTTTTTGATCTCGCTGGTGTCGGGCACGCGGTCACCGCCGCCTTTGGCACCCTTGCCGGGAAAGCAGCGGCACACCGCGGCGAAATAAACCGCCAGCCGGATGGTTGCCTCGTCGGCACCGCTGACCGACTCGAGCCATTTGAAAAGCGTCTTGCCCGCCGTCCACGCAAACGGGCGTTGCAGTTCCGGCTCACGCACCCCGGGAGCCTGACCGACGATGATGACCCTGCTGTGCACCGGCGGCGAAACCACCGGTGCCGACGCCATGTTCGGACAGGCACTGCACTGGCCGAGCGCAGCGAGGTGTTGATGGAGCGCGGTGATCACAAATTCTGCTGGGGCTTATCTCGCCGGCGTGCAGCACGAATTCGGCGGAGTATCCAAAAAGACAGCCAAACGAATACGCATGCAGCGATTGTAAACAGTGAAAAAATAATCCCGGCTGTTACTAAATCATTCACGTCGTCAGAGGGCAGGCGAGGTCGCGGTGGATCGTCGTTGCCACGCATATCTGCCTGTAATTTCTGAAAAGGCAGTAAGCTGATGATCAGCGGAACTGGTAAAAGCCGAAACCGTTTGAAGAAACATTTCATCGCTCGAAACCTCAGCTGAACAGCTGCAACTGCGGTGCCTCGCTGTCGCGGTCGGAATCGTCATCGCTGGCGTCGCCAGGTGTTTCCTCAATCTTGCTGCCTTGCTTCGCCTGCGGCTTCGATGCCCGTTTGCGCTTTGGCCTGGCGTCCGGCGCATCCTGCACTTCGACCCTGGCACCGCCGTCACCTTCCAGTCCTTCCAGAATCGACTTGGCGCGATTGATAATTTCCGGTGGCAGGCCGGCCAGCCGGGCGACCTGAATGCCGTAACTTTTGTCGGCGGTGCCGGCGACGATCTTGCGCAGGAAAATGATCTGCTCGTTCCACTCGCGCACCGCGACGTTGTAGTTCTGCACCGCTTCGCGCTGTTGCGCGAGGGCGGTGAGTTCGTGGTAGTGAGTGGCGAACAGGGTGCGCGCGCCAATGACGTCGTGCAGGTGTTCGGCGACGCTCCAGGCGATTGACAGGCCGTCGAAGGTCGCTGTGCCGCGGCCGATTTCGTCGAGAATGACCAGTGACTTGTCGGTGGCGGTGTTGACGATCAGCGCCGTCTCGGTCATTTCCACCATGAAGGTCGACTGACCGCGCGCCAGATCATCGCTGGCGCCGACGCGGGTGAAAATGCGATCGACCAGGCCGATCTCGGCTGATTCGGCGGGCACGAAGCTGCCGATCTGAGCCATCAGAGTGATCAGTGCCACCTGGCGAATGTAGGTCGACTTACCGGCCATGTTAGGACCGGTCAGCAACAGCAGGCGACTTTGCGTCGGCTCGAGTGTGGTGTCGTTGGGGACAAATTTTTCCTCGGCGATGTTTTGATCGAGCACCGGGTGGCGGCCGTTTTTGATGTACAGGTTCAGCGACTCGTTGAGCAGTGGCCGACAGTAGCCGAACAGCTGCGCGGTCTCGGCCAGGCCACACAAGACGTCGATCTCGGCGAGCGCGGCGGCGGTGTCCTGAATGTCGTCGAGGTGTTCGAGCACCGTTTCGCGCAGATTGAGAAATTCCTCATACTCAAGTGCCTTGAGGCGTTCGTTGGCACCGAGAATTTTGCCTTCCATCTCCTTCAACTCGGGCGTGATGAAGCGCTCGGCGTTGGCGGTGGTCTGCTTGCGCGTGTAGTCGTCGGGCGCGGCGGCGAGGTTGGACTTGGTGATCTCGATGAAGTAGCCGAACACGGCGTTGTATTTCACCTTCAGCGATTTGATGCCGGTGCGCTCGGCCTCGCGCGACTGCAGGTCGGCGATCCACTGGCGGCCTTCGGTGGTCGCTTTGCGCAGTTCGTCGATGGCCTCACTGAAGCCGTCGCTGAAAATGCCTGCCTCCTTCAAAAGCGCGGGCGGTTCATCGACAATCGCGCGCTCAAGCAAACCGACCAGCTCGGAGAACTCGCGCAGGCGCGGCTGCCAGCGTTCGTTGAGGGCGAGGTCCTGACTTTCACCGAGCGCCGCGAGGTGCGCCTTGAGATCGGGGATGCGTTGCAGCGAAGTCGACAGCGCGCGCAGGTCGCGGGCATTTCCGGAACCCTGGCTGAGCCGGCTCATGGTGCGTTCGATGTCGCGGATCTCGCCGAGCGAATCGCGAATCTGGCTGAGCACGAAGGGTTGTTCGAGCAGGGCACCGATCAGATCCTGGCGTTCGGTCAAAGTGTTCAGATCGCGGATCGGGTGCAGCACCCAGTCGCGCAGCATGCGTGCGCCCATCGGTGTCGAGGTGCGGTCGAGCGCGCGCAGCAGGGTGTGTTTGGGACCGGCCCGACTGCTGATCAGGTCAAGATTCGCCTGGCTCGAGGCATCGATGAGCACATGCTGATCAACCCGGTAGGCCTGCAGCCGGCGCAAATGGCCGACGCTGCGCCGCAGCTGAGTTTGCAGGTAGTGGAACACCGCACCCGCCGCACACACCGCCGCGCCATAGTGGCCACAGCCGAAGCCCTCCAGCGACTGCACCTTAAAATGCTCTTTGAGCGCGAACATCGCCTGCTCGTGAATGAAGGCGAAGCCGTCGTAGGCGAGCGAGTTGACCATGGTGCCGAACTCGTCGCTCTGCTCATCGGCGTAGAGCAATTCCGACGGTCGCACCCGCGACAGCTCGTCGTCGAGCGCATCGCGGGTCGAAAATTCGGTCAGCCGGAACTCGCCGGTGGTGTGCTCGACCAGCGCCAGGCCGAAAGTGGTGCCGGCGCGAAACACTGCCGCCAGATAGTTCGGCCGGTCGGCGTCGAGCAGGTTGAGGTCATCGATGCTGCCCGCGCTGATGATTTGCGCGACCTCGCGCTCGACGATCTTGCCCGGCTTCGGGTCGCTGGTCTGCTCGGCGATGGCGACGCGTTTGCCGGCTTTGACCAGTTTGCCGATGTAGCCCTCGGCGGCGTGATGCGGCACTCCGCACATCGGCGTGCCGTGGCGTTTGGTCAGCGCGACGTTGAGAATACCGGAGGCGATCTTCGCGTCATCGAAGAACATTTCGTAAAAATCGCCGAGCCGGAACATCAGCAGTACGTCGTCGGGCAGACTGCGCCGTATCGAATGATACTGCTGCATCATCGGCGTCAGTTTTTTCCCCGTGTCAGCAGACTTTCCGGCCATCCCCGATGCTAGCCAAGGGACGGGCAGGGATCAACTGCGGATGGCGATTTTACAAGTTCCTCCGCCACAGGCCAACCACGCGTCTCAAAGCGGTGAAAGGTAGCGCGGGCGTCCCCGCCCGCGAGTGTGGGCGCAGCGTTGACGTTGAGGCATATCCGGATCAGTGAAGGGTCGGTCCTCGCGGGCCGGGAGGCCCGCGCTACGCGATGCTGCGGAGCACTGGGTGGTGGA
>CBDULB010000071.1:0-30382 GCA_965367965.1 uncultured bacterium | reverse complement strand
TCGGCTTCGGCAGCGGCGGGTTGTTCAGCCGGAGCAGAGGCAGCTGCGTCGTCTCCGCCTGGAAGCGGAATCAGCGGATCAACCGCCGGAGCGCCCAGATCGGGAATCTGCGGGATCGGGTCGATCAGCGGCTCAGTGACTTCGATCATGCCTTCACCCTTGGTGGCTTCGGCTTCGAACTGGCGCGTCTTGATCGCTGCGAGGGCGATGGTGACGACGAAAAATGCCACGGCCAGATAGGTGGTGCCTTTCTGCAGCACGTCTGTGGTCTGGGCGCCGAACATCGAATCGGTCATGCCGCCGCCGAAAGCCGCACCGAGGCCTTCCTGCTTCGGGCGTTGCATAAGGATGATCAAAACCATGAGCAGGCACACAAGTACCAGCACAGAGATCAGTAAAGTCGTAACAATGGCCATGGGGCGGGGAATATGGAGTAGTACTTCTGAATTGTAAAGCGGTAGAGCAAGGCGGAAAAACTTCGCCATTTTTGCCATGAAATGCATGGAGATCGTGGCCATTTTGCCGCTCGTACCGGAATCGTTGTTCTTGGTTGGATGGTCGCAGCGGACTAAGCTGAGATATCCGGGAATTCTATGCCCCATCGCCCGCCATCCTCATCCGGTCCGAATGTCGCCGAACTGCGCGGCACGGTTGAGATCGTGACCTTCCATAACGAGGAGAACGGTTACACGGTCATGAAAATCGCCGCCGACGGTGCCGCGCGCAGTGCGCCGCCAATCACGCTGATCGGCAGTCTGCCGGCGGTGACGGTGGGCGAACAGGTCGAGGCACGCGGAGAGTGGGTCGATGACCGCACCTACGGTCGCCAGTTTAAGGCTGCGGAAATTCGCGCGCTGGCGCCGTCATCGAAGAAGGGCATCGAGCGATTTCTCGGCAGTGGTTTGATCGATGGTATCGGTAAGGAATACGCGCATCGCATGGTCGAAAAGTTCGGCACGGACATATTTTCGATCATGGATCACACCTCGCAGCGACTCGAGGAGGTCGATGGCATTGGTCCCAAGCGGCGCAAACAGATCAAGGAATCCTGGGGGCGGCAGAATGCGCTGCGCGGAATCATGGTGTTCCTGCATCGGCATGGGGTTCCGACCGGGCAGGCGCTGCGCATCTACAAAAAGTTTGGAGACGAATCGGTCGAGGTGTTGACCCGTGAGCCCTATCGACTGTCGCGCGAAGTGTGGGGTATCGGTTTTAAAAGTGCCGACGACATCGCGAGAAAATCGGGTATCGCCGACGATGCGCCGGAGCGACTTTCGGCGGGCTTGCGTTACGCCCTGGAGGCGGCGTCGGATCGCGGCCACTGCGCCTTGCCGCGCGAGCGTTTGTTAACAACCGCAGCGGAACTGCTCAGCGCGAGTGGTCGGGCGATCGATGCGACGGCGATGGAGGCGCCGCTGGATCGCTTGATACTGGCACGTGAACTGGTCGAGGAAGGTATTGCCGGTGAGCGGTTGGTATATCTGGTTGAATTGCGCCACGCCGAGCAAAGTTGCGCAGGGGTGCTGCGTTCGCTGGCCGGGCGGGCGGCGGACTTTCCATCGATCGACGCCGAACGTGCCATCGCACACGTTGAAAAGGAATTTGGCTGGCAGCTCGCCGAAAGTCAGCGCGCGGCGGTCACCGCGACGCTGAAACATCGCGTTCACGTCATCACGGGTGGACCGGGGGTCGGCAAAACCACGATTCTGCGCGCGCTGTTGACCATTCTCACTGCCAAAAATGTAGCGCCGATGCTGTGCGCGCCGACCGGTCGTGCGGCGAAACGTCTGTCCGAGAGCACCGGCCTGCCCGCGCTGACCATTCATCGGCTGCTCGAGTATCAGCCCGAAGTCGGTTTTACCCGCGGTCGCGATAAGCCGCTGAAGGGCGATCTGTTCGTAGTCGATGAGACTTCCATGGTCGATGTGCGGCTTTTCTACCGCTTGCTCGACGCGCTGCCGGAAACTGCGCACCTGTTGTTGGTCGGCGATGCGGATCAGTTGCCCTCGGTCGGTCCGGGCGCGGTGCTGCGCGATATTCTCGACAGCGAAGTATTGCCGGTCAGTCGACTCAGCGAAATTTTCCGGCAGGCGGGCGGTAGCAAAATCATCGAAGCCGCGCACGCGATTAATGCCGGCCAATTGCCCGATTTATCGCCGCCGCCGAAGGGCAGTGCGCCGAGTGATTTTTACTTTATCGAACGCAGCTCTCCCGAGGCGGCCCGCGAGACGATCCTGGAAATGATCGCCGAGCGGATTCCCCGGCGCTTCGGTTTCGACTCGACGCATGATATTCAGGTGCTGACGCCGATGCATCGCGGCGAACTCGGCACCACGGCGTTGAATGCGGCCCTGCAACGTGCGCTCAATCCCGCCGCCGAACACGAGATCGAAGTCGAGCGTTTCGGGGCCAACTATCGCGCCGGCGATCGCGTCATCCAGTTGCGCAACAACTACGAGCGCGACGTTTTTAATGGCGATCTGGGTATCATCAGTCAGGTCACCATGGACCCGGCAGCGGTCGAGATCACCTTCGATGGCGAGCGCAGCGTCGTTTACGAACCCGGCGAGCTCGACGAGATCCGCCACGCCTACGCGATCACCATCCATAAATCGCAGGGCTCGGAATTTCCCGCCGTGGTCATCCCGATCAGCACTCAGCATTACGTTATGCTGCAACGACAGCTGATCTACACCGCCGTGACGCGAGGAAAAAGTCTCGTCATTTTGGTCGGAGAAAAGAAGGCGCTCGAGATCGCCATTGGGAAATCCAGCGACGAACGCCGCTGGACGGGGTTGGCGGAGAGGCTCCGGCGTGGCGCTTAGCAGTTAGCTGTTAGCTGTTTGGCGAAGCCGGAGGCTTCACAGCGATTAGCGCGGGGTTGAGCGAAGCGATACCCCGGGTATCGGTCGCGCAGAAAATCCCGCATCCCGGAGGGATGCCACCAAGCTTGGCGTGGAAATAGTGCATCGCAGTTCGCCCTCCAACAGTCTGTGTCAGACGTGCGCGCCCTACCAGTATTTCGTTACCACCAGCCTGATCTGGCGCGGTTCGTAGGGATGCAGATGCACGTCTTCGATCCCGCCGGCAATCTCACCCGGCAGGCGCGAGGCGTAGAGGTATTCGATATCATTGTCGTCGTTGTCGAGCAGGTTGAGTGCCTCGAGCGCGATCTGCCAGTCGCCGCGACGCCAGCCGACCCGCGCATTCAGTTGAAAGGCATCCTGTGACTCGATGCTGCCATCGCCGTTGAGTGGTCGCGGAGAAAAGTAGCGTGCGCGAAGGCTGGCGAAAGGACCGGTCGCTTCGCCGAGCGAAATGCCGCCCGAAAAACTCAGCGGCACCGAATTTTCGATCTGCTCGCCGCTGCCGGTAAAGCGCGATTCGGTGGCGGTCAGTTCGGTGTCGATGTAGATCCACGAGCGCGGCCGCCAGTAGTTCGACCACTCGACGCCATAGCGTTCGCTGGCGTCGCCGGCTTCGATGTTGCCGGCATCGCCGACGTAGACCAGCTCCGAATCGCTGTGCAGATACCACAACGAAAGGGTCGACGTCAGGTCGGGGAAAAGCTGAGTGCGCACACCTACCTCAGCTCCACCCGTGCGCACCAGTGGATCGACGCCGGAGATGCGCTCGCCGCTGATCGGGTCGCGGCTGATGGTCACCCCTCTGGCGTCGTTGCTGTGATAACCGAAGCCGCCGTTCAGGTAGAGTTCGGTTTCCGCCCAGGGGCCGAACACCAAACCGCCTTTCGGGCCGACGATGCTGTCCCATTCGGTCCCCGAATTGGTATCAAGCGTTTGCGCGTCGACGTCGAAATAATAGAGATCGGCACGCAGCCCCAGATTGCTGCGCAACCAATCGGTCCAGAAAATTTCCGTGTCGACGTAGCCGCCGAGACTGCCTTCGTAAATGTCGTCCTCGCGCACCGTCGACAAACGCTCGCGGGATCGCGTTTTGTGCAAACCTATGTCGTCGACGAAATCGTGGTGCGTGCGCAGGCCGACATCGATGTCGGCATCGCGACCGAACAGGCTGACGCCCTGAAATTCGTGGCCGAGCACCGCACCTGCGAACCATCGGTCGTCGAATTGATTAAACTGATCGCCATTGACCGGATCGTCGAGGAACAGGGTGAAGTTGGAGAACAGGTCGAGCTGGTAGGTGCCGACGTAAACGGAGCCATGAGTGACGCCGCTGTCAGAGGTGGTCTGAAAGTCGGCGGACAGACTGTAACGATGCGTATCGCCGCCGACCGTCGGATCGATGTAACCGAAACGGTCGATGCTGCCGTCGCGGATCGAGCGACGCGGAACCTGATCGGTTGAGTTCCAGTTGGAGTCGAAGCCCATCAGAGTGATGGTGGCAAAATCGTCGTCGTCGCCGACCGCATAGCGGAAAAAGCCATTCCAACGCTGCAGCTCATCGGGGGAGGCCCAGGGGCCGTCGTAGTAATTGTATTCGAGCGCAAACGTAGCGACGCCGGGACCGGCCTGAAACGAATCGGCGAACAGTCCGCGGTAGTAATTGTCGGTGCCGACCGCGACCGAGCTGATGCCTTCCGGCAGTTCGCGAAACAGTCGGAACTGAGCGGCACCCGCCGTGCTGAAATCGCCGAAACGGGGGAAGTAAGGACCTTTGACGTAGTCGAGTTGTTCGACCAGCTCCGGGATCAGGAAGTTGATGTCCGCGTAACCCTGACCGTGGCCGTGGCTGCGATTGTTGACCGGCATGTCATCGACAAAAATCGCAAAGTCGGTGCCGTGGTCGAGGTTGAAGCCGCGCACGAAATACTGATTGGCCTTGCCGCCGCCGCTGTGTTGAGTAACCACCATGCCCGGAACTACTTCGAGCAGTTCGCCGCGCCGCAAAAACGGACGCTGAGCGAGTTCTTCGGCACTGGATTGGCCTTTCGAAGCCGACGGGGCTACACCGAGCAGGTTTTCGGCTTTACCGCTGACGATCGTAGCTTCGAGCGTCGACGACCAGATGACATCGTCCGGCAGCGGCGCGACCTCGATGTGATCATCGCTCAGGTCGGTCGGCGAATTTTGCGCCTCGACGGTGTCGGGTGTGAACAGAACGATAGCGCCGAAAACGGCGAGCGATGACGGCAAAAATGGGAGTCGGAAGTACATGCTGGAATGGCCGGATCCAGGCCGGGCACACCCGTGAAACGAAATTTTCCGCCGCAGCCCACGGATTAATTTCCGATTTGGCACCAGTCCCGCCATGTCAGGTCGGAATTGCCCGGCAAGCGGACTGTCTGCCCTGACTTTTCCAGCTCAAGCTCAGCTTGCGACTATGGCTCACGCTGCCACCACTCGATCAGCTGGCGGCGGGCGCGGTGGACCCGGCCTTCGACGGCGCGCTCCGAGCAACGCAGGATTTCGGCACACTGGCGATGACTGAAGTTTTCCAGCGTGCACAACATCAGGGCTTCGCGCAGTCGCAGCGGCAGTGCGTCGAGGCCACGGCGGAGTTTCTGCATGTCCTCGCGGCGCACCAGACTCTCGTCCGGTTGACTGGACGATAGGTGTGAGACATGGCTGGCGTCGTCGATCGGATCGGTGATCTGTTGGCGACGATGCTGGGCGGAGCGCAGGCGATCCCGACACAAATTGAGGGCGATCCGAAACAGCCAGGTGGAGAAACGCGCCCGGCGTCGCCACTGAAATCCGGTCAGACCGTGGTAGGCGCGCACAAAGGTGTCCTGACAAGTCTCGCGGGCGTCCTCGTCATGGCTGAGCAAGTGTCGGCAAAAGCCCAGCACCTTTTGCTGATGAAGTTCGACCAGTTGCCGGTAGGCATCGTGATCCTGACGCTGCGCCGCCCGGACCAGTCGGCGTTCGTATTGCAGCGTCTCGTCATCGGTGGACACGGATGCGAATGACGAGTGGCGATGTAGCGTCGACCGGGCGATGGGGCCGGCGTTATCAACCAGTCGTCCGAGGTCGACAAGCGGATCAGTTGCGGGATTGAAGCTGGCGGATGAGGCTGTCATGAGTCCACTGGCGAAGGCGTTGTGCCTGCTCAGGGTCGAGGTGTTGTTCCATGACAAAGAAATGATCCAGAGTCAGTCGCCGCAGTTGTGCGTGCGCTTGATCGAGTCGTTGCAATGTCCGGTCGATTTGGGATTGGTCACGCGATGAGTTTTGCACGGCCGACGCCAGTTCCTGTTCGGCGGCGGAGATGTCGAGATTCAGTTGCCGGCTGGCTTCGTTGAAGGCCGTCTCGAAAGGGGTCAATTTCTCGTGCTGCTCATCGCTGACGTTGAGTTGTTCGTGCATCCATGCGTGCAGGTCGGTGGTGCCTGTGCCCGTCCCGGGTTCGTTGGCGTGGGCGTGGGCGTGTTGGTGAGGGTGCGTATGCCGCTCCGGTTTCGCTGCGACGCGGGCGGCAATGTAAGCGGCGGTCGCCGAACCGAAAATGGTCGCCACCATGCAAACCGCGGTCAGCGTTGAGATGCGTTGGCGCATGAGTGATCAGCGGGCGACCAGCAGGGCGGACGAGTCGAAGCCATTCATCGCCGGTGGTGCAGCAGTCTGATGAGCATGGTGATGGTCATGCTGATGCTCCGGGGCGACCAGGCTGCCGATGGCGACAGCGACCGCGACCATCGCGGCGAATGCGGTGAGGAAGGGCAGGGGATGTACCACTGACGACACGGTATCGATCGCCGGCAGTTGAGCCATCACCTGATCGGTAAGTGACTTGTCACGTACCTCGCACGGCGTAACTTTTTGCCGGGCTTGCAGGAGTTTCTCCAGTGTCGTGTCATCCATGGCTGTTGCTACTACCGGTGCAGCGTAGCGGATGGATGTCGGGATGACAAGTCGTCGACGCTGTGCCTTTTCAATTCCCAAACTCGAATAAGCCAATAGTTTAACCTGTATTCACCCATAATCCGCGCCTCCCGGCGCGCTGCCATGCCCGCTACCGTTCACGACCTGCGCACCCTGATTCGATCCTATCATCCGGTGATCGCCATTGAGTCGGTGGAGGAGGAGCGCATTCGCAGATTTCTCGACGAAGCCGCTGCCGACCTGTGTATGCCGACGTTCGAGTGGTCGGCGGCGCAGGGCTTGTGCAAGGGCAAAGGCGGACGTCCGATCGATGGTCGCACGACCGACCCGCGGCACGCACTGGCGCATCTCGATTCACTTGAGATAGAGGCGGTGTTCTGGCTGAAAGACATGGCACCGTTTTTGCAGGAAGCCGCGACCGGGCGGCTGTTTCGCGAAGTCGCTCAGCGCTTTGCCAACACCCCGAGCTGTATGGTGCTGACCGGTCTCGAAGTGAAAGTGCCCGGCGATGTCGAGCACGCAGTGGTGCGTTACGATTTAAAAATGCCGACTGCCGCGGAGCTCAACGCGGTGCTCGACGATTCGATCAAGTCCCTGCAACGGCGCCATCGATTCGATGTGCAGCTAAGCGCTGACGAACGGGGTCATCTGCTCAACGCGCTGTCCGGCATGACCATCAACCAGGCGCGACAGGCGATCGCCGGAGCGATTCTCGATGACGGCCGTCTCGACATCGACGACTACCATGTGCTGATCCAGCGCAAGGCCGAAGCGATCGAGGACGCCGGGGTGCTCGAGTATTATCCGGCTGCCGACAACGCTTTTGAGCTGGGCGGGTTCGACAATCTTAAGCAGTGGCTGCAACGTGCCGCGCTGGGGTTTTCCGAGCAGGCGCGGGCAATGAACCTGCAGCCCCCGCGCGGTATTCTGCTGACTGGTGTGCAGGGGTGCGGCAAATCGCTGGCCGCCAAAGCCATCGCCCGCAACTGGAAGCTGCCGCTGCTCAAGCTTGATGCCGGCCGTCTCTACAATAAATACATCGGCGAGTCGGATCGCAATTTTCGCAAGGCCACGGCGATGGCGGAATCGCTGGCCCCGGTGGTGTTGTGGATCGACGAAATCGAAAAAGCCTTCGCCGGCGGTACCGGCAGCGGCGACAACGACGGCGGCACCAGTCGGCGATTGTTCGGTGCGTTCCTGACCTGGATGCAGGAGAAAAAAGACACGGTGTTCGTAGTTGGCACCGCCAATGACCTGTTCCGTCTGCCGCCTGAATTTCTGCGCAAGGGCCGCTTCGATGAAATTTTCTTCGTCGATCTGCCGCAGCCCGATGAGCGCGACACCATCCTGCGCATTCATTTGCAGCAGCGTAATCAGTCGCCGGAGCAATTCGACATCCCGGCGCTGGTCGCCGTTACCGAAGGCTTCAGTGGTGCTGAAATTGAACAGGCCGTCATCGGTGCGCTGTATCGCGGGCTCTACGCGCAGACGCCGGCAAGCACTGAACTGATGCTCAGCGAAGTCGCCAATACCGTGCCGCTGTCGCGCACCCGCGCCGAAGACCTGGCGAAGTTGCGCGCCGAAGCTGCCGGTCGCTTTGTGCCGGTTCACTCTGGAGAAGGGCGCTAGAAGATCTTCCTGCCGCCACGTCGGTTTACGATATTGACGAGGACAGGAGCTCACAGGGCAAACGGCACGGCGAGTCCCTTTCCACTCAAAACACGAAACGCCGATCGGAAACTTGAGGCCCCGCCGCAAACGGCATCTCTTGGCTCCAATCGCACGCTGTTTTCATCGACCAGAAACAGTCTTTTCTGTATAATTCCGGTAAAATAAAATGTTGTCACGGTTGGTTGATGGGTTATTTGTAGGTCACCATCCCCATTCTCTACAATGCCACGTCGCCTGCTTCGTTCTCATTCCGAGTCCTATTATCACGTAATTTCGAGGACTACTGACCGGCAACGGACCCTGCGCGATGCTGAGAAGCGGCACTTTCGCGAGTGGATGCGTCGCCTTGAGCAGTTCTGTGGGGTGCAGGTGGTGACTTACTGTCTGATGGAGAATCACTTTCATCTTCTCGTTCGAGTGCCGCAACGGGATATTCAGGAGTCGCTGACTGAGCAGCGGCTTCGGCAACTGCTGCCGCTCATCTATCGGAGGCGGGAGTTGCGCGATGCGGTGGAGGAATTGGATCGGGCGTCGCAGGATTCTACGGGGAACTGGATGGCAGAGATTCTGGCCCGCTACCAGGCGCGGAGGTTTTCTCTGTCGGTATTTCTGAAAGAGTTGAAACAACGCTACACTCGCTGGCACAATCGCCGACATAACAGGACGGGGACCCTTTGGGAGAGCCGGTTTCGCAGCGTGTTAGTGGAGCGGGATGAGACCGCATTGTTGACGATAGCGGCGTATATCGATCTCAATCCTGTGCGTGCCGGAATTGTCGGCGATCCGGAGGGCTACCATTGGTGTGGTTACGCGGAGGCGGTGGCCGGGAGAAAAGCTGCCCGCAGCGGGTTGCGGGCTGTTTTGGAGCGGACATCCTTCGGGGTAAATCGTCGGGTGGACTGGCGTTCGGTGGTTTCACGCTATCGAATGCTCTTGTATGGACACGGTGAGGAGCGCCACGGCGACGCCCGGACGGGCTCGGCGGGCCGGCGCGGAATGACACGCGAGCGGGTCGATGAAGTGCTGGAGCGCGGCGGAGAATTTAGCGTGGCCGAGATTTTGCTTTGCCGGGTGCGCTACCTCAGCGATGGAGCGGCGATCGGGAGCAGCGAATTTCTGCAACAGGTGTTGGAGGAAAATCGCGAACGCTTCAGTGCAAATCGCCGCATTGCGGGTAAGCGGATGCGGGGCTCGGATTGGGGCGGGCTCCAGGTGTTGCGAGGATTGCAGCGTGATGTGTTGGGTTCGTAGCGGCGGAGTATTCCGGCGCTTGCCGACATCGCTTCTCGATCGGAAAATTAGAGAGCTCTGAGTCTGGCGTTGAGGCTTGAAAGACAGACAGTGTCCTTGCCGAACGCGGGATGCGGCGTGGTCAGCCGGAGCGCTTGGGGACCAAGTTTGCGGGAGGTAATTCGTGCCTGAGTTCGTATTTGAATCGTTTGCCGGAGATCGCTACGGTAGCATCGAAGCCACATCTTTATGAAGCACCCCAGCCAGTTCAGCCTCGATCGCCGCCAGTTCCTCAAGCGCAGTTCATTGTTCGCCGGAGGCCTGCTGATGACCGGCTCCGCAAAAACGTTTGCAGCAGCCGAGCCCGAAAGCCCGTTTAAGATTTCGCTTGCCCAGTGGTCCCAGCACCGCGCGCTCAAGGCGGGTGAACTCGACAATCTCGATTGGCCGGCTTACGTCGCGAAGCACTTTGACATCAAAGCGCTGGAGTGGGTGAACCAGTTTTTCTACGATCAGGTCAGCGACCGCAAGTATCTCGCTGAGATGAAAAAACGCACCGACGATCTCGGCGTGCGCAATGTGTTGATCATGTGCGACCGCGTCGGCAACCTCGGCAATCCCGATGACGCCGAGCGCACCAAGGCCGTCGAGGGACATTACGCCTGGCTCGATGCGGCAAAATTTCTCGGTTGTCACAGCATTCGGGTCAACGCGCGCTCGGAGGACTCACTGCCGTACGAGGAGCAGAAGCAACATTGTGTCGACGGGCTGCGGCGCTTGTCCGAACACGCCACCGGCATGGGGTTGAACGTCATCGTTGAAAACCACGGGGGTCTTTCATCAAACGGAGCCTGGTTGGCCGAAGTCATGAAAACGGTCGACCTGCCCAACTGCGGGACCTTGCCCGACTTCGGCAATTTCTACGTCGCCAAAAAACGTCCCAATACCAAGCCTGAGGACTGGAAGCGGCAGCAGGAGCGGTGGTCCGGCGAAGCGTATCAGGAGGACGAAACCGGAATTTACTACGACCGCTATCAGGGGATCACCGATCTCATGCCTTTCGCCAAAGGCGTTAGTGCCAAGAGTCACGACTTCAATGACAAGGGGCAGGAAGTTCACACCAACTTCACCAAAGCGATGCGCATCGTGAAAAAATCCGGCTACGAAGGCTATGTCGGCATCGAATACGAAGGCAGCGGGCTGTCCGAGGACGAGGGCATCAAAGCTACCAAAGCGCTGCTCGAGCAGACCTTCGCGACAATTGAGCAGCCGCGGCAGAAGAAAGCTTAATGGCGGGTCGGCGATTGTCGGTCGGGTTGCTGCGGGGGGCGCATCTCACTTGCGCCGTGCTGACCAGAAACCGATCAATCCGCCCAGTGCGATCATGATCATCGTCACCGGTTTCAGCTGGTGCAGGTGGGAGAGGAAATAACTGAAGCTGTTGTCTCTGATATACGGTGCGAACTGCCATTCGCACACCAGCCCGAGTATCACCGCTGCGATGCCGCAGACCACGGCGACCCACTTGCCGCCCGGTTTAAACAGGCCGGCGCCGATACCGAGCAGCGCGCCGGGAATAATCAGGCCGTAGTAGCCCTGCCTGGTGATCCAGAAAAACAAATAGTAGCCGACGGTGCCACCTAGGGCGGCACCGATGAGGGCGGCGAGGTTACCTTTAAACTTCATGGTAAAATAGAAATCGACCGCCCGGTGGCGGCGTTGGATAAGATGCGGAGCGGTTGGTAGCTTAAGCTTGTGCCGGAACCGGCATCGAGTCTATCATGTGCAGGCGATCCTGCGAACTATTGTAATGATCACCGTTGCCAGAATGAGTAAGCCCGAGGAGGCGCATTTGTTGCGAGCCCGGTTGGAGGCTGGCGGGGTGCAGGCTTTCGTTCAGGATGAGCATACCGTGCAGATGGATTGGCTCTACTCGAACGCCATTGGCGGGGTGCGGGTGCAGATCGATGAGTGCGATCTCGAACGGGCGCGGGAAATTTATCAGGCGCCTGGTGGCGCCAGTGTCGATGAGGTCACGGTTCACTGCCCGTCCTGTGGTTCCGTTGTGACGGAAACGGTGGAGTGGCCGCGGCGCTTGTCATTTTTTTCGGCCATTGTCGCTAATCTGCCACTCGCCGTGCCGGGAATAAACGACCGGTTTCATTGTTGCGACTGTGGGCATCGCTGGCGGCAGGCGAAGGGAGAAGTTTCCGCAGCGCATGACGAGTTGAAGTCGCCCTGAGGTCATCGCCCGGCAATGGCAGATCATGGTTGGCCATAATACTATACTTTCCCGATAGGGATTAAGTGAAATACACTTGACGGTAGGGCTTTTGGGCGCACATTGCGCCCCAGTTACAGAACTTCTTTGTTTTTTTCCGTGATGACCAGCGAGCAAATTCAATCCGCCAACACCGAGTTGGCAGGCAAATCCGTCGAAGAAATCATTCTTTGGGCGGGACAGCAGGCGAACAGCCAGAACGGCGGCAAAGTTGTCGTTACCACCAATTTTCGCCCCTTCGAAGCCGTCATTCTTGATATGGTAGCGCGCCTGCTGCCGGGAACGCCGGTGCTGTATGCAGATCACGGCTACAATACCCGGCAAACTTACGATCACGCCCTGGAGGTTATCGAGCGTTTGAAACTCGACGTGCATCGCTACGAGCCGGCTGAAATCGCGTCGATTCCGGAAGCGGCCTACAAAAACGAAAACGACCGCAACGAGGAGGACGAAAAGGCGATCTCGAGGTTCAGCGACATCGTCAAGATGGAGCCTTTTGCCCGCGGCATGAAAGAACTCGCGCCGACCGTCTGGCTGA
The DNA here is from genome assembly GCA_965367965.1 of uncultured bacterium. Taxonomy (GTDB): domain Bacteria; phylum Verrucomicrobiota; class Verrucomicrobiia; order Verrucomicrobiales; family DEV007; genus JBBKXR01. Next base: position 17,856 of record CBDULB010000071.1, on the reverse strand, counting down.
CCGCGCTGCGTCGCGTGCAGAATCCAAACCGCGCCGGCATGAACATTGTCGAGGAGGCACCGGCCGGTCTGGTCGGCCGCGAAGGCGTGCTCAAGATTAATCCTCTGCTCGAATGGAGCGACGATGACATGCGCAACTACCTCGCCGAGCACGATCTCTCCGAAGGTCCTGATGATTATTTCGATCCCGCGAAAGCTGGCGAAAAACGCGAATGCGGCCTACACATTGCCGGACGGGACTGAAACTGAGGCATAAGGATTAAGGCTGAATCCTGTGGACGAGTTCCCAGAATAAAAAACCAAGCACCCGACCGAAGGTCGCCAAATGAGTTCCCACAAACTTTCCAATCTCGAGTATCTCGAATCTGAAGCCATCTATGTGATGCGTGAAGTAGCGGCGTCGTTCGAGCGCCCGACGCTGATGTTTTCCGGCGGCAAAGATTCGATCTGCCTGCTGCGTCTGGCGGAAAAAGCGTTTCGCCCCTCGGACTTTCCGTTTCCGCTGCTCAATGTCGACACCGGCCACAATTTCGACGAACTGATCGAATTCCGCGACCGTCGCGCCGAAGAGCTCGGTGCCAGACTGATCGTGCGCACCGTGGAGGACGCGATCGACAAGGGGATCGCGACGCCGACACCGGGTGAAATGAGCCGCAACCGCCTGCAGATTCCGACGCTGCTCAGTGCGATCGATGAATTTGAATTCGATTGCGCCATCGGCGGTGCCCGCCGCGACGAGGAAAAGGCGCGCGCCAAGGAGCGTTTCTTTTCGCTGCGCGATGAGTTCGGTCAGTGGGAGCCGCGCAGTCAGCGTCCCGAACCGTGGAATCTCTACAACACCATGGTCATGCCGGGGCAGAACATGCGCTGCTTTCCGATCAGCAACTGGACGGAGATGGATGTGTGGGAATACATCCGCCGCGAAGAGTTGGAAATTCCATCGGTGTATTTCAGCCACGAACGCGAAGTGGTCCGTCGTGGCGGCCAGTGGCTGGCGGTCAATGACATCGCGCCGGTCAAGGACGGTGAAACGGTCGAAACCAAAAACGTCCGGGTGCGCACGGTTGGCGATATCATCAGCACTGGTTGCATCGAATCGGAAGCGTCGACAGTCAGTGAGATCATTCACGAAATCTCCGCCGCCCGTGTTACCGAGCGTGGCAGTCGCGCCGACGACAAGGTCTCCGAGTCGTCGATGGAAGACCGCAAGCGCGAAGGCTACTTCTAGGATTTTCTTCCCCCATTTTCTATTTTCTCATGAGTTCTACTTCGACCCTCGAAAAAAATTCCGCTCCCGCGGCCAGCGAGTCCCTTCACAAGATGGATCTGCTGCGTTTCACCACGGCAGGCAGCGTCGACGACGGCAAGAGCACCCTGATCGGGCGCATGCTGTTCGATTCCAAATCGATCTTCGAAGATCAGATGGAAGCGCTTGAGCGCTCGGCTGAAATCACCGGCGGCAGCGATGTCAATCTCGCCAATCTGACCGATGGCCTGCGCGCCGAGCGCGAGCAGGGCATCACCATCGATGTCGCCTATCGCTACTTCGCCACGCCGCGCCGCCGATTCATCATCGCCGATACGCCGGGCCATGCGCAGTACACGCGCAACATGGTTACCGGTGCCTCGACCGCGAACCTCGCGCTGATTCTGGTCGATGCGCGCAAAGGCGTCTCCGAGCAGAGCAAGCGCCACGCTTATCTGGCCTCTCTGTTGCGCATTCCCCACGTCGTGGTGTGCATCAACAAGATGGACCTGGTGGATTTTTCCGAGGAACGCTACGAACAGGTGCGCGATGAGTTCATGGGGTTTGTGCCCCGTCTCGGTTTGCCCGACGTGACCTTTATTCCCGTCAGTGCGCTGCAGGGTGACAACGTGGTCGATCCGTCGGAGAACATGGATTGGTATCGGGGCGCGACTTTACTCGGTCATCTGGAAACGGTGTACATCGGCAGCGATTTTAATCTGTCCGAGTTCCGCATGCCGGTGCAGTGGGTGAATCGTCCGGGTAAGGATGAGTTTCACGATTTCCGCGGCTTCTCCGGGCAGATCACTGGCGGAGTCGTCAAAGTCGGTGACTCAGTGGTGGCTCTGCCTTCCGGGTATCGCAGCAAGGTGAAGGAGATTCATACTTACGACGGCAATCTCGAAGAGGCCGGCTGTCCGCGCTCGGTTACCTTACGACTTGAAGACGAAATCGACATCACCCGCGGCGACGTCATTGTCGGCGAGGACCGTCTGCCGATCGTCGCGCAGCAACACATCGCTGAAATCTGCTGGATGAATCAGCAGCCACTGGCGCTGCGCAAAAAATACATGCTTCGCCAGGGCACCAGCACGGTGCAGGCGATGATTTCATCGATCGATCACCGCATCGACATGCATGACCTCGGCGAGATCGAGGATCCGACCGAGCTCAATCTCAATGACATCGGGCGGATTCGTTTTAAGACCAGCAAGCCTTTGGTCTACGACAGCTATCGCCGCAATCGCATGATGGGTTCGTTCATTTTGATTGATCCGGCCACGCATGACACGGTCGCCGCCGGTATGTTGAAGGAGCCTGAGAACCGCATGCCGGTGAGCGTTCTGGCGGGCACCGAAGATTTTGTGATTTAGCTTGAGGGCACAAAAAAACGGCGACATCGAAGTTCGATGCCGCCGTGGTTGGTGATCTTTTCTGTGCGCTGAACGGAACGCTTTCGCTTAGTGAGTGTGCGAGGCAAACGCAGGCTCTTTGCCTTCGTAAGCGCGGTAGAGGTCGAGGATCGATTCGCGCAGTGCGGTGACCTTTTCTGCTGAGGCGTCCTGCTTGGCTTTCATAGCGGCCTGCATGACGGCGTGGGCCGCTTTGAGTTGGTCGACGTAGTTTTCGGCGTCAGGCTTGATGCGTTGAGTCAGGAAATACTGTGCAACGGTGTGCTGAATCCTGGTGGCGTGATCTTCCTTGGTGGTGACCCAACGCGAGGCTTGATTAACGGCCAGCGGGGTCGCGGACTCCGCCATTTCGGTGACCAGCTTACCCAGCTCATCGACGGCTTTGCCGACGGTGGTGGCGTCTTCAAGCATGGACTGGAAGCGCAACTGATCATCGTAAATGCCGCACGGTACCTCGCAGTGAGCGGACACACTTTGCGGAAGCAGAGCGGTGGCGGCGAGAAGCAGGAGAGTCGGCAGCGTGACGATGGTTCTTTTATTCATAGTTGGATTGGTTCGTAAACGATTGGCCCAACCCAATCATGACAGCCCGTCGCCGTCCAATAGAGATGACCGACCGTTTCGTCACGCGAACGCGTGGCGGGGTGACGGCATCAGGCCGGGGGATCGTCGGAGGCTCCGCTGTCCGCATTGAGGATCTCGTCGCGACCGTAGAACTTGATCTTGCGACGGATCTTTTCGCGGCCGTTGGATTCGCGCCAGGCGTTGGTGTCGCGCAGGCTGTAGACGCAGCCGCAGTATTCCTGCTGATAAAATTCTTCAGCCTTGGAAATCTCGATCATACGCTGACTGCCGCCCTGCTTGCGCCAGTTAAAGGTCCAATAATGCATGCCGTCGTGGCGGGCGGCGGCACGTTCGCCGCAGCCGTTGATCTGCTCCATGTTTTTCCAACGGGAAATGCCGAGCGTACTCGAGATCAGGTCGAAGCCGTGCGCCGCGGCGTAGTCGGCGGTGACTTCGAAGCGCATGTCGAAACAGGCGGTGCAGCGAATGCCGCGCTCGGGTTCGTCTTCCATGCCTTTGGTGCGGTCGAACCAGTTTTTGGCATCGTAGTCGGCATCGATGAAGTCCATGCCGAGCTTTTCCGCGTAGCGGATGTTCTCCTGCTTGCGGATCTCGTACTCGTCGCGCGGATGAATGTTAGGATTGTAGAAGAAGATCGTCGTCTCGATGTCCGAGGCGGCGAGTGCATCCATGATCTCGGCGGCGCAGGGCGCGCAGCAGGAATGCATGAGGATCTTTTTCGAATCGTTGGGCGTGTCGAGCACCGGCCGCTCATAGTTGTCCGCAGAAAAACGCGACATGTCGTTGCCGGGTGAGTTTTTCTGGGGCTGGCCTTTCTCGGATTGGCCGCGCTGGCGGGTTTCGCTCATGGAAGGGGAGTATAGCGCGAGGTCCGGTGTGGCGCAATGCACCCGGTGTCACCCCGGATCGAACCTGCATCGCGGGCGAAGTCGGGTGATTCCATTCTTGTGTTTGCAGGTGAACGGGAAAATCATCGCTTGTGAGAATATTCTGCTGCCTCGCCCTCTGTTCCTGTCCAGCTATGATTCAACCTGTGTCTGCAGAAACTCCCGTTACCAGGATCGCTCCGGTGACCGATACCTATCACGGTGTCGAGGTGGCGGATCCTTATCGCTGGCTTGAGGCATGGCCGGATGACGAGGTGAAGGAATGGACCGATGCGCAGAACGCTCACGCCCGCGAATTTCTCGACAGCGGCTCAAATCTCGATGCGATCCGGGCTGACGTGACCGAAATCCTCTCGGCCAAAACGATGGGTTACCGGGCGTTGCAGGCTCGTGGTGAGCGCTATTTTTGCATGAAATCCCAGCCGCCGAAGCAGCAGGCATTTCTGATCACCTTTGAATCGCTCGATGATCTTGCCGGCGAACGCGTGTTGCTCGATCCGGAAGTGGTCGATCCTGAGGGTGGCACAACGATCGATTGGTTTGTGCCGTCGCCGGATGGATCAGTGGTGGCCGTGTCTTTATCAGTAGATGGCACCGAAGCGGGCGATTTGCATTTTTTTGACACGGCAACCGGTGAGCGGGTCCACGGAGTGGTGCCGCGGGTTAACACCGGCACCGCAGGCGGCAGCCTGGTTTGGACGGCGGATGGTGCCGGCGTCTTCTACACCCGGCATCCGCGCGAGGGGGAGAAGCCGAAGCAGGACATGAACTTCTTTCAGCAGGCTTACTATCATGAGCTTGGCACGGATACGGCGGACGACCGCTATGAACTCGGTAAAGATTTTCCGCGGATCGCCGAGATTCAATTCGAGGCGCACCACGCCAGCGGACAGTTGTTGCTGACGGTTCAGGACGGCGATGGCGGTGAGTTTGCGCACTACTTGAGATCTGCGGATGGCAGCTGGCGCAAGTTCAGTGACTTTAGTGACAAGACCTTGAATGCCACTTTCAGTCGAGATGGCGACTGGCTCTACCTGCTGTCCCGCGCGGACGCGCCGCGGGGAAAAATTCTACGTCTATCGACCGAAACTCTCGACGAATCAGCATCGGTGCTCATTGTGCCGGAGTCGGAAGACACTTTGGTGACCAGTTTCTACGGCAGGCCGCCGTCGATTCTGCCGACGGCGACGCGGCTGTATGTGCAATATCAGACCGGCGGACCTTCGCAGATTCGTTGCTTCGATCTCGATGGCACACCGTTGGATGGGCCTGAGCAACTGCCGGTGTCGAGCGCGGGCGGCCTGGTGGCGCTGGGTGGTGACGACAGTGATGCAGTTTACTTTTCCAACGGCTCGTATCTGACGCCGTCGGCGGGCTATCGATACGATCCCGAATCCGGTAAATCTGAAAAGACGGCCTTGCGCTCGGATCCGCCGGTTGATCTCGAAGCGATGGGTGTGACCGTGGTGCGGGAGTTTGCCACGTCGAAGGACGGCACCCAAGTGCCGGTAAATATCCGTCTGCCGAAAGGTTTTGAGCTCGGCAAAAGTCCACCCGCTCCGGCTTTGGTTTCCGGTTATGGCGGCTACGGCATCAGTCTGTCGCCGCACTACAGTTCGTTAGATTCCGTGTTGCTCAAGCAGGGCGTCATTCAGGCGACGGCAAATTTGCGCGGTGGTGGCGAATACGGTGAGCAGTGGCATCGACAGGGCAATCTCACCAACAAGCAGAACGTGTTCGATGACTTTGCGGCGGTGCTGCAGCACATGATCGATCGCGGCTACACGGCGTCGGGTCAACTCGCCATCGAGGGCGGCAGCAATGGCGGACTGTTGATGGGCGCACTGCTGACTCAGCATCCTGATCTGGTCGAGGCGGTGGTGACCCACGTTGGAATTTACGATTCGCTGAGAGTCGAACTTTCGTCGAACGGGGCGTTTAATATCCCGGAGTTCGGCACGGTGGAAAATCCGGATCACTTCAAAGCTCTTCGCGCTTACTCGCCCTATCACAATACCCGGCCCGACACCGATTACCCGGCGACGTTTTTCCTGACCGGCGTCAACGATCCGCGCGTCGAGGCGATGCAGTCGCGCAAAATGACGGCGATGCTGCAGGCGGCGCAGGCTGACAAGCAGGCGCCGATTCTGTTGCGCACCAGTTTCGATTCGGGGCACGGTGCCGGCACGCCGCTCGATGAACGCATCGAGCAGGCGGTGGATGTGCATGCCTTTATCATCGATCAGCTGGGGATCGAATATCGGAAGTAATATAGAATTATGAAACGACGCGCTTTCCTTGCTCAGTCTGCTGGCGGATTGGTGTTTGCTCCGCCCCTGTTCGCGGCGTTGCAAAAAGATGGACTCGAAGCGGCGGCCGCGGTATTCGAAAAAGCCACGGCCAGTGGGCAGGTCGCCGCGGCAGCTTTGTATGTTCGTCAGGGTGATGAGGCATTTGCCCGCTCGTTTGGAAAAGCCGGGACGGTGGATGCGATCTTTCTCCTGGCTTCGATTTCGAAAACCATCTCGGCGGCGGCAGTGATGAAATTGTATGACGACGGTGAGTTCCAGCTCGACGATCCGGCGGTGAAATTTTTACCGGAGTTCACCGGCGGTGGGCGCGAAATGATCACCATGCGCCAGTTGCTGACCCACGTTTCGGGATTGCCGGATCAGTTGCCGGAGAATGCGCAGCTGCGGGCGAGCCACTCAGACTTGTCGAAGTTCGTCGATGCGGCGTTGCGCACGCCCCTGCTATTTGCTCCCGGTGATCGCTACAGCTATTCGAGCATGGCAATCCTGCTGGCGACCGAAGTGGCGCAACGCATCAGCGGCAAAAACTTTCACGACCTGGTCGACGAAACGATCTACCGACCGCTGGCGATGAAGCACTCGGCGATGGGTATCGGCGGTTTGCCGCGCGCGGCGTTGCTGGCTAATCAGACCGAGGTGGCGGCGCCGGAGTCGGGTGCCGGTGATCCGACGACGAAGAGTTGGGATTGGAACAGTGACTACTGGCGGGCTCTGGGGGCGCCGTGGGGCGGGGCGCACGGATCGGTGGGCGACATGGCGATATTTCTCGACGAGTTCCTGCATCCGTCGGGCCGGATACTGAAGCCTGAGACGGCGAAGATGATGGTTGCGAATCACAACCGGGACGGCATCCGGCCGCGGGGACTGGGATTCGATATCGGCGCAGGTGCCGGCAGTCCGGGATGCAGTGATAAAACCTTCGGTCACACCGGCTCGACCGGCACCCGCTGCTGGGCAGACCCGCAAAGCGATAGCATGTGTATTATTCTGACGACGCTGCCGGCGCGTGCGGTAACGCCGCATCCGCGGGATGTCGCGTCAGAGATTGTGGCTCAAGTAGTTAAGCGGTGACAGGGGGCGCGTTCGTGCTTTCCGATTTGCCTGGATTCGTGCTAAATTGAGAGTATGAAACCGACCCTTATCGAGCGCCGCAAGTTTATGGGTCGAGTCGGCGAGGGCATGCTGGTGGCCGCAGTAGGGCCGGCTCTGGCAGAAGCTCTCGGTTGTTCGCTCGCTCATGCGGAAACGGAATCAGAGCCGAACGCGGAGGCGTTGCATTTTGGTAAACTCGAGCCGCTGGTCGCGGCGATGCAGGAAACGCCTCTCGATCGCTTTCAGCAGATGCTGGTTGGCAAGCTCAACTCCGGTGATGTCGATCTCAGTCAACTGATTCAAGCAGGGGCCCTGGCCAATGCGCGGTCGTTCGGTGGCGAGGACTACATCGGGTTTCACACCATGATGGCGCTGAAGCCGGCGTTTGTGATGGCGCAGCAGTTGCCCGATCAACGACGTGCCCTGAGCGTGCTGAAGGTGTTGTACCGCAATACGGCGCAGATCCATGAGTCGGGAGGGCGGGCCAAAGAAAAACTCAAAACGGTGGATACCTCCGGCATTTCCCAAACCGAAGCAACGGCGGCGTCGCTGCGCCAGGCGGTGCGCGCTCAGGATTGGCAGAGGGCCGAGAAAATCTTTGCAGCAATTGCTGATAACGGAGCGTCGCGGGCCTGGCATGACCTTTTGGAAACGGTGCAGGACGGCGCGGATGTTCACCGGATTGTGTTAGCGCATCGTTCCTGGGATACGCTGGATTTGATCGGCATGGAGCACGCCGGGACCATGTTGCGACAGTCCCTGCGTTATTGTTTGAAGCAGGAAAAGTGGGCGGGCAAACACAGCTCGGGGATGCGGGCGATGCTGCCCGGGGTGCTCGACCAATACGCCTTGCTGGAAAAACAAGTGGGTAATCGTCGCGCGGATGACCAGTGGATCGATGATCTCAGCAAGACGCTTTTCCAGTCGACGCCGGAGCAGGCCGCGGAGGCGGTTGCCGCGTCGTTGGCGGAAGGTTTCGCGCCCGACGATGTGGCGCAGGCGATTTCGTTGGCAGCCAATCAGTTGGTGCTGCGCGATGCCGGCCGTCCCGAGGATCAGGTTCGTCCCGGCAAGCCGCTGGGCAGCGTGCACGGTGACTCGATCGGAGTACACGCCAGCGATTCGGCCAATGCCTGGCGACACATGGCCGGGTCCAGCGATGCGCGGCACACCATGGCGTGTCTGATTCTGGCGGGCTTTCAGGTGGCGCGCGATCGGTCCGACCGGGGTGGAAACTTTCTCGAATGGGAGGCGCGACCGTACGCCGAGCATTTGGTGGGCCTCGATAAAAAATCACCGCAGCAGTTGCTCAGCGATCTCGACGGGGCGATTCGCGATCAGGATCAGGCGCAGGCCTGTGCCCTCGCTCATACCTACGGGGCTGGCGATAACGAAGTGCGACCGATTCTCGATGTGTTGCTGGGCCACGCGACTCGTGTCGACGGAGCTCTGCACGCCGAGAAATACTACCTGACGACGACGGGCGATTTCGCCGCTGCGCGACCGGCACATCGCTGGCGCCATCTGGTCGGGTTGGCGCGGGTGACTGCCAGCGAGTACGGCACCGATGCGGCGGGGTATGGAGAAGCCTGTGAGCTGCTCAAGGTTGAAGCGTAGGCAGGCCGCTGGTATTCGGCGTCTTTTTTACCGGTCGTGATTAGCATCGGTTTGCTTTGACCCGGGTGCTGTCTGCAGGCAGAAAGAGGGACATTCGTCGTCGAGTGACTCTGCTCGATTGGTTTGAAACGACTCTTTTCGATTATGGAAAACCGCCACTGGCATCGCCGCAGTTTTTTAAAGCGGTCCGCGCTCGCATCGGCGGCGGCAGCTTGCGCGTTCGACCCTCGTGAAGGCTCAGCCGGGCCTGCTATCGAGCTCAGCGGGCAACACCTTGAAGCGGTCAATCGCCGCCGCCGGATCGTCACGCAATACGATGCGAACAACGCCTTGGGCAAGGATTGGCAACGCTGGTTGGAATACCGCTTCAGCTGGATCGATGAGCCGGGTGTCCAGATCGACAGCGTGTGGTGGGATATTCAGCCCTTGCTGAAAGGCTATTACCCGACGCCGCCGGACTCTCTCATTTACCAGTGGCCGGATGAAAAAACGGATATTGTCGGGCGCTTAATTGACGAGACCCGCAAACGAAATCTGGAGGTGTTTTGGACGCATCGCATCAGCGAGGTGGACATCAAGCCACCGAACACGGGTGGCGGATGGATCGAGAAACCTCATCCCTTCAAACAGGCGCATCCCGATTGGGTCATGGAGACGTGGTGGCCGCATGGCTTGTGGGATCTGACGAACGAGGAGGTTAAAATTCACAAAGTCGACCTGTTGCGGCATGTACTTGAGACGTATCCGTTGGATGGGGTTCAGATTGATTTCGCCCGGCATATTCCCTGCCTTCCGGTGGGGCGTCAGTGGCAGCTTCGCGACCACGTCACCCGCTTTGTCCGGATGGTCAGGGAAATGGCGCTCGAGGTGGCTGCAACCAAAGGTCGACCGATTCTGCTGGCGGCGCGAGTGCCGCGGAGCCCGGCGGGCTGCCGCGAGGATGGCTTCGATATTCAGGCGTGGGTGGAGCAGGGTCTGGTCGACATCCTTGCGCTGGGCAGCCGGTCAATCGAAGTCGACATTGAGGGATTTCGAAAAGTCATCGGCGATCGTCCGGTCAAGCTTCAGCCCTGTCTCGACGATCACCATGCGCCGGATGGCTATCGCTGTCCGCCCATCGAAGTGTTCCGTGGCACCTTCTCAAAATGGTGGCAACAGGGCGCCGACAGTATGATGACCTTCAACTGGGCGAGCGCAGAGTCAAAGTGGTGTGAAGAAATGGGCGGTGAGGTCGCGCCGCAGTCGCAACTGCAAGCCTACCGCGAAGTCGGCAGCCCGGCGTCTCTTGAGGGTAAGGACATGACCTTCGTCGTGGAGCGGCGCGGAGGTTATCCCTGGGCCGACGGCTACTTCAACCGGAACAAAGATTCGCCGTTGCCGAAACCGCTGATGGATGATCGATGGGCCGAGGTTCCTCTACGCATCGCCGTTCATGAAGGGGTGAAAAAAATCTCGCTGGCGGTCGTTCTTTCCGGAGCCGTGGAAGCCGATCGGTTCGAGTTGCGTCTCAATGCAGCACCCATCGTGCCCGATTCCAGCGATGCCACCTGGAAGGATCCCCAAGTATTTGCGCCTGAGCCGAGCCCGGCGTCCGGTGGTCGATTGGAGCGATATAAGGTCAATCCGAAGCAGCGCCTGCTGCGATTGAATTTCACCGTTCCCGCCGACTTTGAACTCGCGGCGATGAACCGTGTCGAGATCCGGCGCATGCCGGTTGAGGGACAGAGCCCACCTGCAAGCGTGCAGGTTGAGAAAGTCGAATTGTCGGCGGCCTACTGATCCCCGGTGATAGATTCCCGAGGATGTTGCTCAGCGTATTTGGCTTTGTTCAGCATATTGCGAACCCGGGCCTGTTCTTTTTCGAGCGCAGCGGGCGGAACCGGCATTGGTTCGAAATCCGGATCGGCGACGAGAGTCTCATCAGCGGGAATGGTGCGCATGCGCAGATTGCGGAACCACACCGGCTGGCCGTGATCCTGCAGCCACAGACTGCCGCCGCGTGCGTTGAGATCGGCACCGCGGATGCGCAGCAGTTCGATTTGCTCCGCCCATTTTGGATCAGTGTAGTCAAAGCTGATCACCGCTTCGCCGTTGAGCCAGTGTTCGATGACGCTGCCTTTGCACTTTACGCGGGCGGTGTTCCACTCGCCGACGGCGAGCGTGTTGTCTTTCGACGGAGCCATGCAGAAAAATAATGACGCGGCGGCCTGCCGTGGATTCTCGCCGTAAGGGCTGCCGATGTTGTCGAGCACCTGGTATTCGTACTGCGCCGGACGGTAGTAGAGCCCGCTGTTGCAGCCTTCGGAAACCTTCCACTCGAAGCGCAGTTCGAAATCGTCGGGCACGGGGCCTTTGGCATAGGTCAGCGGGCTGGCCTTGGTCTTTCGGTAGAAGGCACCGTCCTCGATTACCCAGCCGTTGCCGTCCTGTTTCCAGCCGTCGAAGGATTTGCCGTCGAACAGCGTTTCAAAACCCATGCGCTTTTCCATGTTCGCCAACGGGCGACTGATCAGCATCTTTAACTTCGATTTCGGGCCGACCAGTTTTTTGGCGAGTACATCGTCTTCGGTAAAGCGCGCCATCAGGATCTCGCCGTCGCGGGCGCGGTTGCGATCGTAGGAAATGTAGATCGTGCCGTCCGGCGCCTGAAAGCCATCGGGATAGGAAATGCCTTTGCGTTCATCGATGACCAGACCGCCCTGCCAGGTGGCGCCGTCGTCGTCGGAGAGCCAGGCGGAGAGCTGCACGCGGCCCTTGTGAGCGTCGATTTTGTCGCCGTGTTTGATCAGTAGAATTTTCCCGGAGGCGAGGCGGCGCACGAAAAAGCGCGCCACCGGTTGCTCGATGCCGGCCGGCTTGCTGGCTTCGGCCCAGGTCCTGCCGCCATCGGTCGAAGTGCTCTGCATGATGCCCTTGGCGGTGCGGGCGAGCATCCACAGGCTGCCGTCCTTGCGCTCGACGATCATGTGCTCGTGCCAGTCGGGATTGGGAAAAGTTGCCATGCCGCGTCGCTGCCAGCTTTCGCCCTGGTCGGTGGAAACGAAGACATTCGCGCCGCGCATCGGATCGAGATTTTTGAAGGTTCCTTTGAATGCGTGCAGCCCGCCGCGTTGATCGAGCGAGATCGGCAGCATCCACTCGCCGGTGGAGAGCACGGTGGGTTTGTTGAGGGTGACGCCGTGCCAGATGCGTTCCGGTTTTGACCAGGTCGGCTGATCGGCATCGGGGTTTTCACAAAGTGCCGCCCACACGCCGCCGCGGCCGTCGAACATGGCCATCGATTGATCAAAAATCAGCCACAGTCGACCGAGCGGATCGGTCCACAAATTGCCGACCAGGGTGCTGCGTTCGTGCGGCAGGTCGGCCGAATGGGTGTCGACCACCAGACGCGGCTTCGACCAGGTCTCGCCGTCGTCGTCGCTGCTGGCGAGTACGAAAAAAGCTGCGGGGCTGTCGCCGCCCGCCACCCAGCAGGCCCACAGCCGACCGCCCGGCGTGCGCTCGATGCCGATGGTCATGCCGTAGTCGAGCCGGTCGTAGTCGTATTCGGGGAGTGGCGAGGTGTTGAGGATCGGCTGCTCGAGCGCGAAGTCGGCGATTTTTTCCAGTGCGGCGATGTCGGCGGGGGAGGAGGCCGGCGGGGTTTCGGGGGTCTGCGCGGAAATATTCGCGGCGATCGCGACGCAGAAACAGAAAAGGCAGATAGGAAATTTCATCATGATGCTAAGACGGGCACTATTCGGACATCCTGCGGCCGATACCAGTGCCGATTGAAGCCATACCGGAAGTTGCGGTCGCCGACCGGGCGGGATGTTGAGCTGCGAATTTTGCCGGTCAATGAGTCTCGACCCGCACCGGCGGCCCCACCGTGCCATCGGCGCGCAACACCTCGCGGCCCAGGCCCGGGCCCCAGTCGGGCAGGTGCTCAAGTTGCACGTGTTCTTCGGCGTAGGCCTGGCCAAGTTCGCGCAGCAGCGGAATGTTGCGAAGGTCGGCGAGGTCGAAGGCTTTGCTGGTGCCGGTCAGTTTGCGCGAGCGCTCCTGTTCTGCGGGAGTGAAAATGCGGTCGTAGCGGGCGTACTGAAAGTGCTTGTGGGCGTCGCCGCTGCTGTCGTCATGGGCGACGACCAGATCGCCGAGTTCGGAATCGATGGGTGCACCGTGCAGGCATTTGCCGAATACGCGGGCCATCAGGTCCTGGCCGATCTTGCCGGACTGAAGCACGGCTTCGATGGTGCGAATCGCGCCGCCAATGACGTTGATGTTGCCGAGCTTACCGTGTTCGTAAACTTTTTTGGAGATGCCGGTGCCGACCGACATGACGTAAAAATTGTCGACGCCGCTGGCCATGCCGATGCCGAGCTGCGGCAGGGTGGCGTGCACGTAGATACGCAGCGCAGGGTTGTCGTACGGGCTGATTGCGCCGTCGATAAATTCCTGCTTAAAGACGGTGCCGTCGTCACCGTGAACTTCGATGCTTTCGGACGGGAAAAAGGTCGGCGCGGCGGTGCTGGCGCGGACCAGTTGCCAGAGCGGAAAATCGAGATTGCAGGCAGGGTTGTCGCGGTCGTTAAACTTGGCGGCGGGGCTGTTGGTCACCGGCCAGACGGAGCCGCTGGAACCGTTGCGCATCATCAGCAGGAGCAGTGTCGCCAACTGATCCGTGCCGAGACTGGAGGCGCTGCCATCGGCTTCACTGAAGACCCTTTGCAGAAAGTCGGCGAGCTTGATGCGGTCGAAGGCGTAGCGCAGGCGCTTCAGTCCGCGCACCTGGCGGAACACTTCGCCGGCGAAGCCGAGGTAATGGTTGCGCAGTTCATCGATGCTCATTCGCCACGACAATCCGGCGGCGAGAATGGCGCCGGTGCTGGTTCCGCCGATGAGGTTGAAATAGTCTGCCAGCACCAGCCCGGGACGCTGTTCACGCTCGCGCAGCAGGCGTTCGACCCGCTCGAGAATTTCCAGCGTGTAGAGCCCGCGGATGCCGCCGCCGTCTAGGGAAAGAATTCGGTTCATGGAGGGGGCGATGTTTCGCCGGCAGATCGTTGGTCAGCGGATTCTGTAGGCAGGCCCGCCAGTTTCCAAGCTATCATGCCGCGATTCAAATGATAGACTTTGCGAAAGCCGAGTCGTTTCAGCGAGTCGATCGCCAGACGGCTGCGGAATCCGCCGGCACAGTAGATCAGGACGGGGGTTTCCCTGTCGATGTGCCGGGTCGCAATCTCGAGTTGTTGTCGATTGCTGCCCGACTGAACGGCGCCGGGAAGTCGGGAGTCACGTGCCTCCCACGGCGAGCGGACATCGATGACGGCGATGTCGCGTTGCCCGTCGAGCAGGGATTTAGCTTCGGACGTGGACAGGTTCACATACAGGCTGTCAGTAGCTTCGGCCCCGGTGACGGAAAACAGTCGGGTGTCCCACCACTTTTCGAATGGAAGCCACAGGCTGGGCGCGAGGATGACGATACAGATCAGGGTTCGCAGGAATCTGCGGCCTTTGCGGGGAAAGAACGGAATGACCGCCGGCACCCGTTGCGCGTAGTCGGGGTAAGCGGGAAATTTCCGGCTCAACTCGCGTTCTTCGATGACAATCTTCGCGCGCAGGACGGCGGCCACTGCGATGCCTGCTGCCAGCACGGGCCAGACCGGATGGGTCCATAAGATCGCCAGCGAGGCGACCAGCAGCGCCGAATACATCGGGTGGCGCAGCAGGCCGTAGATGCCGCCGGTGCGGAGTTCGCCGCTATCGGCCGGCTGCGGATGGATGCGCAGCGTTTTTTTCCCCATCGCCATCACAGACGCGATCATCATCAGTCCTGACAATCCGACAAAAATGGCCGACGGCCACCAGCGTAAGGCAGGCCCGGCGTGCAGTGCGATCACCGTCGAACCGGCGAACTGAATGGCTACCAGTATAGACCCGAGTCGCGACGGCCGTTTTGCTGGCAAGGAGGAAGACATGGTGGGGCGGCTGGCGTGTAGCGGGAGATCCTCCCCGGGCTGATCACTTCAGGCTGTTGCGGATCGAGGGCAACAGCTCAGGGTCGTTTTTGACGCCGTCGAGAAAGCTTGGGTAATGCGGCTGCCATCCGCTGGCGAGGAGTTTGTCATTGCTGACAAGCTTGCTGGTCAGGCCGCGTTTGGTGGAGCCCGGGGCTGCTGCGCCTTCGGGTGGGCAGGGCAGGTCGAGTGCTTCGGCGAGTCGTTGGTAACACTGCCGTTGACGCAGGGGGGTGCTGTCGCTGCCGTTGAAAATCTCGCCGCGGGCATCGCTGCGGGCGATCAAGTGAAGGGCGGCGCGGGCGGCGTCGTCGCGGTGAATCTGATTGAGCCAGCGGCTGGGTTGGTCGGATTCCAGGGTGGCGCTGCCGTCGAGGATTCGCCGCAGGTGAATGGAGCGACCGGGGCCGTAAATGCCGGACAGGCGCAGCACGATGCCGCCATTTGCGAGAATGTGGTCTTCCGCTTCGCGCAGGATGCGGGCGGTTTCGCGTTCGGGTTCGGCGGGTGACCGTTCAGTGACCGTTGCGCCGTCAGTCTGGGGGTAAACGC
The DNA here is from genome assembly GCA_965367965.1 of uncultured bacterium. GTDB lineage: Bacteria > Verrucomicrobiota > Verrucomicrobiia > Verrucomicrobiales > DEV007 > JBBKXR01. The sequence continues at coordinate 2,155 of CBDULB010000071.1, read as the reverse complement.
CGGTGCTGGAGGTGAACAGAACGGGGGTGCGCGGAAAGGCGGCGATGAGATTGCGTGCGCCCTCGAGGTAGACGGCGCGGTAGCTGTCAGCGCCACCACCGCGGCCGCTCGCGGCGCAGTGGATGATTCCGCAGAGTGGTGTGTTGATCGCAGCGGCGAGCGCGTGAACTTGATCGGTCGATGCCAGGTCACAGGCGTGGACCGGGCAGGTGGCATCGGTTTGTGCGGATCGGGCCAGTCCGATCGATGGGCCGGGGTGCCGGGCGGCAATCTGTCTGCCGACGTAGCCGAAGCCGGCGATGAGGAGCGCCGGTTCCTGGTTGCCGGTTCCTGGTTGTTTGTTTTCTTCGTCCACTGGTTGGAAGTCGGAATTTTACCGCAATCGAGCGGAGCGACATAGCTAATTGAAAATTACCCGAAGGGCGGAGCGGCTGCGACGGCAAATTACACGGATTAACGCGGATTTTGATCGTCCAGCGGAACCGCCGGGACGGCGGTATCACACTCTGGTCCGCGGGCTGGCTATTGGGGATTGGACAAGATTGACATGATCTTCAGGATTTTGCCCGTCCACCGGATGAACGAGCATTTCCGCTAACCGCTAACCGTGGGCGTTTAAAACTTTCACTTCCGGTGAGCTCGAAAGTAATTGACCAGGCCGGAGGTGATGGCGTCGGCGTATTCCTGGTAAATGTTCTTTTTAAAGACGCCGTTGAATTCGCGCAGACCGGGGTATTCGCCTTCCTGGACGCGGTCGTGGACTTCGCGGTTGTTCATGATGTAGGGCTCAAAAAAGATGACCGGGCAGAGGAATTTGCGATTGGCGAGCAAGTCGCGGGCCCAGACGCCGGGATCGGTGCCGACCTTGCGGGCGTTGGGGGTGTTGTAAGCCATCGGTGGCAGGCGCGTCTCGCGGGCCATGCTGCGCGATATGGCGTTGGCCATGCCGAGTTCGTAGTAGTGCACGCGCTGCAACAGGCGCTGCATCATTTCCAGGCGGTGGTCGTCCTCGGCGAGTTCGCTGCGGCTGTAGCAGCCGTTGACCAGGATGTGGTAGTGGTTGCTGCGTTTGAAGCGGGGACGGTCTGGATTGCCCCAGGCTTCGGCGTTAAAGTGCAGGCACAGGGCGAGGTCGGGCTGCAGCTGCTGATTGACGATGGCGGCGCGGGCGCGGATCTCACTGTTCAGGTAGAAAAATTTGTAAGACAGGGATTCGACCTGAGAGCGGGGCAGCAGGGGCTTGGTAGTTTTGGCGCGGCGCAGAAAATAGTCGCGGGCCTCATCCATCAGGTCGCGGGGACGGTGCGGGGTGACCGGGGCGTTGCGTTCGCGCGACAGACTGACGCGGGCTCCGAGCAGGGTCAGGTCGCGTTCGAGAATACGGGCAACGCGCAGGCTCATTTCGCCTTCCATGACCGGTTGATTCTGGCTGCCGATCTGATACCAACGGCCTTCGGTGCGGGCAAATTCGCCGCCGATGTGACCGGGGTCGACGAGGATGTGCAGGTCGGCGAGCGGCTTTGAGGAATCGATCGCAGGTCTCAGTTTAAAGGGCGGGGTCCAGTAGCGGGGCGCGTTGGCGGGCTCGGTATTGTCGGGGCGGCGAAACATCAACTCATACCAGCCGCCGGCCGGCCAGTTGCTCTGGCGGAGGATGAGGGCGCGATCGGGCAGGATCTGGATGCAATCGGTCCAACTGGCCTCTTCGGCGCTGTAAACCCGGGTGAGCAGATTTTCGAACTCCTCGCGCAGGATGCTGTGCTGGTAAAAGTCGAGTTCGGTCCAGTCGGGTTCGGGGCCGAGTTGGGCGAGTATCGGTGGCGGTGGCGGGCCGAGCTCGATGTCACCGAGGCTGACCGTGCGCGGAAAGGGAACGGAGTCGGCGTAGGGATCGGTTTCGATTTCGCCGCTGTCTTTTTCAATCGCGGCGTCGCTGACCGAATCGGAATCCAGAGCGCTGGCGTTGAGAGTGCAAAAAAAACATGCCGCGGCAGCCATCGTTCCGAGCCGCTGCAAAACAACAGGCTGGGATAGAGATGGCTTCGGGCCGCGGTTGCGAGCGGCGAAGGTTTCGGTTGCGGCGCACGGCATCTGGCTCGATGACCAAGTTAACCATGCTGCGCTTGTTATTTCTAGGGGATATCGTCGGGGAACC
>CBDULB010000070.1:0-30502 GCA_965367965.1 uncultured bacterium | reverse complement strand
AGCGGTTAGCGGTTAGCGGTTAGCGGTTAGCGGTTAGCGAAAAACCATCCAGCATCCAGTGGACAAGCAAAATCCTAAAAAACTCAGTAGCCATCCCGTGGACGATAATCAGCGTTTATAAGCGCCCATCAGCGGTCCCCCTTTTAGCACCATGAAATCTCCCGCCGTCGTCAATTTTTCCCCCGAGCCCGGTTCCGTCGAGATCCGCGAAATCGACCGTCCTGAGATTGGCCCAGGCGACGTCCTGCTCGAAGTCGCCAACGTCGGCGTGTGTGGCAGCGACCTGCACCAGTGGATCGCCAATCACTCCTGGCCGGTCAACTACCCGGTCGTTCTCGGCCATGAATTCGGCGGCACCATTATCGAAACCGGATCGGAAGTCACAGGCTGGAGCGAAGGCAGTCGCGTCGTCTCCGAAACCGCCGCCATCATCGATGCCGACAACCCAATGACCCGACGCGGTCTCTACAACCTCGACCCGACCCGCAAAGGCTTCGGCTACGGCGTCAACGGAGCGATGACCCGATACGTGCGCGTGCCGTCGCGCATTCTTCATCACGTTCCCGACACTCTGCCATTCGAACAAGCCTGCCTGACCGAACCCTGCTGCGTCGCCTACAGCGCCGTCGTCAAAAACGCGCGCATCGAACCCGGCGATCGTGTGCTTGTGTTAGGGCCGGGAACCATCGGTATTCTGTGTGCCGCGATGGCCCGACTATGTGGTGCCGAAGTCGCCGTCGTCGGACTTGAGCAGGATGCCGGACGACTCGAGATCGCGAAGCAGTATGGCTGCGAAGTCATCATCGGCGATGCCGAACCGTGGGCAAGACAACGCGACGGCCTCGGCTGCGATGGCGTCATCGATGCCGCCGGCGCCAGCGCCACGCTGAAGATCGCCCTCGACCTCGTGCGCCCCGCCGGATGGATCAGCAAAGTCGGTTGGGGCCCGCAACCGCTCAACTTCAGTCTCGATCCGCTGGTGCAGAAAAACGTCACTCTACAGGGCAGCTTCAGCCACAATTGGCCGATGTGGGAACGCGTCATCGCCCTCCTCACCAGCGGCCAGCTCAACGTCAAGCCGATCATCGGCGGCGTCTGGTCGATCAACGACTGGCACGAAGCCTTCGAGAAAATGCACAACGGAGACGTTGTGAAATCCGTCCTTAAACCCGTCTAACCCATCTCCTCAGGATGCGCTCTTCACTGCTATTCATCATTCTAGCTGCTTCGTTCGGAACGGCCAATTTCCTGCCGGCAAAGGCTCAGGATCACGAGGTCGAAATCAAACGCGACATCGTTTTCGCCCAACCGGACGGCGTCGATCTGCTGCTCAATCTGCATTTACCCACGAGCGTTGAGCAGGCTCCCCTCGTAATGTTTATCCACGGCGGCTCGTGGAGAAACGGAGACCGCAACAATTGCAAAGTGGCCTGGTTGGCAGAGCACGGTTACGCCGTCGCCAGCATCGAATACCGGGTCAGCACCGAAGCCCTTTTCCCCGCTCAGATCCACGACTGCAAAGGTGCTCTGCGCTGGCTGCGTGCAAATGCGTCCCGATATGGCTACGACGCTACCCACGTTGTCGTCAGCGGCTCATCTGCGGGAGGCCATCTCGCCACGTTGATGGGAACCAGCGCCGGCATCGAAACATTGGAAGGCAATACCGGCGGCAATCTGGACCAGTCATCGCGCGTTCAGGGCATCATCGACTATTACGGTCCGACCGACTTCGTAAAACGCTCAGACAATCAGCCGTCGAAAACCGATGAACCGAAGGGCGGTGTGTATCAGCTGCTCGGTGGTCCGGTGAAATCGAATCTCGACCTCGCCAAAATCGCCAGCCCGGTTACTTACGTCAGCAAAGACGATCCGCCGCTGCTCATTTTTCACGGATCGAACGACAAGACCGTGTTCCTCGATCAATCGGAATTCCTCAAGGACGCTTACCAGCAAAACAATCTGGAGGTATCGCTGAACATCGTGCCGGATGCCGGCCACGGTTGGAAAACTCCCGCTGCCGGCGAAAGGGCCAAGATTTCAGCTTTTCTGAAGTCGATTTTTAAAACCGAGTGAACACCGCGGGCCGCTTACCACGACGGACGGTTTCGCGCCCCGATTGACGATTGCGGTGCGCCGCCGCCACCAGCATGCTCGGGCACTTGGTTTTTCACCCGGTTATCATGAAATTGTACCCTGTCTGCTGCCTGTTATTGATGCTCGCGTTCGCCGTTCGTGTTGAATCGGCTGAGCCCCCTAAGCCCCGCAATGGCGACAAGCTGGTCATCATTAATGACGACGGCTTCAGCAAATTCTACGGTGGCTACTACCCGACTGAAGAAATGCTGAGAAAACGGATCGGTGCCTACGCCGATACCCAGCTGGGCGTTTTCGAATGGTGTATCGTCGCCGGCAGCCGGGTCAACTACCCTTCGGAGATTCATCAGTTGATCGGTGAAGGCCTGAAAGAATATCCCCGCCGCGGCGACAAACTCGCTGCCGAAACATTGATGAAATTTCGCGACGAGGGCATCGACACCCTTGCCGTGGTCGCCGATGCCTGTCACCAGTCCGGCATCGCCTGCTACGCGTCGATGCGCATGAACGGCGATTACCCGGCGAACGCCTGGGACGGGCAAATGGCACCCATGTTCAACAGTCGCTTCTGGCATGAACATCCCGAATTTCGTCAACGCGATGAAACCGGTGAGGTCCTGTTTCGACTGTCGTATGCCTATCCCGAGGTGCGCGAGTTTAAGTTGAGTTTCCTGCGCGAGGCGGTGCAGCGCGACATCGATGGCATCAATTTCGATTTCCTGCGCCATCCGGATTTCTTCGGCTTCGAACAGCCGATGCTCGACGCTTTCCAGAAAAAGTATGGTGAAGACGGCCTCAAGGTATCCGCCGATGACCCGCGCTGGTTTCCGCTGCGCGCTGAGTTCATGACCGGCTTCGTGCGTGATACCCGGGCCATCCTCGACGCGGCAGGAGAAAAGCAAGGCCGCCGCCTCGGTCTGTCAGTTCGTATCGATTGGAAGAAATACGCCCACTGGGGCTGCGACATCGAAACCTGGCTCAACGAAGACTTGATCGACTGTCTGATCGTAGGCCAGTACGGTCACGGCGGTTACCAGTTCGACATCGCGCCTTTCGTTCAAATGGCCAAAGCCAGCGGCAACGGTTGCGCGGTACTGCTCAGCGACGAGTGCATTGTCAAAGGGCGGGACCGCACCCCGGAGGAAGACAAAGCCATCGCCGCCGGAACGATGATCCCCAAACGCAGCACCCACCTTACGTTCGACGAACATCATCAGCGCGCGAAAATTGCCTACGACGCCGGCGCCGACGGCATGCATCTTTTTAACCTCAGCTTGGCAAAAGTGCTGAAAACCATCGGCACGGTAGAGAAATAGTTATGCCTCAATCTATCAAGCGCAGGACTTTTTTGCAGACTGCCTCGACCAGCTTGCTGGCGGCAGGAGTTACCGGCGTTCAGGCTGCGCAGACTGAGCCGCGTATCGCCCCGTTTCGCACCATCTACAGCAACGACACCACCAACATTTTGTCGTGCAAGATGCCGTGGCGGGAGCGCAGCGATCCCCTGACCGACGAACATCTCGCCAAATCGATCACCGAAGCGGCCGGAGTCGATGCGCATTTTCTGCAGCCCGGCCTGGGATGGATTCCGTGGTGGAAGTCGGCGATCTACTCTGCGCAGGATCACTACGTCAAGTTTCTACAGAAGCAACATGGCCACGAAGGCATCACCAGAATCGGTCGCTACATGATCGACGGTGGTGACATGCTCGACATACTGGTTAAGACTTGCAAAGACATCGGGGTCGCACCGTTTTTGAGTTTCCGACTCAACGACGGCCATCACGTCCGCCATCTCAGGGAGGCGCTGAAAACCGGCACGCCGAGCCACGACATGTCGCGGCACTACTGGAAAAATTATCAGCAGTTTCGCATCGGCTCCGATGTCATCGATTGGGATCATGGCGTGTTCGACTGGTCGATCGCCGCGGTGCGCGATCACAAGTTCGCGCTCATCGAAGAAGCCTGCGTCAACTACGATCTGGCCGGACTCGAACTCGACTTTCTGCGCCACTGGGTTCGCTTCGGAGAAAAGACTCCCGTCGAACAGCGACGCGAGATCACCACCGGGTTCGTCCGTCGCATTCGCGAAATGCTCGACCGCACTGCCGCTGTACGCGGACTGCCGCGACGCTGGTTGTGCGTTCGCGTTCCGGCCCGGGCCGATGTCCGACCCGATCAGGGCATCGATCTGGCGGCCCTGGCCAAAGTCGGCGCCGACATGGTCAATCTTTCCTACAGCTACTTCACCGTGCAGGACGACAGCGTGCGCACGGCGAAGCGGGAGATCGACAACGACAAGATCGCCGTTTACGCCGAGATGACGCACTGCACCATGACCGGCAAGGCCACCAACGGCAGCGGCACGCAACCGTTTCTGCGCACCACCGACGAGCAGTTCTACACCACCGCCCAACTCAACTACGAACAGGGCGCACAGGGCGTCAGCCTGTTCAATTTCCCCTACTATCGCTACCACGTCACCGACGATATCGGCCCGTTTCACAAACCGCCGTTCCACGTCATACCGAAGCTGAATGACCGCAGCTTTCTTGCGAATCAACCGCGCTGGTATTTTCTCACCGCCGGCCGCAAGGATCGCGTGCTCGGCGACTGGCCGCTGCCCACTCTGATACAGGGCGATGATCCGCAGGTTTTCACCCTGCCTGTTTCCCGCCCCCGCGCCAACCTCGAGCAGGACAAGCCCGGCATACTTCGCCTGCGCTCGGATGAAGACATCAGCGACCGCGACATCGCCGTCACGGTGAACGGCATCGCCCTGCAATCGACCGACTTCATCGAAAAGCCCCTGCCCCATCCCTACACCGACACCTGGTTGGGCAGCGAAAAAGAACATGCCTGTTATGCGGTTCCGGCAGATCTGCTGGCGGACACCAATCAATTGCAGATCGGAATCCTGCTCAAGCAGGGCATTCGCGTCAGGCTGACAATGATCGACCTGATTGCGCCGTTCAAAAGATTGCCATGAGCCGATGCAATGCTCAGGATTCGGCAACCGGCCCAATATCCTTAGCTGCTAAGACGCCATGAAATCTAAGAGCGAAACTCATCGAGGAACCCGTTGGCTTATCATCTGCCTCGCGGGATTGATCATTATTCTGCTCGCCAGAGATTTCTTTGCTGCAAAGCCGGACACCTCCGCCAGTGGCGCCGTGCCGACCTTCGATCGGGTGCTGACCGAAGCCGATCAACCCGGGCTCGGCAACGCACGTCAACACCGCATGCTGGCTTTCGTCGAATCACTCGACGCCGCGCAAATCGGTTCAACGCTCGACCGTGTGCAGGCGCAGAACCCGTTTGGCAGAGCTTACGAATTGGTTCGCGCCCTCTACGCCCGCTGGACGGAACTGGATCGACCGGCGGCCCTTGATCACGCGCTCAATCTCACCGGCAACAACCGGCAATCCAGCCTCGGGTCGGTAGTAACTTTCTGGGCAGAGCGCGAGCCGCAGCTGGCATGGCAATGGTTTGAAGAAAACGCAGAGACGATACAGCAACCTTTTGCGGGCACTTCGATCCTGACCACCATTGCCCGCGAGCAGCCCGAAAAAGCACTGGCTCTTTTTTCCGCAAGCCAGGTGATGCAGCGATCATTCTCCTCAAATGGTCCGGATTTCCTCTACGGCACCTGGGCAGGCAACGATCCCGAAGCGGCCGCGACGCATCTGCAGGCGAACCTCAAACACCCAAACCACCGCCGCGCGGCAATCTCGCGAATCATCAGCGCCTGGATCGCGAGGGATCCCGACGCGGCATGGACCTGGGCAAAGCAACTACCCGGAGAAAGCGAGCGGCTGCGAGCCATGGAGACTTCGATCACCTATCTTGCGATCAACGATTTGGACCGGACCCGGGTCTTGCTCGAAGAGTTTCCGGAAGGCAAAGCGCGACGCTCAGTGATCTCATCGCTGTTATCAACGGTCGCTATAAACCATCCCGAAAAAGCGGTTGAACTGGTCGAACAAAGCCTGCCGACCGACGAAACTTCACAGATTCTTGGTCAGGCCTATTCAATCTGGGCGATCCGCGATCCCGAGCAAGCTTTTGCGGCCGCCTCGAAGGATCTAAAACCCGGTAGCGTTCGCAAAAGCACTCTTCAGGACATCGTTCGCCGCGCAGCCACTCAGAATGTCGACCTCGGCCTCAAGCTGCTGAAACAACTTGGACTGACCTCGGACCATCCGTCTGCGGCGAGCGCGGTCGCTCGAACCATGGCCGAACGCGATATCGAGCAGGCGGTGACCTGGGCTGAATCCCTGCCCGACGGAGAAATGAAAACCAGCGCGGTTCAGGCAGTTCTCTCCACCTGGCTGGAGGAAGATGCACAACAGGCGATCGATTACGCGCTCGAACAAGATGGCGAATCTCCCCGCCAGAGCCTAGTGGCCTACTGCCTCAACCGGTGGGGCTACCTGGATCCTCCCGCTGCGGTCGAGTGGGCTCACAAAAATCTCGACCTGCCCACACACAGCGCGCAGATCGCATCGGCGGTCGAACGTTGGGCCGAGCACGAGTTGCGTGGTGCTTCCGACTGGACTGCGGCACTTCCGGCAGGCCCCCTGTACGATGCCTGTCTGGCACGGATAGCTTATCAGTGGGGCTACCGAGATCCAATCGGCGGCGACACGTGGCTGCAAAGCCTCGAACCGGGTCCCGCTCGCGATCAGGCGATTTCGAACTACGCCGGACGCGCCGACGAATTCGAACCGGAACTCGCTCTCGATTGGGCCGGGAAAATTGATGACGAAAAATTGCGGGAACGAACCATCGAAAATTCCGCGCGGCGCTACCTGCGCAGTCAGCCCGAAAAAGCCGCCGCGTGGATCGAATCAAGTTCGCTAAGTGATAAGCAAAAGCAGACGCTCCTGAGAGCTCATTGACGATCCGCACGTATGGCCACGACAAAAATTTCTCTCACTTTCCTGGTATTTGCGATCGGTCTATGGGCGCTGCGCACCATGGCCGAACCAGCGGCTGCGGACGAGCCACTCAACATCGGCAGCCGCGCGCAACTCGCCGCCGACAAGACCTGGATTCACACCGCTGAGGGTGTCGAGTTTTCTCTGCACCCCGCCGAAAAGCATCCGGGTAATCCCGTTCTGAAAGCGGACCAGCCGTGGGAGGGCTGGCGGGTGTCGATCTACGGCACCGTCCTCTACGACGAAACCGAGGAGCTGTTCAAGATGTGGTACATCGGCGACATGACCGAAGATTTTCCGACCTTCGCCACCTACTACGCGACCAGCAAGGATGGCGTTCACTGGACCAAGCCAAACCTCGGAGCGATCAAATCCGCGACCGGTTCGACCGATCACAACGCCGTCGCCGATTCGTGTCTGCTGCCGAGCGTGATCTATGACGAAGCGGATCCAGATCCGGCGCGGCGCTACAAAATGCTCGCCTGGGTGCAGAAGCCAAAACCCGAAGGTGGTCCACACACCTTTGTGTCACCCGACGGCATTCATTGGACCCGCCATAGCAAGGAGCCCATCTGCCGGTCGAGTGATGTCATCACTGGATACTACGACGAAACCCGCGGGCATTATGTCGCCTATCCTAAACTGAGCACCGGCGTTCGCGGCGTGGTTCGTCGCTGTTTCGGCATCACCACCAGCACCGACTTTCTCAACTGGACGCCGCCCCGCTACGTTTTCAGACCGGATGAACTTGACGATGCCGGAACCAAGGCACGCATCGAAGCGGTCCGCCCGCTGCTCGACGTCGCCGATGACCCCGGATTGATGCGCACCGAGTTTTACGGCGTCGGCGCCTACGTCGCCGGGAGTTGTACCGTGGCCTTTCCCTGGGTGTTCACCGTTAACAACGACGCGCGCTATGGAAATCACGAGGGGCCGAGTGAAATTCAGCTCGCCGTGTCCCGCGATTTGAAGAAATGGGATAGAGACTTCCGCACACCGGCGATCCCACGGGGCAAGCCCGGCGAATGGGACAGCGGTTTCTTCACCTCTTCGTCACGCGCACTTCGCGTCGGCGATGAGGTATGGCTCTACTACGGCGGCGCGAACTACACTCACGGCAGCCCTTGTCTGTATCGGGAGAAAGGCACCGGCAGAGGCACGAAATACACCAGCAGCATCGGCCTGGCGAAATGGAAGCTCGATCGCTTTGTATCGGCGGATGGCCCGACCGACGGCGCAGTCGTTGTCACCAAACCGGTGGTGTTCAATGGCGACTACCTTGAACTGAATGCCACAACCGCAAGCGGCGGAGAAATCACCGTCGAACTTTTAAATGCCGCGGGCACAACGCTTTCGAAATCGCAGCCATTCACCGGCGACGACTTGCGTCACCGCGTGGCCTGGACCGATGCCATTGATTTACAAAAACTCTCCGGGCAGCCGGTCACACTGCGCATCCACCTCAGCGACGCGGAGTTGTTTGCCTTGGCCTTTCGGGAGTCATCCTCTGCCAGCACTTCAAGATAGAGCACCTCAAGCCACTGCAGGCATGTGAAGAACGCGTAGCGGACTTTGTCAAAATTTTGCCAGTGCCTTGACCTTGACCGAACGCCCCCTGACGAAATTTTCACAAATCGCGCTACCTCGATCACCTCGACGTTGACTCATCGCGAGCCCGCCGCATCCAATGCGAGGGCAATCCAGTGTTCCGCCCGCTCGTGACAGTAGACCTCCAGCCAGGTGTATCCGCCTGGCGACCGACGGCTCGAATCTTTCCCATTCTCCGGGTCCAGGCCACGCTCCGCTTCCCATTCGTCGGGAATGCCGTCGCTGTCGCCATCCGCCTTCGCCGGGTTCGCCAATGCGTGCTGAGCCAGCGCCGCACGATCTGCGTCGATGTCCGCTTGATATCCCTGCCGGCCGGTTCCGGTTTTAGTTTCATGAATCATGCGCGCACTGGTGGCGTCACGCGGAAGCGCTCCCGAATGTTGCAGAACCCGTTCATAGGCGACCGCAGCGGGATCCACGTTTCGCAGCGTGTATTCGACGGCTTTACCCAGATCAGCCACTTCCGGCCCCGATTTTGAATCGTCACTCAACCAGGATTCGCAGCCGCGAATACTGCGCACATTGTCGCGCACGGGAATCGGGTTCTTACGCCGGTCGGGGCCTAACTTGAACACACAATTGGCAATCGCCAGTCCTTCACCGGCGGCGCCCCAGGTCTGTTGCTCATTCGAATAATTGTAGATGACATTGTTGACCGCTTCGACATTCGACACGGCATCGGTCAGGGGATTGCGCTTGCTCTGATGGGCGAACAGGCAGTGATGAATACTGACACCCTTCGACCTCGAGTGGAGCCCGCCGTAGTTATGCCACTGCCCTCCATTGTCGAAAAAGTCAGCGTGTGCCCTGTCCTTGCGCGATTCATCGTAACCGCTCCACTGGATGGTGACATTTTCGGTATCACTGGTGGAAACGGTTTCGTCACAGGCACCCGCGAACGAACAATGGTCGACGATGACATCGCTCGCGTGCCAGATCAGCAGTGCATCCGGATCATTTTTGGTGTGAATGCGAGTGCCCCGGAATCGCAAAAAGCGCATCACCACCTGCTCTGCATCACCGCGAATAACAAAATTCCGATAGTTGTAAATCGCCACGCCACCGGGCGACGTTTCCCCGGCAACCGTGACCTGGTCATTGTCCGCGGTGATTAGAAACCCCATTTCGTCCCGGCAGTCGATGACCCCGCTGACGTCGAACACAATGGTCCGCGGTTCGTTGATCTCATTGACTGCCCACGAAAAACTACCCGGTCCGCGGCGATTCAGGTGGGTGACGTGAACCACCCGCCCTCCGCGTCCTGCCACGGTATGGGCGGCATACCCGTCCGCTCCCGGAAATGCCAGAAGCGATTCATCATCACTCGCCGTTTGTGCCGAAGCACCGCCCGTAAAAACCACCAGCGTAACAACCACCGCGTAAAGTATCCGTGGGTCACTCATAGGCCGGTGTGGAAAAGTAAGATGATTAATCGCCCTTTGGACCTTTACCTGCCGAACCGGCCTTGCGTTTCGCCGCCGCTGCGTCCTGCGCCTGCTTCCGGGCCAGCCCGCGCTTAAGAAGCTCCTCCGAGTGATAGCGCCTGTCGACGTTACTGAGATCCTGCAGCTGATTTTCCGGCACGTCGTACTGCACCCGCAAGGCGACCAACTCCCCGTGCAGGCGTTTCTTCACATCGGCGAATTTGGGATCACCGTAAACATTGCGCATCTCCTTCGGGTCGGACTCCAGATCGTAGAGTTCCCACTCTTTGACGTCGTAAAAATTCATCAACTTATAACGACCGTCGTAAACACCTTCGTGACGCTGCACCATGTGCCAACCGGGATACTCATAGTAGTGGTAGTAATGCGTGCTGCGCCAATCGCCAGGAGTCTGCCCTTCGAGGATCGGCACCAGGCTGGCACCCTGCATGTCGTCAGGAATCTCGACACCGGCGATGTCGAGAAAGGTCTCGGCAAAATCGAGATTCGAGACGAGATCGCTGTTGACGCTGCCGGCTTTGATTTTCCCCGGCCAGCTAACCAGTAGCGGCGTCCGATACGATTCGTCGTACATGAAGCGCTTGTCGAACCAGCCGTGCTCGCCAAGATAAAACCCCTGATCGCTGGAGTAAATGAACACCGTGTTGTCAGCCAGACCATTCTCCTTCAAATAGGCACGCATCTCACCCACGCTGTCGTCGACCGACTTCACACAGCGCAGGTAGTCCTTCACGTAGCGTTGGTATTTCCAGCGAACCAGATCTTTCCCGGACAGGTTCGCCGCGAGAAAAGCATCGTTCTTCGGTTGATACGCGGCATCCCAATCAGCTGCCTGCTCCGGTGTCAACCGCCCGTAACCACGCTTGAAAAAATCGCCGGTCGGGTCCTTTTCCTTCACCTTGAGGTCGCGGCCGAGCGTCATGGTTTTCTCGATGGTCATGTCCTGATCGCGGGCCGCCGTGCCACGGTTTTCGTAGGCGTCGAAAAGCGTATCCGGCTCTGGCATGGTGATGTCGTCATAGAGGTTCAAATACTGCGGCGCCGGATCCCAGGCGCGGTGCGGCGCCTTGTGCTGCAACATCAGAATAAACGGCTTGTCCTTGTCGCGCTGCTCACTGATCCAATGCCTGGCCTTTTCGGTGACAATTTCCGACACGTAGCCGGTCTCCCGATGCGTCCCATCGGCGGTCTTGAAATCCGGATTGTAGTAGCTGCCCTGGCCGGGCAGAATTTCCCAGTGATCGAAACCGGTAGGATCGCTGGCGAGATGCCACTTGCCGATGATCGCCGTCTGGTAACCCGCCTTCTGCAACAGTTTCGGAAAGGTCTGCTGCGAGCCATCGAACCGCGTCGCCTCGTTCTTGAAGAAACCGTTCTTGTGACTGTACTTTCCGGTCAGAATGGTCGCGCGACTCGGCCCGCAAATCGAGTTGGTGACCATGCATCGATCAAAACGCATCCCCTCATTGGCAACGGCATCGAGGTTCGGCGTCGGCGCGATCTCCGCCAATGGGCCGCCGTAAGCACTGAGCGCCTGCGTCGCATGATCATCAGAAAAGACGAAAACGATATTGGGTCTATCGGCAGCCTCAGCTCCGGCGTTAAAATATAGCGCCGCAGTGACGGCGAGTGCTGGCAGACAAAAACGGAATTTCATAACACAAACCTTCCGAATAGTGAGATGCCACGCGCCTGAAGTCTAGACCGATTGCGCACGGCTCATCGCGTCGACCGCTCAACGATCCTACTCACCGACAAAGCGATACGCATACAAATCTGCGTCGTGAAGGACAAACCGCAGCCGAACCGGTTTACCCGCCAGACTTTTCACCGATGCATCGCTCTTCCAACTGACCGTTCGCGCCACACTGTTGCCAAACACCTCATGGCAATCGTCGAGCGCAAACCCCTCGAGCGCTTTGCCCGCAGCATCCTGAATTTCCACCCGCAGCGAGCCGGCAGCCGAGGTCGAAAAATTCAGTTCAAGGTCTTCGCCGGAAAATGTCACCGGCTTGGTGGTCAGTTCTCCGCCCTTCATCGGCGCGTTCACCGAGACGAATCCATCGAGCCGCAGCGTGTAGCGACGCAGCGCATTGCTGTCCCCGTGCCAGCCACTCTCACTGGAGTAGATCGAAAGTTCGTCACCGGCTCCCGGCAACGCCGACTTGGTGACCACCGCATGGTTGGCAGCGAAATGATGTCCATACTGCCAGGTACCCGGACGCTCGACGCCGGGACGCATGAAGGCCTCGTTCCAACGCTTAAAATGCTCACCGTCGCGGCTGGCCATCAATTGCACTTCGGTCAGCGCGGTGCCGTAACGAAGGTGTGCATTGGCGCGCGCCTCGCGATCTTCGGCGTCGGGAAGTGCACGCATCGATGGCGACCAACCGCGTTCGATGTACAGCGTCGGCAGTCCGATCAGCAGATGCGGCGCGCGCACGTAGGGACTGACCTGATTGGTGTAGAGCTCCGTCTCCGGAGAATCTTCGTAAACGAGATCCGCCTCATTTGTCCAGGTGATGAAGTCATCTGAGGTGGCAGTGCGAATGGCGCGCACTCCGGCCGGCTTCCAGGTTTCGGCATCGGTGACGCCTTCCGAAAAAACCCGGTAGTAAGCCCGGTATTTACCGATCGATGCATCCCAGAAAGCGAGATTCTGCGAATCAAAAGCACCGACGGTGATCACCGCCGTTTCCTGCAGGCGCGTCCAATGAATGCCATCCGGGGACTGAAAAGCGAGCAAGCCACCCGATTCACTCTGACCTCCGCCCAGCGCTTTGTAGCGGGCTTGCGGAGCACAGTTGGGATTGCTGTCCTTAAACGGAGCGAAATTGTGCGTGCCCGGTCCGCTCAGGATGATGTTATTTTTCGTCGAACCGTCGAACTCAACCAAACCCAACTCAGGTCGCGTCCAGGTGATGCCGTCGCGGCTCTCGGCCATGCAGTAAAACGGCTTATGACGACCGGTGTTAATCCCCTTCTCCGTTACCTCAATATGCAACCCCCGATAGTAGAGTCGATAGACATCGCCATCGCGAAATACGGTGTGGTAACCGGAGCTGGTGCCTTCCCAGGCAGCGTCGTGGGTCATCGCCAGTCCGCGAGCAACCGGGTGATGCATACGCAGCTGAGCACTGCCTTCGATTTTCTCAACTAATGCGCTGTCGACAAAAAGCTCCCTCCGGGAACCGATGTCGACAGGAGCCTGCGCGGCAACAAAGGGCGCGACTGTGGCAACTAAGCAGGCGAGAAGAAAGGTGCGGCGTTTCATAGGCAAGTCGTCGAGACTGCCTGAAGCACCGCTCAGCACAAAGACACGTGATCGCGGGCGCGATCGATCACCAACCAAACCGTCAGGCGATCAAGTCGTGGACGACGTGGCCTTCGACATCGGTCAGACGAAAATCGCGACCGGCATAACGGTAAGTCAGCTTCTCATGATCAAAGCCTAACAAATGCAGAATCGTAGCATGCAAATCATGCACATGGACCGGATTTTCTTCGGCTTTAAATCCGAACTCGTCGGTCGATCCGTACGCGGTTCCACCGCGCACGCCACCACCCGCCATCCACATGCTGAAGCCGTGGTGGTTGTGATCGCGACCAAGCTTGGTGTCAGCCGCATTCGCACCCGGAGTCGGCAGTTCGACGGTCGGAGTGCGACCGAACTCACCACCCCAGATAACCAGCGTGTCTTCGAGTAGACCACGCTGCTTGAGATCGGTGAGCAAAGCGCCGATCGGTTGATCGCAATCGCCGGCCAGCTTGGCGTGATTTTTGGCAATCTCGGCGTGATTATCCCACGGCTGTCCAGCACCGTGCCAAACCTGCACAAAGCGCACGCCGCGCTCAACCAGTCGGCGGGCGATGAGCATTTGCCGCCCCTGCAGGGTGTCGCCGTAAAGGTCGCGAACGTGCTGCGGCTCAAGACGCACGTCAAAAGCGTCGCTGGCCTCAGTCTGCATGCGGTAGGCAAGCTCAAAGGTGTTGACCCGCGCTTCGAGTTCGGCATCCTGCTGACGCTTTTCGAGATGGCGATGATTGAGCTCCTGCAGGTAATCGAGTTGGCGGCGCTGAATCGGGCCGGGCGTATGGCGATTGCGAATGTTGGCGATCAGGTCTTCGATGCGCGTCGATTTGGTATCGATGTGGGTGCCCTGGAAAGCGCCGGGCAAGAATGCTGAGCGCCAGTTTTGCGTTTCCACGATCGGCACGCCACCGGGACAGAGTGCCACGAAGCCCGGCAGGTTTTCGTTCTCAGTGCCGAGACCATAGTTTACCCACGAGCCCATGCTCGGCCGCACCAGACGCTCGGCGCCGGTGTTCATCAGCATCAGCGATGGCTCGTGATTCGGCACGTTGGCGTGCATCGACCGGATCACGCACAATTCGTCGGCGGACCGGGCAACGTTGGGAAACAGATCACTGATGGGCAGGCCCGACTCCCCATACTGGCGAAATTTAAACGCCGACTTCATCGCCGCGCCGGTTTTGCGTTCGGTTTTTAAACCGCCTCCCGGCAACTCTTTGCCGTCGTATTTGTCCAGCATCGGCTTGGGATCAAAGGTATCGACCTGCGATGGTCCGCCGTTGGCAAAAATGTGAATGACCCGCTTGGCTGTGGCACGAAACTGGGTGTCTTTCGGTGCCAGTGGATTGAGCCCGTTGACCGCCGCTCCTGCCTCGCCGCCGAGCAAGGCCTGCAGCCCGACCGCGCCCATACCCATGCCAACGCGACTGAGCAGGTCTCGACGCGACCAAGTGAGAGGATGATTGCCAACTGAGTCAGGATTCATGAGGGGCGAACTTTCAAAGTATATTTATGGCAGCGCGGGCACTCCGCCCGCCATCTCAAACTTCGCGCATTTCGTCCACGGCAGCAAGCAGAGCCCCAGCCCTGCAATTCCAGAATGAGGCAGACGAAAATTCATCGATCAATCAACAAACACAAATTCGTTCGATGCCAGAAGGGCCTGCGCCAGATTCTGCCAGGCAGTGGCGATGCTCTCGGGGCCGGAGAAATCTGCAAGAATGTCCCAGCGTCGTGACGGTTTGCCGGTTTCGGAAATGACCGGCGCCCAGGACGAACTGTCGAAGGCAGAATTGTCGATCGGCTGCACGAGGAAGTCGATGATCTCTCCTTCCTCGACATGCAGGCCCGCTACCGTGAGCGGGGCTTCCCCCTGTTCGAATACGGTAGCCTCGGAAACCACTTTCCCGTCGGCACGAACGATGACTCCGCGAACCCCATTCGGTTTGTCGATAGAACCGCGCTTGAGCGTGCCGGTGATATCGATGCTCATACTTCGCGGCGCCGTCCAGCGGAGAACCAGACTGTTAGCATCGTAACTGCCCGGGTGACACGATCCGGTGAAACTGTAATTCAAATAACTGAGTGGGGAATCCTTCAACGGATACACGTCGCCGGCCTGCCAACGTTTTTCTTTTTCCTTCCAGACAGTAAATGGCGTGAACACCACCTTGCCTGTCTCAGCATCGATGCCTCCATGGCCATACTCCCAGGCAGTCAGGTTCTGACGTCCGTGATAGGGTGACTCCATCGCTTTCTGGTCACCGATGAAGTTTTTCGCCAGGGCAATTTCTTCGTTGCTCGGCTGTCGGGCGTAAACCGCATGATAGAGCTTCTTGATGGCGAGATCTTTTTGACCGGATCGAATTGCCTCATCAATCCCGGGAAGCTTGGCAAGATTGCGCGCCTGTTGTTTGATAAAGTCGCCATTCATGGCGAACAGCGCCTGCGGGGCGATCATCGTGTTGGGCCGTTTGCCGGTGGTCTCCTGCGGATTCGCGGCATCAAAGATGCGAAACTCGGGAAGCGGGTTCTGACGATCAATGAAGGCATAAACGGTGCGCCGATTGTTAAACGGTGGTTGCAGAACCTTCACCGAACGACCGTAGATTTCGTTACTCAGATTGCCCACCACGTCGAGGGTCGCATCGCGCATCGATTCGAAGTCGATCTGACGCCGTTGCATGCGCCACAACAACCGGTTTTCCGGATCGATGTTGGTGAATCTCTCCCCATGCGGAGACATGCTCTGTTGCTGCCAGGTCTGCGATGTCAAAATCAGTCGATGCAGCTTTTTCAGCGACCAGCCGTTGTCGACAAACCACTTGGCCAGCCAGTCGAGCAACTCCGGGTGAGTCGGCTCGTCACCCGTGATACCGAAGTCGCTGACGCTGCGCACCAGGCCTTCGCCGAAGTGCTGCATCCATACCCGATTGACGATGACACGAGCGGTGAGCGGATTGTCCGCGCTGGCGATCAACTCGGCCATTTCCAACCGACCGCTGGTTTTGGCATCGAACAACGGACGTTCGCCGGACGGCATCACTACCCGCAGAAAGCCGCGTTTAACCTCGTCGCCCTGTCGCGACGGATTGCCGCGAACGAAGATCCGCTGGCCGGCCGGCGGCACTCGTTCCTCGACCACCAGCGCCTTGTCGGGTTCCATTTTTTTATCGGCGACAAACTTGTCGACGACCCGTTCGAGATTTGACAACTTACGCCGGTCTGCCCGGTCAAGCTTTGCCACCAGTTGGAAACGACGGTTGGCGAGATCGGGAAATTCCTTGGCTTTTTCCGCCAGCTTCGGTTCGAGAAAATCATCGACGACTTTCTGCTGAGCGGCCAACTCCTTGAGATAGGCACGGTATTCCGGAGTGTCCTCGGGCATACCGATGACCGGCATTTCTTTAGGCTCCATCGAATTGTTGAACACGCTGTAGAGTCCGTAATACTCGGCGGTCGAAACCGGATCGAATTTGTGATCGTGACAGCGAGCGCAGGCAACCGTCATGGCCATGGTTCCGCGAAACGTGGTGTCGATCCGGTCGTCGATGATCTCCTCGCGTCGGCCATTCTTGCTCAGAGTGATGAAGCCAAGAGCCGCCAGATGAAGGCGTTCATCTGGCGTTGGGTCGTTGCCGATCATCCGGTCAGCGGCCAACTGATACATCAGAAACTGATCGTAAGGCATGTCGTCGTTCATCGCCCGGATCAACCAGTCACGGTAGGTGTACGAATACACGAAGCGGCGCTCGCGCCCCCCTGCCTCGTAACCTTTGGTGTCGGAGTAGCGGGCAACATCCATCCAGTGCCGCGCCCAGCGCTCACCGTAGTGCGGCGAGCCGAGCAGATGATCGATCAGGGCCGGCCAAACTTCGGCGTCAGGCGCTTCGTCCGCGATGAATTTTTCAATGTCGGCGAATTTCGGCGGCAACCCGAGCAGGTCGAAGTGAGCGCGCCGGTAGAGGGTGTAGCGATCGGCTTTGGGAGCACGTTGCAGGCCCGCCTGATTCAGCTTTTGATCGATAAAATAGTCGATCGGGTGCCCGGCATCCGCGGGAAGGACAGGCGCGGCAACCGCTTGCCAGGCCCAATGCTTTTCTGGATCATTCACCTGGTCTGCACCGGTGATCGATTCAGTCGGCCACGCCAGGCCCTCACTGATCCAGCGCTCCAGCACCGCAATCTGTTCGGCGGAGAGCGGCGCGCCTTTCTTCGGCATATTTTCGATCTTCTGCGCCGCACCGGCGTGCTTAACGGCAAGCAGCAAACGACTGGCTGAAGGGTTTTCCAGATCGACGACCGGGTGATAATCACTGCCTTTTAAAACGCCGGCACGGGAGTCAAGCTTCAGGCCGAGCTTGGCCTTGGTGCCCTGATGACATTCGTAGCAGTTCTCAGCGAGCAGAGGCCGCACCGAATTCTCGAAAAACTCGATTTGTTCAGGAGAGAATTCCGCGTCCTGCCCGTCCGCGACGCCACTCGATACCAATACCGCCACAGCAACGAAGGCCATAGCCCCCGCCTCTCTCAAAAATGGTTTTAACATCCGGGTCATCGTTGCAAGTGCGACTTTAAACCAGCCGTTGTAAGACCGCGAATCACGCGAATACGCTGGCGCGAGCCACTATCCTCTGCCTGCGCAGATTCACAACCCGACAAAACCCCGCAAAATCCACCTCACCGAAAGCAAGTATAGATAAGCTGCTTATTGATAAGATTTTGGCGGGCCCCTCTGTCGACTGGATTAAAATCCAAAAGTGCTGCAGCAGCTACTTACCCGCAGCAGCCGGCTGCTGGACCGACTTTGATTGAGCGTCGACCGGCATCTCATCTACCTCCTTGTCAGCAGGCATCTCCGCCTCGGTTTTTGCGCCGGGGGTGGAAACCGCCGGAGATAGCGTCGGAGCTTTCAATGCCACGGCTTCCAATTCAGCGTATCGCTCGGGATCGGGGTTCAGAAAGAGCGTTTTAAATTCCAGTTTGGCCCACATCGCCAGACCTTTGAGAAACTTCTTTCCGACTTCGGTGCGGGGAATGAAGCCATCAATGAGATAACGGCGATCGAGATTTTTGGCACCGTAAACACCTGCGGCGAGACGTTTGCGGGCGATCACAGCCAGACGGCGGTTGTAGCGCGCCATCAGGCGGGCGAAAAAGCTGCCGATCGGCCCATGAAACGGAAGCGTGCCGAACTGTCCGTCGGTATCTTCGTAAACGTGGCGAACCGGGCCGAGGAAATAGGCCGACAGATCAAGCATGAAAGCAGTCCACATGAGTTCGGCGTCGCCGATGTATTCGTATTTGCCGGAATAAAGTGACTGGTGCCAGCAGTGATAACTGTGCGTGTAGCCCTCGTTGTAGTCCATTGTCGCCTGTTTAACGCAGTTGCCGATCAGCGACGAAATGAGAATTTTTTCGGCTGCGGCGACGGTATGGCAACAGTAGTCAAGTCCTTGACTGTAAAGAGGATCAATAAACCCGGCAGCATCGCCGACCACCAGCCACCCAGCGTCGGCAACTTTGCTGGTCGAATACGATACGTGTTTATAGGTGCGGGTATCGCGTTCGATCGGTGTGGCCCCGGCAAACATCTCGCGGCCCACCGGATGGGTGAGCAAATGGTGATGCAGCGTCTCGGAGAGACTGGCCTTTTTATCGGGCGTGAAAAAGCGCTCATCGTAGACCAGACCGGCACTCAAATCGCCGTTCTTAAGCGGAATCAACCAACACCACCAACCGTGTCCGACCAAGTGATTGGTCGCTGTGCTGCGCGGTGAACTGACCGCGTAGGCATATTCCTTAAACCGCGATTTAATCTCGTAGTGATCGAGATCGCGAACATTGCTGAAACGCCCCCAGATGGCATTGACCGGGTGACCGTCGAGTGGCTTGTGATACCCCAGTTTACGCGGCAAGAACGAGGCTTTTCCTGAAGCGTCGACCACCCAGGCGGCACTGACCGTACGTCGTTCACCATCGACGTCGGCTTCGATCTGGTTTTTTCCAATACCTCCGAGCTCAACACTTTTCACGTTAGCGGGGCGCCACAACTCGCAACCTGCTTCGACGGCGAGATCGAGAATGTGCTGATCGAAGGTCGAGCGGTCGATCTGATACGAGGGCAGGCGAACCTGAAACTGCGCGCCGATCTCTGCGCACCGGCCGAAGCATTCGTTGCCTTCGCTGGTAAACCAGTGGCGAAGGCCATGTTTGACGATGTGATTGCGCGCCAGGTAATCGTCGAGATTCAGCTTCCGCGTCATGAAACAACCGGCCAACTCGGAGCACGATTCACCAACTTTGCGATCGAACTGCCTGGACTTTTCGATGATCAACACCCGTGCCTCGGGGCGCTCGCGTTTCATACGCAACGCCGTGCTGCCACCCGAAAATGCGCCACCAATGATGACGATGTCGTAGTCGACGTCCGGGAACATTTCACCTTCCGATTTAGGCATCATTTTGTGGTTGGAACACGGGTCCATAGTGGATTCTTTTTTCATCAGCAAAGTGCCGTCGGAGCGGCGGTTGCGGCAGGAGTTCAGAGGACACCTTAAAAATCGACCTGCTTCCAGTATTTTCGATTCGCGAATTGTGCCCTGGCAAGGTATCCAACCATAGACGCCGTGCCTTTGCCACTAACATATCGATACGATCGGAACATCCGGACGGGAACCCCCATGTTCAAGCCGTGATACGACGCCTGCTCCAGCGACTCGGCCTGCATGGGGACCTCGGCCCGCGTTTTCAGGCCTGGGCGGTGCGCCACTGCCCGTTTTTCCTTGAGCCAATTTTTCTGGCCGGCTACGCAGTGTTGTTTTTCCTGATCGCTGCCGGCCCGCGTCGCGCAGTAATGAGCAATCTTGCCGTTCTGATTCCCGGTTCGACCCGACTCGACAACTCGTTGCGCGCCCTGCGGGTATTCTGGAGCTTCGCTTCAAGCATCACTGACGCGGTTCGCTCAAGGCAAAGCCCCGACAATGAAACCAGGCCGCTTCCGGCAGTCGACTGGGAAATCGTCGGTGTTGATCACTTTGAAAAAATCTCGAACAACGAATCGGGAGCCATCATTTTGACTGCGCACATGGGCAATTACGACGTCGCAGCGCCCGTCTTTTCAGAAAAATTCAGTCGGCGCCTTAATGCGGTACGTGCCCCCGAACGCACACAGAAGCAGCAGGAATATCGAAAACGCGAGCTTGAAGGCCAGCAGTCCGACAACTACGCCGTGCGCTACAATTCCCCCGAAAGCGTGCTCGGACTGGAACTGACGCAAGCGCTCGGCCGCGGTGAATTCGTCGCCATTCAGGGAGATCGCATTCTTTTCGAAGTCAGCGCACTCGATACCGGCTTCGACGCCGACCACGTCATGGCGGTGCCGAAAGGGCCGTTCGTGCTGGCTCTTACGACCCGCACGCAGATTCATCCGCTGTTCATCCTGCGCACCGGTTACCGGCGCTACCGGGTCCTGGTGAAGCCGCCGATCGACTGCCTTGCCGAAGCGCGTGGCGCCAAAGCTCGCGATCAGGCGATCGACCGGGCGGCCGCTGATTGGATGCGCGAACTGGCACCGTTGATGCGTAAGCATTGGTATCAGTGGTACGTTTTTGAACCCGTTTTCAGGAGGCCATCGACCGAATCGTGACCGCTCATTCTCCACCAACCCAATCGGAGTTCGCTGGTCTGGATACCGAACTCGTTCCGCCTCAGCGTTGCTCGACAAGTTTTTTCACCCTGCTCAGTGGTGTTGCGACCGATGCGGCAATGCTGAACTCCGGCGACCTTTCTGATTCCGGCGAAGGCCGCGGTGGCACCTTACGGCTGTGGAGCAACCGCCCGGGACAAAACGCCGTCGAGGCGCTCACCCTGGCTTTGCTTAGCTTCTGGTTGACCACAGGGATTGCGGTCGATCTGATCGCCCGTCTGCTTGAGCAACGCTGGTGGTCCTGGCCAATTGCGCTTTCAATGGCACCGCTCATCGCGTTCGTTGCATTGCATTTGTTCACCCTCATCATCGCACTCCTGGAAACAGGTCTGCGCTACACTGGAATCTTTCGAAAAAATGCCACCGATAGCCCGACGTCATTCCTGAGTATCGCCGCGATGACCACCATCTCCGCAGTCGCTTTGAAAGCTGACCAGTGGATACTAACCACCGCCGCCGGGCCCTGGTTACTCTGGGTAACGCTGAACTTTTTTGCCTGGGCGATACTGTTGACGCGCAACCTGTATCGTTCACTCAGCCAACTAAGCTGAGTCCGACTCCGAAACCACCGGTCGCCTCAGATTGTCAATCGGCTCCCGGGCAAACACCGCTAAGTAGAGGTTTAAAGGCGTCCGCCCCCACTGCTTGCGCAGGCTCCCCTGAAGCCGCAGGCCTTCACGCTCGATGCCTTCAATCAACTCGTTCTCGTCAGGATAGTGTCGGGTTTTTGCCGGAATCCAGCGCACCAGCCGCGCTAAAAAATCTGCGATTTTCTGAACTAAAAACCGCGCACTGCCATCGGCAATTGCGGTGCGAATCAGCAAGCGGCCACCAGGTGGAACGCACCGTGCCGCGGCGTGATACACAAACTGCTGATTCTCCGCACTGAGATACTGCAGCACATCAGTAATCACTACGTGGCCGTTAAAACCGGAAACCCGGTCGCAGACATCGCCTGCTTCGAAACTGATGCCGTCGTAGTGCCGCCTCGCCAGTAAGTCTGCGGCATGAACTCGATCGACATCGTGATCAACGCCACGAATCTTTCGCTTCAGGCCCCGCTCTTTCAGGTAAAACGCCAGCACGCCCTGCCCACAACCTAAATCGAGAATCTCACCGTCGAGGGGGCGAAGCTCCGAGAGGACCGACTCAAAAATCGGATCAGTGGCCATTTTTGAGCGCGAGTAGTGCTTGAACCAATGGCTGGGAAACCTTCCTGCCACTCTCAGCCGGGCACGTTCGATCGACAAATCGGAATCCGGATCATCGAGAGCTCGTTGCAATCTCCGCCCGCGAACCAAACGCGGCAGGCGCCACAGACTGCCGAACAAAAGACGTAGATTCATCCAACTGAGCAACAGATTGTCGCGCAAATAATTGAAGTGCGAAACGCCCCCGTCCGCTTTGCTCAGGTAACGCACCGGAACATCAACGTTGATCATTTTCACCCCCTCCCAGGCCAATCGCACCGCCACTTCCGCCTCAAAATCAAAGCGACGGGCAAAGCGCGTGCTTTCCATAACGTCGATCAAATCCGCTGCAGGATAGACGCGCATACCGAACAGCGAATCACCGATACCACCACCGAGTGTTTCGATTGCCGCCAGAGCGTTGGAAACTTTCCGCCCATGAACCCGTAACGCCGGCGCCGAATCATCGAACACCGGCTTGCCGAGGATGACCGCTTTGGGATTCTCTTCAGATTTTCCCAGCATCATGGCAATGTGCTTCGCCGAGTGCTGGCCATCGGCATCCATCGTGAGTACATGAGAAAATCCGGCCTCAACCGCCTCGCGCGCACCGTCGAGCAACACCGCACCTTTGCCTCGATTGCGTGCGAAACGCAGCACTCTCACATGCGGTTCTGACCGGGCCAACTCGTCCAGTTTAGATCCACTGCCGTCATCGCTGCCGTCGACCACAACCCAGACAGGTGCCCAATATTTAAGCGCTTCACGAACTGTCTGCAATACCCGCTCACCGGTATTGTAGGATGGAATTAAAACTACCTGCGAGTGGGACGGCTCAGACACAGTGCAAGAAAGTGAGGATCAGGGTAAGGCTGAAAGATCCACGGTTGCATTCAATTCACCCACCTAACCCCATCCGTCAACCTGCAACACCACCACAAACAACCGCGGTCCATACTCGTAAAATCCAGCTACGCATAAACTGGCCGGTTATTTATACTTGCAAGTGTCGAAACTTTGATACAGGCTCTTTCCATGCATCGACCGAGGCTTGTTGGATGGCAGGACACCTGCGCTTATCACGTCGTCAGCCGCACCGCGGGGCGCTCGTTTCTGTTTGGCCCGGCTGAGCGTGAAATGTTTGGGCGCACACTGGACAGGGCAGCTCGATTTTGTGGCGTCGAAGTGTTGACCTGGTGCTGCCTCTCCAACCATTTTCACCTCCTGATACGCATCTCGGATTCGAAGACTCAAGAGCTTCAGTCAAAACTGCGTAGCGATCCACTGGCACTGCTCAAACATCTGGAAATCATCTATCAGAAGGCTGATGTCCGGGAGATCTCCGCTGAAATTGCGAAACTTCGCAATGCTGGGCACGAGGCAGCGGCAGACGCGGTCGTCGAAAGACTGTTGCAGCGAATCGGCAATCTGTCCGTTTTCGTCAAAGAATTAAAGCAGCGCTTCTCCATCTGGTACAACTCAAACCACGACAGAGACGGGGCCTTGTGGAGCGCCCGATTCCGCAGCGTCCTGGTGGAAAACTCCGCCATCGCCTTGCGGACGGTAGCCAGCTATATCGATCTGAATCCCGTGCGCGCCGGTCTCGTCAACGACCCAAAAGATTACCGTTGGTGCGGCTACGCACAAGCGATGGGAGGCGTGATCTCGGCGCGCCGGGGAGTCCGCCAGATATTGTCCGCCAGCGATGCCGGCGAAAATGAACACCCGCCCAAGCTTCTCTCCGCTCCCTGGAGCCAGGCAGCCGAAGAATATCGCACACTACTATTTGGCAAAGCGATCCAACTTGAGGACGGAAAGGGCGGCGTGGTGCGCAAGGGAGTTACGCCCGAAGAAATCGCTGAAGTCCTCAATCGAGGCGGAAAGCTTCCCGCCCCGCAACGCTTTCGCCTGCGTTTACGTCATATGACTCAAGGCACAGCCCTGGGCTCGATTGCATTTCTGGATGCGACGGTCAAAAATAGACCGCAGCAGATCAGCCCGCAGCGTAAGACTTCCGGCCGACCGATTCGGAGTCTGGAAACTGACCAATTCCTGAGTTTGCGAGATTTACGGAAAGACTCAGCCTGAGCACAAGCACCGCCATATCCACAAGACGCAGTCACTGCTCCAGGGTTGATCGCACGGTCTTTGCGCCAATCAGTAAACGGCTCGACCGCCCGTCAAATCGAAGGTAAAGCCGGTATTAAAACTCGCCTCGGGAGAAACAATCCAACAGCTAAGAGCCGCTACTTCATCAAGCGTTCCGCAACGCTTCATCGGGATTTTGTCGGTCATGTATTTTACCTGCTCGAGAGCGATACCAGCGACCATCGGAGTGCGAATGACAGCTGGCGCGATGGCGTTGACCGTGATTCCCGTCTCCGCAAACTCTTTGCCCACCGACTTAGTCATGCCAATCACGCCGGCTTTAGTCGCTGAGTAAGACACCATTCCAGCGTTACCTTCTTTGCCTGCTATCGAAGCAAACAAAAGAATGCGGCCATAGTCACGCGGCTTCATCGCTGCCAAGGCGTGCTTAGTCACCGAGAAGGTACCACGCAGATTGATCGCGCTGACTTTATCGAAATCCTCGACATCAACATCAGTTATCGAGGTCGCTGTCGGGCCGACAATGCCTGCGCAGTTGACGAGAATATCAAGGCGCCCAGCATTGCGTTCGCAAACGGCGTCGATCGCAGCCTTCACGGCAGCATCATCAGCGATATTTACAATCTCCGAGTCGACTCGAAGCCCCGCTTCAGCGAATTCCCCACAGGTAGCCTCTGATTTCTCGGCACCGACATCAAAAATTGTCACCTTAGCCCCCTCCCTGGCAAGCCTTTCGGCAACCACCTTACCAATACCATCCGCCCCACCCGTGACTATCGCCACCTGTTCTGAAAATCGTTGTTCTGTATCCATAACTGATGCGAATGCTCTACCAGCAACCGCAAACTGACAACGCAGAATTTGCCGCAACCGCGCATTATACAGTGCAGCATCGCTGACGCTCATGCCGAAAAACGCATCAGTTGGAAGACTAACAGCCAACTAATAAGCAGCTTATTTATACTTGTCAGAATGGCGCCTTGCGGGGATTTGCGGGCCTTGTCGCCCTTTCAGTCGTCGACGACTACTTTCAGCTCGTCTGAGTTGCCTACCAATTCAGGGGCATACATGCCTTTAACTTTGGCGGGCAGGGCGCTGAACGAACCGGGAACTTCGGCACGGGTCCGGTAGCTGAGGGCGTGTTTGCCACGGGTCAGGTGCTGCACAAAGAACGCCACCTTTTCGTCGCGCATTTCACGGTACGCACGCAGACCACCGATCCCCCAGCCGCCGCCGTTCCAATCGTAACCACTGCGCACATCGACCGGTTCGAATCCGGCAGGCTTGAGATCTTCGATGATCAGATATTCGTAGTCGTTCTTGCTCTCGATCACCAGTTCGACCTCGACCAGATCGCCACTACTGACGGCATCGCCGCTGTTGATCTCGTCACGGCGGTAGGCTTCGACCTTTTGCTCAACAACCTGCCCGCGTTGACCTGCCACGTCAGCACCCCGGTCAATCGCGGTAAGTTTGAAATAGCGTCGTTCGATCTTCACTTCGAGGCCGGCTTTCTCGATAAATTCCTCGAGACTGAAATTGCTCAGGTAGGCGTTGAAATACACCGGCCCTTCGCCTTCGCGCCTAAACTCGACACGGTGACTGCCGTCAGTCAGCGCTTCGCCTTGCAGCGTAACCCTGTCGTCGAAAGTGAACAGATTCGTCTCATCGATGCTGACCGTATTTACCACGGTGCCATCGACGACAACTTCGAGGGTCATGTCGGGCTTGCTCTCGCCGCTGGCGCGAAAGTAATCAGCGATCGCCTCGATGCACAGGGCGGTATCCCGCGTCGACTTCCAGTAGGTGCCGTGCTTGCGGTTGTTAAGCAAATACTTCACCAGCCCCGGGGCGACCTCGCTTTCCGGTCGGGCGGCGACCAACAGTTTCAAATAGTGGGCCTGCGCTTCGATTTCATCACCGTACCAATACCACCAATAGCCGCCGTTCGGCAGTTCCAGATAAGCTGTCTGGTTCTCATCGTCGCGTTTCAAAAATTGCTCGATGTTGCGTAGCAATTGGTCGCGACGGTCGATACTGCCATGGCGATGAAAGGCCATTCCCGCCAACGCTTTTGCGCTCACCGGAAGATCTGCTCTGGCGTCGAAGATCTCAGTGAGCATGGCTTCATCAAAAGACTTCCCTTCGGCCAGCACGGACGCCACCAACGCATCGGTCGCGTCTGCCTGCGATTTCCACGGCTTGATCTTCTGCTCCGGCTTGCCGTTCAGGATCTTCTGCAGTTCCGCGCTTTGATAATTCTGCAGCCACTGCACGCCACGCTGCAGCGAGTTGTCATTGACCACTGCCCCGTTCGCTTTAGCCACGATCAAACCACGCACCACGGTCGACGTCGTGTGTGCCGATGCGTGTTCACCACGTCCCGAAAACCACCCCCAGCCACCGTCGCTGAGCTGCATTGATTCGAGGCGCTGGACTCCCTTACGCACCATCCGGTCGACCTGCCCTTCGCGGAACACCGGATTGCGATCGAAGCGCTGCCATTGCGCCGCCCGCTCACCGGCCTCGCCGAGTTCCTGTGGATTCAGATTGGCATGCTCCTTACGCAGTGCCTTCAGATCGACGCCAAGTTCGGTGAGAATTTTCTGTGTGATCACGGTCGGCACAAAGCGGTTCAGGGTTTGCTCGGTGCAGCCGTACGGAAATTCCGCCAGATAAGGAAGAGCATCGACCATCGCGCCGGCGATGGTCGGCGAGTAACGGATCTGCAAAAGGCTCTCCTCCGGGCGGCGCTCTGTCGGCACCGAAAATTCCAACGCCGCCGTTTTCTCATCGGATCGCAGCACACCGCTGAACGACTCGGTCTTCAGCATACCGTGAACAAAAACCGGGTAGCTCATTTCGACCGCATCTGACTCCTCATTGGTGAGTGCTTTCATGCGCACCGCGACCTCACCCTCCTTCAAGGCGCTGACCCGCCAATCGATGCGTTGCTCGCCGTCGGCGGGAATACGAATGCGTTTGGTGGCATCGCCGTCGCGCAGCAGCGCCAGCGAATCGCCGTCGAGTTCGATCGACACGGTGACTTCCTTTTCCTCATCGAGGTAGTTATGGACATTGGCCGACAACACTACCTCGTCGGTCTCGACAAAAAAGCGCGGTGCCTGCTGGCGAATGATCAGGTTCTTACTGGTGATCACTTCCACCTCACCTTCACCGACCACCGTGCCGTGACCCATCGCCCACGCTTTGACGCGCCAGGTGGTCAGGTTTTCCGGCATCTTCAGGGATACCTCGGCGATGCCGTCGTGGTCGGTATTGATCGACCCTACCCAGACTGCTGAGTCGGCAAAGTCCGTGCGCAGCGTCGGCTCGACCATCGCCTCCGCAGCACCGGCACCACCGTCAGCGTCGGCAAAGGCGTCCGCCTCCATCAACGCACTGGCCGGCGCCGCAAGGGCCGCGACCTCTGACCGCGAACCCGAAGACCTTTGCGTTTTCGCCATTGGCGCCCCTGCCACAACACCGAACCGCCCGGCAGCCCCCAGCTCCGAATCATCCGCCAACATCGCCCCGAAGGCGCCGATACTGCCCATCGCCGGCAGGTTGGGCGGTACCAGATTATAGAAACGCCGGTCCTGCCCGACCTGCCAAAAATTCGGTCGATGATGGCGCTTCCAGTTCCAGAAAAATTCGCGAATCGGCCCGACGTTGCCACCGCCGGAAATATATTCCAGCGCCTTGTCGTAAATCGTCACCGCCGCCGTGCCATCGAACGGCCGACCGTCGAGATCGGTCAGCCTGATTTTCATTGTCGCCATGTCGCCCGGTCGATAATCCTGCTTCGACGGGGTCACCGTGACATTCATCACCCGCTTCTCTGGTGGCACCACCACCTCACGCGTGACGTGGTGCACCTTGCCATCCGATACGGTCAGCGCCTCGACGAAAAAATTCGGCTGATCGCCCGCCACCACCTCGACATCTACGACCGAACTTTTGCCATCCATGCGGATCATCTGCGGCGCCGGATAGACCCCGTTCGACGGACGGACAAACAGCACAACCGTGCTGTCATCACGCGCCGTGTTGACCATCAGTCGCAAGGTTTCACCAGGCAAATACTCAGCCTTATCGGTGATCAGCTCGAGCGTGTTAAAACGAAATTTTTCGCCACCGTCGAAGCCATCGCCACGCACCACAAACACATAACCGCCCTCGATCGACTGCCCCTTGGCGTCGGTCACCTTGTAGGCGAGCCGATACTGTCCTGCGCGGTCCGCCGTCAGCCGGTGCTCAGCCGTGCCGTCGTCATCGGGATCGAGATCCCACGCCGCGACCTGCTGCTCACTGACCACGCCCTCGTCATCGTAGGACAAGCGCAAAAGCCGCAGCTCGCCCTCACCGCTGACACCTTTCTGATCGAGCGTCTGTGACCGAAAATCGGCATTAATGGTGTCGCCGACACGGTAGTATCCCCGATCGACCCAGGCAAAAACTTTGAACGGCTGCCGCGCCACCAACACCTGTCCGCCGCCATCGATATTACGCCGCGACTCGTCGGTGACTGTCACTGAAATTTCGTAACGGTGATCACTGTCACCGTGCAGAGCCAGTGCCGCTGCAGTATCAAAATCGATGGTCACCTCGCCGTCAGCATTCAGTTTCGCTTCGCCCTCGACCACCACCTCAGGCGGATCCGCCGACCAGTTGTACCACGACCAGATCGGCGCGATGCAACCCCATCGTTGCCAACCCGGATACCAGTCGTAATCGTAGGCATACCACCAGTAGCCCTTGCCATACAACCAGTCCCACGGCCGCGACGGATACCAACGCGCATCGTGCTCTGATCGCTTTACCGAATACGCCACCGTGCCGCTTGTCACCGGAGCGCCGAAGTAATATTTCGCCGTCACCTTTGCCGTGACCAGTTCGCCCAGCTTCACCGGTTCGTCCGGGGCATCGACAATGACCTCGAACTCCGGCTTTTTGTATTCCTCGACCCGAAACGTCACGGTGCCGATCTGACTCAGGTGCTCCCCGCTCGGCCAGCCGACCCGCACCGAATAAACGCCCAGCGTCGCCTCCCCTTCGATTTTCAACATGCCGTCAATGCCACCGAATTCGTCGGCGACCAGATCCTCGGAGAAAACTTTTTCATTCTTCGGATCGTAAACCTCGACGCGGAGTTGAGCTTTCGCGTATGCCGACTTTTCGAGCGGCAATTGGTAGCCAACCTTTCTGGTCCACGCCTTAAACTTCACTTCCTGATCCGGTCGATACACCGGTCGATCGGTAGTCACGAAGCACCTGGTCTGCTCGAGACTTGAGTCGGAATAGGTCGCTTCAAAAAGCCAATTTCCTAGATAACGCCAGCCATCGAAGGCAAAACGCCCCTCATCGTCGCTGACTGTAACCAAAGTTTGAAAAGAGCCGTTGTTCGACTGCCAGCCTTTTGGTGCCGACCTGAGCAGACCATCTTCACCGGTCGCGCCCTCCCAGGTTCGTGTCACCATCCGGTAGCGATTACCATTGCCGACCTGCTCCTGAGCAAAGCCAAACAGTTCGACTCTGGCACCAGCCACCGGCGCGCCGGTCGCAGCATCGGCGACGAAATACAGCTCAGCTTTTTCAACTTGCTTGGTCACCGCCACCGTATCGGTAAGCCAGACCACCGTTTTGCAAACGTGGCCGCCGGGCAGCGACGCCGTCAGCAAATACGCCCCGCCATCGGTCAACGGTGTCTCGACATCGATACGCCGATCCCAGTGATTTTCCGCCGGATCCAGATCGAGTGACCAATCTGCGACCGTGAAAACCACATACTTCTCTTGATTTTCCTGCACCAGACGGCGGCCGATGTCGCGCAACTCAATCCGCTGACCATCGAGCCGTTCCGGCTTTCCCTCAATATAGCTGCGCACATCGGCGAGCAGCTTTTTCAACTCGATACGCTGTGCCTTGAAGCGTACTTCGCCCGCATTTCGAAACACCAACCCGACCCGCGCCGCTTCGCCGGCCGGCTGCATTTCGGACGGCTCAAAGCGCGCCCAATTTTCAACGATCTGCGCCAGCGCCTGTTTGCGGTGGCGGCTGCCGTTGTCCTGATCGATCGTTTCAATCGCCTGCCG
>CBDULB010000069.1:0-30541 GCA_965367965.1 uncultured bacterium | reverse complement strand
GGCGAGGGCATTCCTAAACCTTAGATACAGGTTCGATTCCTGTCGGGGACGCCAGACTTTCCGGCTTGCCTTAGCGGCGGGCCGCATAAATTCCGGCGCCGCGCCGTTCGAGCGCTTCGGCTTCGGCAATCCGGTTGCTCGAACGATACAGCTTCGCCAGACCGTAGAGAATGACGGCGACATTGCGATGCTCCGGTCCAAACGCTTTTTCGTTAATCGTCAGCGCCCGCTTAAACAGTGACTCCGCTCCGGGATCACCGGTTTCCAGGTAAACCGTCGCCAGGTTGTTGAGACTGGTGGCGACACCGGGATGGTCCGGGCCGAGCGCTTTTTCTTTGATCGCCAGCGCCCGCTCATGCAGCGCCCGGGTCCTGTCGTGATCGCCGCGGATCCGGTAATTTTCCGCCAGGTTGTTGAGCATGCCGGCGACGGTGAGGTGGTCCGGTCCGAGTGCCTTTTCGGCGATCGCCAGCGAGCGCACAAACAATGTCTCCGACTTCGCTGAGTCGCCCTGCGCCTGATAAAGCAAGGCCAGATTGTGCAGGCAGCTGGCGGCATCGGCATGGTCCGCTCCGAGTGCTTTTTCGGTGATCGTCAGGGAGCGCACAAACAGCGGTTCCGCCCGGGCAAAGTCGCGCCGCGCCTGATACAGCGATGCCAGATTGTTCAGACAGGCGGCGACATCGGGGTGGTCCGGTCCGAGTGCTTTTTCGACGATGGCCAGCGCGCGCACAAACAGCGGCTCGGCCGCGGCGTAGTCGGCCATGGCTTGATAATGCACCGCCAGACGGTTCAGGCTCGTGGCCACCGCAGGATGCTCCGGGCCAAGCAGCTTTTCGCGTATCGCCAGCGAACGCTGGTAGAGCGGACCGGCGTCGGCGTAGTCGCCCCGGTTTTCGTAACTATCGGCCAGATCGTTCAGCATCATCGCCACCGCGGGGTGGTCGGGCCCGAACGTTTTCTCCACAATCGGCAGCGAACGCCGGTAGTAAGACGCGGCCGCGGCGTAGTCGCCCCGGTCCCGGTAAAGCCCGGCCAGACATTTCAGGCTGGCCGCCGCATCAATATGATCCGGCCCGGCATGCCGCTCCGCCACCTCGAGGGCCTTGTGCCCGACGACCGCGGCACGGGCGTAAGCGCCCTCCTCCTTCAGCTGGTTAAACTCCGCCATCAAGCTGCCCCATTCGTAAGTCGCGCCCTGCCCGTAGCCAGGCGGGGCACCCGCCAACAGAAGCACTACAAGCATGGACAGCACCAGTGAAAGCTTCATAAAGATCTGCGTTGACGACTAACTGAGCGGCATGTGATCCGTTATCAAATCACAGTTACAAGGTTAGTTTGAAATTTCAACTCCGGTGAAGGATATTTGTCAAATTTCCTAACACGGGCGACTCGGAATTGCTCATACCCCCCTTGCTAAGGGGGGCCAATACCAGGGCGGGGAATCCAGGAATTGCCGCGGAGTGCCGGACGGCGGATCTGATCGTCGGCAGCGATCGATGCGCTCTGCGCTTGCCTTGCGCGGGAATGTTGTCATACTGTTCAAAATCCCAACCCCTGCCCCGCCCCTGACCCATGCCTCACACTCGCGTCTATTCCGGTGCCCTGCACGGTGTCGACGCGGTGGCGGTGGAGATTGAGGTCAATTCATCGCGCGGTGATCCCAAGTTTGTCACTGTCGGGCTGCCGGACACGGCCGTGAAGGAATCGACCGACCGCGTACTGACGGCGATCGGCAACAGCGGCTTTCGCTGGGCGCACGGCCATACCACGATCAATCTCGCCCCCGCCGACATACGCAAGGAAGGACCGAGCTTCGACCTGCCGATCGCGGTGGCGGTGATCGCGCTCGATGAGGAGATGAAGGAGGACGCATTGGAGAAATGTTCCATCGTCGGCGAGCTGGCGCTCGATGGCCGGGTGCGTCCGGTGAAGGGCATTTTGTCGCTGACGCTGCAGGCGCGCGCCGCCGGCCACAAGGCCATTCTCGTACCCGAGGCAAATGCTGCCGAAGCCGCGATTGTCGAGGGCATCTACGTCTACCCGATCCCGAATCTGCGCGCTGCGATTTCGCTGCTCAAGGGCGAGGGTAACATCCGTCCGGAAAAGCTCGACCGCGAAAAATTCTTTCAAAAGAAGCGCCGGTATTCGATCGATTTTACCGACGTCAAAGGTCAGAGCCACGTCAAGCGCGCGCTCGAAGTCGCTGCCGCCGGCAACCATAATGTGCTCATGCTGGGGCCTCCCGGCACCGGCAAGTCGATGCTCGCCAAACGCATGATCACCATCATGCCGATGATGACCGAAGCCGAGGCGATCGAGACCACCAAGATTCACTCGGTCGCCGGTCTGATCGACAGCCGCAACGCCTTCCTCGCGACCCGTCCGTTTCGCGCGCCGCATCATACCATCTCGGATGCCGGTCTGCTCGGCGGCACCGGTCACCCGACACCGGGCGAGGTCAGCCTGGCCAACAACGGTCTGCTGTTTCTCGACGAGCTGCCGGAGTTCAAACGCTCGACCCTGGAAGTCATGCGCCAGCCTCTGGAAGATGGTCAGGTGACGATTTCACGCGCCGCCGGAAAGTTTACTTTTCCAAGTCGCTTCATGCTGGTCGCCGCCATGAATCCCTGCCCCTGCGGTTACCTCGGTGATCCAAAACGCGACTGCCGTTGCTCGCCGGGCCAGATCGAAAAATACCGGCAGCGCATTTCCGGGCCCTTGCTGGACCGGATCGATCTGCATGTCGAGGTGCCACGCGTCGAATACAAAGAGTTGGCCGGAAAAACCGGATCCGAGGGCGAGACCTCGGAGGAGATTCGCAGCCGCGTCGAGTCCTGCCGCCAAGTGCAGTTGCAGCGCTTCGTCGACGAACCGGACGTGACCACCAACTCGACCATGCATCCCAAATTGATGCGCCGGCACTGCGAACTCAATAAAGCCAGCGACGCCCTGCTCGAACGGGCGATGACCGATCTCAACTTCAGCGCCCGCGCCCACGACCGCATCCTCAAGGTGGCGCGCACGCTCGCCGACATCGACGGCGAGCGCGACCTCTGCCAGCGGCACCTGCTCGAAGCGATTCAGTATCGCACCCTGGATCGCAATCTGTGGGTCTGATTTTTCACCGCAACCCGGGCGACTGATAACGCTCACCATTAACCCTGAATTATCACGACAGTTATGAGCGAAGAAAACAAACAACAGGAAGACAAGACACCCGGCATCTTTTGCTGGCACGAAATGATGACCACCGACAAGGCCGCCAGCAGCGAATTTTATTCGAGTCTGTTCGGCTGGACTCACGAGGACATGGACATGGGCAGCTTCACTTATCGCTTTTTCAAAAGCGGTGAACGTTCGGTCGCCGGCATGATGGAGATTACTCCGGAAATGGGCGACTGCCCGCCGCACTGGATGTCTTACGTGACCGTTGAAGACATCGATGCCTCCACTTCAAAAGCGCAGCAACTGGGCGCCAAAGTCGTCAAAGAAATCACCGATGTCGGCATGGGAAAATTTTCCATCATCATCGATCCGCAGGGTGCCGGCATCGCGATGTGGGAATTTGGCGACAGCGAGGGCGGCGAAGACTGAGGCGAGTCGTGGCCGACATGCCGACGCGGAGTCGTCAAAAATTTTGTCGCTGCCTTACCCGTCAACGCACTGGCGAAATTTTAACAAATTCGGCTACACAAAAAAAACCGCCCGCCGCTGACGAATCAGCGCGCGGGCGGTTAGCTTTTATAGATCTCGCAGACGGCCGGATCAGAAGGCGACCTGCCAGCCGACCACGACACTGTAGTCGCGGTTCATGCCGACACCGTTGAGATCCTGATAGATCGGCAACAATACTTCAGCGGCGAGGCGATGACCTTTTAGAAAACCATTGGTGAAATACCAGTTGAGGCCGACGCCGCCTTCGAGCACGTGGCCGCCGTAGTTCTCCTGGAAGTGCGGCGGTGCCATGTGACCGTGCGGGCCGTTGTAGTGACCTTCGATCTCGTCCTGCCAGGTGTAGTTGACGCGACCGGAGGCGCTCAGGTTATCGGTGAGACGATAGGCCAGCCACGGCGTGGCATTGACGCCGTCACCGTAGGCAAAGCCGCTGTCGTTTTCATCTTCGAGCCGGATGGTGCCACCGACTTGCGCACCCCAGGAGAGGTTGCCGGCCTGACCGAGGTAAGTAATACCGGGTTTGAAATCCCAGGTGCCACTGCCGAGCTGCATGCCGTACGGCAGGAACTCACCGCCCTGTTTCCCGTCGACCTCTGCAGTCGGCAAGGTGAACATCAGGTTCAAATGCGCGCGCTGTCCGGCGCTGTCGAAGATCTTCACCAGAGCACCCACTGTGGTATCGCCCCAACCCGCGCTGGAGTGACCGAAGGTGCCGGTGTGTGCGCCGTGCCCATGACCGTGGCCGTGAGCATGCGGGTTGGCACGCAGGGTCATGTCCTTTTCGACGTAGTTGGTCATGCCCATGAGGGTCAGCCAATCGGTCGGAGCGAACATCGCACCGATCATGTGCATCTGCATTTCCATCTCCAGTGCCGCCGCGCCGAAGCCCCGGTCGAACACCTGCTGAGTCGACAGCTCGTCGTTACCGGCGCGGTGGCCATCCATCGACATGTACATCCAGCGGTAGCTGAGCATGACTTCGCCGGCTTCGTGGGTGTGATCGGCCATCACGCCGATCGGCGCATGGCTGTCGACACGGTGCGAATCCCAAAGATAGGACGACGGATCGTGCACGGGCGGCCGGGTGATGGCATCGGCGTACTCGCCGGCCTGAAGGGATGATGTCGCGGCGATTGCGGCGATCATTAGGGTTAGTTTGGTTTTCATTAAGATCTGGTTTTTAATTGGTTATAAAGAATCTGTTTTTAAGGTGCGCGCGCACCGTTTGAGAATCCGGACAGAGGTCCGGGAACAGGCTTCGTCGCGCCGCAGCGCTCGAAGTGGCTCAGGCTGGCCTGCAGGCAACGCCGCTCAGGCGTGCCGGATGACGCGGCCCATCGAACCGCACATCGGTTCGAGATTTATCGGCCGGGATCGCTGGATCCATCGGACCGCAACGGGCGAACGTCTTTTGCCAGTCGCTTGCAGACACTGCAAAAGTGCCCACAGCGCCGTATCAGCAGGCGCGGGGAGGCGGCGAAAGCGGTTTGCTGCGCCAGCTTGCGGCTTGTTCGCTGGTGGACACAACGCTCAGGCGTTCGGGACCACGTGGACGCAGCCACAGCGACCGGCTTTCGGCAGGAACCAGTTCGACGCGTTGATTGCTGCGCGCTTCCCGCTCCTGTTCGCTGTCGTTGGATTTCTCCTCGGTGATTGCGCGACAGAAATCGCACGGATTCTCACCGGAGACATTGCGCATCACCACGTCGAGGACATTCACCTTTTCGCCATCCGCCGCCACTTCGATCTGCTGGAGATCGCTGCAGATCATCTTCACCCATGCCGCCGACTGCAAGCTGACCCAGTGCAAGTCGAGCATGCCAAACATCGCCAGCCAAATAAACAGGCGTCCAAGTTTGAAAAGGCGAAGATTCAAGACCGCGACGATGCATTGACCCGGCCCGGCTGTCAATGGGCTGGCATAGACGCAAAGCAGTGCCATCCAAAACGCCGCCCGCAGCGTGGAAAAGGTGTTGTCGGCGCGATGCCGCGCGCCTAGTTTCGATGGGTGAGTGACAAAGAGGAGCCGAGCTACACACCCGAGCCGATCAATACTGACGGCGTCGAACTGAATGGTTCGCTGCAGCATCTGCGCGAGGTCCTCGCCGAAAATGTACACGACCGATGGGCACTCGGCCGGCTCGCCGACGGCTGGACGTGGGGGCCGGAGCGCAACGATCAGAAGCTCACCAACCCAACCCTGGTGGCCTATTCCGATCTCCCGGAGAGCGAGCGGGAATACGATCGCAACACCGCCGAACAAACCCTGCGGGCGATCCTGAAACTCGGTTACCGCATCGAAGACCCCCCGGAACAATATTTCCTCGAACGTTACGCCAGCAAGGCGCGCACGGTATGGGAACAATCGGGCGGCGGCGTGCGCGGTGTCCGTCAGGTGATGGCCCTGCGCGCCGATGGCTTTCACTGGGGTGCCGACCCTAAGCTCTACTGCCAGCTGACCTCGACGGCACTTTCGGTGGGCGATCTGGCACTGGTTTACGAACTGGCCAATGAAGGCCTGCGTGTCATCGACGAACCCAAATTGATGCTGCACCTGGCTCGCGACCGGGCGCTGGCGATGGCCCATGAAGGCCGCACCGAAGAAGCCGAACAGGAACTGCTCACCTGGTTGGACCGGTGTGAGAAAGGCTCAGCGGAGCGACGTGAAATCGCTTCGGCACTTGGTCGACTATGCAAGGAACGCTGGCACGATGAGGGCAGCGCCGGGCATCTTCAGCAATCGATCGAGTGGTATCAAAAGGGATTTGAAGAAGGCGACGGCGATGTCTTTCCCGCGATCAATGTCGCCGCCCTGTATGCCATGAACGGCGATCAATCGGCAGCCCGCGATTGGGCAGCTAAGGTGCTCGAGCTGGCTGACGACAGTGAGTGGGGTTGGGCCAGCAAAGGTGAAGCGCAGCTCATCCTCGGCGACCTCGACAAGGCCGCCGAGTGCTATCGAAATTACCACCAAGCGCGCAGCCATTCGCCACGCGACATTGCCACCACGCGCAAGCAGGCGGCGCATTTACTCGACGCGCTGGGCGGTGATCAAACCTGGCTGGACGAAGTGCTGCCGCTCCCATCGGTGCTGGTCTTCGCCGGCGTCGTGCCTGACGGGGAAAACACCGCTGAATCCGACGCTCGTTTTCCGGCAAGCCAGGAGAGCCGGGTGCGCGGCGAAATTCGCACCGCACTGGAGCAGATATCACCAGTCGCCGTTTACTGCGCCGCCGCTGCGGGATCGGACCTGCTGCTGCTCGAGGAAGCCGCTGCCCTGAAGATCGAGACGCAGATTATCCTGCCGGCCAGCGTCGCCGAATTCCGGCGACTCTCGGTCGAACCCTTCGGTGCCGATTGGTGTCAACGATTTGACTCCGCCATCGCAGAAGCCTCGCGCGTCGAGTGCCTGGGACGGCATTTTCCTCCGCTCTCGGAGCAAGCGCTGATGTTCCGCTACGGCAATCAGGTGTTGGTCGGATCGGCCATGCTGCGCGCCCGGCTGGGCGGCTTCGCTCTGGCCGCACTCGCGGTCTGGGACGGCGAACCGCCACGCGGCCCGGGGGGCACCGGCGAGTTTGTCGAAGATTGGAACCAGCGGGTAGGACAGTCCGACGGCGCACGCATTTCGCCGGCTCAAATCATTCTTCCCTCGGATCCCCCACCGCAGAAATCGACTCGTTCACGGCGCAAAATCAAGATCACCAAACCGGGTAACGTCGGTCAGGAAGTGCGCGCCATGCTGTTCGCCGATGTAAAAAATTTCAGCTCACTGACCGAAGAACTGTTGCCGCAGTTTCAGAATCGCTACATGCGCCAGGTTTCGGAACTGCTCGACATGAGCGTGCATGCACCGGTGGTGGTCAACACCTGGGGCGACGCGATCTACATGGTGTTCGACACGGTCCAAGCCTGTGGCGGTTTCGCCCTGGCGATGAGCGAGCGACTCAACTCCCCGAACGCCGTGTGGCGCGATTCCGATCTGCCCGCCGATCTGGCGATCCGCACCGCCGTCCACGCCGGCCCCGCGTTTCGACTCAGCGATCCCGTGACCCGCGAATTTACCTACACCGGCTCGCACGTCACCCACGCCGCGCGCCTCGAGCCGGTC
This sequence comes from uncultured bacterium, assembly GCA_965367965.1. Classification (GTDB taxonomy): domain Bacteria; phylum Verrucomicrobiota; class Verrucomicrobiia; order Verrucomicrobiales; family DEV007; genus JBBKXR01. The sequence goes on along the minus strand of CBDULB010000069.1, from coordinate 22,752 downwards.
ACCCAACCCGGCCAGGTCTACGCGACCGAAGCCTTCGCCGCGCTCGCCGCACTCGAAGGGGTGCGCAGCTTCAACTGCAACTACGTCGGCCAACGCAAGATGGCCAAAAACTACGGTTCCGCAGGCGTCTATCGACTGGTTTCAGCGGGCAAAGCGGCTAGCTAACACCGCCCGCCCCCTCCCTGCATGGCATCACTGCCATCGATCAGTCCGGTGCTGTCAACTTATTGCCAGGCTGCTTATTTATACATCGCCTGCTTTACCACAAAAGACCCGGGTACGGTCTGGATTGCCGATTGCCAAAGCTCGATCGCCGGCCGCGTTGCCGTCTGTCTGCGAGCGTCGATCTACCAGTTCCACGCGTAGCGATTCCAAAAACTGTGGAGTTGTGCGCTGGTGCCGTTAAACGCGTTGCGCTCGATCGGCCGGTCGAGATTGCCGAAATACTCCGGCGAACGGAATTTGCCACGGTTGTAGTGTTTCGAATGCGAGCGACCACGACTCCATTCGACTCCTCCGTACTGCCACATGATGCAGTGCCTCCAGACACCGTATTGGTTCATCACCTCGGCCGGCGTTTGACGCCCCGGGTGATCATCAGAATAAAGCGCCAACCAGTACGGGCACTGCCGCAGCCGGCGCTTTTGCGCGTCGCTGGCAGCATTGAGCCGGTGCATGAACGGCAGACTGTTTTCCAGGTAAACGACCGGATCTTTTCCGGTGCGGCTTTTCACCCGATCGACCACGGCGACCATTTCAGCCGCAGTCGATTTACTGTCAAAGTCGACCACCATGAGCACACCGGACGAGCGCAGCCCCTGCGACACCTTGATCTCGCGCATCCGGTCGACAAAACGGTTCGCCTGCCACAGCGGATCAACCCCCTTGAGGATGAAATAGTACGACCCGATCAGCATGCCCTCGCGCTCCGCGGAACGCAGAAAAGTCGCGCATTTGGTATCGGTCGTCCGGCCTTTTCCCGAACGGGCGATCAAACCGAGCGCTCCGTTGCGCTTCAGCGCTGACAGATCGGATGGCGAATAGGAAGCGCCGCTGCGCTGCCGCTCTTTCGGATCATAATGCGAAACATTGATCACCTGCGGAGCCGCCATCAGCGAGGGACCGAAGCCGGATCCGGAGCCGGTTGAACATGAGCTGAGCAAGCCTGCAGCGATGCAGATTGCCATGAGGTGGAACAGAACAAGCGCCTTTTGTGCTTTCATAGAAACTACGACCGGTCAAAGACTGACACCCGAACCCATGCGGGCGCAAGCCGCCATTGCGCCGGCTTTCAGCCCGACATCACGACCCATTTCGCGTTGCCTGATTACTATAGCAATGATAGCATTTCTTCCAATGTTTACCCGTAGAGCTTTAGTCGTAGGCCTTATATCTCTGTTCGCGGTCTCGACCTACGCTCAAGATGGCGGCCGTTACGAACTCGTCGCTGACGACGCCATCGTCGTGCCCCGGTTGATCAATGATCCACTCGAACCGATCAATCGGGCGACGTGGAGCTTCAACACGGTGGTCATCAATCGCCTGATCCACCCGGTCGGAAAAGGCTACCGCTTCATCGTGCGCGAACCGGTGCGGGAAAAAGTAAACAATTTCACGGATAACATCACTTACCCCAAGCGATTGATTAACAACCTGCTGCAAGGCCGCTTCAACGGGGCTCGCCAGGAGACACACCGCTTCGCCGTCAACAGCACCCTCGGGGTCGCCGGCCTGTTCGATCCCGCCACCAGCTGGGAGATGCCCCGATCCAAAGCCGACTTCGGTCAGACCTTCGGACGTTGGGGCTGGGATCCGTCGATGTATTTTGTCATTCCCATCCTCGGCCCGAGTAGCGAACGCGACGGCATCGGCCTGCTGCTCGACACCGCTTCCAACCCCGTCACCTGGGCACCTAACCCTTACAACTACGCCCTCTACGGACTCAGTTTCAACACCATCTCCGACAACACCGGCGAATTCAAACGCCTGACCGAAGCCGGCACCGATTCCTACGCCTTTGCCCGTCAGGCGTCCTCGCTGGTGCGCGCCAACGACATCGACGAGTTTCAAATCACGGCAGCGCCCGCCGAGCCGGCGCTGAGTTCGCTCAATGCCGTGTTCTTCACCCACCGCGACGCCGAATTTCCGGAGCGTGCCAAGGCCCGTTCGGTCCGCCTCTCAACCACCGGCCAGCGCCTGCCTTATTCACTCTGGCTACAGCCCGGACATGCTCCGGTCGTTTACGTCCTGCCCGGGCTGGGCGGTCACCGCATGGAGCGCCCTTCGCTGGCCATCGCAGAGCTGCTTTATGAACACGGCTACTCGGTCGTGACGATCAGCAGTGTGTTCAACGCTGAATTCATGGAGGCCGCGTCGACCGCCGCGGTACCCGGCTATGCCTCGATCGACAACAGCGACATGCACGTCGCCATTGACGCCATCGATCTCGATCTCGAAGCGAAATACGGCGACCGTACCGGCAAGCGCGCCCTGCTCGGCTTTTCGATGGGCGCCTTTCAGACCATGCTGCTCGCCGCCCGTCACGAGACTGAAACACACCACCGCATCCACTTCGAGCGTTACATCGCCATCAATCCTCCGGTTGATCTTCTACACGGCATGGACGCGCTCGACTCGTTCTACAAAATTGCCCTCAACTGGCCGGCTGACGAACGCACTGCGCGCATCGAGGAGGCGTTTCGCAAAGTCGCATTTCTGATCGCCGCTGGAGCCGCCAGCGCCGGTAATGGCAAGGCTGCCGAAGCTCCCCCCGCCCTGCCGTTCGACCGCACCGAGTCCGGCTTTCTCGTCGGCTACGCCTACCGCACTATCCTGCGCGACATCATCTACTCCAGCCAGTCACGCCACAATCTTGGCGTCATTCAGGAGCCGATCCGCAAATTCCGCCGCGCTGCAGTCTACGAAGAGATCGGGCACTACAACTACTCTGACTATCTGAATCACTTCGTCGTTCCCTACTATGAAAATGGCGGCTATCGCACCGCGGATGGTCAGTCCGCACCCGTGAACAGCGACGACATCGTGCGCTCCGCCAACCTGCGCAACTTCACCGCCGGCCTGCGCAGCGTGCCCGACCTGCGCATCATCGCCAGCGACGACGATTTTCTGCTCCGCGACGGCGACCTCGATTGGATGCGCTCACTCGTGCCTGCCAATCACATGAAAGTCATGCCAAACGGAGGTCACATGGGCCACCTCGGCGCCGAGCCCGGGAAGCGCGCGGTGGTCGACAGTCTGGATGGTCTTTAAAAATTCTCCGGCTCGATCAGAAAAGTGAACGGTCCACCTCGCAAGCAACTTCTGCAGCAGTGGCCGTTCAGACTTGGCGGGGCAATGCTGATACTGCCCTTCGCAGTACTGCTTCTGCAGAATTTCGTTTTCTTTCAGAAAGCGCTGAACGCACCTGACAGCCCCGATGGCCCGATTGCCAAAGGTGTCATTACCAGTGGCGTCGAGCAGGGTTTCGCGATCACTGCCTGGGGAGTGCCGGTTACCATCCTCGGTCTGGTCATCGTCATCACTTCGGTGGTCCGCCATATCCGCACGATGGAAAAAGGCAGGCTCTCCTGAAGCTGAAATCGACCACTGACAGTCCCGCCCGGCCGGGCAATGCTCGCGCCACCGGGCTTGATCAACGCCACCACCCACCGCTTGCGCACACGGCGCGGCAAGCTCGTTTTCGCGAGGCGAACCGCTAAAATGCATCACCGATGAGCTGGATCGATAAAGTTCGTAGCGGCCTGATCGAGCGGGGCAAAAACAGCCGTCGCCCTCCCGGTTCGCTGATCGCGATCAGCGTTTGTTCGGCGGCGATCTGGTACGCGGAAGTGTGGCTGCGCGGATGGGGCGGACTGCATTGGATCAGCTACTTCCACCTCGCACTTCCGCTTGGGCTGACGATGTTTCTGTTCTGGGTAAACCATCAGGCCGACATCCGCAGCCCGGTTCGATCCTACCTGTTGCTGGCGACGCTTGGCGTTTTTTCCTGCGCCGCCTACCTGCTGATCCGCTGGGGAATCTACAATCACTACGGCCACACCTGGGCAGGACTCATGCTACCCGATTCGCTGGCACCGGCACTTCGTTGGCTGCTGATGAACTCGATCTATTTCACCTTCCCCGCCGTGCCGCCGGTTTTCTGGCTGATCTGCCGGCTGTTCGGAATTCGCTTCCGCGTAGGCGCGCTTTTTCAAGGCGTGATACTTTATCTCACCGCCATCCCCGCCGCTGTTCTCCTGCTGCACCTCATCCCCCATCCGGGTCAAGCCGATGCCCTGCACGCACTCAAAACCGGCTGGTGCATTCCCCTGCTGATGATCGGGCTGGGATGGCCATTCTGTTTTCTGCCCCACCGGGACGCATCACTCACTCGCGGGTGATCGCCTCGTCGAGATTTAACAGCACGTTGGCCAGAGTCATGGCAGCGGCGAGTTCTGCGACTGCGCTTCCGCCCGCGATTTTGCCACCGCCGGCGGCGAGTAATTTGCCGGCTGCGTCAGGATCGGCGGCGAAGGTTTTTTGATAGTCGGCGTAGGCTGCCCTGAGCCGGGCCTTTTCTGCGCCGGTCGGATTGCGGGCGGTGATCAGGCGGAACGCGTAGCTCACCGGATCGTTACCCCCTTCGTTGAGAATACGTTCCGCGAGTTGACGTGCGGATTCGATGAATACCGTTTCGTTGAGCAGGGTCAGGGCCTGCAGCGGAGTGTTGGTACGACGCACACTGATGGCGCAGGTTTCGCGATCGGCGGCATCCATGACCGCCATGCCCGGCGGCAGCACGGTGCGCTTCCACAGAGTGTAGAGACTGCGCCGGTAAAGGTCGTCGCCGGTGCCGACCCGGTAGACCTCGTTGCTCATCTCTTTCCACAAGCCGTCAGGTTGCATCGGTCGAACCGAAGGACCACCGATTTTTTCGACCAGCAATCCACTGTGCGCCAGCGCCTGGTCGCGGATCACATGAGCCGCCAGCCGTTGCCGCGGTCCGCGCGCCAGCAGGCGGTTGTCGAGATCGCGCTCGATCAACTCTGCGCTAAGCGCTGAGCTTTGCCGGTAGGTATAACTGGTCACGATCAGTCGCTGCATGGCCTTTACGTCCCAGCCACTGGCGACGAACTCGCCGGCCAACCAGTCGAGCAATTCAGGATGACTGGGCAGTTCGCCCTGTTGGCCGAAATCTTCTGCGGTCTTCACCAGACCCGTGCCGAAGTAGCGTAACCAGTAGCGGTTGACGGCGACACGGGCGGTCAGCGGATGCTCTCCGGACACTAACCAACGCGCAAAGCCGAGCCGGTTGCGCGGCGCATCGTCAGGCAGGTCGGCGAAGACGGCGGGAACGTCGGGCTCGACTTTTTCACCGAGGTCGTCGTAGACGCCGCGGTTACGAATGAAGGTATCGCGCGGTGTCGGCAGCTCCTCCATAACCATCGTGGTCGGCAGGCTGTCCCGGAATTTCTGCCGGGCCATGCGCGCCTGATCGCGGGCGGCGGCGAGCGCCTTCAACGGGACATCCGCGCCTTCCGGATCGGCGAGGAAAGCGGCTTCCGATTCGGCAAACTGGTGCGGCTGCAGCGCCAGCGCGGCGATTTCATCCGGCCAGAGACTGCGGTCGTAACCACGGATTTCATCGATCTGACCGCGGTAACCCGCCCCGTGAACTCCGCCACCGATGAGCAGGGGCGTCGTGGCGACTCCGCCGCCGGTGTTGCTGTTGGTGTTGTGCAATATTTCGACCGCTGCGGGTTCGCCGTCGAGGTAAAGGCGTATGCCTCCGGCGCGTTGACTGCCGTCGTTGACCACCGTCACATGGAGCCACTCACCGGCTGCGACAGGCGCCGCCGTTTCGATCCCGTTGACTCCCGCCACCCAGCGGGTGATCGAATAAACGCGCAGCTTGCCATCGTGCAGTTCAATGGCCAGTCCCGGCCGAAGGATATTCGGCGTCTGCTTGGACAGGACCACACCGGCGTCGATCTGGTCGGGTCGGATCCACATCGCCACGGCCCAGCGCTCCTGAGTCTGAAAACGATGATCGCTGGTCGCTCGAAAGACATCATCGGCGGCGGCAAAACCACCCGCCCTGCCGAGCGGGCCGTCGATGCGCGCCGGCGATCCGTTTTCGATACTGAGAATGCCGTTCGGCGGAGTTGCCTGCCCGGCTCTGCCTTTTCCTTTAGCGACTTTTTTGGGCACGGACGGTGCTGCCACGGGCGGGCTTTCGAAATTTAAATACAGACTGCGCTGCCCGGAGACCATGGCTTCGGCAATGCGTTGCTGCGCACTCGCGCCAACCGTTTCCTGCTCCGCCCAGCGCCGGCGGGCGGCGACCGCAGGCCCCGCGGCAAGAGCCTCGCGCAGTTTTTTCTCAGCCGACGCGAGAGCATCATCCAACCTGGCGAGGCGCACCTGCTGCTCAGCCGTCGGCGCCGTGATATAGGGTTCGGAGTTGCCAAATTTGATGGCGCGGCCGGACTCGGTGATATTGTCGAAGAAGGCGATCAGCTGGTAGTAATCGCGAGTGCTGATTGGATCGAACTTGTGATCGTGACATCTCGCGCAACCCATGGTCAGGCCCATCCAGACGGTTGAGGTGGTGTCGACGCGGTCGACGGCATTTTCGAGACGGAACTCTTCGAGCACCAGACCAGCCTCGGAGTTGTAGCGGTGATTGCGGTTAAATCCGGTGGCAATTTTCTGATCGAGACTGGCGTTCGGCAACAGGTCGCCGGCAAGTTGCTCGATGGTAAACTGATCGAAGGGCAGGTTGCGGTTGTAGGCATCGATCACCCAGTCGCGCCAACGCCACATGCTGCGCGGGCCGTCATTCTGATAGCCGTCGCTGTCCGCAAAACGGGCGGCGTCGAGCCAGGGCAGCGCCATGGTTTCTCCATAACGTGGCGAACTGAGCAATCGGTCGACGACTTTTTCATAAGCCTGCGCGGAGTCGTCGGCGAGAAAGGCATCAACCTCAGCGAGCGTCGGCGGCAGCCCGGTCAGGTCGAGAGTGACGCGACGGATCAGGGTTTCGCGGTCGGCGACGGGTGACGGCTCGAGTTGTTCCTCGCGCAAACGCTGCAGCACGAAAGCGTCGATACCGTTACCGCTTTGCACCCGCGGATCATCGACGGTCGACGCCGGCAGTTGGATATTTTCAGGGGCGACAAAGGCCCAATGTTCCTGCCATTGGGCGCCCTGCTCAATCCAGCGCTTGAGCAGGTCCTTTTGCGCGGCGGTCAAATGCCGCCCGGAGTCTTCGGGCGGCATCAACTCATCCGGGTCGCTTGCGAAGATGCGATAAATCAACTCGCTGGCATCGATGTCACCGGCAACGATCGCAGTCACGCCGTCATTGTCGCCTTTGGCGGCGTCTTCCTGATCGAGGCGCAGGCCGGCTTCACGGGTGGCCGGGTCGGGGCCGTGACAGAAGAAACAGTTGTCGGAGAGAATCGGCCGAATGTCGCGGTTAAACTCGACGCTCTTGTCGTCTGCCCGCGCCGATGCCGCTGCGGCAAGGCAGACCACGAGGGCGAGTCGGCAGGAAATTTTCGAGAGAGCAGGCATTCGCTTCCGCCAAGTGTAAGCGATCTTGCAACCCAAGGTCCACCTTTTGACAAAGGCGGCTACGGATCGTCAAGCCCGACCAGCCTCCGATGCTCGCAGCTGCAGCGTCCTGCAGAGGATCGCACGTAGCCGCGGTCCGTCAGGCCGTGGTCGGTCGGTCGACCGGTCCAGCCGGGAACAAAAACTTCGCCCTGCATTAACGCCAGCTAACGCTTCGGATGCAGCCCGTGGCGTTTCAGCTTTTCACGCAGCGTCAGTCGGGAAATGCCGAGCCATCGCGCGGCGCGCGCCTGATTGCCGCGCGTCATGCGCAGCGCCTCACTGAACAGTTCGTGTTCAACCCGATCACGCATCGCTTCGTAAGCGGACTCGACGCGACCTTCGCGGGCCTGCACGAGCACTTCCCTGACGTGATGGCCGAGGCTGAGCGACGCAGCGTCGCCCTCGACCGGCGGACTCTCGGCTTCGCGGATGATTTCGTCGAGATCGGAGCGATCGATGGCATAACCGCGGCGCAGCAACAGCGCCCTGCGGATGACATTTTGCAACTGGCGGACATTGCCGGGCCAGGGTTGTTCTTCGAGGTAGCGCATCGCCCGCTGAGTGATCGCCGGGCTGGCAATACCGAGTTCGCTGCCGTAGCGACGCAAAAAGAAATTGATCAGCAGTGGCAGATCCTCGCGCCGATCGCGCAGCGGCGGCAGATCGATCGAGGCGACATTGAGCCGGTAAAAAAGATCTTCGCGAAACGTGCCCTCGACGACCATGCGCTGCAAGTCGCGGTGCGTGGCAGCGATGACGCGCACGTCGACCGCAATGTCGTCGCGGCCACCGACGCGTTGAAAACGTCGCTCCTGAAGTACGCGCAACAGCTTGGATTGCAGCGACAGATCGAGGTCGCCGATTTCATCGAGGAACAGAGTGGCGTCGCGAGCCTGCTCAAATTTGCCGATGCGCGTGGCGACGGCCCCGGTGAACGCTCCTTTCTCGTGGCCGAACAACTCGCTCTCCAACAGGTTCTCGGGAATCGCTGCGCAATTGACGGTGATGAACGGCTTGTGCGCACGGTGCCCATGCTGATACAGCGCCCGGGCGACGAGTTCCTTACCGGTGCCGGTCTCACCGCGAATCATCACCGTGACCGGCGTCGCAGACAACAAACCGAGTTCGCGGTAGACACGCATCATTTCACGACTGCGCCCGATGATCGCGTCGGCGCCGGGTTCGGACTCGCTCAGGCTGCCAATCTCAACCGCCTTCGACATGCGCCGCGAGGCAGTGATCGCTTCTCCGAGCACCTTGCGAATTTCGTCGCCGTTGATCGGCTTGGGCAGGAAATCATAGGCGCCCGCCTTGATCGCTTCGATCGCCGCGGCACTGCCACTGTCCCCGGCAACGATTAAAACCGGCAGGCGCGGCAGTCGTTTTTGCAGCGCGACGATCAGCCCCGCACCGCTCACCTTTTGCAACTGATACTCGGCAATGACCGCATCGAAATGATCGCTGTCGATCCGTTCGAGCGCGAGTTCACCGTCTGCGACCACCTGCAGGTAGTAATCGTGACGCTCAAGAGCGCTTACCAGACGACCGACCGAGACAGGATCGGGCTCCACGACGAGAACTCGAGCCGCATTGGCGCCTGGAGGACGTGTGGCATTTGGCATGTGATAAATAATTTATCACAGTTTGATAATTTATTTACCACTTTCTGCAATGAGATCGGGTGCCAAGCCCTTGCTTAGCCTGCAAAACACGAAAATTTTCAAGTTGGCACGGGGAATGCATTACCTGTGGATCAACATCGCTTTTCCGAACTTTAAGAAAGCAAAACGACCACCCAAGAAACACTAAGAACATGAAAAAAGTTGAAGCCATTATCAAACCCTTCAAACTCGAAGAAGTGAAGGAAGCCCTTACCGCCGTTGGCGTACACGGCATGACCGTCACTGAAGTCAAAGGTTTCGGCCGCCAGAAAGGTCACACTGAAATCTACCGCGGCAGTGAGTACACCGTCGATTTTCTGCCCAAGGTGAAGATCGAAATCGTCACCGAAGACGCTGAAGTGGTCGTCAAAACGATCGTCGAATCCGCCGCTACCGGCAAAATCGGCGACGGTAAAGTTTTTGTCTCAGACGTCTCCGAAGCCGTCCGCATTCGCACCGGCGAGCGTGGTGCCGAAGCGGTGGCCACGTCGGACTGATCAGTTCACCATGCGGCGATTCCGCCGTTGTTCATAAGAGCGCGTCCAGCTGAGAAGCTGTGGCGCGCTTTTTTGTGCTCCGCCGAGCCGTGAAGTTCGCTTTGGAAATGCGTCAGCGTGGGAGTAACTTTTGGCGATCCCGGGGGTTGAAATCCCGCCCTTAAATTTCTCCGTCGACCCGTGCGACCGCAAATTGTTCAACACGCTGTGACCATGCCTCGTCTTCAATTATCATCTTTATGCGCCGCGCTCTCCGTGGTCCTGCTGGCAGGCACCGCGGCTGGCAGACTACAGGCAGCTGACAGCGGAACCAAACGCGTCACCGCCGCTGATCGCATCGATCAATTCATCGAAGCGGGCTATGCCGCGAACGATGTTGAAGCTCACCCGGAGGTTTCCGACGAGACCTTTGTGCGCCGCATTTATCTCGATATCGCCGGACGCATTCCGACCCGCGAAGAATCGAAGACATTTCTCGCCGACACCGGCGCCAACAAACGCAATCGACTGATCAACCAGCTGCTTGAGTCGGAAGCTTACGTTCATCACTTTTTTAACTACTGGTCCGATCTGCTGCGCGCCAAGACCCGCATCTCAGGCAACGGCAACAGCACGCCCGCCGGCATGGCCTACCTCGAGTGGATCAAGGATGCGCTGCGCGACAACATGCCCTACGACGAAATGGCGCGCGCTCTGATCGCCGCCGATGGCCAGAGCTGGAACAACGGAGCGGTCGGTTATTACCTGCGCGACTACGGCATGCCGCTCGACAATCTGGCGCTGACTTCGCAGGTTTTTCTCGGCACCCAGATCGTCTGCGCTCAGTGCCACGACCATCCCTTCGATGAGTGGACGCAGATGGATTACTACAAAATGGCGGCGTTCACCTACGGCGTGCTGACCACCAATGATTCAGACAACGCCCGCGCGGCGACCGTTCTTTACAGCCAACAACTGCGCGGCAAAGGCGCCGGCAAGTCCAGGGGCAACGCGCAAGGTAAAGGCGGGAAACCGGCGGCAAAAGTCGCTGCCGCAAGCAGTGGCGACGACGACGGCGGCGGGGCCATGTCGATGTCAATGTCGATGATGGCCGGCGACGGCAGCTACGACACCCGCGAAATGCGCAAAGCCATCAGTGAGATTCTGTTTCCGGTGCGCTTTAACAGCGTGCGCCGGACCGACCGCATGCCGCGCCTGCCGCACGACTATCAATACGACGACGCCAAACCAAAATCCGTCATCTGGCCGGAGACGCCCTTCGGTCCAAGGCTCGCCATCGATCGTAAGGACGATGACGCGCTGGCAACCCACCCCAGCATAGCTTTCGCCGAGTGGATGACGTCACCGGAGAATCCGCGCTTCACCAAAGTCATCGCCAACCGGCTGTGGAAAAAGGTCATGGGTTACGGACTGATCGAGCCCGCCGACGAATTGCGTGCCGAATCGGTTGCCTCGAACCCCGAGCTGCTCGCCTTTCTCGAGCAGCGCTTCATCGCTTTCGACTACGACATGAAGAAATTCCTGCGCATGCTCTACAGCACCCGCACTTATCAGCGTGAAGCTCACACCGAAGATGTTACGCCCGGCCTCCCCTATCACTTCCCCGGACCGCTGCTGCGTCGCATGAGCGCCGAGCAGATCTGGGACTCGGTGATTGCCATGATCGTTGAGGAACCCGATGCCCGCAGCCCGGGTGCGCAACTGGCGCGCGAACGAACCGTGACCAAGACCGAATGGATCGCCCGTTCCATCTACGATCTATCGCCACAGGAACTGCTCGACGGCGCCCTTGAAATCGCCGCCGTGCAGCGCCGACTGTCCGAAGAAATCCAGCAAACCCAGGTCGCCCTCGCCGCCGCCCGGGAAGACGGCGACGCCGAGAAAATCAATGCCGCCCAGCAAGCCGTCGCTGAAATCCGCCGCCAACTCCAGGAGCACGTTGCCGAGCGCATCTACCGCCGTGGTCTGGAACAGAAAATCGAGCTGGTCAAAGGTGGCGCCGTTGCCAACGCGACGGCTGGAGACGAGGGCGAAGCCGAATTTCTAAGCGAACTCGCCGCCCTGCTGGAACGCGATCCGAACTTTCTGGCCGAGTCCGGAAAACCCGGCAAGATCGGCGCCGGCGATGCAACCGACAGTCGTCTCAAAGGCGCCGGCTACGGTGGCACCCTGATGGAGGACGTCGTCGATCGCATCATGGCCCCGCGTGAAGAAGAGCGCCGCCAGGCCAACAACGAACGCCGCGAGCAGGAACTCCGCGACTGGAACGTCGACGACAAAAAAGAACGCCGCGCCTACGACGCCTTCGTGCGCGCCCGCAACCGCCTGGTGCGCGCCTCCGAACTGACGTCACCGGCACCCAACGGCCACTTCCTGCGCGAATTCGGTCAGTCCGACCGGGAAGTCATCGACAACGCCAACGACCAGGCATCGATTCCGCAGGCCCTGGAACTGCTCAACGGCGAGGTCATCAACGCACTCGGCTCGCGCTATTCGCTACTGCGTCGCACCTTGCAGGACGCTGAATCACCCGACGAAATCGTTCGCGTCATCTACCAGGCCATGCTCAGCCGCGATCCCCGCGCCGAAGAAAGCGCCCTGCTCACCGAGGCACTCAGCAAAAAAGAAACCAACCCGGTCGGCATCGTCTGGGCCCTGCTCAACACCCGCCAGTTCCTGTTCATCGAGTAGCGCCAATTCTCGAAAAAGCATTCAACGCGGAGCTCCTGACTCCCACCTCCGAACTCCTACCTCCTTTCATTCATGCCTACCGATTCCGACCTCTCGCGCCGCCGCTTCATGTCGCGCGCCGCCAAAACTTTCCTCGGCGTCAGCGCTCTGCCCGCCGCCGGACTACTCGGCGCCCACCGCCTCAATGCCGCCGGGGCCGGCGCCTCGACGCTGCGTCAGGTCGCGACCGCCAAGCGGGTCATTTACCTGTACATGAACGGCGGCATGAGCCACCTCGACACCTTCGATCCCAAGCCCGGCAACGAAGCCATGGGACCGACCAAAGCCATCAATACCAAGGCCGACGGCGTGCGCATCTCCGAGTATCTGCCGCGCACCGCCCGCCAGATGGACAAGATCGCGGTCATCAATTCGATGACTTCCACCCAGGGCGCGCACAAGCAGGGCAACTACTACATGCACACCAGCTACGAGTTGCGCTCGTCGATCCGCCATCCCGCCATGGGTGCCTGGGCGCTGAAATTCGAAGGCCCGCAAAATCCTTCGCTGCCCGCCAATGTCATGATCGGCAACGAGTCGAGCCATCCCGGTTCCGGTTTTTTCGAGTCACGCTTTTCGCCGCTCATGGTCAACAATCCCGAGGAAGGTCTGCGCAACAGCGCACCGCGCACCGGCGTCACCGATACCGAACTCGCCTACCACCTCGACCTGTCGAAGAAACTCGACCGCGAGTTTACCGAAAAGTATCAGCAGAAAAATGTCCGCGCCTACACCGACATGTACGCCGATGCCGTGCAACTGATGAAGAGCCGCGACCTGATCGCCTTCGACATCAATCAGGAGCCGGACGGACTGCGCGCCCGCTACGGCAAAAACCCCTTCGGCCAGGGCTGCGTTCTCGCCCGCCGACTGATCGAACACGACGTGCGTTTTGTCGAAGTCAGCCTCAGCGGTTGGGACACACACAACGCCAACTTCGTCAACGTTCCCGAGCAGGCCGACATGCTCGACAACGGTCTCGCCACCCTGCTCGATGACCTCGACCGCCGCGGCCTGCTCGACGACACCCTGGTCGTGCTCGCCACCGAATTCGGCCGCACTCCGGAGATCAATCCCAACGAAGGCCGCGACCACCATCCCGCCGCGTTCACCTGCCTGCTTGCCGGCGGCGGCATCCGCGGTGGCCAGATCTACGGTCAGACCAATGAAAACGGCAGCGAGATTATCGAAAACCGCGTCCGCATTCCCGACTTCAACGCCACCATCGGCTACGCCCTCGGCCTGCCGCTCGACAGCGTTCTCTACTCGCCGAGCAAACGCCCGTTCACCCTCGCCGACAAGGGCCAGCCGCTGACGCAGTTATTCGGGTAAATTCCAACCTTCGCGCCAGTGGACGAGAACGTGATACCGGCGTCCCGCCGGTCCACGCTGGACGATCACGCAGATAAAGAGAAAGCATTCGGCCACCTGGCGCTGATTTCCTCTGACGCCCGCCTGTGCTAGACTCCGCCATCATGTTCACCGGCATCGTCCAACCCGCTACCGTTCACGCCTTCGACCACCTCGACAACGGCGGTGCCCGCCTGACGCTCGATCTGCCCTTCGCTGACGACCTCGAACTCGGTGAAAGCGTCGCCGTCAACGGCTGCTGCCTGACCGTCGCCGAAATGTCCGCCACCAGCGCCGACTTCGACCTGCTTCAGGAAACCCTGCGCGTCACCAATCTCGGGGATTTAAAAAGCGACAGTCTGGTCAACGTCGAGCGCGCCCTGCAAATCGGCGACCGCCTCAGCGGCCACTTCGTTCAGGGCCACGTCGACACCACCGCCGAAGTGCTCGCCCTCGAACTCGACGGTCAGGATCACCGCTACCAGATCAGCGTGCCGGAAAAATTTCGTCGCTACCTGATCCGCAAAGGTTCAATCACCATCGACGGCATGAGCCTCACCGCAGCCGCCGTCGATGAACATTCGATGACCATCTGGATCACGCCGCACACCTTTCAGGTCACCAACCTGCGCGACCGCAAACCCGGTGATCGCGTCAATCTCGAGTTCGACATGCTGGCCAAGTACGTCGAGGGCTTTGTGGGCAAATAATCAGGTCGGAGGCCTTGGACTGCGGCAGCCCGCTGCCGCCTCATCAACCGGCAGCCTGCTGCCGCTGCTGATTGACCCGCGTCCATCCAACGGCCCGCCTCCTGCGGCAGGCCGCAGCCACGACAAAGCGGCAGCAGGCTGCACGCAGTCCAAAATGCCGGCGACCATCTCCACCTCTACCAACGCTGGTCAGCGCACCGAAAACACGTAAAGTTGGCGGCATCACTTCCCCCGCTGACAGAACGGCAGAGTCCGAATTCTTCGCCACCCTCCACCCGCCGGTCGCGAAGTGGTTTCGCAAGGCATTCAAAACTCCCACCGATGCGCAGCTGCGTTGCCTGCCGCACATCATCGCCGGCGAATCGGTGCTGCTCTCCTCGCCGACCGGCAGCGGCAAAACTCTGGCCGGATTTCTCGGTGTCATCGACCGGCTCGCACGGGACCACGACGCCGGCACACTGCGCGCCAAACAGATCCGCGCGATTTACGTCTCCCCCCTGCGCGCGCTGGCCTACGACATCGAGAAAAATCTGCGCCAACCGCTCGACGGCCTCGGCCTCAGCGAGGTCATCCGGGTCGGCCTGCGCACCGGCGACACGCCGCAATCGGAACGCGCCAGACAACGCCGCAGCCCGCCGCACATTCTCATCACCACGCCCGAGAGCCTGGCGATCATGCTGCCGCAAAAAGCTTTCGCCGACGCCTTTGCCACCTGCGAATTTTTCATCGTCGACGAACTGCACGCGCTCGCCGAAAACAAGCGCGGCTCGCACTTGATGGTATCACTCGAGCGCCTCGAAGGCATCATCGGTGCCGATCGCGAACTGTGCCGCATCGGCCTGTCCGCCACCGTCGCACCGATGCAGGAAGTCGGACATTTTCTCACCGGCGTCGACCGCCCCTGCCATCTCGAAGAGGCAAAAGTCGAACGCCGCAGTCTGGTCGAAGTGCTGACGCCACTGCGCCGCAAAGCTTATCCGCCGGCCGGCTACACCGCCAGCCGGATGATTCGCGACATCGCCGCCATCGTCGATCGTAACACGGCGACGCTGATCTTTACCAACACCCGCAGCGGCGCGGAGAACATCTCGCACCGCCTCAAACTTGCCCTGCCAAAACTCGAAAACTGCATCGAAACCCACCACTCATCACTCGACCGCGACGTGCGTCTGGAAGTCGAAGACCGGCTCAAGGACGGCGAGCTGCGCGCCGTGGTCTGCTCAACCAGCCTCGAACTCGGCATCGACATCGGCTGCATCGACACCGTGATCATGGTGTCGACGCCGAAGGGCATCTCGCGAACCCTGCAGCGCGTCGGTCGCTCCGGCCACTCGATTCACAAGATGTCCCACGGCGTGCTGGTCGCCACCAACATCAACGATCTGATCGAGTGCGTAGTCTGTGCCGAGATGACCAAGCAACGCGATCTCGATGCGGTGCGCATTCTCGAAAATGCCACCGACGTCATCGCTCAACACGTCGTCGGCATGGCCATGGGCGGAGGCATCACTGCCGACGATGCGTTTGTCACGCTGACCCGCGCCTGGCCGTTCCGGAATCTCACCCGCAAAGAATTCCAGCGCGTCATCCGCTACCTCGAAGGCGGCGGCGAATCGCTGCGTGACCAGTACCGCGAAACCTTCGGCAAGATCATCGATCGCGGCGACGGCGTCTACGTCACGCCGGACAAAAAGGTCGAACGCGACTACCTGGTCAACATCGGCACCATCCACGCCGACGGCATGGTCACCGTCAAACTCGGTCGGCGCCGCCTCGGCTCAGTTGAGGAAGGCTTCGTCAAAGGACTGCGCATGGGTGACGTGTTTGTGCTCGCCGGCCGGCCGGTGAAATTGATCGAAATCGGTGTCGGCGAAATCTTCGTCGAGCGCGCCGACGGGCGCATGCCCAGCGTGCCGACCTGGAACGCTCACAAGATTCCGCTCAGCTCCGGCCTCGCCCGGGAAGTGTCGGAGCTGCGCAGCGAGATGGACCGGCGCATGACCATCGACGAACAGGAACCCGACCGGATCGCCGACTGGTTGATCGAACGCTGGAGCATTTCCGACACCAACGCCCGGGCGATCATCGATCATTTTACCAATCAGCTGATCATCTCCGAAATCCCCACCGCCGGGAAATTGCTGATTGAAGTGTTCCGCGATCCCGAAGACGATCCCTCGATCAAACCCGGCGACGAACGGGTGCACTTTTTCTTTCACAGCCTCATCGGTCGCAGCGCCAATGACGCCCTGTCCCGGATCCTCAGCCATCGAGTCAAACAAGCGGTCGGCGGCAACGCCCTGGTCACCATCGACGACTACGGCTTTCTGATGAGTGTGCAAAATTTCCAGGCCGCCGGACTGTCGACCGTCGAAGAGTGGCGCGAACTTTTCCAGCCGGCAAATGCCGCTGCCGATCTGCAAACCGCGCTCGACGGATCGCAACTGGTGAAGTGGCAGTTCGGCGGTGTCGCCCAGACCGGACTGATGGTGCCTCGCAACCTCCCCGGCAGGCAACGCCAACTTCGCCAGTTGCGCTGGAGCTCTGAAATCCTGTTCCGCGTGCTCTCCGAACACGAACCCGACCACCCGCTTCTCGAGCAGGCCTACCGCGAGGCAACCCACACCTTTCTCGACGCCGAACGCGCC
Source organism: uncultured bacterium (assembly GCA_965367965.1). GTDB lineage: Bacteria > Verrucomicrobiota > Verrucomicrobiia > Verrucomicrobiales > DEV007 > JBBKXR01. The sequence goes on along the minus strand of CBDULB010000069.1, from coordinate 5,536 downwards.
TTTTCGTTCCTCGCAGAAGTGCAAAATGCACAGTGGAAAATCGTCGAGGTCGCCGCAGTTTCTCCTTTCGCTTTCGGTATGTATGCCAGTAAGATTAAGGAATCGATGATGATGGAAAGCATCGATGAAGCGATCGAACGATTGTATCGGGCACTTCAGGAACACAACGTTGGTGATCCCGGGTGATTCCGGAAATGTAACCGTCGGCAAAAGCGACGCCCCCCCCATGAAATTGACCCACTACTCAATAGCTTTGTACCTGTCCGTGGCAGTCACTCTGACCGCCATCCCTTACCATGTCGCCGCTCAGGACGACGACAACCCGCTCATTCCGGACGCCGTTGAAGAAGCGGTCGACGAAACCGTCGACGCCATGGAGGAATCCACCGATCAGGCCGTCGATACCGTTGGCGCTCCTGTCGCCGGCGAAGACCGTGTCACCGAAGGCAATCTCTCTGTCTACTTCGAAAACGACCTGTTTGCCGGCAGCGATCAGGACTACACCAACGGCACCCGCCTTTCCTGGCTGTCGCGAAACCTGTCCGGTGAGGAAATGCCACGCATCTCACGCACCCTGCGCGAGGCATTCAACTTCGGCTACGGCGATGACATTCGCATGAATTACGGTTTTTCGCTGCAGCAGTTGATGTTTACCCCGTCGGACATCTCGGTCAGTGAACTCATCCCCGACGACCGCCCCTACGCCGGCTGGACCGCGATCGGGCTGTCGCTGCACGCCAAGACGCTGAACACCATTCGCTCGCTCGAGCTGTCACTCGGTGTGGTCGGTGAAAGTGCCTACGCCCATGAAACCCAGGACTGGGTGCACGACTGGCGCGACATCCCCAAAGCCCAGGGCTGGGACAACCAGCTGGAGGATGAACTCGCGGTGAACCTGTTTTTCAACACCCAGCGCCGCTATCGCACCGATGCTCTCGTCATTCCGGGAGTCGAGTGGGATCTGTTGCCCCGTCACGGTGTCGCGGTAGGCAACGTCCTGACCGCTGCCAATCTGGGCATGGCGCTGCGCGTCGGTTACAACCTGCCGGAGAACTTTGCCGACCAGAAGCTCAGCCCGACCGCCTACAACCAGGAAGTCTACTACGACGACAAAGGTCGCAAAATCCGCAAAGGTAACTTCAGCCTCTACCTGTTCGGCGGTGCCGACGCGCAGGCCAAGGCCTGGGACATTTTCCTCGATGGAAATACCACCGGTGACAGCCACAACGTCACCAAGGATTACTTTGTCGGCTCGCTCGAGGCCGGCCTCGGCATGCGCCTGTGGAGCACCCACATCACCTACACGCACACCTTCCGCACCCAGGAATTCCGCACCCAGAAAGACGATCCCGAGTTCGGATCGATCGCAGTGACCATCCCGTTTTAGGTCTACATCAGCCCGCGGATGGTTCGCCCGCCGAACAGCACATCGGCAATCTCCTGCGGAATACCGACTTCGGCGCGCAGTTTGGGCAGGTCGAGCAGCGTGTTCATGATCGTCGCGATCAAGTCGCTGTTGCCGTAGGGATCGGTCCTCGGTTCGCCGCCGTCGCGGGTCGACTCGCCGATCACCTGCCCCATGTTCAATCCGCCACCGGAAAACATCAGTGGCGCGATCCGCCCCCAGTGATCGCGTCCGCCCCTGGCATTCATCTTCGGGTTGCGCCCCATCTCGCCGCAGCAGACCAGCAGGACCTTCTCGCTCAGACCGCGCTCGTAGATGTCCTCGATAAATGCCGACACCGCGTGATCGAACGGCGCACCGACATAGCCGAGTCCCTCCTGCATCGTTGCGTTGTTTTTATCGGCGTGCATGTCCCAGACAAAGCCGGTACTGACCGTGACAAAGCCGCAACCGCGCTCGCACAGTCGACGCGCCATCAACATCAGCTTGCCGATCGAATTCATATGATCCGAATACAGGCGGTGATTGTTCCAGCGCTTGTCGACCTTCGAAGAATCAAACAAGGCAGCGGTGTCGTAACGCGCAATCGTGCGCGGGTCTTCCTGTGACAGATCGAAGGCATCGCTGACGCCACCGAACACAACGTCGAAAGCCTGCTGCTGAAAACGGTCGAGGTCACCGATGCCACCCACCTTGTCCATTTTCCGGCGCAAGTCATTCAACTGTCCGAGCAGATGCCGCCGGTCATCGAGACGCGAGCGCGGCATCACCAACTGCATGTCGCCGGTCGCGCTGCCGCCGCTCTCCGCCTCGCCACCCGCACCGATCGCGAAAGGCGCAAAGGCCCCGCCGAGCGGGCCCGTCGACTCGAGATCGCCAAACTTTTTCAGCGGCGCATTGGCATCCGGCACCACCGCCCGCGGATACAAGGTGACGTTGTTCGGCAGCCCGGTATCTTCGCGATTGATACCCGCAAAACGCGAGTAAAACGAACCCAGCGTCGCGCCGGCCGTGTCCTTGCCGACCACCGGCTTGATGTCATGCGCGCCGGTGCCGGTGGTGAACGAACGCACCACCGACAACTGCTTCGCCAGTCTGGCCAGCTTTGGAAATGTCGCCCCGAAAGTCACCCCCGGAATCGAAGTCGGAATCTCGCCGGTGGCACTGCGGTTGCCCTGCGGCGCTTCCATTTTCGGATCGAAAGTTTCGATCTGCGACGGCCCGCCCTGCATGAACAGAAACACCACCGACTTGCCCGTGCCGAATCCACCCGCCGTCGCATCCTGCGCCGCCAGCCACTGCGGCAGGCCCATCATGCCGGCGATCGGCAAGCCACCGACGCGCAGAAACTCCCTGCGGCTTAGACCCTTGTCGCGAAACGTCAACATGACTGCCAAAAGGTAAGCTCCCGAACCGACCTCCGGCAAGCCCGCTGCCCGCCTCGATCGCGGCCCCGGTCTTGCATCCCTCCGCCGGCGCAGTAGCCTCCGTTCATGTCCGATTCACCGACCGCACTGCCGCCTGTCACCGGCGATGTTTTTCACCTCACTGACGAACTCCTCAACGCCGGCCTGAGCGCCGCGCACAACAGCCCGCGCCGGCGCATTATCCTGCCGATTCACCGCAACCAGGACGCGCTGGTGCAGCGCATGTTTAACTTCATGCTGCCCGGCACCTACGTGCAACCCCACCTGCACCCGCGCGACGGCGCGATCGAAACCATGATGGTGCTGCGCGGCGGCCTCGGCTTCGTGCTTTTTGACGATCGGGGAAATATCGTCAACCACTGGCGACTCACTGCCGGCACGCCGTCCGCTCTGCTCGACATTGAACCGAACCTCTGGCACGGCATGGTCATTCTCGAACCCGACACCGTGATTCTCGAAATCAAACGCGGCCCCTACGACGCCGAACACGACAAACGGTTCGCCACCTGGGCCCCCGCCGAGGGCGACGACGACGCCAGCGCCTATCGCGAAAAACTGGAGACACTGTTCGAGTAAGGCTGTGAAAGCCAGTGGACGGGAAGGTCGCACAGCCGTCCCGGCGGTGCCGTTGGACGAGCCGCACCAACCACTCACGAACAATTCCATGTTCGACAAATCCCGCCCCGCTTCGCAAACTTCCAGCCCCCGCCCCAAGCCAATCGAACTGCCATGAAACTTCCCGTCTGCCTGCTCGCCCTCCTGCTCATCACCGCCCCCCACCTCACCGCGCAGGACGGTGAAGCCACCCGCATCCGCGTCACCCACGGCCCCCTGCTCGGTCGTCCCGCCAGCGACAGCATGACCGTGTGGGCGCGCACCAACTACCCCGGCGAAGTGCGTCTGCTGTTCGGCACCGATGAGAAAAATCTCGACCAAAGCGCCACTTTCACCACCGAACTCAGCGACGACAACACCGGCACCCTCACCCTCGATGGACTGAAACCGCGCACCGAGTATTTTTACCGCCTCGACAACACTCAACTGAGCGGCAGCTTCCGCACCCTCAACAGCGCTGACGAAGTTCGCAATGCCGAATACAATCCCGACGGCCTGTTTAACCTGCGCTTTGAGTTCGCCTGCGGCAACAACCAGAGCGGCAACGGCAACAGCGTCGGTCCCGTGCTGCCGGTTTACGACACCCTCAACCGCGACGTCCGCGAGACCATCGACTTCGGCATTCTCAACGGCGACTGGCTCTACGAAGAAGACCGCGATTTCCCCGCTGACCTGTGGGCCCGCCAGGTCGGACTTGATCCCCTGCAACTGCCCGCCCCCGTCGACAACGCACCGACCATCACCGGCGTCTGGGAAAATTACAAAACCTACCTGCACCGCGCGCGCAATCTCAGCGAATGGCATCGCCACGTGCCCACTTACTACACCGCCGATGATCACGAATTGATCAACGACATCTACGCCACCGCCGAAACCGGTTACGTCAACCGCCGCGCCGTGTTCCGCGATATCGCCACCGAAGCTTGGTACGATTACCTCGCCTGGGCCAACCCCGTCGAGCACGACGCGCCGATTCATTTCGGCAAAGCCCAACTCAAAGCCGGCAGCGATATTCTCGAAGACCCCACCGCCGATTTCACCAAACTCGACCTGACGGCAATGGCCAACCTCCACGTCCACTGGGGCACCGAAACCGCCGGCGTTCCCGATGCCGATCTCGACGCCGAACCCGGCGACCCCAACTCCGCCGTCTACGCCATCAGGGAAGTGGTCGGCCCGCATCGCCTGCGCATCGAGCCCGCCGCCAAAGCCGACGGCCAGCCGAATTACTCGATCGGGCGCCGCAACTACGGAAAATTCAGCGTCTCCAATTGCGACTTCTTCCTGCTCGATACCCGCTCGCACCGCGACCTGCACGACGTCGACAACCCGACCAAACCCGGCGCATCGATGCTCGGCAAACAGCAACTCGAGTGGCTCATGGATGGCATCACGGCCAGCGAAGCGGACTTCATCTTTATCATTTCCTCGGTCAACTTCATGGTCCCCCACGTCGGCAGCGGCGGCGGTGCCGACAAACAGGAAACCGTGAAAAAAGACGACGCCTGGACCGTCTTTCTCGAAGAGCGTGAAAAGCTCATCAACTTCTGGGACGGCCTCGACCAACAGGTGTTCGTGCTCACCGGCGACCTGCACAACAGCTACTCGATCAACATCACCGACAACGTATGGGAGTTTGCCAGCGGCCCGCACAACTCGATCAATCACGCCCCCGAGAAAGACGAAGGCGACCGCCCCGCCAACGGCACTTTTCAATACGGCCCGCGCGCCTGCGAAATTCGCTGGTCGACCTACGCCATGGCCGATATCCCCCGCGCGCACCGCACCTACCCGCACTACTGCGTCGTGCAGGTCAACAACGTCTTCAACAACCCCGTCGACCGCGCCGGCGAACGCCTCATCGCTTTCCCCCGCCCGCAGGTCATCTTTCAGTTCTTCGACGCCTTCACCGGCAAACTGTCCTACTCGGAAACCGTCCTGAAGTGACCCGCACCCGGGTAGCTGCGAGCGTCAGCGAGTGGCCCGCAGGATAGCAACCGCGAATCAATGCGAATAGACACGAATTTCTTGTCCAGCGTTTGGTCCCCCTCTGAAGATTCCCGAAAAACCGAAACCAATCACTGCCTCC
>CBDULB010000068.1:0-31281 GCA_965367965.1 uncultured bacterium | reverse complement strand
GCCGTCGCCGTCTTCAGTGGCGGTCGCGGTCGACGGCAGTGCCGGCACCAGGCACACAAAAACGCATAGAACGAAGCGGAGGGAGCGGAGGATTTTCATTTTGAAAGCAGGATTAGCCTGTTTGCCGGCAAACAGTCTAGTGGTCGAGCAGATTTAAGGTGACGGATCGAAAACCGGCATCGGCGGAGAGTTTTCGCAGGATGGCTTGGTAAGCCGTCCAGAGCGGCGTGCGAGACTTTTTTCCATCGAAAGTGGAAGCACTGTGGGTAGTGTGGCAGCACGATACATTTTATCACCGACTTCCTTCGCCAACGCAACGGGGACGGGATAGAATCCCATCCTACTTCCCGGTCCCGACAATTCAGGTTTGGCCGAACACCAGTGAACGGCGAATACTTCGCTGATCAGATCAGCTCGAAGTTGACAGTTCGGACGCTGCTTATCAATCCTGTTTGGTATCAGCCATGGAAACCATCGCCGCCGCCCGCTCCTTCCTCGATCGACAAGCGTGCCTCGCCATCTGGCAGGCCGCCTACCACGACGGGGAGGAATCGATCGTCCAGGCCAATCCGTTCTTCTGTGAGACCTTCGGCCCGACCCTGGACGATGTCCTCGAACGCCGGCGTCGCCCTGCCCTGCTCCCGGCTACTCCCACTCGATGCTTGCCGGCGGCTTGGTCGAGATGTCGTAGAGCACGCGGTTGATGCCGGGCACGCCGTTGAGAATCTTGTTGGAGACTTCGCCGAGCAATTCGTAGGGCAGGTGCACCCACTGCGCGGTCATCGCGTCCTCACTGGTCACCGCGCGCAGGCTGAGCGCAAACTCGTAACTGCGCTCGTCACCTTTGACGCCCACCGTCTTGACCGGGATCAGCGCCGCATAGGCCTGCCAGACGTGATCGTACCAGTCGCGGTCGCGCAGCACACCGATGAAAATCGCGTCGGCTTCACGAATGATTTCGAGTTTCTGCGGAGTGATCTCACCCGGGCAGCGAACCGCCAGGCCGGGTCCCGGAAATGGATGGCGGGCCACCACCGGTTCAGGCAGACCCAGCACGCGACCGAGCTGACGAACTTCATCTTTGAACAATTCGTCGAGCGGTTCGATCACCCGTCCGTCCTTCTTCAGTTCCATGATCCGGTCGACGCGATTGTGATGCGTCTTGATGGTGTCGGCGATCGATCCTGAAGTGGCACTTTCAATCACATCGGGATAGAGCGTGCCCTGCGCGAGCAGACCGATATCGTGGCCGACGGCATCGAAGAACACTTCGACGAACAGGCGACCGATGATGCGACGCTTCTGCTCCGGATCAGCTTCCCCCTTCAGTGCGGTGAGAAAGCGCTCTGAAGCGTCAATGGTTTCGATTTCGATACCGACCGTCTTGAACTGCGCCTCGACTTCGCGGGCCTCGTTTTTGCGCAGCAATCCGTTGTCGACAAAAATGTAGCGGGTGTTGACTCCGGCTTCGTGCAGCAGCGCGGCGAGCACCGATGAATCGACCCCGCCGGACACCCCGCAGACCACGGTGCGGTCACCGACTTCGGCACGGACCCGCTCCACCAACTCTTCTTTGAAGGAATCGATTTTGAATTCGGGTTTGTCGGGGGCCAGGTCGAGAAAATTACGCAGCACCTGCATGCCTTCCTCACTGTGCGACACCTCGGGGTGAAACTGAATGCCGTAGAAATTGTCGGACCACTGCAGTCCCACCGGAATACCGTCGAGATTCTCGCCGAGAATGGTCGCACCATCCGGCATTTTGCAGGTGTCGGAGTGACTCATCCAGATCTGCGAGCGCTGGCTCATGCCGGCGAACAAGGGCGAGGTTTCGCCATCTTTGCCCATCGACAGCAGCGTCGCCGGACCGTATTCGCGCGTGTGACCCGGTGCCACTTCGCCACCGAATTTGCGGTTCAACAACTGCATGCCGTAGCACACACCGAGCACCGGAACGTTCAGGCTTTGCAGATACTCAAAGTCGATATCCGGCGCATCGTCATCCAGCGTCGAGCGTGGTCCCCCGGAAAGAATGATCGCCGCCGGCGCACCGGTCTCGCGCAGTTCGCCCGGTTGATAGAGGCGTGAGTAGTAGCCCAGTTCCCGGATGCGACGCACGATGAGTTGCGTGTACTGCGATCCGAAATCGATAACGGCGATAGTCTTGTCCATAGAAAAAATGTTGCTTGCTGCTCTCCGGATGAAGGCAGTCGTTAAAGTCAGACGGCAGGGCCTCAGCTGCCGCTCTGGTAGTTGACCGGCTCCTCGGTGATGGTGATGTCGTGCGGATGGCTCTCCTTCAGGCCTCCCGCAGTGATGCGCACAAAGTGAGCCTTGTTGCGCAATTCTTCAAGGCTCGCTGCACCGACATAGCCCATGCCCGAGCGCAAGCCGCCGAGCAATTGAAACACCGTGTCGCTGAGCGGACCACGGTAGGGCACGCGCGCCTCGACGCCTTCGGCAACCAACTTGCCGGACGAATTCTGGCCGTAGCGATCACCGGAGCCCTTGCGCATCGCCTTGAGCGAGCCCATGCCGCGGTATTCTTTCCACGTCCTGCCCTGATAGTTAACCATCGCCCCGGGGCTTTCTTTGCAACCGGCCAACAGCGAGCCGAGCATGACCATATCGGCACCGGCAGCGATCGCTTTGACAATGTCACCCGAATAGCGAATGCCACCATCGGCGATCACCGTGACGCCGTTTTCGCGGCAGTGCTCCGAAACTTGCTGAATGGCGGTAAACTGGGGCATCCCCACTCCGGAGATCACCCGCGTGGTGCAAATCGATCCAGGCCCGACGCCGACCTTGATCGCCGAGGCACCTGCCGATACCAGATCTTTGGCGCCCTCGAGGGTGACCACGTTACCGGCCACGACTGGAACATCGTATTCACTGCGCAGATCGTCGATGACATTCAGCACCCGCGTGGTGTGTCCCGTTGCGGCATCGATGAATACCGCATCCGCCCCTGCGGCGATGACCGCACGGGCACGCTCTTCACAATCCGGTCCGACTCCAATGGCGGCGCCGACGCGCAGGCGACCACCATCGTCGATAGCTGAATTGGTGTAGCGCTCGCGCTTTTCGATATCCTGGGAGGTGATCAGTCCGGCCAGCTTGCCGTTGGAGTCCACCAGGGGCAGCTTCTCAATACGACTTCGATACAGCGTCAACCGTGCCTCCTCGATCGGCGTGTCGACCGGTGCGGTAACCAGTTTGTCGCGCGGCGTCATGACATCAGCGACCGTGCCGTCGGGATCTTCGATCATCCAGATGTCGCGCGTGGTGACCATTCCGGCCAGATTTCCCTCGCTGTCCACAACCGGAAAGCCGTTGACCCCCTTCTCATCCATGATGCGCACCAGATCATCGAGAGAGGTCGACGGCCTGACCGTAAACGGGTCGGGAATGACCATGTTCTCGGACCGCTTGACGCGGGCGACTTGATCCGCCTGATCATCGATCGGCATGTTGCGGTGAATGACTCCGATGCCGCCCTCGCGAGCGAGCGCGATAGCCAGTTCCGCCTCAGTGACGGTATCCATCGCCGAAGAAACGATGGGAATGTTGAGACCGATGTCGGTCGTCAGCGATGTCGACAAATCCGCATCCGATGGCAAAATTCCGCTTTTTTGCGGAACCAGCAGAACGTCGTCGAAGCTCAATCCAAGCGAAATATCACCCATAGAAACCTCTTAGGGAGACTCGGCCCCGGGTCAACCGATAATTCCGGCAAATACCCCGATTTTGACATCAAAATCCGAGCGAGTACAGCCATCGCAAGAGCTGTTGTTTTGCCCCGGCCTCAGCCCTTGGCCATCCCCTGCTTCGTGCCGGGCGTGGTCAGTGGAACTTCTGCGAGCCACCCGGGCACTTCGTCCGGAGCGTAGATCGGAAATTCAATGTCCATGCACGACACCACCGGGATGCCATTGATGTCTTTTTTGCCGGATCGGTTGACCAGCACGAAGATGCCGGCAATCTCGCCGCCCTTACCGGTCACGAAATTGGTCAGCTCCAGCAAGGTGCCACCGGTGGTGATGACGTCTTCGACCAGCAGCACCCGTTCACCGTCGCCGATTTCAAAGCCGCGCTTGAGTTGCATTTCCTTGGACTCAAAGTCCCGCTCCGAATAGATCGTCCGGGCGTGCAGCGCCAGACCGACCTGTTGGCCGACCGGCACGGCACCCATCGCCGGGCTGAGCACGACATCGATGTCGCCGAGTTCACGCATCGCCGCCACGCGCTGCTCGATCATCTGCTGAAGTTCGAACGGATGCTGAACCAGCAGGCCCTTTTTGACGTAGTACTGACTGTGGTTACCACTGGCCAGAAGGAAGTGCCCCTCCTCGACCGAGCCGTATTCCTTGAGCAGTTCGATGGTTTCCTCAGCGGAGTTCGGCAATTCGGTTCGCATAGCTTTGGGCCTTTTCGGCAAAAGATTTTTCAGGTTCGTTGTAGAGAATGCCACGCGACACGTTGACCACACTCGGCGCGGTCCGGTTCTGTCCCTTGAGCGCTTCGAGGTCGCCGCCCTGAGCGCCGAGGCCGGGAATCAGCAGTGGCACGTCGTGGATTTTTTCGAGTACCGATCCGGCAGCGCTGGTCAGGCCGAGCACCAGCCCGATCATCGGCGAGCGTTCGGTCATAGCGTTTACGATTTCAAAGACCTCGCGTCCATCGGCGAGCGTCTGCCGCTGAATTTCGGCAGAGCCGGCATTCGAAGTGACGCCGAGCAGATACAGCCCTTTGTCCTCATATCCGAGAAACGGCTCGATCGTCTCGAAGCCCATGTAGGGATTCAGCGTCACCGCATCGACGTCCCAGGTTTCAAAGTAACCCTTGGCGTAGTATTCCTGGGTAGAACCGATGTCGCCGCGTTTGGCGTCGAGAATAACCGGCACCTCTTTGGGAATGCGCGCCAGCACTTCATCTTCGAGCAGCTTCACGCCCGCTGAACCGAGCGCTTCGAAGTAAGCCATGTTCGGCTTAAAGGCCGCCGCAAACTCGGCGGTTTCATCGATCACTTGATGGAGAAAATCAGCGAGCTTGTCGCCGTGTTTCTCAGGGCGTGGATCGAGCCCGACACACAGACCGGAACCGGTCGCTTCGATACGTTGCTGGAGTTTTTCGCGGTAAGTCATGGCAGATAAAAACGAACACCCCTTCGATCGCCGGTCATTGCGGAGCACAAGGAGGCACTACACTCCTGTGGTGCCACTGTGGACGAGTCAGTCGACAGTGCCCCGGCCAACGCAACCAACACGACAGGAGTGTCGTTCTTCCCGGGTACTTGAAAAAAGGTCATCATCGCTGCAAAAGGATTTGCTCACCCGTCAGCACGACGCGCACCCGGCCGCTGAGAGTCTTGTCGAGAAACGGCGTGTTGCTGCTTTTCGACTTCATGAAGGCTTTGCTGAAAGTCGTTTCAGCTTCGGGGTCAAACACAATCAAATCGGCGGCACCACCTTCGACAATCGGCACCGGATCGAGCTTGGTCAGGCGCCGCGGTTCCGCTGAGTAGCGCTTCACCAGCAGATCCCAGCCGAACACGCCTTTGCTGATGTAGCGGTCGAACAAGGATGGCAGGGCAGTCTCCAGCCCGGTGATCCCGAACGGTGCGCTGCCGAAATCATTGGCTTTCTCGAAAGCGGTATGCGGCGCGTGATCGGTGGCGATGACATCGAACACTCCATCGATCAGCCCCTGCAACAACAGCTCGTTGTCCTCGGGCGTGCGCAGCGGCGGATTCATTTTGTAGTGGGTGTCGTAGTCGCCGATGTCGTTTTCGTTGAACATCAGGTGATGCGGCGCGACCTCGCAGGTGACGTTGACGCCCTCCTCCTTGAAGCGCCGAATCGTGTTCATGCCGCGCGCCGTGGTGACATGCTGGATGTGCACGTGCGCGCCGGTGTACTGAGCGATGCGAATGTCGCGGTCGAGGCAGATCTCCTCACTGATCGCGGGAATGCCGGGAATGCCCAGCTGATAGGAAATGCGCCCCTCGTTGAGCGCACCGTTGCCGGACAACTCCATGACTTCGCAGTGCATGGCGAGCATCAGATCGAAATCCTTGGCATATTCCATTGCACGGCGCAGCACCTGGTGATCGCTGACCGGACTGCCGTCATCGGTTAAAACCAGAACACCTTTCGACGCCATCCCGGCGATGCCGGCCAACTCCTTGCCGGCGCGATCTTTGGTAATGCAGCCGGATTGCCAGATCGGAATCCGCGATTTCTCCGCGGCGATGTTGAGCACCGACTGAACCATGGCACCACTGTCGATCGCCGGCAGGGTGTTCGGCATCAGTACCATGCCGGTGACACCGCCGTTGATCGCTGCTTCGGAGCAGGTCTCGATGGTTTCTTTGCTCTCCTGCCCCGGCTCGCGAGCGTGAATGTGCACGTCAAACAGCGCCGGCAATAAAATCTGTCCGCAGCAGTCGATAACGGTCGCGCCCTCGGGAGCTTCGAGCCCGACACCGATGCGCGAAATTTTTCCGGCTTCGACGAGCACGTCGCCGTCGACCAGCTCAGGCGAGTCTTCGCTGGCAATTTTTCCGCCTTTCAGAAGAACGGTCTTTGATGAATCGCTCATGCTAAAGTTTGCCGTGAATTGTCCTCACTCGCTGTCCCCGGCCTCAGCCAGTAGAGCGCAGCCATGCGGGTGGCGATACCGTTTTCGACCTGTTGATTGATCAATGAACGTTCGTAGTTCATCGCTTCATCGACGATCTCGACACCGCGGTTGACCGGTCCGGGATGCATCAGCCACAGGCCGCGATCCTGCACTTCGCTGAAGCGTTCGGTGGTCAGGCCATAGACCTTGTGATACTCGCCGAGGCTGGGAAAAAACTGATCCTTCTGGCGCTCGAGTTGCACGCGCAGCAGATAGATGACGTCCGGCTTCCAGGCCATGGCATCTTCCCAGGTGCGGAAGCCCTGCATGAATTTGTGCCGTCCTTCGGGAACCAGCGTCGCCGGGCCGAGCACGGCGACGTCGGCACCCAGCTTGCGAAAAATCGTACTGGTCGATCGCGCCACCCGCGAGTGCAGAATGTCGCCGACAATGAGGATCTTTTTGCCCTTTGTGTCCGGATAAACTTCGCGCAGCGTGAAGGCATCGAGCAGCGCCTGCGTCGGGTGGGCGTGAAATCCATCGCCGGCGTTGAGCACCGAAGCGTTGGTGTGCTTGGCGATCAGATTAGGTATGCCGGACGCACCGTGGCGGACGACCACGTAGTCGGTGCGCATGGCCTGCAGGGTGTCGATGGTATCGAGCACCGACTCACCTTTGACCACCGACGACTGCGACACCTGAAAATTGGTGACGTCAGCCGAGAGCCGGTTCGCGGCGACTTCGAACGAAGCACTGGTCCGCGTCGACGGTTCGTAGAACAGCAGCAGTACGGTTTTGCCGCGCAGCGCCGGCACTTTTTTCACCGAACGCTTGAACAGATCTTTGAACGGCGCAGCAGTCTTGAGCAACAACTCAATTTCCTCGACGCTCAGACTTTCGATGTCGAGCAAGTCTTTGCGCGGGGCGATACCGGATTCAGATGGCATTGGTTCGATGGTGCTATTTCAGCAGAAACACGCCTTCCTTGTTGTCGTCTTCATGAAAGCGAACCTTCACGTATTGATCCATGGTGGTGTCGATTTTTAATCCGACGTAGTCGGGTTGGATCGGCAGTTCACGGTTACCGCGGTCGACCAGAATCGCCAGCTCGATTTTCGCCGGCCGCCCAAAATCGAGCAACTCGTGCAACGCCGCGCGAACGGTCCGGCCGGTGAACAATACTTCGTCGAACAGCACCACGCGCTGGCCTTCGATATCGAACGGGATATCGGTATGCTTGAGTTCCGGCGTAGTGCCGAGGTTGTCGAGATCGTCGCGGTAGAGCGAAATGTCGAGCGAACCGAGATTCGGCGCCGTACCGGTTTTTTCCTCAATGAGGCTGGCCACCCGTCGCGCCAGAGTCACACCACGGGTGTAGACGCCGACGAAGTGGGGCATTTCACCGCCCTCCGCAGAGTCGATGATCGCCTGCGCGAGCTCAGCGATGCGGTCGGAGATACCCGACTCGCTGAGAACTTGCTCAGAGGTGAGGTCGGCAGGCAGACTCATCGATGTATGGGATTGGCCACGGGCGGGTATCGCTCATCAAGATTCACCGAAACCGGCGAACTTCAGAATTCGATGTGCATACATGCAGGCGTTTAACGGCGCTTTGCTGTGCAGGCCTACGGTGCCAACCGGCACACCGCCCGGCAACTGAGAGATCGACAGCAGAGCATCGATCCCGTTGAGCGGACCACCGGGGACCGGCACACCGATGCACGGCAACTGAGTGCTGACCGCGACTACGCCCGGCAACGCAGCCGCCAGGCCGGCGATCGCCATCACCACAGCTTTTTCGCCGTTCTTATCCATCGTTTCGAGAAACTCAAGCAACTCAGGCAGGTTGCGGTGTGCAGAGAGCACGTGCTCTTCATAAGGCACACCCTGTTCCTTGAGGTAATCTTTGCCAATGTTCATGAACGCCTGGTCGTTGGCGCTGCCGTAAATCATCACTACTTTCATATGTTTGGGAGGTATAAGTTTAGGGGTTCGAACTTAGTTATGGTGATTAAAAATTGGCAACACCGATATCGCTGCGGCGCTGCATGTCGTCAAAAGTGATTTTGTCGGATTCGCGATAAACCGCGGCAACGGCATCGGCGCGGGTGTCGCCATGGGCCGTCACCACCAGCACACGTCCGCCATTGGTTTCAAAGACACCGTCGTCATTCTTGCGGGTTCCGGAGTGAAACACACGGGCATTTTCGACGTCTTCGAGACCACTGATCGCATCGCCGTTGCGCGACGAAGCAGGATAACCCGCCGATGCCGACACCAGACAGATGCTCCAGCCATCCCGGAATGTGATCAAATCAGGCTTCAACTCCCCCCTGGCGCCGGCCATGACATAGGCGGCAAAGTCGCCCTGCACCATCGGCAGAACCGCCTCGGCTTCCGGGTCGCCGAAGCGGCAATTGTATTCGAGAATTTTCGGCCCCTGCGGCGTCAACATGATGCCAAAATAGAGAAAGCCGCGATACGGCAGCCCGTCGGCGATCAGCCCATCGATGGTCGGCTTGATGATCGTCTCATCGATCTCCTTCATCAGCGCCGGCTCAGCCATTTCCCGTGACGACACCGCGCCCATTCCGCCGGTATTCGGTCCACCGTCGCCATCGAAGATACGTTTGTAGTCACGCGCCGGGGCAAGGATCTGATAGTCACCGCCCACCACCGATACAAAGATCGAGATCTCCGGTCCTTCGAGAAATTCTTCGATGAGCATACGGCCTGCGCCGAACTTGCGCTGCTCGAGCACTTCCTCGACAAAGTCGTGTGCCGCTTGTTCGTCCATGCAGACCGCCACGCCTTTGCCGGCGGCGAGCCCGTCGAACTTGAGAACGATCGGGCATTTTCCCTCGACCGCGGCGTGCGCTTCCTCCGCTGATTCCGTCGCCGAGTAGCCACCGGTCGGAATCTTATGGCGCAGCATGAACTCCTTGGCGAACTCCTTGCTCGCTTCCAACTGGGCAGCCTCTTTGGGCGGCCCCCAGCAGGGAATGCCGTTTGCTTCACAGGCATTGGCCAGCCCCTCGTCGGTAACCAGATAACTTTCTTCGCCGGCGACGCAGAGCTCAACACCCTCGCGCACCATGAACTCAATCAGCGTCGGCAGATCACTGACCCCTGCCGCCGGTGAGGCAATTTCGAAAATGGCATCGCTGCCCGGAAAGGCAATAATTTCCGTTTCCGTCGGCGACTCATTGAGTGCCGTAATTATCGCGTGTTCGCGTCCGCCTTTGCCTACAACCAGTACCTTCATTGCTAGAGTATCGTGCCGGATAGCACTTAGAATCGCTGACCCGACCGCGCAAGGCTCTTTCACAAAAAAACACCGATCCTGAGGCAAGCCACCGCAGCCAAAAGACGATTCGACGGCGAAATCTCCAAAAAACATGAAATGTTCCACTCACTGCAAGCGTCTACACCAACCACAAACCTCCTCGCTCCCATGAACAAGCCCCTCATCCTTTCCGCCGCAGCCCTCTTGATACTTGGCATCGTCGCCCAAGCATCAGCCGATACTGAACGCCTCAAAGCCGGTGACACGCTTCCTGAAGTGACCGTTCAGGATGCCGGCGGCAAATCGGTGACTCTTCAGCAAGCCGTCAACAGCAAGCCCGCCGTCATCGTTTTCTACCGCGGCGCCTGGTGCCCCTACTGCGCCAAGCATCTAGACGCGCTTTCCGGGGCGGAACAGGATATCAAAGATCTCGGCTACCAGCTCATCGCGATCAGCGTTGACCAACCGTCCAAGCTGCGTGAAATGCCGGCCATCGCCGCCCTGGACTACACGCTGCTCTCCGACAGCAGCACCGATGCCGCCGAAGCTTTCGGCATCGCCTACCAAGTCGACGATGCCACCGTTAAGAAATACAAAGAGAAATTCAAAATCGACCTCGAAGCCGCCTCCGGTCAGACCCATCATCGACTCCCCCATCCCGCCGTCTACATCGTCGACAAGTCAGGCGTCATTGAGTTCGCTCACGTGAACGAAAATTACCGCGAACGACTGGCTCCGGAGAAAGTGCTGGCGGCAGTAAAGCAGGCTGCGGCTGAGTAGTTGCCTGGGCCAATGCCAGCACCGTTGCAGCGGCAGCGAATCACGTCCATCCCCCGAAACCACCCACCGTGCCCGGCTCTTGCCCGGACCGGGGGCCACTTCGTTGTGGCGGAACGGACCCTCAGGATTGAGCTCCTGGTGTCGACGAAGCGATGCCCGGCGGCATCAGCTGAAAGGGTAGTACCGCCGGGGCCCTGCAAAACCGGATAGCAGCAACGACAGGTGCGACTGCCGGCAGACCGTCACGCTCCTGCCAGCCCGGCCACCGGGCTCACCACGCATGCAATTTGCTCGCTTCCACCATGCAAATTGCCGTCGCTGCGAGATTGGCAAGGGCGCCAGTGACCGCCTTCCTTGAGACGCTGTAAAGCTGCGGCTCAACAAAAACAGGCCACCTCCGGCTGGTTCGGTGTGTTCCTGTGGCGACACTGCCGGTCCCGTTCACCCGGCATGGGAATTGCGAATACAGTATCGGCGAGTCCTGCAACACGGCTCGCCTTTCCGAACAGATCCGCTGACAAACCCTTTTTGAACACCGGATCTTGTCTTCGGCTGGAAAAATTATGAACAAACCGAAAAGCATATTTACCACGCTCGCGCTGCTTGGTGCCGGCCTGGCACTACCAATGATCGCCGCCCGCGCATCGCGTGAGCTGGCGGGGCTCGGATATCGCGCCATCACCAAAACGGATCCGCCGCGCAACCCGGCCGCAAGCGAGGTCGACTGGCGCGACGCGGTCGTCTGGAGCGTTGTCAGTGGTGCCATCGGCGGATTGGCCAGGCTGTCGGTTCGCCGGGCGCTGGCCCCGTCTAAGGTCCCCGCAGAGGGTTACGATTTCGAAGCGCAGGCTGATGACCTCATCGACTGAATAACATCTGGAATACAGCAAGCCGGCGGCTTTCGGGCGCCCCTCGCTTCGATTCGATACAGTTCCATGACGAGCCCCAAAACAGCTGATTCTGAGCAGACCGATTCGTCGAGCCGTCACTGGTTACTACACAAGGAAATGCGCGGCCCATTGATCGGTGGCTGCGTCGCAGCCGGGGTCGCCGGTGTGGGGATCTGGGGCATAGGAGCAGGCAGTGGCGGCGAAACGAAACTGTTGATCGAAGCGATGCTGCCCTCAACCCGCTTCCTGTGTTCCTCCGTGATGACCGCTACGGCGACGGTCCTTTCGCTGATGCTGGCAATGCTCGGATTTACCAGTTCGACAGATCGCGAGCTGACCCCGGAATTTTACAGTCGAGTTCAGAAGATTGCTCTTGCCGATGCAACCGTTTTCGTCGCTGCGACGCTGTTACTGCTGTGCGTCAGCGTGCCGATCAATGAATCGGACAAGGTGCCCATTCACTGGTTTACGGCCATCTATTACTTCACCCTGATCGCAACCGCCGCTATCGGCGGCTCGCTGATTTCGATCGTGCTGATGCTCTACAGTGCGGTAGCGGGCATCATTGCAATTTTCCATCCCGAATTAAAAAGCACGCTCCTGGTCGGCGCGACCGAAAAGGACACCGGAGAGATCGACAATACCTGACCGACAGGAGCTCCTGAAAAAAGCAGACGCATGCAGCCGTCGAAAACAGCAACACCAGTGATCCTACCCTCGTCATCATCCAAAGGCTCCGGCAAAAACGATTTGCTGACCATAGCCGCGGCGCTTGCCATCGTCGTACTCATCGTCGTGATCCTGCGTAGCGCCAGTGAACTGTTGATCCCCATCACGCTTTCGATTCTGGTTTCGTTTTTGCTGAATCCGCTGGTCAATCGATTACACCGCTGGCGGGTACCCCGCGCGCTTGCCGTCGTCCTGGTGGTCAGCGCTGTGTTCAGCGCATCGTTTTTTCTCGGCAGACTGATGTTCTCCGAAATGTCCGCTCTGGCCCGCGAGTTGCCTCGTTACAGCAACACCATCCACCAGCGGGTGGATGCAGTGACGACCATCAGCGAAGGCGGCGTGATCGATCGGCTGGAAGAAGTCGCCGGGGTTATCGAAAGTGCCAGAGACGCCAACAGCGACAAAGCCAGCGACACCGCCGCGCCGACCACCGATCCGAACCTCGACAGAGACATAGAGAGCGACGGCAAAGAGCGGAACCCGCCGTCTTCCGGAGACATTGGAACCGCTGCGGATGCTTCGAACCGGGGTGTTCGCGAGAACGATGCCGAACCGGTTCCGGTAATCATGAAAAAAGACGACTCAGTTGTCACCCGCAGCCTGCGCTGGGCCGCCGCGCCGTTGGGTAACTTTCTTGCCGCCCTCGGAGCCACGGTCGCCTTGACTTTCTTTGCGCTGCTCCGCCACGAGCAAATGCGCAACCGCATGCTGGCGCTGGCCGGCATCGAGAACATCACGTTAGTTACCCGCGTCTTTGACGAAGCCGGGTCCCGCGTCAGTCGATACCTTCTCACCCAAACCCTGATCAACGGCAGCTATGGCATTCTGTTGGCGACCGGTCTGTATTTTTTCGGGCTGCCGTACGCCGTGCTTTGGGGCATGCTCGCGTTCTTCTTTCGATTTATCCCTTACGTTGGACCGATCCTGGTAGCTTTGCTGCCGATCACATTGAGTCTGATCGTGTTCGACGACTGGACTCATCCACTCGGTATCATCGTGTTCATTGCCCTGCTGGAGTTGGCCACCAACATGATCATGGAACCGATCTTCTACGGCCACAGTGTCGGCATGTCCGACATCGCCATATTGGTTGCGGTAATGTTTTTCACCTGGCTGTGGGGCCCGGTCGGCATGGTCATCGCCACTCCACTGACCGTTTGCCTCGTCGTGTTCAGCAAATTTACGCCGAAACTGACGTGGGTCAGCACCCTGGTCGGAGCCGATCCCGGCCTGCCGCCCTGCGTCGCATTTTATCAGCGCCTGGTCGCCAACGATCCCAAAGAGGCCGAAATTATCCTGCGGCGGCACGCCGACGAAACTGACGCCATTGTCGCCATCGATGAGATTACGCTACCCGCACTCTCGCTGGCGTGTCGCGAGGCGGATCAGGGCCTGCTTTCCAGCGAAGAGGTCGGCTCGATCACCGCGAAAATCCATCAGCTGAGCGAACAAATGCTGACAACCAATGCGGTTTCGCCCCCCCTCGAGGACAACGCGGAAACCTCGCCCACTGACGCCGCTGCGACCTCTGCCTCCACTGACAATCACCGGGCACTCTGCATCGGTCGGGCACTCGAACCGGGGTGCGATGATATTGCTTTGCAACTGTTCTCCCGGGCAGGAGGACTTGGTCCGGACCACCTCAACCTCTCCTCACAATCCCTGATGTCCGAATGGTTCGAGCGCATAGAATCCTGCTCACCGTCGGCTGTTTTACTGAGCACGACCGCGCCGAAAGCATTCAACACCACGGAATTACACGTCAGACATCTTCACAACCGCTTTCCCAATCTGAAGATCATCGTCGGTCGCTGGGGAGCTGCAAAAGATGTGACGCGGGAGAAAGATTTGCTGACTGCCGGCGCCACCGTCGTGTTCAACGATTTCCAGCGCACCTTGGCGATGCTCAAGCAGTTGCGCCCCGGCGAAGATTGATCAAAGGGTTTCATTTGCAGAAATTGATCGCGCAGCGGAAGTCCAGCTGGCCCGGCAAGTCACTCCAGCTTCTCTGCCCATGCGCACGGCTGGCGTTCGGGGACCGGGACTCGACAGGGAGATTCGGCCGCATTCAAATCAACGGCCGCTGCCGCTGACGATTTCCGTCCCGCGCTTCAGTAGTGCGCAAAACGCGGGGCAACTCGCCGGCCGCCGGAATTTGCAATTTGCAGGAAGGTGCAGGCCGACAAAGCATCCTGCAAGGTTCGAGGCGCGCTTCACCTGCAGATCCGATTGGCGAATATTCCCATAACTACTTGACTGTAAGCGATTAACATGGCCGTAAATCACCTTAGGCACAGTCTTTGCTGTTAAGGTTTGTATCATGGCTATCATATTTGAACGCATACAAACTGAGGGAATCGCTGAACTTTCCTATCTGGTAGGCGACGATGCCTGCGGACAGGCGGCGATCATCGATCCACGACGCGACGTCGAGGTCTATCTTGATCTGGCGCGGAAAAATCAGGTCTCGATCACCCACGTCTTCGAAACTCACATCCATGCCGATCTGGTCAGTGGCGCCCGCGAACTGGCCGAACGCACCGGCACGGCAAAGGTGTTTGCCAGCGTCGAAGGCGGTGCCGACTACGGCTTCAAGGTGGAAGAGGTTCGCGATGGAGATCGCTTTGAACTGGGAGATCTCACCCTGACCGCACGACACACGCCCGGTCACACGCCGGAACACATGGCTTATGAAGCCTCCGACAGCGGAACAGACCACCCCTACGCGGTGTTCACGGGAGACTCGTTGTTTGTCAATTCCGCGGGCCGTCCTGACCTGCTCGGCAAGGACGCCGACAAGCTGGCCTCAAAACTCTACGACACTCTGTTCAATTACTTCGCAAAGCTGGATCCGGGAGTCATCATCTATCCGTCGCATGGCGCAGGGTCTCCGTGCGGGGCGGATATCGGCGACCGGCTGGAGAGCACCATCGGTTACGAGCTCGATCACAATCCATTCTATAAAAAGACGCAACGCGACGAATTCGTCGAGCATGCACTTTCGACCGCGCCTCCCGAGCCCACTTACTACAAGCGCATGAAGAAGGTCAATGAAGAGGGCCCGCAGATTCTCGGTGGCCTGCCCGGAATCCCGGCGCTCGCTGTTGATGCCTTCCACCAGCGGCTGGAAAAAGATGACTGCACACTTATCGATACCCGCTCAACGCTGGCATTCGGAGGCGGTCACATCCGCGGCGCGCTGAATATCGCCGCCTCGCCCATGCTCACCGTCTGGGCTGGCTGGCTACTGGATCCGGAAGATCCGATCCTGTTGATTCTCGACAGCGATGAGGATGCAGACAAGGTCGCCGCCTTGTTCGTGCGTTCCGGCTACACCAATTTTGCCGGCTACCTGGCCGGTGGCATGCCCGCCTGGGACAAAGCAGGTCATCGCCTCGAACCGCTTCCCCAGATGACGGTGCATCAAGTCGAAACCTGCAGCGATGATCTACAGGTGCTCGACGTACGCAGTCCCTCGGAGTGGAAGTCGGGTCACGTGCCGTGTGCGACCCACCTGTTCCTGCCCGAAATTCAGAACGGCATCAATGGTTTAAAAGAGTCGCTACCGGTGGTCACCTACTGCGCCAGTGGCTATCGGGCCAGCATCGCCGCCAGCCTGCTGAAGAAGCGTGGCTTTGAGGATGTGCGCACCATGCCGGGTAGCTGGAAGGCGTGGCAGGCGGAAGGTCTTCCGGTTGAACACGAAAAAGACCAATCATCATGATGGCGGCATTGTCCCACGGTCCTGCGTCGGCTGCACTCCGCCTGGCTGTGGTCGCAGCCGCCTGCCTGTTACCGCGCGTCGCTCTGGCCGATCCGGCCGATCCGCAACCCGATCCACTGGCTTATTCCGGCCCGGCGTGGTCCCCCTACCTGGTCGGTGCACTCATCGCCGTGCTGTCTGGCCTGACTTTCTATTTTTCCAACAAGGCGCTCGGTGCGTCCAGTGCCTATGCGAGTCTCTCGGGCTTGATTGGCAAAGCGGTGGCCCCGCGTCACACGCAGTCCCTCAAGTACTACGCCGACAATCCCCCGCGGATAAACTGGGGAGTGATGCTGGTGGTGGGCATGTTGCCCGGCGCAGTGGTCGCCGCCTGGACCGGCGGCGAGTGGACGGGGCAATGGCTGCCGCCCATGTGGCTCGAGCGTTTCGGCGAAGATTCCCACGCACTGCGGGGCTTCGTCGCATTTTCGGGCGGACTGCTGATGGCCTTCGGGGCTCGCCTGGCCGGCGGCTGTACCAGTGGCCACGGAATCAGCGGCACCCTGCAACTCTCCGTTGGCTCGTGGATTGCCGCCGCGTGCTTCTTCGTCGGCGGCGTCGTCACCGCCATGCTTCTTTACGCATCCTGATTTCATGAACCCGCAACCCGAATCTCGTTGCAAAGGTCACCCCCTGGTGATGGCACTGGTGTTTGGATTTGTGTTCGGCTTTCTGCTGCAGAAGGGAGGCGTAGGCAAATACCACGTGCTCATCGGTCAACTGCTGTTGCGCGACTGGACCGTGCTCAAGATCATGGGCACCGCGGTGCTGGTCGGCATGGTCGGCATTCACGTCATGCACGCGGCCGGCATGGTAAAACTTCACATCAAACGCACAAGGCTCGGCGCCAATGTGATCGGCGGGCTGATTTTCGGAGTCGGCTTCGCATTGAGCGCCTATTGCCCGGGAACCAATATAGCCGCCCTGGGTCAGGGCAACTGGGATGCATTATTCGTCGCAGCAGGCCTGCTTGCCGGTTCCTACCTTTTCGCCGAGACCTCCGGTTTTCTATCGGCAACGGTGGAGAAGTGGGGAGATCGGGGCAAGCTCACCCTCGACGAACTGCTCCATATCCCCAGAAAGGTCTTTCTCCCGGGCTTTGCGATCGTCCTCGGCGTGGCCTTGATACTGCTCGAAAAATTTTCTTCCCGTTAAACCCACCCGAACCTTCCGCCCTCCCTTCGGGCCTCCTCCAACCCAAACCAATTCAAGCACCATGAAACTCCACCTGCTTGCCGGCGCATTCGCCCTGTTACCCTTCGCGCTCGCGACCGCAGCTGAAGCATCCCCTATGCGCGGCGCGGAAAAACACCCTTCCGGCCATGCCCGCATCCCGATTCAAGTGACCAGCGACGTCCGCGTCGTTTATCAGGTCAGTGACG
Source organism: uncultured bacterium (assembly GCA_965367965.1). Taxonomy (GTDB): domain Bacteria; phylum Verrucomicrobiota; class Verrucomicrobiia; order Verrucomicrobiales; family DEV007; genus JBBKXR01. The sequence continues at coordinate 13,827 of CBDULB010000068.1, read as the reverse complement.
ACAAGCTCAAGGACGAAGTCAGCCGGGCACTCTTCTATGCCAAAAAGCTGCTCGACGTCTACAACGAGAACGGCATCCCCGATGACGAGATCGCTCTGCATCTGGTTTTTCACGGCGACGCCACCAACGCCCTGGTCGATGCGCCAACCAGACGGCGACTGGAAGCGGCCGGAGGTGATGACAATCCCAACCATGAGATTCTGGCCAAGTTGATTGCGCGCGGCGTCAGCGTGGAAATCTGCGAAAGCTCGATGGCGCAGCGCGAGGTCGAGTCCGGGCAATTGCTCAAAGGCGTCGCGACCGTTCGCGGTGCCTATCCGCGCCTGATCAGCCTTCAGCAGCTCGGCTACGCCTACATCAAATTTGAATGACCGAAACTAGATAACCTCTTACCTAAGCCTATCGACAATTCTGCCAGAGGAACGCCGCGATGAACAGCATCGGGTAGAGACATAGAATTACATAACGATCCGAACGGGTGGGACTCTGGCGACGTCTCGACACGATCAGCGCAGCCGCACACCAGTAAGGAATCAAGGCGACCGCCAACAGTTTCGTGGTTTCACCGCCGTCCAACAGCGCACCGGAAAAGACCAGCGCTATGCCTTGCAAGGTCGCCACTGACTGCAAGCGTTTCCTGAGCGATCCGCTCCCGCCGGCGATCACCTCTGAAGGCTTCGCGGCCATTTCACAACCCCAGGTCCGACAGCCCCGGGTGATCATCGGGGCGGCGTCCCTGCGGCCAGTGAAATTTTCGATCCGACCCGGCGATCGGCAGGTCGTTGATGCTGGCAATGCGGCGCTGCATCAGTCCGTTTTCATCGAACTCCCAGTTCTCGTTGCCGTAGGCACGGTACCACTGGCCGGAATCATCGCGCCACTCGTAGGCAAAGCGCACCGCAATGCGATTGTCGGAAAACGCCCACAGTTCCTTGATCAGTCGATACTCGAGTTCCTTCGCCCACTTGCGGGTCAGAAATTCGACGATTGCCTGTCGCCCCTGCAGGAACTCCGCGCGGTTGCGCCACACCGAATCCTGCGTGTAGGCCATCGACACCTTATTCGGATCGCGCGAGTTCCAGCCATCCTCCGCCATGCGAACTTTCTGAGCCGCCGTATCAGCATCGAATGGAGGCAATGGTGGGCGGGCATTTTCAGAGTCGGTCATAACTCAGAAACCCTACCGCCAATCAGCCGCCATCCGCGATCAAAATATTTTAACTCCTCTACTGCCTCGGCGGCGTCGCGATACGCTTGCGCAAGGAAGCACGACACTCCTGTCGTGCCTTCGCGGCCGGAAACGCACGAACCACCCCGCCCCGTTCGCCGTTATCATCAGCGGCCCGTTCCACCTCCTTCGCCGACACGGAACCACAGCAGTGCGGTTCTTCCTTGGCAACGATTAGATCGCCAACCGGAACATGCTGACTCCTACCTCCGGCGGCAAAGCCGCCCTAAAACCACACGTCATACGCGCGGCCATCCCGCTTCTCGTAGAAGTTCACGAACGCCGTGTTGACCACCTGAAAACCACCCGGCGTCGGAAAGTCGCCGGTAAAGTACCAGTCGCCATTGTGGTGCGGAATCGAGGCGTGCAGGTTGTCGATTCCCTGATAAATCACTTCGACTTCGCCCTTCCACGGAATGTCATGCGGATAGACCATGCGACTGATCTCTTCCGAAATCTCCTCGGGACTGAACGGCGCATAAATGCCCTTCACACGATTCTGCATCTCCGCCACCGGCTTCTTCAGCTCGTCGAGGCAGGCGTGATACGTGTCGACAATGACTGACTGCTGACCGGTACGGCGCAACAATTCGATGGCTGCCTGGAAGGCGATAAATTTGCCCAGTTCCGACATGTCGATGCCGTAGCAATCCGGGTAGCGAATCTGCGGAGCCGTCGATGCGATGACAATCTTCTTCGGATTGGTCCGCGCCAGAATCTTCAGGATCGATTTCCGCAAAGTCGTGCCGCGCACGATCGAATCGTCAACCACCACCAGATTGTGATGCGGTTTGATTACGTCATAGGTCACGTCGTAAACGTGCGAGACCAACTGATCGCGTCCGTCCTCCTGCGAAATAAAGGTGCGCAGCTTGATGTCCTTGTGGGCGATTTTTTCGCCGCGCGGCCAGTTGCGCAACACCAGGTCATCGATCGACTTCTCGTCGAGCGTGCCCTCGGCAACCGCTTTCATCAGCTCATTTTTGACCTCGTCACGGCGATGCATGCGCAGCCCGCTCATCACGCCCTGATAGGCGATCTCAGCCGTGTTGGGCACAAAACTGACGATGGTGTCTTCGAGATTGTTATCGATCGAATCGAGAATCTGCGGCACCAGCGCTGCCCCGAGAGCTTTCCGCTCGCGATAGATATCCGGGTCGTTGCCCCGGGAAAAATAAATGCGCTCGAAAGAACAGGGCTTTTCTTCACGCGGTGCGGCGAACGGCTCAATATCGAAGCCTCCCGAATGTTTCATCACCGCCACATGCCCCGCCGGCAGTTCGTGAACATCCTCCGTTTCCGCATCGAAGGTGGTCATCAGCGGCACGCGCTCGGACGCAAAGGCGATGAACTCGTCGTTCTCGAAGTAGTGACACGGGCGAATACCGCTCGGGTCTCGAAACACGAAGCCGTCACCGTTGCCGACGACACCGGTGATCGCGTAGCCACCGTCCCAGATCTCGCCACAGCTGCGCAGAATCTTCGTGATGTCGAGTTCCTCGGAAATCGCTTCGGGGATCAATGTGCCATCAACTCCCTGATCACGCTTTTTGCGATAAATCTCGTCGTGCTGCTCGTCGAGATGAAAGCCGATCTCCTCCAGCACCGTCTGCGTGTCAGTACCGAATACCGGATGTTGACCGCGGTTGATCAAATGATGATTCAAATCCGCAGCGTTGGTCATGTTGAAGTTACCCAACACCATCAGGCTCTTCGTCGGCCAGTTGCTGCGCCGCAAATGCGGATGGCACGAGCCTCGACCGAAGCCACCCGAAGTGCCGTAGCGCAGATGACCCATGAGCACTTCGCCACCGAAGTCGAAGCGATGCTTCACACTTTCCGGATCGTCCGGATCCATGCCGCTCTTGCGATTTTTTTTAAGCCGATCATAGGCCTGCAACTGCTCCTGAATAACTCGTGACAGCGATTCGCGTTTCGAATTTCTCGCCCGGAACAGGTATGGCTGGCCGAGCGGCATGTCGAGCTTACAACAGCCGATGCCCGCGCCATCCTGGCCGCGGTTATGCTGCTTTTCCATCAACAGGAACAGCTTGTTAAAACCGTAAAGCGCCGTGCCGTAGCGCTCGTAGTAATAGGCTACCGGCTTCTTAAGCCGGATAAAAGCCAGCCCGCACTCGTGCTTGATTGCGTCGCTCATGAACTTGGCAGGTCGGTCAGCTCGCTGACGGGTAATATCGAAGGCTTCAAAGGATCAATCGGAAATGGTGACTCGCACACCTTTCTGGTCGTTGATCTCGCCCAGAACCTTACCGCCGGGACCGGCGGCCACTGCGGCATCGACATCGCCGGGAGCCACAATCGCCACCCAGCCGAAGCCGAGATTGAAGGTATCGTCGGCTTCGTCGTCGGAGACGTGCTGCAGCACTTTCGGAATCGCACCGAGATTCCAACGTGGCACCGTGAGGTCGGCACCGCGCTCACCGAGCACGCGTTCGATATTCTCCACCAAACCACCACCGGTGATGTGGGCATAAGCTTTGACTCCGACCTTGGCCTCACGGAGGCCCCATACGACGTCGTGGTACAGCCGGGTCGGCGCCAACAGGTCGCGAATTTCCTGGTCGGAAAAATCGTCGGCGAACTTGTCGAGAATGCGGCGCAGCAAGCTCCAGCCATTGGCGTGAAAACCATCCGAAGCGTAACCGATGACGACATCGCCCTCAGTGACCGTGGTCGGATCGATCAAGTCGCGTTTCTCCGCCGCACCGACGCAAAATCCCGACAGCTCGATGATACCTTCGGGCACCACACCCGGCATTTCCGCCGTCTCACCGCCGGCGAGAATACAATTGCACGACTCGAGATGCTCGGCCATGCCACCGATCAGGCGCTTGATTTTGACCTTATCGATCGCGCCGATGCCGACGTAATCGAGGAACATCAACGGGTCGCCGCCGGTGGTCAGAATGTCGTTCACATTCATTGCCACCAGATCCTTACCGGCGATTTCCAGAAGGTCGTGTTTGAGCAAAAGCTCAACCTTGGTGCCGACACCGTCGCAACCGGTGACGATGACCGGCTGATCGTAGTCGCTGAGATCGTAGCTCGCTGCGAACAACCCGAAAGCCTGCATCAACTGACGCTTGCCCTCAGTGCGTCCACGCAGATCACCGATGTCGCCGACCAGCTGCGCAGCTTCCTTGATGTCGACGCCGGAGCCTTTGTAAGTGAATTCTTCTTCGCTCATAGGAAGTGGGAAAGTTTTCAGTGTTCAGTTTTCAGAATCTCCGTCAGCCGGATTTAATTCTGAAATCTTGTAATCCTGTTAAAAAATCCGGAAGCCCCGGTGGTCAAGTCACCCGGCAACCAGAGTCGCACCCTTCGACTCGATCTCCTCGAAAATCGAGCGGAAAAAGAACCAACCCCAGCCGTGCGCGGCGTCGCCGTTCCAATCCGGATCGTAATGGTGCTCGCGCTCCATAAAACGCTCAGGATGCGGCATCAGCCCGAGCACCCGACCGCTCTTGTCCTGGAGCCCGGCAATCTGCGCCGAGCTGCCATTGATATCTTCCGCATAGGTCAGCACCGCCAGCCCCTGAACTCGATACAGCTCCGCTTCCTCAGGTGTTTCAGTGACGAAGCGCCCTTCGGCGTGGGCCACGGGAAATTCAAAATGGCGCGGCAGCAGCGACAGGAACGGATTCGAGTCGGCGCGGCGCTCAAGATTGGCCCACTGACACTGATAACGTCCGCTCTTGTTGTGAATCAGACTGCCCGGAGGTAGAAGTCCCAGCTTGGTCAGAATCTGAAAACCGTTGCAAATGCCCAGCAGATAGCCGCCTTCATCGCGAAAAGTCTTGAGGGCATCGCCGATTTTCTGCTCGGTGACCAACTGCGCGAGACGTCCCGCCATGACGTAATCACCATAGCTGAAACCACCCGACAGCACGACCAGATCGACCCCGTCGAGTCGCTGGCGGTCGATCTGCGTGATCGGCACCACATCGGTAGAAAAGCCAACCATCTCCAGCGCCCGCGCCGTCTCGACGTCGCAGTTGGTGCCCGGGAATTTCAGTAGTAAGGCGTGAGGCCGTTTTTCCATAGCGATTTAAGTTCGTCGATTGGTGCGTCGATCAGCGTCTCCTTGCCCCACTCGATGCGCAGCGAAGCGTGATCCGCCGTGCAGCCACCGATGACTCCGAAGCTGCCCGCATCGATCTGCTGAGCAAAAATTTCCCGGATCTGGTCGAGCGAGTCCTGAGCCACTTCAAAAACGATACGTCCGGTCGATTCGCCGAACAACTGCGCCGCCTTACCCGGATCACCGGCAACCGGCAGTTGATCGAGCGATATGTCCAGCCCGGCGACATTGGAAAATGCCATTTCCGCCAGCGTCACCGCAAGGCCACCTTCGGAGCAATCGTGCGCCGACAGGATCAGCCCCGCCTTAATCGCTTCGTAATACGCCCGATAGGACGCCAGCGCCACTTCGCAGTCGGTCTTCGGCACTGCCGCGACAAGGCCCTGACGGCGCGCCAGCACACTGCCACCCAGTTCCGGTCCGGTCGTGCCGACGATGCAGATCGCGCTGTCAGTTCGGCGCAGCGACGAGCCGGTAGTGTGCGCCTTTTCCTCGACCACGCCGATACCCGAAATCAACGCCGTCACCGGAATCGATACCGGCCCTTCCGCGGTCTCGAAGTAATTGTAAAAAGAATCTTTGCCCGACACGAACGGTGCCGAATACGAATCCGCCGCTGCCGCCATGCCCTTCACACACTCGACCAGTTCACCAAGCTGTTTGGGGTCCTCGGGATTGCCGACGCAGAAATTGTCGAGCAGAGCGATGCGGTCCGGATCCGCCCCGGTCAGCACCAGTTGACGGAAGCATTCGTCGACACAAGCCGCGCCCATGGCGTGCGGATCGTATTTTCCCCACTCCGGCAGCAAGGCCTGGCTCATCGACATCAGTCGGTCGCTGCCATCGAGCCGGATCACCGACCCGTCCTGCGGCGCATCGCCGGCGGCACCCGCGAGAGGCTTCAGGAAGGTATTGCCCTGCACCTCGTGATCGTATTCACGAATGATCGGTTCACGCGAAACGATGGCAAAATCGCTGAGCACACCGCGCAGCGCCTCGTTCAGATCGAGATCGCCGACATCACCCGGGTCGCGCTGAGGCGTCTCGAATTTCGCCTGTAAATGTCGCGTCGGCGCCTCGTGCAGGCGGCCGCAATCGAGTTCGCAAACCAGTTCGCCATGGTGCCAAACTTTGAGAATGCCCGAATCGTCCGAATGACCGAGCTCGGTCAGCTCCGATTCATAGATTTCCGAAAGCTCACGCAGCGCCGGCATCGCTTCCTCCTTGACCGCCAGCACCATGCGCTCCTGACTTTCTGAGATGAAGATTTCCCAGCTGACCAGCCCCGGCTCTTTGAGGGGTGCGCGCTCGAGAAAGATCTCGCCGCCGGTTTCGCTGAGCATCTCGCCCGCGGCACTGGAAAAACCACCCGCACCGCAGTCGGTAATAAATTCGATCAGGCCCTGATCACGCGCCGCCAGCACAAAGTCGGCCGCCTTCTTTTCCTCAATCGGATTGCCGATCTGCACCGCCTGCTGATCTTCCTCGTGACTCTCCGTGTCGAGCGCCGCCGACGAGAACGTCGCACCGTGCAAACCATCGCGTCCGGTGCGGCCACCGACAGCGATAATTTTCAGTCCGGCCGACATCGCTTTGTCGATATCGCCGGTCGGGATCACCCCCGCAGTGCCACAGAACACCAGCGGATTGTAAATGTAGGTGTCGTCGAACTGCACCGCACCACTGACGGTCGGAATGCCCATACGATTGCCGTAGTCGCGCACACCGCGCACCACACCGCGCATCACGCCGAGCGGATGAATGACATCCTCAGCGAGAATTTTTTCCGGTGGAGTATCCGGCGCTCCGAAACAGAACACGTCCAGTGAAGCGATCGGCTTGGCGCCTTTGCCAGCACCGAGGATGTCGCGAATCACTCCGCCGAGCCCGGTGTTGGCACCCGCATACGGCTCGATCGCCGACGGATGATTGTGCGTCTCCACCTTGAGGCAGATGGCGCGCTCGTCATCGACGCGAATGAAACCGGCATTGTCGTGAAAGGCCGACAACACAAAACCCGGCTTGCGATCAAAAATGCGCTCGCTCAGCTCCTTGATGTAAGTTTTAAACAACGAGTCGATGACCTCCGTCTCGCCATCGATCGTGTGCTCGATCGTGGCACCGAAAATGCGGTGCTTGCAGTGCTCACTCCAGGTCTGGGCGATCACCTCGAGTTCGACATCGGTCGGCTCACGATTCCAGTCGGCAAAAATCTGCTGCACCGCCTCCATGTCCTCACGCGACAGCGAGAGTTTCATGTCCTGGCTGAGTTGCCTCAGTTCATCGCCGCCCAATCCCGCGATGGGGATGTGCCGGTAAGTTTTAGGGGCAGCCTCGGTGGAGGAAGCTGTCGAATCAGGCGCAGTCTCGGGCATCGGTGACGTTCCAGGTGTGGATGGCAGGATTACAGATGTCGCGGACGAATACCGAGCTATCGGCGCAGTCGGACGAATCCGCAAACAGATATAGCCGGCGTTCGATCTTCAGTTCGGTCAGATTAAAACCGGGCGACTCCAAATGACGATAATAATTGAGAATGGCTTCCTTCTCGAGGTCCAGCGCGCCCGGCTTCATGCCGTAATCGAGCAGAAATGAGTAACCTTTCAGTGCCGGCTTGCCACCACCGTGCAGCTCCTGACTGACCGGGTCGAGCAAGGTCGCGCGCACAAACGCATCCAGCGCCTCACCACCGCACTCGATGGTAAAAGAATAACGCCGCGTCTCGCGAAAAGTCATTCCATCCGCAACCGGCGCGTAGAGGATCGCGTTGCAGTCTCCCCGCTCAAGGAAGCGGTCGACGATTTCGTAATAAGCTGTCATTCGGAAGGAGCTGGGTGAGATGAGTTGGGAGATAGGAGCTCGTCCAGACTGAATAAATCCTGAAAATCTTGTAAACCCTGTCAGAAAACCGCCCGTGAAGTCACCTAGTCGATTTTATTCAACTTGGCAAACTCGGCAAAGCGATCCCGGTCACGATAAAAGGCGACCTCGTCTTCGCCGGCCTGCTGCAGGGCCGCACTGACCGCCCCGGCCGCTTCGGTGCCGATCATGTAGTCGCGGATCAGCTCCATCTTTTTCACCTGAATGGCCAGGAACTCGTCCGCCACCTGCGGCGTGTGCGGATACTCGCCCGATTCCTGACCGGCACTGAGCAGTTCGGTAAAGGCCACGCCCTCCGTCGTCGCGCGCTTTTTGGCAACGTTGATCGCATCGATCCAATCGCCATGCAGAATGGTGAAATAGTCGCGCATCGACTGCTTGTTAAAGTGCATGACGTAGCGGCCGTCCTCATCACCTCCACCCGAGATATCGAGAAAACGCGTCGCCCGGAACGAATCGGTATCGATGGTGTCGACGAACACCAGGTCATCACCATCAATGGCGAACTCCCACTTAATGTCCCACAGCAGCAGTCCGATCTCGTCGAGCAAATGGCGCACCACCCAGGCACCGAGCACGCCCATCTTGCCGCTGTCGACAAAGCGCTCGCCGGTCAGGCCGGACATCACCGTCGCCTCCTGCTTGCTGACCATGCGGTCTTCCGGCTCAAACTTGCTGGTGAAATCCGCAATCGGCCGCTCCAGCAGCTGCCATGCCTCGAGCGCCTTGCTGACACCCAGCTCACCCTCAAAATTGCGCTTCGCGGCGTCACTCATCGCCAGGTACTTGCGATACACCGACGAACCACTGGTGATCCCGAAACGCACGATGTACTCGAGCGGCACCACAAAGCCGTCCTCGTGAGGAAACTGCGAGTAGTCAAAAAGATGAGCGCCCAGAAACGACGTCCGCGTCGGCTTCAGAATCTGATATTTGCGCACCAGATTGTAAGCACTCGGATTGGCCGGCACTCCCTCGCGGCAAAGCTCGCCGGTCTCCGCGTCGAGCATCCCCTCATGATGCGTCCGCGCCCCGTGCGCCACGCATTTCTCCAGCGCGCCACTCAGCAGCTCGTCCTTGTCCGCCTGCGGCAGTTCGGCATCGTTGCGAATTGCATCCGCCACCTTTTTCCAGACCTCCGGATCGCCCAGCTTCGAGTAAAGCACGTGACGGAAGACCGCCCGATTGACGTCGTTGCCGGGGATCTCAAACAGCGCGCCGACATCGAACACCGAACCGCGGTTGGTGGTCTGCGTGACCATCACCGAATCGTCGCCCGGCACTTCAAACAATTGCTGAACCGAGCCACAGTAAAAAGGCTCGCCCAGACTGGAAACAGGAATGCAAGTCGCGTCACTCATGGCAGCGTGGTAAGCTAAAAAAACTAACGTTAATCCTTTACTAGAATTGAAATACAAAAACCTTTGAACCGCGACAAAAGGCGCTACCCTCCTCATTGTCACGCAAAAATGTGTCGCAATTCGCGATAAAAACTTTTCCTAAAAACTTCCTGCTTTTGCCCCGTTCAGATGGCCGATCTTTATAAAATAGCGCGCCCCTTATTGTTTAAACTGGATGCGGAGAGGGCTCATCACCTGACCCTGTCCAGCATGCGCCTTGCCCACCAGTTCGGCCTGCTGCGCAAACTGCTCGGCCCGCGCGTGATGGCGCAACCGACCGAGGTCATGGGCCTGACCTTTCCCAACCGCATCGGCCTCGCCGCCGGCATGGACAAAAACGCCGCCGCCTTTGAAGCCTTTGGTGCCGTCGGTTTCGGACATGTCGAAGTCGGCACGGTCACGCCGCGCAGCCAACCCGGCAACGAAAAGCCGCGACTGTTCCGCCTGGTCGAGCACAATGCGGTGATCAACCGCATGGGTTTTAACAACATCGGCATCGACCGTATGCTCGAGAACATCGAGCGATCGCACGCGCGCTACGGCCCGTTCCGCGGCGTGCTCGGTATCAACATCGGCAAAAATTTCGATACCCCCAACGAGAACGCCGTTTCCGACTACCTGGCCTGCTTTAAAAAAGCCAGTCCCGTCGCCGACTACATCGCCATCAATCTGTCTTCGCCGAACACCGCCGGCCTGCGCGACCTGCAGGGCATCGAAACGTGCCGCGCACTGGTCGAGGAACTGCAGGCCGAGCGCGATCACCGCGTCGCCAGCCGCACCGGCAAGCGCACCCCGCTGGTGGTCAAAATCGCCCCCGATCTCAGCGACGAGCACATCGACGATCTGGCCGGCGTTTTTAACACCACCCGCATCGATGGCGTGATCGCCACCAACACGACTATTTCACGCGAGGCCGTTGCCGGCCATCCTCTCGCCGACGAAAAAGGCGGTCTCAGTGGAGCCCCCGTCACCCAGCGTTCCACCGAAGTCATCCGCCGCCTGCGCACTGTCCTCGATCCCGACATCCCCATTATCGGCGTCGGCGGCATCAACTGCGCTCAGGACGCCGCCGACAAACTCGACGCCGGCGCCGCCCTGGTGCAGGTCTACACCGGCCTGATCTACCGCGGACCGGAACTGGTGCGCGAGATCGCCGAAATGGCGGCGGGACGGGATGACTGAGCAGACCACTCAGGTCATTTAAGGAAGCGCAGGTCGCCGGCACCGGACCACGCGGCGCTGAGGTCGCCGCGTTCCCGGGTGCCGAAAAGCGGCGTTCCTGCTGAGAGCGCACGCAGGCCGTGACGAGTCCCGACAGAAAATCGCTTTCACCACCAAATATAGGTTTGACTAATTTATTTAGCCGAGACTACTTTCCTGTCATGAAATTAAATCCTATCCTCCTGGCTGCGGCCGCCGTCTGCGTTGCGGGAAACACGCCTGCCTTCGCCCAGGGCTCCCCGTCCGACGCGGCATCTTACCATCTACTCCGGCCGGTTCCCTCTGAGCAGTTGCGGGAAATCACCGGTGACCGACCGGATGGCACCGAGAGCCCGACGACGGTCGATGCCGGACATGTGCAGATCGAGATGAGTCTCATCGACTACTCCCGCGACCGGGAGCCAGGAACGTCGGTTGAAGCCATCGCCACCGGTGCCACCAACCTGCGCATCGGCCTGCTCACTGACCTCGAATTGCAGGTCCTGTTCGACAGCTATACCCGCGAAAAGGTCGAGTCCGCCGGCGTAACCGATCGCACCGCAGGGTTCAGCGACATCACCCTGCGCCCGAAATTCAACCTCTGGGGAAATGATTCCGGGCCGACCGCTCTGGCGATCATGCCGGCCGTCAAGATTCCGACGTCCACCGATCTCAGCAACGACGAAATTGAGGGCGCCCTGGTGGTGCCCTTCGGGATGGATCTCAGCGACCGCTTCGCTCTTGGATTGATGGCTGAGATCGATTGGGTCTATGACGAGACTGACAATGACTACGACAGCGAACTTTTCCACACCGCCGTGCTCGGCTTTGCATTTAACGACGCCATCGGAATCTATGTCGAATATATCGGCATAGCCGGCAGCGGAGCCTATCAGCCGTTCTTCAGCAGCGGTGCCACGATGAAGCTCTCAGAAAACCTGGTCCTCGATGCGGGAACCGTGATTGGCCTCAACGACGCCGCCAACGATTTACAAATATTTTCAGGGTTCACCGTGCGCTTCTAAATAGACAACGATCCGGCCAACGACCACCCCCGTCACACTACCGCCACCTTTTCCCGGATCGCTTTTCCCGGATCGCGTTTCGCCAGACCGGTGCCGTGCGGTCCGAACTGCGCAACCAGGCCCGGCAATGCAGCCAGAGCATCGACTCAAGCCCGGAGAGCAGATCTTTCATCGTTTCAGCGCTGAGACTTTGCGGTCCAATGACGAGCCTCGTCCCGGTGGCAGCACCGGCGGTGCGCAACCGTTTTTCCCACGCTGCGGCATCGATCTTCAGTGCCCCCCGCCATACCCCCGGCGCCCCGCAAACAGCCCGCGCCGACTGCGCCCCCGCAGCGTTACATGCCGGGCGTTCAACAATCGATCGATCATCGTATTATTTTCCGGTAAATATATATGTTGTCAGACGCTGCTGTCGTGCTATGACTACATCACCACCCCCGTTCCCGATTATGCCACGCCGTCTGCTTCGCTCTCATACCGAATCTTACTATCACGTGATTTCGAGGACGACCGATCGTCAGAGAACCTTGCGCGAAGCTGAAAAGAGGCATTTCCACGACTGGATGCGACGCCTCGAGCAGTTCTGTGGAGTTCAGGTGGTGACTTACTGTCTGATGGAGAACCACTTTCACCTTCTGGTGCGGGTGCCACAACGGGACGTTCAGGAACCGCTGACGGAGCACCGACTTCGGCAACTGCTGCCGCTGATCTACCGGAGGCGTGAGCTGCGCGATGCCGTGGAGGAATTGGATCGGGCAGCTGCGCAGGATTCCACCGGTAAGTGGACCGCTGAGATCATCGCACGCTATCAGGCCCGAAGGTTCTCGCTATCTTTGTTTATCAAGGAATTGAAACAACGCTACACTCGCTGGCACAACCGTCGCCACGGCAGAACGGGAACGCTGTGGGAAAACCGGTTCCGCAGTGTGCTGGTGGAACGGGACGAGACGGCGTTGCTGACGATAGCGGCGTATATCGACCTCAATCCTGTCCGCGCCGGGATCGTCGGCGACCCCGGGGACTATCGCTGGTGCGGTTACGCGGAGGCGGCAGCAGGGAAAAAAACGGCCCGCAATGGTTTGCGGGCTATTTTGGAGCGAACATCGTTCGGCGTGAATCGCCGGGTAGACTGGCGTTCGGTGGGACCACGCTATCGAATGCTTTTGTATGGCCACGGTGAGGCGCGCCAGGCCGACGCGAGAACAGGTCGGGGCGGACGACGCGGAATTACGCGCGAAAAGGTGGATGAGGTGCTGGAGCGTGGCGGCGAACTCAGCGTGGCTGAAATTCTGTTGTACCGGGTCCGCTATCTCACCGATGGAGGGGCGATTGGCGGCGGAGACTTCCTGCAAGAGGTGTTCGAGGAAAATCGCGAACGCTTCAGCAAAAATCGCAACACCGCGGGTAAGCGGATGCGGGGCTCGAATTGGGGCGGGCTTCAGGTGCTGCGAGGATTAAGGCACAATGTATTCGGTTCGTAGCAGCAATCCATAGCGGCGGGTATCGGAACAGGCGCGGTCCACCGCGCCACAAATTGGATTGCCGCGGAAAACGGCCAAGGTTGGAACCTTGCGCCCTTGTCACGGTCGTCTGGCGAACGGCGTTCCTGTATCGACAACTCAGTCTTGATTCTGACCATCACCGCCCAGCGAACAGGTCCCCTCTCTCCCCGCATACACACCTGCCAGTGCGATCAGGGCGGCACCGACGGCGACGACACCAAAGGCGATGTCCCATCGGCCGGTCGCGCCGCTCAGCCAGCCGATGAACCACGGGCCCGGCGCGGCGAACAGGTAGCCGATCGATTGAGCCTTCGACGACATGCTCGCCGCGGTATCCGCATCACGGCTGCGCATGGCGATGAGCAGCAAGGCCATGCCGAACGATCCGTTGAGACCGAGCCCTAGAGCCAGCACCGCCGGACCGGTCATGGGCGGCGGCAAAAACAGAATACCGATCAGGCTGAAGCTGGTGGTTAGCGCGCACGCGGCT
>CBDULB010000067.1:0-31782 GCA_965367965.1 uncultured bacterium | reverse complement strand
GCCGTCGAGAACGGGCCGCAGAAAGATTTTCGCGTCGACCGGCCGTATTCGGCACCGCGCTGGTTTCCGCTGGAGGTGAAACTGAAGCCCGGCCAGCGCTGGCTGGAGGTTTCGTTTTTAAATGACCTTTACGATCCCAAGGCAACGGATCCCAAACAGCGCGACCGCAATCTGCGCGCCTTCCGCATCAAGATCACCGGGCCCTTGAATCGTCCGATTCCCGCCCCGACCGAGGCCCACAAAAAGCTGCTGACGGCGGACACCAAAGCCCAGTCGGAAACGGATAAAGCGCGCTCGGTGATCGGTAAGTTCATGCGTCGTGCCTATCGCCGTCCGGTGCAGCCGGCTGAACTCGACCGCCTGATGACGTTTTATCAGGAGGCGCGGAAGGGCGAACGCAATTTCGATCAGGCGGTAAAGCTGTGTTTTCAGGTGGTCATGGTCTCACCGAAATTCCTGTTCCGCGGCGAAGTACAGCCGGATCCCGACAATGCCGAAGCGGTTCATCTCATCGATGAGCATGCTCTGGCCTCGCGGCTTTCGTATTTTCTGTGGAGCAGCATGCCGGACGCCGAACTGATGGCCCTGGCTGATCGCGGTGAGCTGCGCAAGAATCTCGACAAGCAGATCCAGCGGATGCTGGCCGACAAAAAGATTGCGGCGCTGACCAGTAACTTTGCCGGCCAGTGGTTGCAGCTGAGGAATCTGAATTTGGTGAGTCCCGACAAAAAGCGTTTTCCGGCGTGGAACGACGGCTTGCGCAAGGCCATGCGCGGCGAGAGTGAGCATTTCTTTTCCGGGGTCGTCGCCGAGAACCGCAGCATTCTGGAATTCATCGATGCCGACTATTCGTGGCTGAATCAAACCATGGCCAAACACTACGGTGTCGATGGTGTTGAAGGGGATCAGTTTCGCAAGGTCGCCTTCAAAGGTCCGAGCGGTGAGCAGCGCGGTGGATTGCTGACTCAGGCCAGCATCTTAACGATCACCTCCAATCCGACGCGGACTTCTGCGGTCAATCGCGGCAACTGGGTGCTCGAGAATTTGCTCGGTACGCCGCCGCCGCCGGCGCCGGCTGACGTTCCGGCACTGGAAGAATCGGAGCCGGCCGACGAAGCCGAAAAGCTGACCCTGCGGCAACAGCTGGAACTGCATCGCGCCGACGCCTCGTGCGCCGCCTGTCACGCGCGCATGGATCCGCTCGGCTTCGGTCTGGAAAATTTCAGTGCCATCGGCGAGTGGCGCGACAAGGAAAGCGGACTGCTCATCGACGCTTCAGGAGAACTGCACACCGGCGAAAAGTTCAACGGCCCCGCTGAGCTGCGCAGTATTCTGGTAAACGAAAAGCAGGAGGCGATCGTCCGGCATTTGGCCGAGACCATGCTCACCTATGCGCTGGGGCGCGGCGTTGAGTATTACGACAAACCGGCGGTTGGCGAAATCAGTCAGGCGGTGGCGGCGAACGACTACAAGATGCATTCGTTGATTCGCGCCGTGATCGAGTCGACACCTTTTCAAAAACGCCGGGGCGATCAACACGCCGCCGAGGTCGCCGCAATGGAGGCGGTCACTGAACCGTAACTGTTCTGGATGTCACATGAACGCGTGCACTGAAAGTGCGGTCTAATGGCGTAGAATTTATCAACAGCGAGGAAAAACCATGAGCGACTACTCAACGATCAATCGACGGAAATTTTTGCGCGGTGTCGGTGCCCTGGTGGCACTGCCGTCTCTGGAGTGTCTGACTCCAGCGGCGAAGGCGGCCGGCAAAGCGGCGGCGGGCAGCGCGACCAAGATGGCGTTCATTTACACGCCCAATGGAGCGATCATGCCGCAGTGGAACCCGACCGGCGAAGGCGACAAGTGGAAGCTGTCATCGTCGCTCAGTTCACTGGAGCCGGTGAAGAAGGATATTCAAATCATCTCCGGACTGGCGCACGACAAGGCCAGAGCCAACGGCGATGGCGGTGGCGATCACGCCCGCGCCAATGCGACTTTCCTGACCGGAACGCAGGCCCGCAAAACCGCCGGGGCAGACATCAAAGCCGGCATTTCGGTCGATCAGTTGGCGGCGGCGGAACTGGGTAAGCATACCCGCCTCGATTCCCTTCAGCTAGGTTGCGACCCGGGTCGCAAAGCCGGCAGTTGCGATTCCGGTTACAGCTGCGCCTATCAGTTCAACCTTTCCTGGCGAACCCCGACCCTGCCGCTGGCGCCGGAGATCGATCCGCGGTTGGTTTTTGAAAATCTGTTCGGCCGGGCCGACGCTCCGGGCGACAGCAAGGCGCAGGCGCGACGTCTCGAAGAGCGCAAAAGCATTCTCGATTTCGTGGTTGAAGACGCCAAGTCGTTTCAGGCGCAACTCGGTTATACCGACCGCCTGAAAATGGACGAGTACCTGACCGGCGTGCGTGAACTCGAGCGCAAGATCGAAGCCGCCGAGAATTTCACCGCCGAATTGCCCGATGCCGATCGTCCCAATGGCATTCCCACCGACTACGGCGCGCACATCCGTCTGATGTACGATCTGATGATCATGGCCTTCCAGACCGACAGCACGCGGGTGGCGAGCTTCCTGGTCGCTCACGACGGTAGCAATCGCAGCTTCAGCGACATCGGTGTCGCCGAGGGGCACCATCACTTGTCCCATCATCGCGACGATCCTGAGAAGATTGAGAAGTTGGCGAAGATCGATAAATTCTACGCCGAACAGCTCGCTTATTTCCTCAAGAAAATGAAAGCGACCAAATCGGCCGCGGGCGACAGCCTGCTCGATGAGAGCATGATCGTATACGGTGGCGCGATCAGCGACGCCAACCGCCACGACCACGACAATCTACCCGTCATTCTCGCCGGCCACGGTGGAGGCAAGTTGCGGGCCGGGCGACACCTCAAGCTCAAGGAGGCGACCCCGATGACAAATCTCTACATCTCGATGCTCGATCGCGCCGGGGTCAAAACGGACCGGGTCGGCGACAGCACCGGGCCGTTGGATCTGATTTGATTTGATTTGAGGTTTTTTAATGGCAAGCGGTCGGATGAATGAACCGGCCTCTTGCCGATCCTCAGCGCAGCTATTCGAGAATCCATTGTCGGGCGGGCGCTCCGCCCGCCACTCGACGCGAGCGGCGGGAGTTTGAACCCTCCGGGCCCGTAGATTAAAAAACCACGGCTGCCGGAAGTGGTCGCTACGCGACCGTTCAGACCTGGCCGGGCTGAACCCTAGTGATTTTTGCGATAGATTTCCATCTGGGATTCCAGATGGACGATTTCCATCTCCTTGGCATCGATCTTCTTCTGCTGGGTCCGGGCTCTGCTGGTGCCGGGCTCGATGGCTCGAAGTTCGGCGGTGAGTTCCTGGATCTCTTTGATGATCCGTTCGATTTCTTCCTTGCGGGTTTTGATGTACGGAGCTTCGCCGGAATCTTTTTTCGCGGGTTCCGGGGTGTCCTGAGTGATCGGCGATAAAACGGATTCGGGGAACTGCAGCACAAATCTTCGGTCTTCCTGGCTGAGCTGGGCCACCGGGAAATCGAACTTGTAGTTGTCGTCGAGGCGGGTCATGCGCACGATCGTATTGGCGCGGCCGATGATGCGCACCTTGAGCTCCCGGCCATTGATGTCGCGAATGGTGCGATTGACCGGAAGCCGGTCGACGGTCGGTGTGGCCTCGACCGATTCAGTGGCTTGCGGTGGGTCTTCGGGGAGCTCTTTGACCGGCGGCTTGCAGTTGGTAAGCGACAGAGGCAAGGTCAACGCGGCGAGCACTACGGGTAGCGACGCATGATGGACGATCTTGGAAAAGCAGGATGGCATGGGCAAGGACATGGGCATGTCGGGGATGATGGCGGACGCGAATGATTTTAGTCTACGGACTGAATCACAGATCGCAAGTAATGGGGAGAAAACCCGCAATCGCAGCCAACGTTTTCAAACATTGCACCCGTGGCGTCAGGCTCCTAGAATGCAGCCTCGGAGTTTAGAGAAACCTGGATCGATGCAACTGGAAGGACAAACGATTGCCATTATCGGCGGCACCACCGGGCTCGGATTGTCGGCGGCAAAAGCGATGGTCGCGGAAGGCGCGAAGGTCGGCATCTGCGGGCGCAACGAGGACAGTCTGCGCCGTTCGCTGCTCGAGTTGGGCGATGCTGCGATCGGCCTGTGTGGCGACGCCACTGATCCCGGGACATCGGAAAACCTGATCGCTTTGATGCTCGATACCTTCGGGGATTTGACCGGCCTTTATCACGTGGCCGGCGGCAGCGGGCGCTCCCGGGGCGACGGCTGCCTGCACGAGATCAGCGACGAGGGGTGGCGCTTTACACTCGACCTGAATCTGACTTCGCTGATGGTTTCCAACCGGGCGGCGGTCCGCCAGTTCCGCAAACAGGGTGGCGGAGGCGCGATTCTTAACATGGGCAGCGTGCTCGGCTTTTCACCGGTGCCCGAACATTTCTCTTCACACGCCTACGCCGCCGCCAAGTCGGCAATCATCGGCTTTTCGCAGTCGGTGGCCAGCAGCTACGCCAAAGAAAACATTCGGGTTAATGTCATCGCACCGGCTCTGGTGGAGACACCGATGTCGGAGCGCGCTCAGCAGAATGCCGAGATCCTCGAATTCGTTGCCAAAAAGCAAGCGCTCGACGGCGGGCGCATCGGTCGCCCCGACGACCTCGATGCCGCAGTAGTGTTTCTGTTAGGCAAAGGTGCCGGCTACGTGACCGGGCAGGTGATCGCGGTCGATGGCGGCTGGAGCGTTTCGTAATGATCAATCGGCAAACGGCGATGAGGCGGGGAATTGGCATTGATCTGGGCGGCACCACCGTGAAAGGCGTGGCGATTGACTGCGCCAGTGGAGAAATCCTGGCGCAGACGTCGCAGCCTGCTGAAGACGGCGTGACCGCCGCCGATGGCCAACCGGGCTTTGCTCATGCAGTTCGCCGGGTGGTCGCCGATCTCGAACAGGAGACGGGTGGCGTCGCGGATGTGCTCGGACTGTCGGCGCCGGGCATGGCCAGTGCGCGCTCGGACCGGATTGCCTACATTCCGAACCGGCTTGAGGGCTTGCAGGATTTTGTCTGGAGAGATTGGTTGCAGCGACCGACCGCGGTTCTCAATGATGCTCATGCGGCACTGCTCGGCGAAATCTGGCAAGGCAGCGCACGCGGCTTGAGCGATGTCGTGTTGCTGACTCTGGGAACCGGCGTCGGCGGCGCGGTGGTCACCGGTGGCAAGCTGTTGCGCGGCCACATCGGTCGCGGCGGGCACCTCGGTCACATCGCGCTGGATTTCACCGGCGAGGGCGACATCTGCGGCACGCCGGGCAGTCTCGAAGACCAGGTCGGCAACGCCACCATCGCGGCCCGGTCGAACGGACGTTTTGCGATGACCCACGAACTCATCGCGGCACTCGAAGACGGTGACGCCGGGGCGCAGGAGATCTGGGATCGATCGATGCGCGCTCTCGCCGCCGGCGTGGCTTCGTTGATCAATGTGCTCGATCCGAAGGCGGTGCTCATCGGCGGGGGAATTTCGACGGCCTGGCATCACATTGAGCCGGATCTGAATCGCTGGCTGGATCAGTTCGAGTGGCGGCCCGGCGGCGCACGGGTTGAGATCCGCCGTGCCAAACTCGGCGAATGGGCGGGTGCCTACGGTGCGTTGGCCTTTGCTCTGGATGCCTCGCCAAGTCTCGATTAGCATAGTTGCTGCAGCATGCCCGATTCCACCGCGCCATCCTATACCGACACTTACCTCGATCGCTGCGGCGGATTGATCGATGCCGTGCGCGCGCAGCGGGACGCCATCGCCACCGCCGCCGACTGGTTTGCTGAGACGATCCTGGCCGGGCGCATGGTGCACCTGTTCGCCTCGGGGCACAGCCGGATCATGGTTGAGGAAATGTGGCCGCGTTATGGTTCCTTTCCCGGCTGGAATCCGATCGTCGAACTGTCGCTGACCTTTCACAACGGCGTGGTCGGCGCCAACGGCCAGAGGCAGGCGATGTTCCTGGAAAATGTGCCGGGCTTTGCCGCGCGGATTCTGCGCAATTTTGAAATTGAAGCCATTGATACCGCACTGGTGATCTCGTCGAGTGGCACCAACATCGTTCCCGTCGAGATAGCCGAAGAGTTTCAGAAACGCGGTGTCAAAGTCGTCGCCATGATCAGTGCCGAACACTCCGCCGCCAGTTCCGCGAAACGCGATGACGGCAGAAAGCTCGGCGACTTCGCCGACCTCGTGCTCGACACCGGCGCTCCGGTCGGCGATGCCATGGTCACCATCGAGGGCATGGCGGACACGCCGGTGGCTCCCGGTTCCACGGTTGGCGGTTGCCTGTTGATCAATTCGATCAAAGCCGAAGTCGCCGCCCGGCTGGTGGCTGCCGGACAAACCCCGAAAGTGCTCACCGCCGCCTGCCGGATGGATGCGGCACGGGCCACGGAAATTTTCGAGGCTGCCTACGACGAGCACGCGCGCCGCCTGGCGGGCCTTTATCAAAACCTCGGCAGGGAAGACGCGTCATGAAAGACCAGCCATTGCGAACTTCGGTCATCGGCAGTTATCCCTTTCCCGGGTGGCTGGAGTTTTCATCGCAACACCTCGATGAATTCGGTTCCGCCGACATCGACGAAATGCGCGACGACGCGGCACTGGCGGCGATCATGGATCAGGTTCGCGCCGGTCTCGATGTGATCACTGACGGCGAGCAGACCCGCTTCGATTTTAATCTCAGTTTTTACGGCCATCTTGAAGGCATCGATCTCGAATCGGTATCGCCGCGTCGGTTCGGTCCGCCGGCTCACGATCAGCGCGGCAAACACGCCGTCGTCGGTGAAATTGCTGCGCCCAACGGATTGGGCACGGTCGAGGAGTTTGAGCGTCTCAAGCGACTCGCTCCCGACGGCGCCCATCGCTTAAAGATGAGTGTTCCCGGGCCGTTTACGATGAGTGGCCGTCTGCTGCCCTGCGATCGTTATCCCGATCGTTATGCGTTGACCGAAGCGCTGCTGCCGCTGATTCGCAAAGAGATCGAAGATCTGGTCGCCGCCGGCTGTGAGGAGATCTGCGTCGATGAACCGTCGATGAGTTGTTACGGCTATCGCGAGGACACCGGGCGCTTCGTCGATATTTTTAACCGCACCGTCGAACCGGGCGTCGGCCGGACGCGGCTGTGCACGCATCTGTGCTTCGGCAATTTCAAAGGTCACGCGGTTGGTTATCGCCGTTACGCGCCGCTGTTTCCGGATTTTCTGGAAATGACGGTCGACGAGATGCATCTTGAAATGGCCAGCCGTGAGTATGCGGAACTGGAACTGATCGGCGAAGTCGCCAAGCGCATGGATGTCGCGGTCGGTGTCATCGATGTGAAGAGTTATCTGATCGAAACGCCGCAGATGATCGCCGACAAGGTTCGCGCCTGTCTCGAGTTTGCGCCTGCCGACCGGTTGGTGTTCACGCCGGACTGTGGCCTCAGTCAGACCGCGCGGTGGGCGGCAAAGCAGAAATTGATCAATCTGGTCGCCGGTGTAAAACTGGTGCGGCAAAGTATTTAGAGAGCGATAGTTATGATTGTACCGTTTCAAAAAGACGAGGAACTGCTCGCCGATATTCATTCGGCCACGCCGGAGGGGTTCTGCATCTGGTGGCTGGGACAGAGCGGTTTTCTGGTAAAATGGCAGGGCCACATGCTGCTTTTTGATCCGTACCTGTCGGACTCGCTGACCCGCAAGTATGAGGGCACTGACAATCCGCATGTGCGCATGTCGGAGCGGGTGCTCGATCCTCATCACCTGACCGGCGTCGACGTGGTGACTTCGAGTCACAATCACACCGATCATCTCGACTCGGAAACTTTGCTGTCGCTGAAAACGGCGAACCCGAAACTGCAGTTGGTGTTGCCGGCGGCGAACGCGATTTTCGCCCGGCGCCGGCTCGGCCCCGAGGCGCCGAAGTTTGTGCCGATCGATGAGCAGGAATCTCACGATGTCGGGCCGTTCGAGTTTACCGGTATCGCTGCGGCGCACAATGAGGTCGAGCGCGATGAGGACGGGCGCTGTCGCTATCTCGGTTACGTCGTCAAGTTCGGCGATTTCTGCATTTATCACAGCGGTGACACTTTGTGGCACGATGAACTGGTGCGCTCGCTGCTGCCGTTCGACATCGACATGGCGTTTCTGCCGATCAACGGCAACCGGCCGGAGCGCAAGGTGGCGGGCAATTTGACCGGTATCGAAGCGGCGGCGCTGGGTAGGGCAATCGGCGCCAGGGTGGTGGTGCCTTGTCACTATCATATGTTCGAGTTTAATACCGATGAGCCGGACGAGTTTGTCGCCATGCAGGAGCACCTCGCGGTCGAAGGCTGGGTGATGAAGCTCGGCGAGCGCGGCGATTATCAGAAAAAGACGCAGGCTTCCGCAGAGCAAACTTAGGTCGTTATGGCTCGCTGGAAAATTGCCGGAATCAATTTCGACCATTTTCACATGGGCGACCTGCTGCGCATGGTGCATGAGCATGGCGACGCCGAGCTGGTCGGCATCTGCGATGAGCATCCGCAGCGCATGAGCGACGCGCAGCGAAATTTTTCGTTGAGCGACGATCAGCTGTTCACCGACTACCGCGAATGTTTGGAAAAGACTCAGCCTGACCTGGTGATCCTGTGTCCGGCGGCGGCCCGGCACGCGGAGTGGACCGAAAAGGTGGCTCCGTTCGGCACCCATATCCTGATGGAAAAACCATTCGCGAGTTCGCTGGCGGATGCCGACCGGATGATTGCGGCGATGCAGTCCGCGCCGGGCGACGGTCAGCTGGCGATCAACTGGCCGCTGGTGTGGGTGGCCGCGCATGTCGAAGCTTATCGGCAGATTCAAACCGGGATCATCGGCGAAGTGCGTGAGGTGCGGCACTTCGGCGGCAATCGTGGGCCGCTCTGGCACGGGGCCGACAAGATTGAACACGAGCCGGACGCTGAGGAGAAGGCCGCCAGCTGGTTCTATCGACGCGCCGAGGGCGGTGGCAGTCTGCAGGATTATCTCGGTTACGGCACCACGCTCGGCACCTGGTTTCTGAATGGTGCCAAGCCGATCGAAGTGACCGCGATGTGGGACACGACGCCGGGGCTGGAGGTTGACGAGCACTGCCTGACCATCGCGCGCTATTCGACCGGGCTGTCGAAATTTGAGAGTCGATGGGGCACGTTCAGCGATCCGTGGACGCATCAACCGCAGCCGAAGTGTGGATTTGAAATTGTCGGCAGTGAGGGAACGCTGGCGAGTTACGACTACGAGTCGACGATTCGTCTGCAGACCCGGGATCGACCTGAGGGTTTTAACGTTGATGTTACACCGCTGGGCGCGCCGCAACGCAATCCGGTCGAGTATTTGCTCGCCTGCCTGGACAGCGGTGCGGCGGTGGAAGGTCCGCTCAGTGTTAAAATCTCGCGTATCGGTCAGCAGATCGTCGACACCGCCCTGCGCAGCGCACAGGAAAAACGCACGTTGCCGCTGCTCGGCGAAAAGTGAGGAAAATCAGTGGCATATTGGCTCGGATCGTTTGACAAGCGTCGCCGCCAGAGGTGAAGCTGTCGGCAGATGAGTGACACCGGTTCTGAGCAACTAAACCGTTCGCCTCTGGACGCTGAACACATAGCGCTGGGTGCGCGAATGGTTGGCTTCGCGGGCTGGTCGATGCCGATTCAATACACCGGGGTGATGCCGGAACACCGGGCGGTGCGAGACGCCGCCGGGGTGTTCGACATTTCGCACATGGGCCAGATCTGGGTAGAGGGTGCGGATGCAGCGGCGGTCAGTGGCTGGCTCAATTCGGTGTTATGTAACGATGTCAACAAGCTGGGTCTCGCCGAGGGGCAGTACACTTTGATGCTCAACGAAGCCGGCGGAGTGATCGATGATCTGCTGATTTACCGGGCCGCCGAAGCGCGCTATCTGCTGGTCGTCAACGCCTCGCGGATCGCGGTCGACGTCGCCCATCTTGAGGCGCGGCTGGCGCCGGGAATCGAGCTGAGCAATGCCAGCGATGACATCGGAGCAATCGCCGTTCAGGGACCGGACAGCGTCGCCGTATTTCAGAAAATGGTCGCCGCGGCGGGCTGTGCCGCGCTGCAACTGCCGCCGCGCAATGGCATCGTTTCGAGCGGCGAGGGCGATCAGCAGTTTGCGGTATGTCGCACCGGCTACACGGGGGAGGATGGCTTTGAGTTGTTTTGCCCGACCGGTTCGACGGTCGCCTGGTGGCAGCGGGCGCTCGACGCCGGTGCCGAGCCGTGTGGTCTGGGGGCACGCGATACCTTGCGCCTGGAGAAATGTTATCCGCTGAACGGTTCCGATCTCAACGAGCAGCGCACGCCTCTCGAAGCAGGATTGGGATTTTTCGTGGCGTTTGACAAGGGCGATTTCGTCGGTCGCCCGGTGGTAGCGGAGCAGAAAGCCAACGGTGTCGAGCAGCGTCTGGTTGCGCTGCAGGTTATCGACAAAGGCCCGCCGCCGCGGACGCACTACGGCGTGTTTGAAAAAGGCAGCGACACTCAGCTTGCGGAACTGACCAGTGGCACAGTGTCGCCGACGCTCGGGACGGGCATCGCCATGGCCTACCTGCCGACGGCTCTGGCCGGGGTCGGGCAGCAGGTCGATATCGATGTGCGCGGGCGTCGATTTGCCGCCGAGGTGGTGAAAAAACCTTTCGTTAAAAGCGTGCCCTGCCGTAAATAAAGTACTCTAACATCTGAAAATATCGAATTTCCCAACCCGCTATGAACGTACCCGAGCAGTTTAAGTATCGCGATTCTCACGAGTGGATCGAAGCCGACGTCGATCCGGCGAAGGTTGGCATATCGGATCATGCGCAGGCGGAGTTGACGGATCTGGTCTACATTGAGTTGCCTGAAATCGGTCGCCAGGTGACTGCCGGCGAAGCGGTCGCGGTGGTCGAATCGGTGAAGTCGGCGAATGACATTTATGCTCCGGTCGGGGGGGAGGTGGTCGAAGTCAATGAGGCCGTGGTCAATGATCCGGCGCTGGTCAACAGCGATGCTTTCGGCGAGGGCTGGCTGTTTAAATTGAAGCTCGACGAGGGCGCGGCAGGCGGCGGCGAGTTGGCGTCCCTGCTCGACGCGGAGGCGTATCGTTCGCACATCAGCTAGTTCAAATCAGTTCAGACCCGCTCCGCTCCGTGTTATGACTTCTCCTCAATGCGAAAGCGCGGGTTCGGTTTCCGAGCCTCTGGCCAAGGTCAATTTTGACGATGCTGCCGGTGACAACAGTGAAACGGATGAGCTGTCTTTCGCGGCACGCCATCTCGGGGCCAGTTCTGAACAGGCGATCCAACTGGCGGCCGAACTCGGCTTTGCATCAGTCGACGAGTTAATCGACAAGGCCGTGCCGGCGTCGATTCGGATGACGCGCGAATTGCACCTTCCCGCAGCGCGCGCCGAGCATGTCGCTCTGGAAGACTTGCAAACCAAGATGGCGGCCAACCAGTCGATGCGATCACTGATCGGTCTCGGCTATTCGGACTGCATCACGCCGCCGGTGATCCAGCGCAATGTACTGGAGAATCCGGGCTGGTACACCGCCTACACGCCGTATCAGGCGGAAATCGCGCAGGGGCGACTCGAAGCCCTGCTGAATTTTCAGACAATGATCGTCGATCTGACCGGCATGGCGGTGGCCAATGCGTCGTTGCTCGATGAAGCCACGGCTGCCGCCGAGGCGATGGCGATGTGTGCTGCGGCGAGGCCGAAAGGTAAACGCTTTCTGGTTTTGTCAGGTTGTCACCCGCAGACTCTCGATGTCCTGCATACGCGCGCCGAGCCGCTGGATATCGAACTGGTCGAGTGCAGTGAAAAAGATCTCGCCGGGCTTGGCGAAAGCGATCCCGAACTGCTCGGCGGTCTGTTTTCCTACCCGAACAGCGACGGCTCGATCGTCGATTATGAAGCGGCGCTGAAGCAGCTCAAAGCGGCCGGCGGTATCGCAGTCGTGACCGCGGATTTGCTGGCGCTGACGCTGCTGCGTCCGCCGGGCGAGTGGGGCGCGGACATCGTCGTCGGCAGTGCGCAGCGATTTGGTGTACCGCTTGGCTTCGGTGGTCCGCATGCGGCCTACATGGCCTGCAGCGATGCCCATAAGCGCCGCCTGCCGGGACGTCTGGTCGGGGTTTCGCATGACGCCGACGGCCGACCGGCCCTGCGGCTGTCGCTGCAGACGCGCGAACAACACATCCGCCGCGAAAAGGCGACCAGCAACATCTGCACGGCGCAGGTCCTGCTGGCGGTGATGGCCGGAATGTATGCGGTTTATCACGGACCGACCGGGCTGCGCAGGATCGCGCGGCGCATCAACCAGCTGACGGTGGATCTGGCGGCACGTCTGCATGCCGCGGGGCACAAACTCGAGAGCGAGTCATTTTTCGATACCTTGACGGTTCGTCCGGTCGGCGTTGGCGCGGATGAAATCGCTGAGCGCTGTGTGGCATCGGGATTTAATCTGCGGCGTCACTCGGACGGACTGCTCGGCATTGCCCTCGACGAACGCTCGACGCAGCAGGAGGTCGAGCGACTGGCAGAGATGTTTTCGGCGGATCAGGCGAAGCCGCAGCCGGGCTCCCTCGGGCTGCCGGAAGCGCTGCGACGCGACTCGGATTTTCTCAGTGAGGCGGTGTTTCATCGCTACCATACCGAGACCGAAATGATGCGTTATCTGCATCGGCTCGAAGTGAAAGACATCGCGCTCAACACCAGCATGATTCCGCTCGGTTCGTGCACGATGAAGCTCAATGCGGCGGCGGAAATGATGCCGCTTAGTTGGGCATCGGTGCACGGTCTGCACCCCTGTGCTCCCGCCGACCAGGTCACGGGTTATGCGTCGCTGGCGGCGGATCTCGAGAACTGGCTGGCTGAGGTGACCGGTTTCGCGGCGACCTCGTTGCAGCCCAATGCCGGTTCGCAGGGTGAGTTTGCCGGCTTGCTGGCGATCCGCAGTTTTCATCGCGCCCACGGTGATACCGGACGCACGCTTTGCCTGATCCCGACATCGGCTCACGGCACCAATCCGGCGAGTGCGGTAATGGCGGGCTTCGAAGTGATGCCGGTGCGCTGCGATGACGACGGCAACATCGATGTCGACGATGTTCGGGCCAAGGCGGAAGCCAATGCCGAACGGCTCGGCGCGCTGATGATCACCTATCCGTCGACGCACGGGGTGTTCGAAGAAAGCGTGGTTGAGATCTGTCGCATCATTCACGACAACGGCGGTCAGGTTTACATGGACGGCGCCAATATGAACGCGCAGGTCGGGCTTTGCCGGCCAGGCGATCTGGGCGCGGATGTCTGCCACCTGAACTTGCACAAGACCTTCTGCATTCCGCACGGTGGGGGTGGACCCGGGGTCGGGCCGATCGCCGTCGCTGCCCATCTGGCCGATTTTCTGCCCGGACATCACATCGGTTGCGCGGGGGCGGGGAAAGCGCGCGGTGGCGCGCCGGTCAGCGCCGCGGCTCTCGGCAGTGCCAGCATTCTGACGATCTCGTGGATGTATGTGGCGATGATGGGCGCCAGAGGATTGACCGAGGCGACCCGGCTTTCGATCGTCAACGCCAACTACGTGGCGCACCGTTTGCAGGAATATTTCCCGGTGCTCTACCGTGGCGAGGGGGGCCTTGTGGCGCACGAATGCATCATCGATCTGCGGCCGCTCAAGGAACAGAGCGGCGTCGATGTCGAGGATGTGGCCAAGCGACTGATCGACTACGGCTATCATGCGCCAACCATGTCGTGGCCGGTGCCCGGCACCTTAATGATCGAACCGACCGAGAGTGAATCGCGCGTCGAGCTGGATCGCTTCTGCGATGCCATGATCGGCATTCACAGCGAGATTCGCGATGTCATCGAGGGGCGTGTTGCGGCGGCTGAGAGCCCGCTGACACACGCGCCGCATCCGGCGGAGACTCTACTGGCCGGTGACTGGTCGCGATCGTATTCGCGCGAGCAGGCGGCCTACCCGACGGAGTGGACCCGGACTTCGAAATACTGGCCGCCGGTGAGTCGTATCGACAACGTGTTCGGGGACCGCAATCTGGTTTGCACCTGCGCCGGCATGGACGCTTATCAGCAGGATGCGCAGGGTGGGGGCGGAGCGTAACATGTCGAGCCCGTCTCCCGAGCTTACCGACTGGACGCAGTGGCAGCCGAATCTCCACGCCACACTGGTGTTTATTGTTCAGGACGGACGGGCGCTGTTGATTCATAAACAGCGCGGTCTCGGCGCAGGAAAAATCAACGGCCCCGGCGGTAAAATCGAACCCGGGGAAACGCCGCTTCAGGGAGCAATTCGCGAGGTCGAGGAAGAGCTGTGCATCACACCGGTCGATCCCGAATCGATGGGCATATTGCGCTTTGCCTTTGTCGATGGACTGCACCTGCACTGCACCGTGTTTCGCGCGCAGCGATTCACCGGCACTCCGACTGAGACCGACGAGGCGATTCCCGAGTGGTTTGCCTTCGACGATATTCCCTACGACCGGATGTGGGCCGACGACCGGCACTGGCTGCCTCGCATGCTCAAAGGCGAAAAATTCGATTCGTGGTTCGATTTCGACGGCGAGAAATTGCTGTCGCAGCGGATCGAGTGGCTGGGGTAGACCGAAGCCTGAGGTCAAGGCATCAGCCGCGACTGGACGGGCGGCTTACCAGGCTCAACAGAGTCACCAGCAGTGATGGCAGGAATGTCAGGGTGATCAGTGCGGTAAAGGCCAGGCCGAACAGCACGATGGCGCCGAGTCCGCGGTAGAGTTCGGTGCCGGCGCCGGGTAGGAACACCAGCGGCGCGAGTCCCATCAGCGTGGTGCTGGTGGTCATCAGCACGGGGCGCAGGCGTGACGCGACGGCATTGCTGACGGCGTCCAGAGCGCTCAGACCTTTGTCGCGGAAGTTCTGCATGGTGCGCTCAACGATGAGAATGGGATTGTTGACGGCGGTGCCCAACAGGATCAAAAAGCCGAGCATGGTGATCATGTCGAACGGTTGCCGGATTGGCGCCATACCGATCGCCGGTAGCAGCCCACCGACGTAGTTGAGCAGCCACAGTCCACCGATGCCGCCACTGATGCCGAGCGGCACGGTCAGCAGAATCAGGAACGGGTAACCCCAGTGACGGTAGATAATGACCAACTGCAGAAAACACAGCACCACCGCGATCCACATGTTCTGGCCGAGCGAGACGCGGGTCGAGTCGAGTTGATCGCTGGCACCACTTAGATCGATGGCGACTCCTTCGGGAAGTTTGCCGTCTTCGCGCATCGGGCGGACGATCTTCTCGCGAATCATTTGCACTGCGGTTTCCAGCGCGATCGAACGTGGCGGAATGACGTAGAGGGTCACGGTGCGGCGTCCGTCGACGCGGCGGATTTCGGCGGTGTCGACGGTTTCGGTGATGTCCGCCAGCGAGCCAAGCGGCATGACGGTGCCTTGCGGGGTATGGATCGGCAGGCTTTCCAGTTCGCCGATCTGCTGGCGGTCGGCGGCTTCGCTGAACAGGAAGATGTCGATCTTGTCGTCGTTGAAATAGAATTCGTCGACAAAGGCACCATCGCTCAGCGCGGCCACGGCAAAACCGAGGTCGCCGGTGTCGAAGCCGAGTTCCTTGATGCGTTCCCAGCGCGGTTGAATCTCGAGCAATGGTTGGCCGAGGGTCAGCGAGGACGGCACCGAGTTGATCTGGGCGTGATCGATGAGCTGCCCGGACTGACGATAAACTTCGGCGGCGGTGCGATAGATCTCCGGCAGGTGTCGGCCGCTGATATCGAGGGCGACGGCGCGGGTGCCACCGTCGTTGCTGGATATGATCGAGCCACGGGTCGAAAAAGCGCGCATGCCCGGATAGCGGCGGAAGCGCTCGTTGATGATTTCCATGAACGGATCGATGTGTTTGGGATCGGTGGTCACGGCGATGACGCGCATCGATTCCGGCTGCACAATGAAGGCGATCCGGTCGAGCGCCGGGATTGCGGATTTTCCGGAGTCGAAATTGGCCGGGTCATCATTCATGGCCGGCAGCATTTCGGTCTGCAGCTCGTTGGCGATGCGGTCGATTTCGTCGAGGCTGTAACCGGGGGGAGCAATCATCGATGAAAACGATTTGGCCTCTTCGCCTTCGGGCAGGTATTCGGCGGGCGGTGTCAGGTTGATGAACGCCCAGAGGGTCACTGTCAGCGTGCTGCCCAGGCAGACCAGGCGGCGCCACGGTTTGGCGAGCAGCCATCCAATCGGTGTCAGCAGGCGTTGGCGTCGCGGCCGGGCGGGCGGGTCCGACTTCTTCCGCTCGGGAAGATTGGCGAATGCCACCGGCACCACGGCGATGGCGACCAGCATGGAAACGATGATCGACGCTGAGATGGCAATGCCGATGTCGGAGAACAATTGACCGGCTTCCTCTTTCACGAACAGCAGGGGCAAAAATACCAGCACCGTGGTCATGGTTCCCGACAACACCGCCGTCCAAACGTTGCGCACGCCGTCACGGGCGGCATCGAAGCGGCTTTTTCCACTCTGGCGCTCCTGTTGGATGCTCTCCAGTACAACGATGGTGTTGTCGATTGTCATGCCGATGGCAAAAGCGATACCGGCCAGCGAAATAACGTTGATGGTCCGCTCGAGCAATAACAGACCGATGAACCCGGCGACCACACACACCGGCATGCCGCACATACCGATCAGCGTCGCTGAGAAGGAGCGCAGAAAAAGGAACATCACGATTGCGGCGAGAGCGGCTCCGATGGCGATGTTTTTGACCACGTTGGCCACCGAGTTCTCGACGTAGCGCACGTCGTCATTGGTCAGCGACATGATCAGTCCGGCCGGTTCGAGCACGTCCTGGTTAAGCTGATCCATCACCGGCAGGACTTTTTCCTTAATGTCGATGACGTTGGAACCCGTCTGGCGAACCAGGCTGAGACGGATGTTGGCTTCGCCATCGGAGTATGAGCGACTGCGCAGTTCGGCGTGCTCGAGCTCGATGTGGGCGACGTCCCGGAGGCGGGTGATGGCATCACCGCGACGCACCAGAATCAGTTCGCCGAGTTCGTCGAGTGATTTGAAACGCCCCATGGTGCGCATCAGATAGCGGCGTTTGCCGCTGTCCAGATCGCCGGCTGAGGTGTCGACGTTGCGCGAACGGATTGCTTCTCGCACTTCGCGCAGTGACAGCTTTCGCTCAGCCAGTTTGGCGGCGTCGATGTGAATGCGGATCTGCCGCTCGGCGCCGCCACTGAGGCGCACCGTTGACACACCTTCGACCCGCTCAAGCGAGGGGCGCACATTGTCGTCGATGAAATCGCGCAGCATGTTGATGTCGTGTCCCTGTGGGTTGCCCGGCAGGGGCACAATGCGGAACGACATGAACGGATTGTACGAGAAGGAATCGGTGCGCAGCACCGGCTCATCGACATTCTCCGGATACGAGGGCACCTGACTGAGCGCATTGTTGACTTCGAGCAATGCGTCGTTGGCATTGGTGCCGAACGGAAATTCCAGCTCGATCTCCGCGGAACCGGTCGATGCCAGCGAGGTCATGCGCTTCAGGTTCGGCAGTCCGCGCAGATACTCTTCCTGCTCGATGAGGATTTCCTTTTCCACGTCCTGCGGCGTGGCGCCGGGCCAGCGGGTGTCGATGGAAATGATGCGCGTGTCGAGATCGGGGATCATCTGCACCGGCACCCGCGTCGCGGCGACGATACCGAGCAGCATGATCATCGCTACGACGACGGCGACCAGGGTGCCGCGTTTGAGTAGAGCGTCGATCATCGCAATTCAGTCAGTGGTGGGTCGCGCGGGCGGGTTTTTATTGAGCCGCAGCCGCAGTATTCTCCGAACCGGCGTCGCCTTGAATCGTCACCGTCTGTCCCTCCTGCAGAGCCTCGTTGCCTTTGACGACCACTGACTCACCACCGCTGAGACCTTGGTTGACTTCGACCATCTCGGCGAGCCGGCCCGCTGTTTTTATCAGGCGCGACTCAACCTGACCGCTGGCCGTGTCGCCCTGCAACTTGACGATCCATACCTTGGCGCTGCCATCGGCGAAGCGCACAATGGCATCACGTGGCACCTGCACGCTGCCGGAATCTCCGGACCGATAAGAAATTGTTGCCGTTCCCGACATGCCGGGCGTGGCCAGGCCTTCACTGTCTTTGAGTTGCAGTCGGGTCAGAAAGGTCCGTGAAACGCCGTCCTTGACCGGCACCGTCACGGCGATCCCCGCGGCAAACGAGCGCTCCGGAAATGCATCGAGTTTGACCGACACTTGTTCGGCATGTTTCAACGGTCCGAGCGACTCCTGGGGGACCTGCAAGTCGAACCACGGTTGCTGCATTTCCACCAACTCGAGCACCGGCGTGCCCGTGGTCACCCATTCACCGGCTTCGGAAAGCTTGCGACTGATGACGCCATCGAACGGTGCCACCAGTTGATGGCGTTCGATGGTTTCGAGTTGTTCGCTCTCGCGCAGTTCGAGTTGCTTGAGCTGAGTTTTGCTGATGTTCAACGTCGACTTCAGTGTCTCGGCCTGGGACTTCGGGTAGCCGCCTTTGCCGACCAGGTCGCGGATCTCATCGACACGGCGTTGGGCTTCGGCCAGTTCAATTTTTGCCTGTTCCATCTCAGCTCGAATCAGCTGCAGCGTTATCTCTGCCATTTTCGTATCGAGGGTAATCAGCACATCGCCCTGCTTAACCGTGCTGCCGGCGTCGACTTGCAGCGCCATGACCAGTCCGGTGGTGCGCGACGACAAGCGTGCCCGCCGCTTGGCGGTGACCGTGCCGGTCAACGACAAGTCGCGAGTTTGTTCGGTCGATTTTTTGGCAACGATTACCTCAACCGGTAACGGCGCATCCTCAGCCGCCTCACTGCCGGCAGGGAGCAAGGTCACCAGGCACGCTCCGACCAGCGCCAGCAGAGGAATAGAAAATGCCTGACGGTTCCGGCTTAGCAAAAATTTCGGATCAGATATCATTTCGAACGGTCATAACTCAACGGGGGGAGACTCGCACCGGAAGTCTGAACTGACCATTGCGCATTCGCGACAGGGCAATTCATCGCTAATGATAAACCAAAGGGCTGGATTCAGGTTTTTGGTTTTTCATCGGGGGCCGGCACCGTCTCCATGCCTTGCAACTCCACAAACTCGTGTTCGAGAATTTGGTCGGCAGCGACGTTCCACAGGCGGAAACCCATCGGTCGTTTGTCGAAATTTCTGCTGGTGGTCTCGCCGTTGATCAGCAGGATGCCTTTGTATTCGTTGCTGATCTGCTTGTGGGTGTGGCCGGCGAGAAAGCCGACCACGCCGTTCTGTTCACACAGGTCGAGAATCTCGCGGCGCTTGGCGACCGGTAGATTGTAGTAGGCTTCTTTTTCGTCGACGGTTTTGACGAACAGCGGGTAGTGGACGACGACGAACACCGGCGAGTTTTTCGCTTTGGCGGTCTCGAGGGTCTTCTTGAACCAGGCGTGATGTTTATCCGATTCAGTAGGCACCTCCGCCTTCCACAACTGCGTGTTGGCGACGACGATGGTGTAGCCTTTGTGCTCGATGGAGTAGTAGTCTTCGCCGATGGTTTCGCGGTAGTTCTTTAACGAAGCTGCGGTAGGCACGTTGCCGATGTCGTGATTTCCGGCCGCGCAATAGCAGGGAAGGGTGAAGCCGGAGCGGATCGAATTGAAATCGGCGAACGATTTTTCATCGGCCTTCTGCACGAGATCGCCGCAGATGACGACGAAGTCGACCGGCATGGCGTTGATCTGTTTGACCGCAAGTTTGAACGTCGCGACGTCGTGCTGGTAACCGCCCATGCCGAGCTGGGTGTCGCACATTTGCACGAAGGAGAACGCTTCAGCTTGCAGTGCTGCAGGCTTTTCCTGAGAGGAAAGGGTTGCCGCGAACAGGGCGCAGGCGCCGCAGGTGAACGCGATCAGCGCGGGAAAAAGGGGAGCGGACTTTGGAGTTGGGTTCATCGCCGGTGGTCAGTCTTTCCGCCACTCATAGACTCTCCAACCGAACCAGCCAAGCAGCGCAATACCGGACAGGATCACGATGCGTTCAAACCAGGTCCAATCGATCGGCATGGCGGTGCGGATACCGAGAGATTGCGAGGGCTTGGCGTAGAGTCCGTCGCCGGTGGTGGGGACGATACGCATTTCGTAGATCGTGTTGGGATTCAATCCGGAAACGGTGGCTGCAACCATGTTCTCTTCATCGATGTGAAACTCGACGTCCGGCCACGGGATCCAGACGCTGTCGATTTTATAGGTTTCGGTATTCTGGCGGGTCATGCGCATGTCGACAACGAACTGGCGTTGGTTCGGCGATGGCAGTGGCCAACCGATCACGAGACTGGTGCGGCGTTGGTCGATCAGATCGAACATCGGCACCGGAATCACCCGGTTTGAATACTCGCGAGGTTCCAGATCTTCGGTGAGAAAGCCGAGCGGCGTGCGCCGTTCATCGAGTTCTTCATCGGTCATCTGCAGAATCTCCGGTACTTTGGGAACGATGATCTGTCCGGTCGACGGATCGCGAAGTTTAGGCAGGGTGTTGCGGGGGCTGTCCGTACCGGCCAGCGCGGGCAGTGCGGTTGCCCCTGGAGGCAGAGGGGCGGAACCGAGTTCCATCGGAGCTTTGACGACGACACTGACGTCGAACTTGAGGTTCTGTTGACCCGACTTGATGGCCAGCTCCTTGCGGTGCAGTGCCGAGGGGCTGCCTTCTTCTGACGAGAATAGAATGGTGAAGTCACGACTCGACTGAGGCGGAACGACATTCGAGTCGTCGGGAATGACCAGCTCAAAAGGCGGTGGCAGCTGCACGTCGATGAGCGCTTCTTTGCCGCCGACGTTATGAACCCGAAACGCGCGGCTGAGACTGATCCCGGGAACGACTTCGCCAAAGTTGATGGTCGTGCTGCCTTCGGGAAGTTCGACGCCGATGAAGGCCGGCGATACGGCCGCACTGACTTTGATCTGACGGGAGTAGCCTTCGGTGACGAGGGTGATGAAGCCGTCGTAGGCCTTGGCGTCTTTTTCCGGCAGGCTGAGTTGGAATTCATGTTTGCCACCGGCCTGAACCATCAGCCGGTTGCCGGTCGTTGAGGACAGGCGTCCGTCGGTGTGAACCGAGACGATAACGTCCTCAGGGGACAGGCCATACAGGGTGAGGTTGGCGGAACGGGTTCGCGTCGTCGCCTGGTAGTCCAGCGTTATCGCTTCCGGTTCCGCTTTGAACGGTAGATAGCCTTCGCCGTTGAGAAGAATGGTGCCGCTCTTACCGCTGACCAGCGACAGCTCGAACACGGATGAGCCCTGCCCGGTGGGTTGAAAGCCAAGTTCCAGCATTCGCTGTTCGCCCGGCTTGAGGGTCAGTCGTCCATCTTCCGGGGCGATGATCCGCCACGGCGGTTTTATTTCGAGAATTTTATCGAAGGTGGCATTGCCGACATTGGCGACGTGCGCCTCGCGAACGGATTCCTGACCGACCACGGTTTTTCCGAAATAAACCTGCTCTGAGACTTCCAGCACCGGCGCCGGGTCGCTGAGTTTGATGGTTACACGGGCGGGCGCGGAATAGTAGCCGTTGGGAGCGTAGCGTGAGTACCAAGTAAAGGTATCTGCCTCTGCTGCGCTGTCGGGATCGGAGCGGTAGGTGATGATCGCCTGAGACGGATTGCGGGGATCAATCTGCGGCAGCGAAAGCAGTTCGCCGTAGAGCGGCTGATCCTTCAAGACAAAATCGATCCGCGCGCGCGCATTTTTCGATTCGTTGTTTAGAACGATGTTGATCGGTTCCCCGCGCACGGCTTCGATCAGTTGATCCTGCGGACCGGGTTTGCCGAGGCTGGCGTCCGGACCGATCTGAGCGCCGAGGTCGGGCGCAGCGCTGGTCAAGGCGGCAAGTATCACAAGGACAGTTCGGCAGACAGCGCCAGAGCGATCGAAAGAGAACAACATAAGTATCCAACTGGGGACGGAACCTGCGCGGGTGGCAGTAGCGGGTGACGGCAAAAGGCGGGCCAGCGAACGGCAGTGATGGTTCACAAATAAACGGAGCCGGGAACGTTTGGAGCAAACCGCAGAATAGAGGGAAACCGCGCTGCTGTCAAAAGCTCGGCGCGTCTCGCCGATTCGACCCTGCGGGTTGGAAATAGTGGCTGTTTGCCCGCTTCAGCGGTGATCGGTTTCCTGCTTGACGGCCTATTCTCAGCCAGATAGGGTCAAGTATGGAAATTATAAAAATTGTTGAAATTTATATAAATATGTCATAACTTAAGTTATCTTTGATTTCTAACCGCATTGAATATCATGCACGCGACCACTTATCCCACTGCCGGAACGGATCCCAACCCGGTAGCCAACCTTACCGAAATTCGACCGTGCCTTCGGGCTGACGTGGAGATTCACCCTGAGGCGGATGGCGGAGGTCTGCTGGTTCTTGGCGCGGGATCCGACCAAATGAAGTCGTTCAGCTTCGGTCCTCATGAATTTTTGATGGTGGGTTCCCTCGACGGAAAACGTTCGCTCGAAGAGATCCATGCTTCGCTGGTGATTCAGCCCGGGCTCGAGGCGCTGCGTGTCGAAAACATCGAGCGCCAGCTTGATTGGCTTTTTGAAATGAACTTGCTGGAGGCCGCTGAGTTTAATCCCGTTTGCCAGTCGCCGACCGTGGCGCCTGCCGGTGTCTCCGTTGTGGCCGCCGAAGCAGCCCCCAAGTCTGTGATTGTCCGGCGAAGTCCGGGGCGCCGCATTTTATCAGGAATGGCACAGGCCGCCTGTGTAGCCGCCCTGGTCTGGGGATCTGAGCTGGCCCTCGATTGGCAGAATGCCCGTTCCTCGAGCGAACTTGCCGACAGCGCCACAATGGCGACGGAGAAGGCGGCGCAGTCTTCGGCTGATCGAAGCGACGGGGTGCTGGTTTTAGAGTTTGACGGGGTGCTCAGTGAATTGTTCGTCCGCGATGGTGACAAGGTGGAGGCGGGAGAGGTTCTGGCGTCGATCGACAATTTGGAAATTCGCGACGTGCTCAACGATTTACGCGCCGACCTGGCGCAATGTCAGGATCTTCGCGACGAGGCCTACGATGAGCATGACTGGTCGGAGTATCGACTGCAGGTTTTGCAAATGGCCGAGCTCACTCAGCGAATGGGGCAATTGCGTTTTGAAGAGGAGGTCGCTCAGTTGCGCGCTCCGCACGCCGGGGTGATCCACGCTGATCAGAATCTTTCCGATCGGGTTGGCAAGGTCGTGGCTTCCGGCCAGATGCTGATGTCGGTTGAAAAGGCCGACAGCGATCAGGCGCTGCCTTACCTGGTGACATCGTCCGTAGTTCAGTAGTTTTCGGCAGGTTGGCCTGGCTTTCGATTGGCATCGTGGAGCGGCTGCTTTAGGCTGATCCGATGATAACGAAGATGGTTCGAGTTTGCGGCGGCCTGATGGCGGCCTGTGCGCTGTGGGTTACATCGACTCAGTCGGCCGATGCCGGGGGATCGGTGGCTTTTGAGGACATTCGGCATCTGATTCCTGAGCCCGTCATCAAGCATCTCGAATCGACGTATACGATCGATCCGGTTGGCGATGCGACTCGTCTGGGGCGGCACTATACCGAGCTGGGTGGTGCGCGTGTCGGTCCTTATCATTTCCGCGTAACCGCGAAGCAAAATGCTGACTTGGTTTTTGAACTGACCCTGCAGACCGATGTCGCCTTTTTGAATGCCGACGAAAAGGCCACGGACGATCCCGGGGCTGCAGCCTACATTCGTGAGCAACTGCTCAGTTGTGAGCTGGTTTCGAACCTCGCGCCGACCGATACGGCGACACCTGCTCCGATTGCGATGCCGGTCACCGGATCCGCTGGCGTGATGCCACCACCGCCGCCGCTCACCGATGAAGGACGCGAGCAGGTGGTCGAAGCGGTTCGGGCAAACTATCGCGATGTCGAAGCCACCGAAATGGAGTTCGACGGCGGTGCCGCCGAAGCGGATGAACTCAGCTGTGAAATCATCCGCGGTTACACTCGCCAGGGCGTGGTGCGCCGGGTGGAATTCTTTATCGGTGCCGGCGATCACGGCGGCTACAAGATCGAAATGCAGTGCGATTCCCGGGCGCGGCCGTCGTTCGTGTTGTTCGAATCATCGTACTGGTCATTCGTGCCGGGTGATCAGGGTAAAACCATCGACTCAGTCACTCAGAAGCGCTTCTACTTTTCGCCGGCCGGTCAGCTGGCGATGTCGCTTGAGAAAGAGTTTAAGGGCAGCGACGAGCAAGCTCTGCAGCGCAACGGTGATGCTGCGAAAAATCATCCGTTTCCCGCAAAACCGGAAGGCGTGCCGGCATTTTTCGCCGCGCTGGCGAGCTTGCCGGCCTGTGAGGACAGGGACTTGGTCGACATTGCCAACAAGCTGATCGCGGCGCAGCGCGTCATGGCCGGAGAACCGTGACAGGCTCTGCGTGCGCCGGAATCACGCCGGGTCAACGGACTTGATTGCCGGCCGGTCATTACGGCACAGTGGCGCATGATTAATCGTCACTGTCGGTTCGTTGGCTGGGCTGCGCTGGTTTGCGCAGCGCTATCGACTGCTTCGCTTTCCGCGGAGGAGTTGAAGTTGAATTTTCGCACCCAGGTCGAAACGGCTGAAGACAGCGGCCGATACCATTCGCTGGTCGAAAGCAAAGCTTGGAAAGCTGAAGAAACGGCGATCGTTATCTGCGACATGTGGAACGATCACTACTGTCAAAACGCCGCGCGTCGCGTCGGCGAGATGGCGCCGCGCATGAACGAGGTGATCAAAAAGGCGCGCCAACAGGGTGTGTTGATTATTCACGCGCCGAGTGGCTGCATGGATAAATACGCCGACACCGAAGCGCGCAAATTGGCGCAGTCGGCACCGAAGGTCGAAACGGATCAGCCGCTGGGCTCGTGGTGTTACCTCGATCCGACCACTGAGGCGCAGATGCCGGTGAGGATCGATCAGCCCTGTGACGATGAGGGCGAGCTGCGCGAGGCGAAACGCTTTTTTGATCGTCAGATCGATACCCTGGAAATCGGCGCAGGCGATGCCGTCACCGATTCGGCCGAGGCCTATTACCTGATGAAACAGCGCGGCATCAAGAATGTTATCCTCATGGGGGTGCACACCAATATGTGTGTGTTAGGGCGACCGTTCGGCATTCGGCAGATGGTCCGGCTCGGACAGAACGTGGTGCTGATGCGCGACATGTCGGACACCATGTACAATCCGGCGGATGAGCCCTACGTCAGTCATTTCACCGGTAACGATCTCGTCTTTGAGCACATTGAGCGCTACTGGTGCCCGACCATCACCAGTGGTGATATCCTCGGTGACGGCGTCGAGTATCGCTTTCCCGGCGACCAGCGCAAACACATCGCCATCGTCATGGCCGAGCGGGAATACGGCACCGCTGAGACGCTGCCGAAGTTTGCCATCGAGGAGCTCGGCAAGGATTTCAAAATCAGCCTGGTGTTTGCCGAAGCGGAAGGGGAGCAACGCAACCGTCTGCCGGGCGTCGAAGTGATCGCTGATGCGGATGTCGTGCTGGTATCGGTGCGGCGCAGGAATTTGCCGAAGGCGCAGCTCGATCTGTTTCGCCAGCATGTCGCGGCCGGTAAGCCGCTGATCGGCATTCGCACCGCCAGTCACGCCTTTCATCAGAGCAAGGGCGGAGCACCTGAGGGGCTCGACGAGTGGCCCGACTTCGACAGCGTGGTTCTCGGCGGAAGTTATCACGGCCATCACAGCGGCAAGCTGACCAGCTTCGCCGAGGTAAACGCGAAGCAGGCGGATCATCCGATTTTGAAAGGCGTTGAGCCAAAGAGATTTCAAACCTACGGCTCGCTCTACGAAGTGCGGCCGCTGGCGGATTCGACGACGGTATTGCTGAACGGCAGTGCGCAGAATGTTGCTGAGGGAGAGCCGGTGGCGTGGACCCATACCGGTCCGGGTGGCGGTAAAGTTTTCTACACCTCGCTGGGCCATGCTTACGATTTCGATATCACCGATTTTCGCACCATGCTGCGCAACGCGGTCTACTGGGCGGTGGAGGCGGAACTGCCGACGTCGGCGTCGGTGGCCGCGGACGCCTGCTGTGGTGGATGAGTGGTGATGGAGCGATTTCCGGGGCTGCTTGTTTAGCGATTGATCGCCGCGGGCAGTCCGGTATTCTGATGAACCGACTATGAAAACCTTTGCTGTATCCCTGCCGTCACTGCTGCTGACTTTAATTGCTGCGGTGTTGTTCGCCGGACCCGGTCGCGCCGCGGCTGAGGATCCCGCCGCGCTCGAGGCGGCATTTTCGGCGATGCTGAAAAACGCCACCCTCGAGGGCACATGGGTGCCGATCAGCGGTGGACAGGCTGGAGAGCAAAAGGTCGACCGCTACCGGGTGGTTCGCGCGGAGAAAGTCGACGGCGATCAGTGGCACATTGTTTCGAAGATCAAACATCAGGGGCAGGAGATTGAGTATCCGATTCCGGTGACGATGAAGTGGGCGGGCGATACCGCGGTTTTGATTCTCGACGAAGTGGCGACCGGCGGCGGCAAATCGTACTCGGCGCGGGTGTTGTTTCACAACGATCGCTATGCCGGTTCCTGGTGGGGCAAAGATCAACCCGGTGGCCTGG
Source organism: uncultured bacterium (assembly GCA_965367965.1). Classification (GTDB taxonomy): domain Bacteria; phylum Verrucomicrobiota; class Verrucomicrobiia; order Verrucomicrobiales; family DEV007; genus JBBKXR01. The sequence continues at coordinate 5,089 of CBDULB010000067.1, read as the reverse complement.
TCAGCGGTGCGATTACCCGTGAGTGAGCGAAGTGCAGGTAGATGAATTGGTAAAAATTTGGTCGAACAGGACGGCGCGCGGCCAGCGCACGGACGAAATTTTGACAAATTCCGCTACGCCTCTGCGCTCGACGGGCAGCAGGCGACAGTGAACAACCAAACGGATTTATGAAGATAATGACCAAGTGTTTCACCAGCCTGGCGCTGTGCCTGCTGATGTTCTCCGCCAGTGCCTTCGCGGCTGAGGATGCGAAGAGCTACTACGTGATCGGCAATTCTCTGACCTGGGACACGATGCCCGGGCAACTCGACGGCGATACGCAGTGGCACGTCGATTGTGGCAAGTCGCTGCCCTACATTTTTGAAAACCCCGACAAGCCCTGCGTCAAAACGTCGACGCTCTGGCCGTCGGCTCTGAAAGACAAACAGTACGACGTCATCTCCGTGCAACCGCACTACGGATCGACGCTGGAGCAGGACGCGACGGTGATTTCGGAGTGGATGGCGATGCAGCCGAAAGCCGAGTTCGTCATTCATACCGGTTGGGCACGGGTCGCCGAACGGGTCGAGGAAACCGCCAGCACCGAAGCCGGTGGCGAAATGGCGCACAGCACGGCTTACATCGAGGCGTTGATCGATTTGCTCAAGCGCACTCATCCGCAGCGGACGATTCGGCGCACCTTTGCCATGGATGCGCTCGAGGTGATCGCCGCGGATATTGAAGCGGGCAAGGCGCCGTTTGCGGAAGTCGCCGAGGTGCATCGCGACGCCATTCACGTCAACACTTCCGGGCGTTACATGATGCACAATCTGATGCGTCAGGGGCTCGGACAAAAGCCGAGTGCCGCGGGCTTCGACAGCGTTGGACCGTCGATTCGCACCTATCTCAATACCGTGCTCGAGCGTCTCAAGGCCGGCGCGCCTGCGGTCGAGAGCGGGCCGATCGACACAGTGGTCTATGTGTCGGAGAGCAAGGACAAGAAGATCGCAGTGTTTTCGCTGCACGAGCCGAGCGGCGAACTTGTGCGCATCGGTGAGGTCGAGTTGAGTGGCGCGCCCGGCTGTCTGGCGCTCGACGCGGCAGGTGATCACGTTTACGCGGCGGTGCGCAGCAGCAGTGAGTTTGCGACCCTGAAGGTCGACCGAAGCAACGGGAAACTCGATATTCTCGGCACCGCACCGGCTGCGGGAAGCGCCGCTTATGTGTTTCCCGACCGCAGCGGCAAGTGGCTGTTCGGTGCCTATTACGGCGAAGGCCTGATCAGTGTCAGCCGCATCGACGATCAGCATAAAGTCAGCGGAGATCCGACGACGGTTCTCGACATCGGCAAAAAAGCCCACTGTGTTCAGAGTGATCCGGCCAATCAGTTTGTGTTTGTGCCGCATCCAATGGACCTGAACCGGGTCGATCAGTTCGCCTTCGACGCGGCCAGTGGTCTGCTGGCGCGAAACGATCCGGAGTATCTCGAGGGTGCGCCCGGAGCAGGGCCGCGCCACATGCAATTTCACCCGAACGGCAAGTGGGTTTACCTGGTCAACGAACAGGGCAAGAGCGTCAGTCTGTGCGACTACGACGCTGTCAAAGGCACCCTGACGTTGCGGCAGACGCTGTCCACGGTTCCCGAGGACTGGGATCAGAGTCAGGGCTCCTGCGCCGATATCGAGATCAGTGCCGATGGTCGGTTTGTTTATGCTTCCAATCGCGGCCATGACAGCATCGCGGTATTTTCGATCGATGCCGAAACTGGCGAACTGACCTCGCTCGGCCAGACGCCCACCGAAAAAACACCGCGCTCATTTAATCTCATGCCGGTTAAAGCTCAGGCGCTGGTGGTCGCTGCCGGCCAGGGGTCGGATACGCTGATCGTTTACCGGCGCAATCCCAGGACGGGTGAACTCACGCCGTTACGGACCTACGAGTGTGGCGGCAGTCCCGCCTGGGTGCTGGGTGTTTCCCTTGGGGAATGAGGTGCTGATGATTGCGGGGTAGAACGCGAGGTTCACAAACGATTCAAGCCGAGACTGGTCGGTTCGGCGCGGCGCTGCATGGATGGTACCAGGGCCAGACTTACGATCAGCAGCAAGGTCATCAGGCTGTATCCCAGCAGGATGCTGTCAAAGTCGCTGAGCGCGTAACCGGCAAACGTCCAGGTTTCCGCGAGTAGCCCGGATTTCAACAACCAGGCCGGAACGAAACCCGACAGCGCGACGCCGACGGTTTGAAAGATCGAAAAGGTGGCGGCGGAGACCGATTTGCTTTTCTCCGGCAGCAGGCCCATCAGCTCGGTGGTCATGGCGATTCCGATCGCGCCGCGGGCGCTGCCGAGAATGAAATGCAGCGTGCCGAGATAAATCAGCATGGCCATCGGTGAGTCGAACAACACCCGCAACAGAAAGGCGAGCAGACCGAGCCCGAGGGTGATGTGGCAACCGGCGAATACCGAGCGGGGGCCGAATCGATCGATGATTTTTCCTCCGAAAAACATGCCGCAGATCGAGCCGCCGATCGACAGGTTGGCGAGCACGATGATCTGGCCGTCACTGTATTCGATGACGCGCTTTTCAACCATCGCGATCAATGAGCCTGCTCCCGCCGTGAATAGCGTCAGTAGCAGGGCATAGCCGCAGAATTTCGCCAGCGGCGCATTGCGCAAGGTGGCCTGGATCGAAGTTAAAAAGGGGATGTGGTTGCCTGCCGTGGGCGGCTCCAGTTCGGGGATCTGCCGGTACGAGAAAAAACGGGCAACGTAAGCCGCCGCGGCGATCAGAAAAATGATCTGGTAAACGATGACTGCATTGTTGCGCTCCAGCACGGCCGCGTAAGTCAGCGACAGAACGATCGAGATGGCGCTGAACCAGGTCCTCAGTCTGCCGAAGAAGCGGCCGCGGATTTCCACCGGGATGACCGGACTGAGCAACGAAAACCAACTCGCGCCGAGCATCGAAAAACACAGTGCGGCGAGGAAAATACCAAGCCCGATCAGCCCGGTGGCGGCGTCGCCGAAGAAGCCCGCCAGTCCGATCAGCGTCCAGCCGAGGGTGCCGAGGATCACGCCGGCCTCGCCGACCACTTTTTTGCCAATCCGGTCCGCCAGCCAGGCGAACGGCAGCAGCAGGGCGGCACCGGTCAGGGGGTAGATGGCCAGATAGACCATGGTGCTCGCCGCATCGACTCCAAGCGCGGTCAGGTAGAGCAGCAGAATGCCGTTGACGATCATGCCCTCGGCGACAATGCCGAAACATTGCGTGCGGATCGCCGCGCGCATTCCCGTCTGCTGCTCGGGAGAGCCGGGAGCGGTATTCACTTGATGAAATCCGTCTCGCTGATTTTGACCCGCAAACCGCCCTGCATGGTGGTGATCCAGACCTCACCGGGTTGTGCTTCGAATACGTAAGGATACGATATCCAGCGTTTGCTGCCTTTGCGGTCGCTGTCGGCGGCGCTGGCGATGACTTCGGGAGCCGTCCAGGTTTTGCCATCGTCGTCGGAGAAGGCGATCGATAACTCCTCGCGATAATTGCTGACCGGCGTGGCCGACCAGAGATTGTCGCCGCCGCTCAAGGGCCACTCGGTTTTGCCATCCGGGTAGAGACGATTCCAGAGCAGCATCAGTCGGCCGCTGGCGAGGCGGTGCAACATCGCTGGCGCGCTGCTGGCAGGAATGCCCGAAGGCTGAATGACGTTCCAGAATCTGCCGCCGTCGTTGGAATATGCGGACCAGAACTCACTCCAATTGGTGCGAATCAGCATCCACAGGCGTCCGTCCTGCAACTGCGTCAGCGTCGGTTCGGTGACGCCGCCGTGATGGCCGGCGCCGCCGAGGTCGATCAGGTTGCTGCCTTTCCAGGTGGCCCCCTGATCGGTCGACGAGTAGGTGAGCACGGCGTGGCGGCCGGGATCGTTCTGCATTTTCATGGCGGTGAAAATCACCCGACCGTCTTGGGTTTCGATCATGTCGCGAACCGCGCCCGACCACTCGTCGTGCAGCTTCTGAATGTCCTGCCAGGTACGTCCTCCGTCGAGACTGCGCATGACGTAGGTTGGTAATTTCGCATCCGGTGCGTCGCCGAGTTTGTCGTCCCAGGTCCAGTGGCGTTCGGTGAGATTCATGAACGCGGCGATGATGGTGCCATCGCGAGTGCGCAGCATGGCGCGTTCGTTGCTGACCTGGATTTTCCGGTCGACTGAAAAGATCGACCGCGGTGCTGACCAGGTCTTGCCGCCGTCGCTGCTGACACTGGTCGAGTCGGTGTCGATGGCGAGAATGCTGCCGTCGTCGAGGCTGACGAACGGCCCGAGTCGATCATCGCTGAGGGCGCTGGCTCGTGAGTCGAGGCTCAGGCCGTCGTTGGCGGTGAGCATTGGCGACAGGGCGAGACAGGCGAATACGGTAAACGACCGGAGAAAGCGCTTCATAAGGCAAAAACCTGCCGCTGATCGATGTGGACGCAAGCGGCACAATTCGGGCAGTATTGACTTTGCCGGCAAGTCGCCGTTCACTCGGTTTCGATGCCGATCAAGTTTACTCCCCTGATTTTCCTGTTGTGTGCGCTCGGCGTTCACGCAGGCGCAGGCCTTGCGGCTGAGGGGCCGCAAATTGAATTTATCAATCAGCGTGCCGAAACCGTCAAAGTTTTCTGGCTGCCGAAGTCGGGAGAACCAAAACCGATGGGCGAGATCGCGGCGGGGGCGTCGAAAGTTCTGACCACGACGATCGGGCATGAATTTGGATTTGAAGGTGAGGCCGGTTTCTCTGAGAAAGTGGTCGCGTTGCGCGACCGGCAGGTGGTCTCGCTGTTGACTGACGAAGCAAAACAACGACGCGAAAAATACGAGGCCGTCGACGGCTACACTGCGCAGCAGGTGGGTGCATGGCTGGTGCTGGTCAGCGATGAGTTAAGGGGCTCGCAACCTGCCGCCACCGCGCGCGCGCTGGAACTGCTCGAGGTGCAGTGTCGCCGCGTCAGCGACGCGCTGGTTGACGCGCCCGAGGCCTTGCAGGCGGTGACCAAAGTGGTGCTGTGGTTTTCTCCGCAGTATGAGGGCTTCCGCATGAAGGCCGAGTATCACCCGGGCGCGAAATGGATCG
>CBDULB010000066.1:0-31943 GCA_965367965.1 uncultured bacterium | reverse complement strand
GCCCGGCAGCCACGGGGACATTGGACATCGTGATTCGAGTCTGGGCAGGCATCGCAACGCTTTTGCTACTCGTCTGGGTGCAAGGGCTGCTGCGGAAGAGAAACCGGAAAGCTGAGGCAGCTGCCGCAGCCGACTCGGATTCCAATTCCACCCCCGCCTGATCGATCATGCTGAATACTCTAATCCGATTTTCTCTGGCGCAACGGGGACTGATCCTTGCGGTCGCCATCACGTTGCTCGCGCTCGGTGTCAAAAAGACCATCGAACTGCCGGTCGAGGTACTGCCCGATCTTACCAAGCCCACGGTGACGATTCTCATCGAGGCTCCGGGATACGCTCCCGAGGAGGTCGAGACACTTATCACGGTGCCAATGGAGGCCGCGCTCATGGGTGTGACCGGTGTTAATCGGCTGAGGTCAATCAATGACATATCGTTGTCCCTATTGATTGTTGAGTTCGACTGGGGCACCGACATCTACCGTGCCCGGCAGTTCGTACAAGAGCGCCTGACCGGATCCGGTGAATTTTTGCCGGAAGGTATCACACCGTACATGACTCCGGTCAGTTCGCTGATGGGCGACATCCTGCTAGTCGGGCTGCGAGACCGCTCGGGAAACACGAGTGACCGGGATCTCCGCGTCCTCGCCGACTGGGTTATTGCTCGAAGAATTCAGTCGATTCCCGGTATCGCCGAGGTGTTGTCAATGGGTGGAGGCATCAAGCAGATTCAGGTCCAGCCAGATCCCAATCAGATGCTCGCACTCGGTGTCACCTATGAACAGATCAAGAAGGCCACGGAGGAATCAGTCAAAAATTCTACAGGAGGATTTCTAACCGAACAGGATCAGGAAATCATGGTGCGTAATCTGGCGATGACCACCGACCTCGATGAGATCGCCAAGACAATCGTGAAATACGAGGGAGATCGCGGCATCCGACTTTCCGACGTCTCCACAGTGGCCTGGGATATCGAACCGATGCGCGGAGATGCCGGCCTGGGACGCAAAGATGATTCAACCGACGAAGGCAAGCTCAAGGGCGACAGCGGTATCGTTCTCAGCATACGGAAATCACCCGGCTTCGATACGATCAGCCTCACTACCGAAGTGGAGGACGCCCTCGCCGGCTTGCAGAAAACGCTTCCGGAAGGCGCGGAACTCGTAACGGTCTATCGCCAGCGTGACTTCATCGATCTATCGATTGGCAATCTTGAGGAGGCGCTTCGCGACGGTGCGATCATGGTTTCGATCGTCCTCTTTCTCTTCCTGTTCAATATCAGGGTCACCCTCATCACCTTGACGGCGATCCCCCTGTCGCTCGGAATCAGCATTCTCGTATTCGACCTCATGAACATGAGCGTCAACTCGATGACCCTGGGAGGACTGGCGGTCGCTATCGGCATGGTTGTCGACGATGCCATCGTCGATGTGGAAAACGTCTTTCGGAGGTTGCGCGAAAATGCGGCCCTGGAAAATCCTAAGCCCCGGCTCGAAGTCATTGCGCTCGCATCGGCAGAAGTTCGCTCGTCCATTCTCTATGCCACGATTCTGATCATTCTCGTCTTCCTGCCTCTGATCGCACTAAGCGGCGTGGAAGGACGGCTTTTTACCCCGATCGCGGTAGCCACGATGATCAGTATGGCCGCGTCATTCGTGGTTTCGTTAACGGTGATCCCCGTGCTCAGCTCCTACCTTCTCAATCCGAAATCCGGCAAAGCACACGGGGACGGTTTCTTTGTACGAGGCCTGAAGCGCCTGTTCAGCGCGACTCTGCTTCGTTTCTCTCTCGCTCAACCTCTGATCCTCCTGACGCTGACGATCCTGCTTCTAGTCTTCGCAGGATTCACCTACACGAAGATGGGGGGAAATTTCCTCCCCGCTTTCCGGGAACCAACAGCGGTGATCGCGACCACCATGGCTCCCGGAACATCATTGAAGACCACAGTCGACGTATCGCGCACGGCTCAGGACCTGCTCTTGAGGGTCAAAGGAGTCACGGTGGTTGGCTACCGCGCCGGACGCGCCGAGCGCGGCGACCACGTGGTTCCGGTTTCCACTGTCGAATTCGAAATCGAATTTGACGAATACGGGGAGAAAAATCGAGAGGAAGTAATGGCCGAGATCCGCGATACGATGAAGAGCATTCCGGGCACGTTCAGCGCGATCAGCACGCCACTCGCTGATCGCATCGGGCACATGCTCAGCGGCGTTTCCGCAAAAGTTGCAGTGAAGATCTACGGACCTGATCTGGAAGAACTCCGGCGTCTAGGTACCGAGATCGTCGATATCGCCCGAGCTATACCCGGCATGGAGGAAGCACGCACCGAACAACAAGGAGCTGTCCCCCAACTCCGGATCGAAATCGACCGCGACCGGGCCGCCGCCTACGGTGTCACACCCGGCGAGTTGAACAGCGAGCTGGCCGATCTCATCGGTGGTGGCTACGTCGCCGAAATCTATGAGAACCAGAGAGTCTATGATCTCGTGATGCGACTCCCGGTCGAGTGGCGGGAGAACCCTGACAAGCTGAAGAATTTCTACATCGACACCCAGAGCGGACAGCGAATCCCACTCAGCTACGTTGCCGAGATCCGGCAAGCATCTGGACCCAACACGATCCTCCGGGAAAACACCCGACGCCGTTTCGTGGTCTCGATCAATCCGACAACGTCGGACCTCAACTCCGTGGTGGAGCAGTTGGAAGCCGAAGTGAATGAAAAGGTCAAACTTCCCACCGGATATACCATTTCCTTCGAAGGTGAATACCAGGCTCAACAAGAGGCGCGTCGGACAATCCTCATCATGTCGGCGATCATCCTTCTGGTGATCACATTTCTCCTCGTCAGCTTTTTTAAGAGTTTCAGTTTTGTGATGCTCGTTCTCACCAACATTCCGATCTCGGTCATCGGCGGCATTCTTTTGACCCGCTTCACCCTCGACAACATTAGTATCGCTACGCTGGTTGGCTTTATCGCTATCTCCGGGATCGCAGCGAGAAACTCCATCATGATGATTTCGCACTACCTGCACCTGATGGCGCACGAAGGTGAGAAGTTTGATCTCAAGATGGTCATACGCGGCACCGAAGAACGACTTGTCCCCGTGCTGATGACCGCCATCTCTGCCGGTATCGCATTGATCCCGCTCGTTCTCGCCGCCGACGAACCCGGCAAAGAAATCCTCAATCCGGTCGCCATAGTCATCGTCGGAGGGCTGATCAGCTCCACCCTCCTCGGCCTCGCCGTGACACCGGCGATCTTCTACCACTTCTGCCGAAAATCCGCCGCACGCTCTCTCGCACGAGGCGCGGCCGCAGCGGGTTAATCGTGCAGCTTTGCAGCCCCGAAACGTCTAAGAAATTCAGTCTAACCCAAACCAAAAAACAAAATGAAGAAAACCACCATCACACTCACATCCTTCGCAGCGCTTGCGACTGCGTTTACCTTCGGCATCGGCCTGCCCACACTTCAGGCGGCAGACAAGGACCACAAGCACGAAGACCATGAAGGCCACGACCATCACAAGGCTGTAGCCGGTCCCAACGGAGGCAAGGTCATCCAGGAAGTCGAGCCACATCTCGAATTCTTCGTCACCAAAGATCGCAAAGTGCAGATTACCGCACTGGGCGAAGACGGCAAGGCAGTGCCCATCGGCGAGCAAACCGTCCGCGTCACCGGTGGCGACCGCTCCAACCCCACTCGCATGAGCTTCGAGAAAAAAGGCGATGTGCTGGTCTCAGACACCGCCTTCCCCGAAGGCAACGACTTCCCGGTTGTCGTGCAGATCAAGCCTTCGCCGGATGCAAAGACCGTGATCGAGAAGTTCAACCTCAACCTCAGCGATTGCCCAACCTGCAAGTACAAGGAGTACGCCTGCACCTGCGACCACGGCGAGGACGATCACAAAGGGCATGATCACAAGAAGTGAGAATAGCTGACGTCTGAGATTACCACTTACCACCTTATTCTCGGAACGATCAGGCGGAAAACCGTCGATATCTGAATCTCTTCGGCCAGGCTACTGGCCCTGTTCTATGCGGCCATTTTCGTTAGTCAGTGGATAAGGCACAGCGACTTTCTTGGCGGCGCCCCCCCACCGTAGCAACAACAAGACAAGACGCCTCCCCTGGTTCGATTCAGAGCCAGGGGAGGTTTTCTTTTTCTACAGATTCATGCCGGAACCCGACATGAACCTGCTCCGGAAATCGATGAACTAACTTTCCCCGCTTGGCTGCGACGTATCCACGCTTTGGATTGACGCTCCAGGGTTGGTGGCACGACGCATACCTTGGGCTTGGTGCACCCGTTCCTCCCACGTCCAGAGATGCAGATTGGTCCAGTCGGTATCGCTGCTCCGCGATCTTTACGACCTCTCGTCCAAAGGAACTGAACTCTTCAGATTCTGTCCCTGTTTTTCGGCACAACCAATCATCGCGCCACGGCCAATGGGAAAAGTCCTTCGTCGCCACCGGGAGGCAGATATCGACGAAGGAATGTCAGGCAGCTTTGAATCCACCTACGTTCACCAGTAAGGTCAGCCATTGCGCTTCCGTTGCCAATAGGAGCGGATTTCGTGCGGCCGGGAGCTAGTTAACTCAGCCTTTGACCGAGGCGCCAGCGCCGTTGCGGCCGGACAAGCCTGCGTCGATTTAGCGCAGCATTTTCCCTTTGTATCCGTACGACGGGCGATTAAATCCGCGACGGTGGTCATGTGCCCGGCATCTGCCGCTACATGAACTCGATTTTGACCCAGGCGCTTCGTCAGGGGAACTGCGCTGACGTCAGGGACAGGGACAGCAACGCCGATTGCCAGGATGGCGATTGCTGTTTTGATCATGCGATGTCTTGTTTTCATTTTAGACTGGGGTTTGGGTTTATGGTTCCAAGCGCACCTCCGTTTTCAGACGTGGTTGGCGCCGCTATTTGGTATAACCCCGGCATGTGGCTCAACCCCTAAAGGTTTCGATTATTAAATTTACTTTCAGGGGGTATGCCGTCATTTCCTAAACGCGACAATCGCAATAAAGCCTTTCGACTACTTCGTAGGCTATGTCTGATTCTCGCCGTAACGTTCGCGGTCGTCGTAATCGCCTTTCTCAGTTGGCATCGAATGGCTCAAGCCCACGTAGAGAAGGCTACGTTGTTGCCGGGGGACACTGGAATTTCGTCATTGGAAAAAGTCACACTCGGCGGTATCGACCAATGGATTCTGATTCGCGGCCACGACCGGAAATCGGAACTCCTGTTATTTCTCCATGGAGGACCGGGCGTCGCCAACATGCCGTTCTGCCACATCAATGCAGAATTAGAGAAACATTTTGTCGTGGTGCAGTGGGACCAGCGGGGCGCCGGCAAATCGTTCACAGAGAACTCTCCGGCCGATTCGATGACGATCGATCAATTTGTCGACGACGCGGTCGAACTTACAGAGTTGCTTTGCGAGCGCTTCGACAGAGATAAAATCAATCTGCTTGGACACTCCTGGGGATCGGTGATTGGCGCGAAAACCGCAGCACGGCATCCGGAGTCATTCCATGCCTACGTCGGGGTCAGCCAGGTCACGGATGTGATGGCAGCACAGCAGCTGGTTTACCAACGGACATTGGAAAAAGCCAAGTCCCTCGGACAGTCCGAGGCGATTGCGGAGTTGGAGCGAATCGGCGCTCCACCGTTCGCCCGCCAGGACGATCACGTCATCGCCTGCCGGTGGCTTGCGCAATTCGACGAACGTCCGCCCCTGATGAAAGCCGGACTCGCGATGGAGGCTTTGAGCTCTCCCTACTATTCGCTCGGCGACTACGTGCGCCTGTGGCGTGGCGCCAAATATTCCATCGATCAACTTTGGGAGCCGCTCGCCAGCGTAAACCTCATGGACGAGATACCATCGATCGAGATCCCGGTGGTATTCATCCAGGGACGGGAGGATGGCCTGATACCGGGTGATCTGATCGAACGCTTCGTGGAGAACCTCGATGCGCCCAATGGCAAACGCTTGATCAGGCTGGATGAAGCCGGACATTTACCGCACTTCGAGCAGCCGGAGGCATTTGCAAATGCGCTTGTCGAAGCTCTCGGTCGATGAGCAAGAGTTTCTCACTTAGAGTTCCAAAGCTCTCGCTTGCCTAGCCACTGATGAAGGAGCCAACACTGCCGAGAATTTAACTGCTCGGCAGGCAAGGCACCTGCAACATCGGCTACGATATTTCATAGCTGGAACGCTATCGAACAGAACGGGTGCCCGCGTCTAAAAACGAGCACCCGATGGCCGATTGTTTACTTCGACCGATTACCAGCCGCGCCCGTGGTGTCCATTGTGCCCACGATAGCTGACTGGCGGCGGACCGTTCCGATCGGGTCCCTGATATCCATAGCCGTGAAAATTATCACCGGATTCGCAGCGGGGAAAGTGACCATAAGAGTTGTAGCGGCCTGTGCCCGTATCTCGGAGATTGCATTCTGAACGCTCGGAGGATTCCGTACGGGAGCGAGTGAACTGACAGGCGGTAGCGAGAGGACAAACTCCAACATCCGTGCTCGACGATTCGTCAGTAGCTTTCGTTGATTCCTCCGCCAGTTCATTCTGCACGGGTTTATCTTTCGACTGTGCGGCGGCGTATGTGCCACTTTGAATCTGGGCGACGGAGGCCGCCCCGCTGCTGACAAGCTTGTCCCCGGGGAACACGCCGGTAGCCGCTTCGACAAACTGGTCGTCGCTGGCACCGGTTGTGACCTCCCAACGCTCGAAGGTAGCCTCATTGTCTTCCGATTGAGCGAATACGTAGGTTTTCCCAGACACTTCAACGAGACTTGTCTTCGGGACAGCGATCACGACATCGTCGGCACCGGCAATCTTGCGCATCTCGACCATCTGGGTTTGCAGACCGATTTCTTTACCGAGAGCATCGGCAATCTCAAAAGTTTCAGCGGAGCCGCTGCTCGCATCGACTGCCTTCTTGTCGTGAGTATGACCCTCACTGGAATGATCGTGACCATCGTGGTCGCCGGCAAAAGCAGCGATTGAAAGGCTTCCGATAGCGAGAGCGGCGATGACAGAAATGGATTTGGGGGGAGTCTTCATGCCTATAAGACAAACCACCGTCCGACACTTCACAAAATTTCTTACTTTATTCTTTCAGAATCTGAATTCCGCCCCGCAAGACCACGAAAGTGATCAGGAGACCAGTCGCGAGATCCGACCAACGCGCCCCCCCGGTCAAATGCCCCAGCCGGGCAGTCAGAACGCCCCAAAAAATTGCCGCAATCCAACGACTCCTCAGGCAAAATCACTCGTTCCGAGTTGCACTCTCCGTTCCAGAATCAGACGCTTCAGTTTCTTTTCCATTGAGAATCCTACCGTGGTAACCGGCATCCGAGACCACCTCGAGAAGTTCGTCAGTCGCAACTGAATCGCCAAGGAGAAAACTCACAATCGCTTGGCCCTTCTCGTAGTCCGCCCTTGTGGAGGACACTCCTTCTTTACCCTCTAGTCCCATTGTAAGTGTCGCCGCGCAGGCTTCACAGGTCATGCCTTCCACAGCGATCACAATTTGCCCCTGATCCGGATCGAAATTGGCGGCGCCTCGATCTCCCAGGATAGATCCAATGTAATTCGGAAAGAATGTGAAGGCGACAACCGCGAACGTAATCAGCCAGAGCATCAGCCGATTGGTCTTTTGCAGATTCCAGCCGCTGCCTTCTCCCGTGGAACAGCATTCAGAGTCCGGCGTTTCGCTTCCCGGCGTTGTCGTTTTTGGCCGATAAGCAAAGTAAAACGCAGCGGCGAGAAACACGAAAGCCGCCCCAAGAAACAAGGGCCGATAAGCCTCGATTGCCGATCCTACAGCAGCGCCCGAAACGCCTGCCGCGATCAAAAGCAGAGGCAACCAGCAGCAGGCTGACACTACAACCGCCGAGAAAAGACTGCCAATCATCGCAACAATGCCAGCCTTTCGCCCCCATCGGGACTTTGGCTCAGGCTTAGCCGGGCTGTCTGAATGGTTCGCGCAGCAATCTGCCTCGACCGGATCCAACGGCCCCTCTTCCGGAGAAAACTCAGGGGAGCAGCAGTCCACGCCGCCGTCACTCGTTTCCTTGCCTTTGCAATCACCGAAGCCCCCCAATCGCGACTTTGCGGCCTTCACCTCTTTCGTCACGGTGGCCAGGCAGCATGAACCCATCGGACTCGTTGTTTCGCACCAGCAGGCTTCCTTCATCCGTGTCTTGATGTCATCCAGCACGGTCGTTTCACCAGTCTGGCGAATCTCCTCTTCGATTTCCTCAATGGTGTGATTGAAGCAGTAACAAACCGGCCGGAGAGATCCTGTTTCTTTGATACCTACGCGCACCGACAAGGCGTCCTTCCCGAAGATCGATTTGCCGGAGTCGTCGAAATACACCACCGGGCAGCCTGACGCTGCGCAGAAAAAGTAAGGACGGTCGGCGAGGCGGCTCTTCTCGCTGTCTTTGAGCAGAGAGCGCGGGGTCACCGGCTTGACGGCTTTACTCGAAGTTCCACATTTTGGGCACGATTGCGTTTTCATATTTGCATCCTACACCTTATAGTTCAGTATAAGGTCAAGCGACAAAGACGAGAATATGAAAATCGGTGAACTGGCAAAAATCGGTGGCGTTTCCACACAGGCTGTCCGCTTTTACGAACGCGAAGGATTATTGCCCGATCCACCTCGCACTGCGGGCGGCTATCGTGATTATGGAAGTGACACGTTGGGCACTCTGGTTTTCATCCGCGAAGCGAAAGCGGTTGGATTTACGCTGAAAGAAATCAAACAGCTTTCCGGTGCCGATCCGAAATCATCGCTATCATGTGGCATGATGCAGGATCTGCTCAGGAGCAAACTCGACTATCTCGATAAAAAGATCTCCGCGATGAGAGTCATGAAAAAACGTCTCACGGGCTTCTTGGCCGAGTGCGAAGAGCGAAATGAGTCGGAAAGCTGTCCCGTCTTGCACGATATTGGGAAGGCTGACTGAGTTCGAGAAGTTCGGGACAATCGCGTTCGCTTCGCTCAATTTTGAACCAGGTCGAGGCCTGAATCCTTGGAGCTCTTTCTTTTCCAAATCGCAAAGATGGCTGGATAAACGGTGAGTTCCAAAAGGAACGATGTGATCAGTCCGCCGACCATCGGTGCGGCGAAGCGCTTCATCATATCGGCTCCGGCGCCGTCATTGAACATCAGCGGCAGCAGGCCGATAAATGTTGTGAGGACCGTCATCAGCTTTGGCCGAATGCGCTGGGCGGCGCCTTCGACAATGCAGTTCTCGAGCGCGGCAGCGTTTCCCAGCTTGCCGTCGGCAAGCCATCGCTTGAACGACAGCTTCAGGTACAGCAGCATGATGACTCCCGTCTCCGCGTCCAGTCCCGCCAGAGCGATGATGCCAACCCAGACCGCGACGCTCATCTTGTAGTCCAGCAAATAGACCAGCCAGATCGCGCCGATGAGAGAGAACGGAACGGCCAACAGGACGATAAATGTTTCCGTCATCGACTTTGTATTCAGGTAGAGCAGAAAGATGACGATAAGCAAGGTGACCGGAACGACGACGCCCAGTTTCCCCTTGGCGCGTTCGAAGTACTTGAACTGCCCAGCCCATTCGACGCGGCTGCCCGGGGTGAGATTCACGGTGTCGGCGACGACTTCTCTGGCGCGGTTTACGTAATCGACGACGCCGATGCCGGTGACATCGACGAAGACGAATCCGACTAGCTGCCCGTTCTCGCTGCGGATCATCGGTGGCCCGGTCTGGAAGCTGATCTCGGCGACATGCGAGATAGGGACATGCGCGCCGGTTGGCGTTGGCACCAGGACATTCTGGATTGCTTCGATATTGTCGCGATAGTCCCGTGCGTAGCGCACTTGGATCGGGTATCGTTCCCGGCCCTCGATGGTCTCGTCGATGTTCATGCCACCGATGGCGGACTGTACGACATCTTCGACGTCGCCCACAGTGAGGCCGTAGCGTGCCGCCTCCTCGCGTTTGACCGTGAAGTCGAGAAAGTAGCCGCCGGTGACGCGCTCGGCGAAGGCGCTGCGGGTATGTTTCGAGACCCGCTCGTCGTCCTGAAGCGCCTTCTCGATGGCGACGGCGTCGCGTTCGATTGCGGCGAGGTCCGAGCCATAGACCTTAATGCCGAGCGCGCTGCGGATACCGGTTGCGAGCATCTCTGTGCGCGTCTGGATCGGCATCCACCAGATGTTCGGCATGCCCGGATAAGTCATCTCCTGATCCATCTCGGCGATGAGTTTTTCCCAGTCCATGCCCTCCCGCCACTCGCTTTCCGGTTTAAGGATTACAACGGTTTCTACCATTGATAGCGGTGCTGGATCGGTCGCGGTGCGAGAGCGCCCGATCTTGCCGAACACGGTTTCGACTTCGGGAAACTCGCGGAGCTTTTTATCCATCGATTGCAAGATGGTGGTCGCCTCCGTCACCGACATCCCGGGAGGTGCGGTCGGCATGTAGAGGATGGATCCCTCATTGAGCGGTGGCATGAACTCGCTCTCCAGTCGGAAGAATGCGGGCAGAGTCACCACCATCGCCCCGGCAGCTCCGACGAGCACCAGCCAGCGGTGGCGCACGACGAATCGCACCACCGGGGTATAGGCCCACACTAAAAATCGGTTGATCGGATTTGACCGTTCGCCACGTATCTTTCCTTTGATAAGAATTACGGCCAAGGCGGGGACTAGCGTGACAGCAAGGATTGCCGCGAACCCCATGGAGTAGGTCTTCGTGAATGCCAGCGGTTTGAAGAGACGGCCCTCGGTACTTTCCAGAGTGAATACCGGTAGGAACGCGATGGTGATGACGAGCAGCGAGAAGAAGATGCTGGGGCCGACCTCCTGCATCGCCTTGATGATGACGCCAGATCGACTGCCCTCTTTGCCTTCCTCGTCCCAATGTTCGAGTTTCTTGTGGATGTTCTCAATGATAATAATTGAGGCATCGACCATGGCACCGATGGCAATGGCGATTCCACCGAGAGACATGATGCTGGCGGTTAGATTCTGAAACCCCATCGGGATGAACGCCAGCAGCACTGCGATGGGCAGCGTCAGGATGGGGATGAGAGCCGAGCGCAGGTGCAGCAGAAATACTGTGATAACGAGGCTGACGACGATCAACTCCTCGAACAGCGTGGTGCGAAGCGTGGCGATCGAGCGTTTGATCAGGTCTGAGCGATCGTAGGTCACCACGATCTCGACACCCTCAGGTAGAGCTTTTTCAATCTCCGCCAACCGCTCCTTGACGTTATTGATGGTTGTCAGGGCGTTCTCGCCATAGCGCATAATGACGATGCCGCCGACAGCCTCGCCTTCTCCGTTTAGCTCAGCCACGCCGCGTCGCATGTCGGGTCCAATGGATACCTGAGCGATGTCGCTGATGAGAATGGGAACGCCCTTATCACCGATGCCGACCGGGATGGTTTCAATGTCGCTCTTCGACTTGATGTAGCCGCGCCCCCTGACCATGTACTCGTGGCCGGAAGTTTCGAATACTCGCCCCCCAACGTCGTTGTTTGATCGCCTTACCGCGGCGATGACTTTCTGGATGGGGATGTTGAACGCGAGAATTTTTTCGGGATCGAGGTTGATCTGGTACTGCTTCACAAACCCACCTACGGAGGCGACCTCCGCCACGCCGTCCACGCTTTCGAGTGCATAGCGCAAGTTCCAATCTTGCAACGAGCGCAGGTCGGCCAAGTCATTGTTTCCGCTCTTATCAATAAGTGCATACTGGAACACCCAGCCGACGCCGGTAGCGTCGGGGCCGAGTGTCGGCGTCACGCCATCGGGTAACCTCCCGCCGACTGAGTTCAGATACTCGAGAACGCGGCTCCGCGCCCAGTAGATATCGGTGCCGTCCTCAAAGATGACGTAGACGAATGATAGCCCGAGGAAGGATTGCCCACGCACGAACTTCACCCCCGGCGCCGCGTTTAAGGCAGCGCTGATCGGGTATGTGATCTGATCTTCGATGAGGTCAGGGCTGCGCCCCTGCCACTCGGTCAGGATGATGACCTGCGCATCCGAGAGATCGGGAATCGCATCGAGGGGAACTTCGCGCAAAGAGTAGTAACCCCAGAGCGCCAGGGCACCGACGGTGAACAACGTCAGGAACGGGTTGCGCGCGCAGGCCGCGATGAGCCTCTGGATTGGGCCCTTCGTGTCGGCATCAGATGACTCTACCATTTGTCTTTGCCTGATTTAAGCTTGCTCTCAGAGGCGACAAGGAAGTTGCCGGAACTCACCACCGTGTCGCCCGCCTTCAGGCCGTCGATCACTTCGACGAGATCGCCCGCACGCACGCCAATTTTTATATTCTGGGGGCGCATCCGCCCTTCGCCGAGATCGAGGAAGACGACGTTGCTTTCGCCGGCATAGAGGATCGCGTCTTCGGGGACGGCCAGACGCTTGCCAAGCGGCACATGCATTTTCGCCTCAACGAACATATCAGGCTTTAGCGCACCGTCAGGGTTGGGCACGATAATGCGAACCCTTCCGGTGCGGGTTTTCGCGTCGAGGTAAGGATAGATATAGGAAATTTCCCCTTCGATGGTTTTACCGGGGAGGTAGGGTAGCGTTAGGGAAGCCTTTAACCCCTCGCTCATCAGCGGGAGGTCGGATTCGTAGACGTCAACCTCTACCCACACAGAGGAGAGATCCGCGATGCGGTAGATCGTCTTGCCTGCCGGGATCGAACTCCCTTTCACTGCGGTCTTCTCGATCACTGTGCCGGAGGCCGGCGAGAGGATAGGGACGTAGTGGAGAGGTTTTCCGTTAGCAGCGATGTCGTCGATCTGTGATTCGGTGAGGTCTAGAAGCCGCAATCGCTCGCGGGCCGATTCGACGAGCCGTAATCCGCGCCCGTTCGCCCTTTTCGAGTCGATAAGGTCTTGTTGCACTGACAGGATCTCCGGGCTGTAAACCGTGAACAGGGCTTCGCCTTCGACGACCTTCTTGCCGGTGTAGTCGGCGTGAATGTCGCCGATCCATCCTTCGACCTTGAGAGTGACATCGGCCAGCCGGGTCTCGTCGTAGGTCACCGTGCCGACGGCGCGAATCTCCTTGTCGAAGGTTTGTTCCATCGCCGTTGTGGTGGTCACACCGATGAGCTGCTTGCGTTTGGAATCGACGAAGATGATGCCATCCCGCACTTCCTCGTGGGTCACCGGTGTGAGATCCATTTTGCAGATGGGACAAGTCCCAGGGTCTTTTGACTTCACTGACGGGTGCATTGAGCAGGTGTGGAAAGCGATCTCGCCCTCCGGAGGTGGTGGACGTTTCTCAGCCATGGACTCCCCGGCTACCGGTTTCGGCTCTTTCAGGGCGCGATCGACGAAGGCCTGCTTCTTCTCCTCGGAAAACTTGTTCCAGTCGTCCTCGCAGGGCGGGCAGCAGAAGCCCACCGTGTGTCCATTCCACTTGGTGCTCCCCCCGTCCGTTTCAACAGGATTGCCCAGCACTGGGCACAATCGATTGACCGGTTGATCGCCAGCGCTGCCGATGGCCCTGTCCTTGAAGCGGTCGACGAAAGCTTGCTTCTTCTCGTCGCTCAACTTGTTCCAATCATCTTCGCAGGGAGGACAGCAGAAACCGATGGTGTTGCCGTTCCAAGTGACCGTCTTGGCATCGGCCGGAACCTTGTCTCCTAGAATTGGGCAGACATCATTGATTGCGGTTGAGTTCGAACCGTTGGAAACCTTCCCGCTGGCTGGTGTGGAGGAAGTCAACTGGAGCCCCGCGGTCGTGGTTGCCATGTCGAAATAGAGTTTCGTCTCCTCACCACCCGCGGTCTTGAGCGTCAGCGTAAGTGGCCATGCGCCAACCATCGATAACTCGAAGTCTCCATGATAGTGGCCCTCTCCTGCCGACTGGATCTTGCTGCCCGCCCGCATTTCCGGCATTGCCCCCATCGCTGGCATGATGGCAACCGCACTGACATCGAGGTTGTCGACCGGTTCTCCGCCGGCATCGATCACATTGATCTCCAGGGTATTGCTACCGACCTGGGGCGTCTGTGGCTCGACGGACACGGCGACTTGGTAATCGCCTGCGGAAATGAACCCGGAGGCCGGGGCGTGTTGGTTGGATCCGTTCGCTGACTGGGATGTGGGGAGAGGCTTGCCCGTGAACCAGGCGGTTAGCTCCGCCCGATAGATGAGAGCACCCGCGCCGACCATAACGGTGGCCAAGGCGGGTACGATATAGCGTTTTAGTTTCGGATGAAATTTCATGGGATGCTGTGGCTGCTAGTTTCGGCTGCCGACTGCGGCATCGAGGTTGGCCTCGCGCGTGTGGTATTCTGCGAGTGCGTTTTCGAGGGCAAGCTGCACGAGCATTTGGTTTTTCTCGGCGGTGAGCAGGGTGAGAATGTCCGTTTTCGCTGCCTCATAATCAGCTCTCGCAGCCTTCAGATTGTCGTCTGCCGAAGGTATCAACTTGCTCTTATAAAGTCGGACGACATGCTCGCTTTCGACCATTTCCTCGTAGGCTTCAGTGACTTCGAGCGCGACGCGATCAACCGCCGCAGCCAGTTTCGCGGACTCGGCATCCAACTCGGCGTGGCGTTCCCGTAGCGCGGCATCCCGGTCTTTGCCGAGCGGGATGTTGATGCCCACGCCCACGAAGCCGCGTTGCTCTTCTTTCTGCCACAGACTGTTGTAGGTGCCCATGACCGTGAAATCGGGGTAATAGTCTTTCCTAGCGAGCTCTACCGAGGCGCGACGCCCTTCGATGCGGCGCGCGAGTCCTTGAAGCTCCGGACGGGCATTGACGGCGCGTGTTCGCAGGGCGGTGATGTCCGGATGATCTCCAGGTTCGCTGATCGAACGCGGTGGCGCCGGGATCGGGAGTTCCGGCTTCCTGCTGAGCAGGGCATTGATGCGTGCTCGGGCCACCTTGCGCTGGCGCTCCAAGGTTATCGCGCGATGCTCAAGATGGTTCTTTTCGACTTCGGCCTGGAGCGCGTCCTGACGCGACACTTTGCCGGCCGCATACTTGTCCTCGGCGAGCCGGTAAAGGTCGTTCAGTAACTCGACGTTCGTGTTGTTGATCTCTATTGCCCGATGGACGTAGTAGTAGTGATAGAACGTCTGTCGGGTTCGCTGTTCGATGAGGCGGCGCGCGTCGTCCACATTGGTCAGGGCGGCCTCCGCTTCGCTCCGAGCGATGTCGGCGCGGAGGCCACGTTTTCCTGGCCACGGCAGCTTCTGCGAGATATCGAGCTTCTGACCGTATACGAGGTCGTCGCTGCCGATGGTGCCCGGTGCGAGGCCGTAGTTCAGCATGGGATCGTCCAGAGCGCGTACCTGCGACGGTCGCTCGGCGGTCGCCTGCCAGAGATGCTGCAGCGCCTCAAGCGATGGGTTGCGGCGATGAACTTCGGTGACCAAGTCATCGACATCAAGCATGTCGCGTTTGAGAAACGCGTCGCTCGGCGCTTTCGATCCGGTGGGAGCACTACTCGTCGTCGCTGATACGGGAATCTCTTCGCGGTTCGTCAGCACGGTGATCGTTGTGCATCCCGCAATCAGGAGAGAGGAGGCAATCAATACTGGATAGATATATTTCATTCGTCGGTTTCCGTCTTTCGGTTCGATTCGTGGTTTGCCGCATCGAGCAGTTCGTGGTGGCCGATGCGATAGCCCATCAACTCGGTGATCATGTGCCTGCGATAGCGCGCCCCTTTCTCCGGCTCCATCGATCGGCTCACTTCGTAGATGTGTTCCAACGTCATGCGAAAGCACCGCTGCTCCATGGCATTGACCTTTGTGTAGGCAGACTCGATCTCCGTCGCGGCGGTGTCGGCGTTTGCCACGAGCGCAGCCAATGCCCTCCTTTCGCGAGCAAGCTCCATACACATCGCCTCACAGCGCGGCATGTAGTCGCCGTTTGCCTTCTCCAACACGCTGAATTCGGCATCACTCAATCCGAACTCCGACTGCACCCACGCAAGGCCTGCGGACTGGCCCGCCGCCGACGCCATTACATCGGTCTTGGAAGTCGCCCAGTTGAAATAGCCGCAATAGCCGATGGAGGCCACCGCGACTATGCAGAGCGCTGTGAAAATTCCGCGTTTCATCGGTCTGCTCGAATCGTGGGCTGACCATCGAAGCCGATGCGTGCCAAGGGGCTGATGGATGTCACGTAGGTGGATTCGGCGGACTCGAGGCGTTTGTCGACGACGCTCTCTGCATGCACGTGCGCTGCGCCGATGCTGAACGTCAGGACAACGACAGCCGTAGCGGTGGCGAACGCCGGCTTGACAAAGAAATCGGAGATCATCCGGACGGCGCTGTTCCAAACCGTATGTTCCCGCGCCTCCTGTCGGGCGGCAATTTGCGTCCAGACGGACGAACGGAACGTGTTTGGAACCTCGGCAGGCTCCTGCCAACGCTTCAGCAGTTCCGAAAGCTGGCGGTCGTTTTCATGGTTCATGCGGCTTTTACACCGCCCGAATGCTCTGCCCCTGAGATTTTCTCAAAAAATTGGAAACCCAAACCAGTCGGATAGCTCGCGAGGGTTGGGTGAATCCCTGCCCGTGAATCAATTTCACAGGTAATCCCGAAGCAGTCCGCAGATCATTTTCAAAAATGAGCCGCTACCCTTGACTCCGTACCATACTACAGGGTGTAGGGTTCTTTCATGCCAACATCATCAGCGCCCCTCAGCATTGGAAAAGTCGCCCGTCTTGCGGGTGTCGGGGTGGAGACGATCCGCTTTTACGAAAGAGAGGGAATCCTCGTCAAACCACCTAGAACCGAGTCCGGCTACCGCCAATACCCACAGGAGGCCGTCGAGCGGGTTTTATTCACCAAACGGGCGAAGGAACTGGGATTTACGCTCAAGGAAATCAGGGAACTGCTTTCGCTCCGGGTCGACCCCAAGACCGATTGTCGTGAGGTGAAAAAGAGCGCGAAAGCAAAGCTTGCCGATATCGAAGAAAAAATTACCGACCTCAAAAACATGAAGGCGGCGCTGTTGAAACTGACCTCGGCCTGCAAGGGCAAAGGGCCTGTCAGCGATTGCCCAATATTGGATTATCTCGATGCAGAGAACAAGGTCTGACGCCTCACGCAGGATTAAAGGAGTTCTGGCCGGCATGTGCGTACGGCGAGAACTCAAAAACCTGACGCACAAAGAAGGACAAACCAATGAAGAAACTACAAATCATAATCGCGGCGTTAGCGTTGCTGATAATACCGACCTCGTTCCTGAGCGCTGCTCCAGATTCAGAGAAGGCTCCCCAAGAAGACGGTCAACTTGTGACGATATCCGTAGATGGGCTGAGTTGCCCATTCTGTGTTTACGGATTGGAGAAGAAGCTCAAGAAAGTCAGCGGCGTCAAGACGGTGAAAATCGAACTAAAGAAAGGTCTTGCGCTCGTGAGGCTCAAGGCCGGGCAACCCATCGACCCCGCGAAGACAACGATGACTTTCACGGAGGCGGTAAAAAAGGCCGGCTTCACGGCCCGAAAAATAACCATCTCTGCTGACTCGAAAAAATCACCCCAAGCTTCTGCCGAGCAGGTCGCGAAAACCAAGGAGCAAAAGCAATGAAACCGCCACGCATTCTCAACCGGCGTTCGTTTTCATGGTTCGTCTTTCTCACCTCGCCACTTGGGCTCGCCAACGGGGTGCTTGCCGGCCCGATAACCACCAATACTGCTCTTCCAGTCGCCGAAGGAGAACTCATTGTGCGCGGCCAGACGAAGCTCATCCGTTCTACCGGCGACTCCACATTCATGGACCGTGAGCTCACCGTTTGGGCCGCTCCCACGGCGTTCGTTTACGGTGCCACCGACAAGCTTGCTCTCTTTGGGGTATTCCCTTACCTCGATAAAGACATCGATGTCACAACGCCTGCCGGACAGATTTCGCGTGGAGATTCCGGGTTGGGTGATTTCAGTTTTCTGGCGCGCTATACGCTCGGCCAGTGGGACGGGCCGGGGGAGATGCTGCGCCTAGCGCCGTTTGTCGGGCTCGAGGTGCCGACTGGCGACGACGATGGGGCGGATAGCTTCGGTCGATTGCCGCAGGCCCTGCAGCTGGGCTCAGGTTCCTGGGATCCGCTCGTTGGCACGGTTTTTACCTGGCAGAAATTGGATTGGGAATTCGATGTGTCCACCGCTTACAAATTCAACTCCCAGGCCAACGGTTTTGATTTTGGCGATGAGGCGCGTCTGGACGCTTCGTTTCAGTATCGCCTGTTGCCTCGCGAAATTGGGAGCGGAGTGCCGGGATACTTGTATGGCGTCCTGGAGAGCAATCTGATTTGGCAAGACAATAACAACGGCTTCGGAGGCGAAGACCACAACTCTGGCGGGGTGACTTGGTATTTGGCACCAGGCCTGCAATACGTCACCAAGCGGTTCATTCTCGAGACGGCCGTGCAATTTCCAGTCGTGCAGAACCTTAACGGTAGCGCCTTGGAGAACGATTTTATCCTCACTACGGGCTTCAGGTTCAATTTCTAACAAAACACTCCACATGAAACGAAAATGGAAAAGAAACCTGTGCCTCATTCTAGGTGCCACCATAGCTCTCCTTGCCTGGGCGGGGTGGAGCTGGTTTCCCTCTTCGTGGGAAGCTGATTACCGCTTTGTTCGTCAGTGGGGAACCTCTGGCTCTGAGGAAGGACAGTTCAGCGGGCCCATCGGAATCGCGGTGGTCGCGGAGGAAGTTTTTGTCAGCGACTCAGGGAACAATCGGATTCAGGTCTTTGATACGGGAGGACGCTTCTTGCGGTCCTTTGGTGTCGAAGGGGAAGGTGCTGGCGAACTGGACCGGCCAATGCACACCGCCACGCACGACGGCAGGCTCTACGTCTCTGAATACATAAATGATCGAATACAAGTTTTTTCCCTGGCAGGCAAATCACTCTACTCCATTGGCACATCTGGAGACGGCCCGGCCGAGTTTGACTCTCCCGGAGGCGTGGCGGTGGACGAATCGGGAAAAGTTTACGTGGCAGACCTCTACAACCAACGCGTCCAGGTTTTAGAGCCTGACGGCCAATTTGAACAGCAAATCGGGGAAACAGGAAAAATCGGAAGGAAGGCCGGAATCTTCAACGATCCGACTGACGTTGCTGTCACGGACAACGGTAAGCTGTTCGTTGCCGACGCCTACAACGACCGCGTGCAGGTCTTCAGTAGCGATGGCGAATTTGTGAGGAAATGGGGAGGGCCGTTTGCAACGAATATCGCCGGCAGAGGCAACGGCTGGTTCAAGACTGCCGCGGCGGTTGATACCGGGCCTAAAGGCAACGTGTATGTGGCCGACTTCTACAATGACAGGGTGCAAAAGTTTACTGCCGAGGGAAGGTTCCTCGTGGCCTTTGGCCAGCATGGCTCAGACCCTGGGGAGTTCGACCGACCGACCGACATGGCCGTCGATCACGAAGGCAACGTCTACGTGGTGGATTTCGGAAATGACCGCGTGGCGAAGTTTTCGCAAGCGGCGCTCCCTAGCGCGCCAAGCGGGACAGGTTCCCCGTGATGAGTGGATGAACACTCGCTCAGCGTTTGATGCTGCCGCAGCTTGGCATCTTCTGTCCCATATATGGATTCTTCACCGACGTGTCGGTCTGCACCCATAGTCCATTCTCGACCATCGGGCACGAACCGACGTGGAAGCCGGGCTCACCTTCACTGAGCGCCACGGCCTGCTTACTCAAGGCGACGAATTCCTTGCGGGCAGCCTCGATGTTCGGGGCTTCGGCGAGGGCTTTCGCCGGGGCGGTGAGGACCAAATCGCCGGACTCGGCAACATCTCGGGCGGCGGCTTGGGCACCGGCAAGATCATCTTGAAACAGAGCAGCGGAGACCTTCAGATATCCGTTTAGAGCCGTGCTGGACGCCTGCGGAGTCGTACCCCGGTCAGAGTCCGAGCAACTTGATGCCACCAAGGCGATCGAGACAAGCAGCGTTGGAGAGAGGATGGTAATGAGCTTTTTCACATTGGTTTTTGGGTTTGCAGGTGAAACACCGCCGAAACAGCCTGCCCCTGAAACTTTCTTTCGAACGAGCGTCGCCGGGATCTTCACTTCCCAAAAATTAAAAAAATTTCAGGGGCGGGATGGTCGAATGGTGTTTTACCCACAAACGACGGCCTCGTCCGCGAGCGTCGCCGAGAGTAAAGAAACCAAATCCAAAACAAACCCAATCCCATGAAAATCAAACCCGTATTTGTCGCTATCGCAGCCGCCGTGGTCGGCTTCGCATTCATCACTCCCGATGCCAGTGCGCTGCCTCCCTCGAAGACCCCAGGCGGTTACGCCGCCTACATCCAGAAAAAGAAAGCCCGACAGGAGGCCCGACAGGAGGCCCGACAGGAGGCCGCCATCCGCGAAACCGAGATTCGTGCGCAAGGCACCAAGAAAACGATCGGTCTGGCGGTGGACAAGGGCGCAGAAAAGCGCAAGCTTCGGCCCTACTTCATGAGAAAGCGCGGAGGCCCCTGGTTCAGCAGGCGCTGACGTTCCGCAATTCCTCGACTCCATTCCACCGGCGCTCCAGGCTAGGGTGCCGGTGGAATTTTTCTGCACGTCGGGTGCTGGCACGGAAGCTGCTTTATCCGATCATGTGAATCCGGTTTCCGCCCTGAGCCTCGTTTTCCTCATCGCTGCCCTCGCTATCCCATCCCACGCGGTCGAACTCCGGCAAATATCCTTCGACGACAAACGCGGTCTGATCTGGATTCCCGTGCGGATCGGCGAAAGCAAGACATTGAACTTCCTGTTCGACTCCGGAGCACAGCAGTCGGTGATCGATGTGAAAACTGCGAAAAATCTCGGAATCCGATTCGTTGGCAGCGAGGTGATTGGACGGGTTGACGGCGACGAACGCGCCCATGTCACCTCGACTGTAAAGCTACAGCTTGGGAACATCACCATCTGGTCGGCGCCACTGCTCGCGATCGATCTGCGGGCCGAGTCGCGCGCAGCCTGGCGGAAAATCGACGGCTTGGTCGGAATGGATTTCATGAAGGGGCGCTCGATTCGGATCGACTATCGAACCGGTATCCTTGAGTTGAACCCCCGGGCTGATCGGGGCACCGGCAAGGTCATTCCAATCCAAATGCACGGGGGCAGTCCCTGTGTTTCGGTCACCCTCGGCGATTCAACCACTTTACCTAAAGTGCGAATCGACACGGGCTGCAATCATCCGCTCCACTGGTCCCCCATCCCGGTCGACCGCGAGCAGGGCGGTGGCGGTGGCGGTGGCGACAGGAAAACCATCGGCTCCTCGCCGCGGCGAATGCGGGCGGCTCGTGCGGATGTCGTACTTGGTGGTATCCGAATCGGCAAGGTTGCGACGACCCGGCATTCCCGGCCAATCTTCCCCGGCGAACAGGGCTTGCTGGGCAATACCTTGCTGGCGCGATTCGGCGTCGTCACATTGGACTTTCGGACCCAATCGCTGATTCTCGGTGGCGGATGACGTGAAGGCGATGTTCCCTTCACCCGCTTTCCAAGAGTCCTTTCAACCGTTCGCGAAGTAGTTGCCGCGCTCTGTAGAGTCGTGTCTCGACGGCTTTCGACGTGCACCCCAGAACATTGGCTATGTCGGCGTGCGACATCCCCTCGAACTCGAACAGCAGCACTGCCGTTCTCAAGTCGTGTGGCAGTTCCTGCACCGCCTCGCGGATCTGTCGCGCCTCGTCCTCCCGGACTGCGCGGCGATCGGGTTGCTCGGCCGGATCGACGATGGAATCCGACCAGTCGTTTTCTTTGCCGTCGTCGGCATTTGACACGGTGGACATGGATGGATGCCGCGAATTCCACCGCGCGTGATTGCGCGAGAGATTCGCCGCGATTGTAAACATCCACGTCGAAAACTTTCCCTTCGGGCGGTAGCGGCTACGGTTCTCGTAGATGCGCACGAAGGTTTCCTGCGCGAGATCGACGGCATCGCTTTGATTGCTCGTGTAGCGCATAAGGAAACCGACGAGCGGCTTTTCCCAACGCTGCATGAGTGCAGTCAGAGCGAGATCGTCGCCATCACGGAGGCGTTCCATGACTACTTCGTCGGAAGGTTGGCTGTCTTTCTCGGTGTTTTCGTTTGATTGTGAATCGGTGACCATGATTTCGCTCCATGTTCCATTCTGAGTATGTCGATTAGGCTCAAAGACCGTACGCAGACATGCGCAGCCTTTGGCAGACGGGCGCGAAGCCGCGCAAGGGTCATCGACGGGATGACGTCAGAGGCGATGCTTCGCAGGAACGGAGCGAATCAAACGAGAAAAGAGCAGAATTGAATCCTGACAGATGCGCCCGAGACATCGGGAGGCGAACGCTCCGGCATTTGATGAAACTCGGGGCGAACCAGCGAAAGACTCGCGAGTTCGAGATCGACGCGGTCGGCGAGCAGCTTGGCTAACGGGAGCACCAGCTCGTGCGCAGGAACCAATCCCGACGGATCATCCCCTGCGACGACGCGAGTGTCACAGCAGCCGCACGGTTCAGCACTGGGCGTTTCGGAATCCTGGGAGTCTTCCCTTCCGTTGCGGTCGCCTCCCGGCAAGCAGCAACCGCCCTCACTCATTGCGCAGCATCCTTTGCCCGCGCAGCAGCACTCGGTAAGATTCTTCTCACCGCTCATCCGGCAGTTATAGCGCAACTCACCACCGACGTTCGCAGAAGCGAGCGCCACAGAAATGCAGAGCAGTATGGGAAGGAGGCTTCTCATGACCTTCGGCCACCGTAAATCATGTTCGGAAGGATCACCAGTCTAAGGACCTTCTGAAATCGGTAGTAAATCTAGACTGGTCTAAGCCGAAAGTTGTCGAGTTTGCGATACTTTACTTGTCAAAAGGCGAGTTTAATGACTGATAGGAATTCGTACATACTTTTTCTTCACCGCTACTCAGAACATCCCAAATCTGCGGAATTGGAAGCGTCGCGGAGTATCGCGACTCCACCTCGAAATACGATGACCGTGATGATGAGTCCAATCACGAGGTCAGGCCATCGCGAACCGGTGAAATGAATCAATAGGGCCGCAAGAATGACCCCAAGATTCGCGATCACATCATTCTTCGAAAAAATCCAACTCGCCCGCATGTGAATTTCGCCTTTGCGATGCTTCGCGAGGATGCCGAGACAGGCAACATTTGCAATCAACGCAGAGATTCCAACGCCGATCATGAGCCAAGATACAGGCTCACTGCCAACGACAAAACGCCTGACGATGTCGAAAATCACGCCGCCAGCGAGAGCAATCTGAAACCATCCGCTGAGGCGGGCGGCGCGGGATTTCACGCTGGCGGCTCGACCCACCGCATAGAAAGCAATTCCGTACACAGCGGCGTCGGCAAGCATGTCGAGCGAGTCGGCAATCAGTCCAGTGGAGTCCGCCAGCACACCGAGAATGATCTCGGCGAAAAACATTGCTCCGTTGATGATCAAAAGTGTCAGCAGGACGGATCTCTCCGCCACCCGACCTGCTTGTTCCTGGCAATCACATTTGCTCATGACTTTTGCTTTTCTTGTTCTTCGAGGTTTATGAGCCGGCGTTTCTCCGCTTTGCGTTGGGTCATGATATAGAGAACCGGCAGCACAATGAGCGTCAAGGCAGTCGAGGTGATGACCCCACCGATGACAACGGTGGCGAGAGGTTTCTGAACTTCAGAGCCGACCCCGGTGGAAATGGCCATGGGCAAAAATCCAATGGCGTCGGTGATGGCTGTTGCCAGAACCGGGCGCAGCCGTTCGGTGGCCGCCTGCTTAACCGCACTGACCGCATCCGAAGACTCCCGCAATTTTGCGCGGATTGCTTCGATCAAAATCTGGCCGTTCAACACAGCGATGCCGAACAGGGCGATGAAGCCGATGGCGGCACTGACACTGAAGGGAATGCCACGGATCCACAGCGACAGCACGCCGCCGACCAAAGCGAACGGAATGCCGAGATAGATCAGCGCGACATCTTTGAAATTGCGCAGGCTGAGATAGAGCAGAACGAAGACCAGCACCATCGTCAGCGGTACTACCACCGACAGACGGTTGCGGGCACGTTCGAGGTTCTCGAACTGTCCTCCCCACTCGATGACGTAGCCTTCGGGCAGATCGACTTTCTCCGCAATGAGACGCTTTGCCTCCTCGACGAAGGACACCACATCTCGGCCATCGACGTTGCTCTGAACGCGAATCAGACGTCGCCCCCACTCCCGATTGATCGTGGCAGAACCGGCAGCCTCCACGACATCAGCCACATCAGAGAGGAGAATGCGGATGCCGGCAGCAGTGGGAATGACAAGGTTGCGAACGGCGTCGATCTTTGTGCGGTATTTGTCAGGCAGGACAACGGCGAGCGGGAATTGACGCTGGCCTTCATAGATCTCACCGACTCGAAGCACGCCGATGGCCTCGATGTAGGGGAGTATTTCAGCGGCGGAAACGCCGAGGCGAGCCATCTTCTCTGGACGAAGCTCAATCCTGAGACCGGGTTGGCCGGTGATCTGGTCGGTCGACACGTCGGCCTGACCCTCGATATCGACCAGGATCTCTTGAACTTCATCGCTCAGCTCCGTCAAAGTATCGAAGCTGTCGCCATAGATGAGGATTCCGACGTCGGAACGGACTCCGGACTCCATCTCGTTGAGCCTCATTTCGATCGGCTGAGTGAAAAGGATGTTGAGCCCCGGCAAGGTCGAGACAGTTTCCTGCATGGCTGCCACGAGTTCATCCTGGGTGTCGGCGCGTGTCCATTGGTCACGGGGAGTGAGCGACAGAAAGATGTCGGTGAGTTCCGTTCCCATCGGGTCGGTCGCAATCTCAGCAGTGCCGATCCGGCTCCACACGTGCCGGACTTCATCGGGAAAGCTTTCCTTGAGCAGCTGTTCGATGCGGGTGTTGTAGTCGGTGGACGAACCGATCGAGGTGCCGGCAAGGCGAATCGTGTTTGCTACGACGGCGCCCTCGCTGAGCCGGGGAATGAATTCACCGCCAAGACGTGCCGCCACCATACCCGTGACAACCAACAGGGCGAGGACGACGACGAGGACCGCCCAACGGAGTCTCAACACCAGTCCGAGCATTCCCGAGTAGGTGCTGGAGAGGTTTCGAGACAGCCAGCCTTCCCTGTCCTTAAAGCGTCGTGGCAGCGCGAGATGACTGAGCACCGGAGAAATAATGATGGCAATAATCAAGGCTCCTACCAGGGCGAGAATGAAGGTCATCGCCATCGGGCGAAACATTTTTCCCTCAGTGCCTTCGAGCGTGAGGATGGGCAGAAATACGACAGCGATGATACCCATGCCAAAGAGAATCGGGCGTGCCACCGAACCACTGGAACTGACGATGCAATCGAGTCGTTCGGCGATGGTAAGTGGCCTCCCTGCCTGTCGGGTGCGTTCGGCAAGGCCGCGCAAATTGGCCTCGGTCATCACCACGGAGCCGTCGACGATGAGACCGAAATCGATCGCGCCAAGGCTGAGCAGACTGGCGGTGATCGCGAAATGGTGCATGCCAAGAACGGCGAAAAGCATCGCCAGTGGGATGCAGATGGCGACGAGCAGTCCCGCCCGGACATTGCCGAGTAGTATGAGCAGAGTAAGCGTCACCAGAACGGCACCACCCACGAGGTTGTGAGTGACCGTATCGAGCACAGCTGCGGTTAGCTCGGTGCGGTCGTAAACGATTTCGACATCGACGCCGTCGGGAAACGAGGGCCGAAGTTCTTCAAGACGCTCCTTGAGATTGCTGGTGACTTCCTGGGCGTTCTCACCCATCAGCATGAAAGCAAGACCGAGAACTACCTCGCCCTGTCCATTGGCTGTGACCGCCCCCCGGCGCAGTTCGCTACCGATGCGAACTTCGGCGATGTCGAAGATGCGAATCGGAGTGCCTTCACTGGCGGAGACTTGGATGCGTTCGATTTCCGGAATGGAGGATACGCGACCAATGCCATGAACCAGCAAGTCCTGACCGCTGACGGTGACGCGACCTCCACCGACATTGCGGTTGTTCTTTTCCAAGGCTTCAACAACATCAGCAAGGCCGAGATCGAACTTCAGCAGCAGTTCGGGATCGACCACGACGTGATACTGCTTTTCAAGCCCGCCCCAGGAATTGACTTCCGCGACACCGCGCACCTTGCGCAGCTCGGGCTTGATGATCCAATCGTGAATCGTGCGCAGCTCTTCGAGCGATCGACTGCCATTCTTGCTGCTGATGATGTAGTGAAAAATTTCACCGAGGCCGGTGGAGATCGGCCCCATTTGTGGCGTGCCAACACCTTTAGGCAACTCTACTGTGAGCAAACGCTCGGAGATGAATTGGCGGGCCGTAGTGATCTCGGTATCGTCGTCGAAAGTTGCGACGACTTGGGAAAGGCCGAACTTCGACACCGAACGCACGCTGGCGAGCCCGGGCAGTCCGGAGATTTCCAGTTCCACTGGCAAGGTGATTTGTTGCTCGATCTCTTCGGCGTTCAGAGAGGGCGCAACGGTATTGATCTGGACTTGGATCGGAGTGGTGTCAGGGAATGCATCGACTGGAACCCGTGCGCCCGCCCAAATCCCTGCGGCGATGATCAACGCTGCGAAAAGGAACACCAACAGCCGGTTGTTGAGGCAGAAACGAATGAGTTGGGAAAACATGAAAGGGAGAAAAAGTCAGATTTGGTGTGAGCCGGAGGCTGGGCGGTGTCGATGGTGCCGACCGTCAGAAGGCCGGAAATGAGACGTCTTGCTCAATCATCGACACAGCCAGCACCAAGCAGTGACTTGAGGAACTCGGAGCGGAGGATGTAGCTTCCCCGGCTGACGATCTGATCGTTGGCCGCGAGACCGTCGCTGATCGCAGTGAGTTGATCGGACGCGAGTCCACTGCCAATTTCTACCCGGGTAGCAGCATAGAGAGCAGGTTCCTGGCGAACAAAAACGAAGGGCACGCCATCGATCACCTGGATCGATCCTGTCGGAACGGCGAGCGACGATCGTGGCTCACCAGTCCGAATATGGGCTTCCCCATAGAGACCTTTGCGAAGCGCGGCCGGTGGGTTTTCAACGAGCGCCCGTGCCTGGACTCGGCGAGTCTTTTCATCGATGGCGCTGGCGATCCAAATGAGTTTGCCGGTGAAAACGGTGTCCGGCACATCGGCAAAGGTGGCGTTGACTTCCTGTCCCAGGCTCAACGCGGAGGCTTCGTTGACGGGAATGGAAAGCTCGATCCACATTGACGAGAGATCGGCCAAAATGAAAATCGGTTCACCGGGTTCGATACGCTCACCGACGGCAACGCTGCGCTCGACGATCGTCCCCGCAAATGGTGCCTGAAGCGTGAGCAGCGACGTTGGTCGGCCATCCGTTACCAGATGCTCGATCTCCGCTTCGGTGACGCCAAGATTGAGCAGACGCTGGCCTGCAGCCGCGAGATCGACTTCCGCGACTTCCACCGTGGCTTCGGCAGCCTCCAGATCAGCCTTGGCAGAAATCTGCTTGGCTGCAAGTTGACGCTCCCGCACCACCTGTAGATTAGCCAATTTTTTCGCCGCAGCAGCAGCAAGGTAGCGACTCTTCAGCTCGGCAAACTCCGGCGAATGAATCGTGCCAAGAACTTCGCCCCCTTGAACCGCTTGCCCGGGCACCACCGCGATCTCACTGATGATGCCTTCCACTAACGGAGTGATCTTGGCGACCTGATTCTGATTGTAGTCGACGGTTGCGTAGGCTTCGACAGAGGGCTTTGCGGTCGCTGTTTCCGGATTGGAAACCTGCACACCGACCCTGTCCATCGAGTCAGCAGAAGCGACGCGGATCTTGAGACTTTCACCGGGTTTCAGACCCGCTGCGAGTTGCGGTTGGCAGATGGCGCATTCCGCCTCTGCAACGCCGTGCTCGTTGCACATCAGCAGCGGCGTCGGCGCGGACGTTGACGAGGTTTTGGGCTCCTCTTTGCTATCCTTGAGCTCGGGATGGCAGAGGTAGCACTCATCTTCGTAAACGCCGTGCTCGGTGCAGTAGAGACGCCCCTGCTCCTTCAACTCTGGGTGACAGATGAAGCAGCGATCTTCATATCGATCGTGCTCCACACACCAGAGACGGCCCGCGTCGCGCTTCGAAGCGCTACAGATGAAACACCCCTCACCGGTAGGACAAGAAGCGACCGGGTGAACTTCGATTTCACCTCCGCTTGCTTCCGCAGATTCCGGGCTTGCAGATGGATTGTCTTTCTTGTCGCTGCAAGCGGCGAGGACAACGAGGATGGCAGCCAAGCCGATGACGTGGCACTTTTTCAGGATCGTATTCATAGCATTGTGGGTATCTGTTTTTTTGGTTTTACTTACGGGTGAGAATTTTCAGGGTATTTTGTGCCCGCAGGAGGTCAGCCTGAGCGTTGGTCAGACTCCCTTCGATTCGGAAAAGGGTTTCGCGGGCATCCAGCACTTCGAGAAGTGAGGCTTTGCCGGCAGCGTAAGCTTCGCGAGTGTCGGCCAGCGCCTGATTGGCAGCAGCGATGGTCTGCGAATCAAACTCGTTCACACGGCTTCGGGCTGCGCGTAATTCGGCGGTCAGGCGACTGATGCGTGAGCGCAGTGCGCTCTCGGATGATCGGCTCTCGGCATTGGCTCGCTCTAGTCGGCTTTCGGCGGCGGCGATGTTACCTTCGTTGCGGTCAAAAAACGGCAGCGGGACACTGACGCCAACCACGGCAGCAGTTTCGTCCGCATCGCGCAGCGCACGAATACCACCACCTACTTCGACATCGGAAATACGCCGGGATTTCTCAAGTTCGTACACCGCTTGAGCACGCGAGACACGCAGCGTCGCAGCGCGGGTGGCAGGATGATTATCGATGGCAGCGGCGACGTCCCCAGGGGTAAAACTATCGGAAGAGGAAAGCGATCCACTGGCAGAAACATCCGCCGCACCGCTACCCCAGGTCAGGCTCAGTTCGGCAGCGGCGGCAGATTCTTCGGAGCGAGCCTCGGCGATAAGTTCGCGAGCTTCGGAAACAGCGAGCTTGGCCTTGTTAACATCGATTCGATTGCTCTCGCCCGCTTCGAGCAAGGCATCCAGAGTGGTCAGGTTTTCTTTGGCACGGGCCAGGTTGCGTACGTTGAGTTCGCGGATTTTTTGAAACTCGAGCAGATTGCTGAAGGCACGATCAGCGGCGATTGCGATCTCTCGCTCAGTGCTGGCGATCTCGGCGCGCAAGATCTCCGCGTCCAGTCGTGCGACCCGGGTGCGATTGGCTCGTTTGCCTCCCGTCTCGATGCGCTGCGACAAGCCGGTGGTGATTTCCGCTCCGTCAAAGTCGCGAGTGCTGCCACTGCCGGCGAAGTTTTCCGCCTCGAATCCCAGTTCCGGATTCGGCAACACACCTGCCTGCGTAACCTCCGCCTCCAATGCCCTCAGTTCGGCTCGCTGACTTTGCAGCGTTGGATTGTGGCTCAAGGCATGAGCAATCGCTTGCTCCCGGGCGATCGAACCGCGTAACGACGCTACGGACGACGATTTGGTGGAAGGTGGTATGTCGCGGTCGCCGCTGCCATTGCCCTGCCCACTCGGCCTTTGCGCTGGGCCAGTAGCACAAGAAGTGAGCAGGATGGCAAAACACATGCCGATGAGATGATGAGAATGCATAGGAATCAGAGAATCGGAAAAAGTGGATCAAGATTTCGAGGCGACGGGGTGACGGCTCGAAGCGGAGCTGTCGAAACAGGGATCGCTCCGCAAGGGCATGGTGATGCCCGGAAGTGTTGTTGCGCTCTAGACCCGGCGAGATCGGTGCCGGTCTATGAAGTCAGCGCGACGAATCAGGCCGACGGCCCACGAATTGGACGCGAGACATGGAGGTGATCCCTCACCACAGGCATCAAGTCAGCAGCATCAGCGCGAGGTAGCACACGAGAAGACTCCTCTCGTAGCAACGAGGCGAGCATGTCCGAGAAAAACTGATGCAATCCTTCAAAGCCTTCACTGACGACCGGAACGGACAGCTGAGCGCTGTCCTCGGGCAAAACCACCGTATTGTCCGAACAGGCAGTGGTGCCATCTTCAGGCGTATCCTCCGAAGGATCACAATCACTAAGCTCGCCCCCACTGCACGCATCGGCACACGCCACTGATTGCTCCATCGAACAATGGAAGAAGCAACTCATCCAGGCAAGGACGAGAAAAACTGACGTGATGCGTCGCACGCTCAAAGAGTGATACTGAGAGCGCAGCTTGTCAACCTGATCGAGGAGGAGCGGGTCAGGAAAACACCAAGAACTCCTTCGGAGGCACTGTCCTCTTCGCGTTAGGCTTTGACAGGATTTGACGATATAGGCGATTAAACTCGCTGGATGACGGCAGATGACATTGCCTTCGCCATGCCAGAATTCAGGTTACGTCCGGCAGCAGCGCGGCAGCCTTCTTCATCGAATCCAGTTCGATATGCGTGTAGACGCGATTCATCTCTGCTGAGTCGTGCCCTACAAATTCCTCGGTAACCGCAGGACTGACGCCGGCATTTTTCAGCAGGCTGGTCGTAGTGTGCCGGAGACTGTGGAAGCTGATTTTCGAAGCAGCTCGGTTCCCATCTCTCCCCTGACCATCTTTCGCTTTCGCGTGGGTCTTCTTTTTAACGATTCCAGCCTCAGCCATCAACTCATGAAACTGGCGTGACAAAGTGCCGGCACGCCCCTGCGAACGATAAATCTCCTCCGCAGCGGGATGCACTGGCCCATCTCGCCGCCCACTTTTTCTAAGCACCTTGACATGCTTCACCAACGGAGCAGTCATGGGAATCTTCTGCTGGCGTGAGGTCTTGCGAGTAGTCAGCAGAATCTCACGATTCTTGAGATCAATCTGATCCCAAGTCAGAGTCGCAAGGTCACCAAGACGCTGCCCGGTATATAACCCGAAAATGATCAAGCTCTTCCACTCTGGTTCAGCTATGGCAAGAAGCTTGCGAATCTCTTTCAGTGTGAATGGTCGCCGAGAGGTCCTTTCCCGAACCTTCAGAATCGGTATATCGGTGGCCGGATTGTCAGCGATCAATCCGTCCTTTTTCGCCGCACCGAAGAACACACGGAGAAATTTCAGCGAATGATTCACTGTCGTAGCGCTGACTCTCTCACTCTCAGCGTCACGCCACTTGCGGATGTCCTCCGTTGAGATCTCAAATGCTGCACGATCCGCCCGCTCACCAAGGAATCTGAGAAACGTGTTCGTTTTCCCACGGTAAAAAGCGTAAGTGGTGTCGCTGACTTCGACCTTCTTGGACGCCAACCATTTCACGGAAAACTCCCGCAACGTAAGATTTGGCATCGCATCTCCGGTTACCTCTTCATAGAGGTCCTGAAACACATTCTGAATCTGACGTGCGGTCTTTTTCGCCCGCGCTACGTCTTCATAGCTATCAGCGATCTTTTGCGCTTTCCTTCGACTCGTGACCGTCCCGTCGGCACGAATTCCAGTACTGCGTTGGAATCGCTTACCATTCGATCCGGTAAAACAAGCGATAAAGTTTGGAGACTTGGGAAGGCGACGAAGGCTGGCCATTTCAACTGAAAACTTGATTTTGTTGTAAATTTCGTTGTAACCACTTTCCGAGTGGAAAACTGATTCTACTCTAACTCTGCATCGATCAAAGCCAAGTTACGATTTACACAACCCTCTCAACATCAGTTACAACAAGCGTTGATATCGCAGACGCTTGCCAATGTCGAAACCGTTTAAAAATGCACTCTGCGACATCTACGAACGTCCAAAATTGAATTTGGGGTTCGAATCCCTACAGGTGTACTTTTCGTAGAAAAGGACAGGTCCCTGTCGGGATTTGAACCGGAGGTTCGAGTGCCCCTCGCCGCAACGCGGCTGACAAAAGTCGAGCGCAGCGAGCATCCTGCACAGATCATAGCGCAGCGGAGATCAATCCCTACAGGTGTACTTTTCGTAGAAAAGGACAGGTCCCTGTCGGGATTTGAA
>CBDULB010000065.1:0-33869 GCA_965367965.1 uncultured bacterium | reverse complement strand
ACGCCGCGGGCCAACCCTTCGATTTCGCCGGCATGTCGTTTCAGGAATGGCAGGCATCCGGAAAGGGAACCGGCTCGCTGATCGCCGACCCGCTGTTCGTTGATCCGGCTGCGGGAAATTTTCATCTGCAGGAAAACTCGCCCGCGTTGAAGGTCGGCTTTCAACCATTTGATTACACCACAGCCGGCGTCTACGGCAGTGACGAGTGGATCGCAAAAGCCAATTCAGCGCTCATGCCGACCATGGCGGATCCACCGGCGACGCCTCCGCTCAGCATTCACGAAGATTTCGAATACGGCAATCTGCCGGTGACCTCGAGCATCAGCGTCGACGAAACGCTGGGCGGCGTCAGCGTTGAAGACATCGCCGATGGTTCATCGGCCAACAAAGCCATGCGTCTGCTCGATACGCCCGGCCAGAAGCAGCGCTACTTTCCGATGCTGACGATCGCACCGCACTACACCGCAGGAACGGCACGCTGTGCCTACCGGCTGCGACTCAGCAAAGATGCGGTGTTTCAGAACGAATGGCGCGACAGCGAAAAAAAGTATCGTGTCGGTCCGACCCTGTGGTTCGAGAACGGCCGGCTGCGTAGCGGTAATCGTGAACTGATGCCGGTTCCGGCCGATCAATGGTTCGACATTGAAATGTCGGCACCACTCGGTGATGCCGCCGGCACCTGGCAACTGACGGTGACCCTGCCCGGAGCGGAGCCACGGGTCTTTGCCGGGCTGCCGATTCAGAATCCGGATTGGCAATCGTTCGACTGGCTTGGCTTCGTCAGTCAGGCCGACGCCGACGCCGAAATCTGGATCGACGATCTGCAGCTCGGTCAGTAGCGAAGACAGCCCAACCGCGATCAGCGTTCCGCCCGGCAGGCAGCGACGGAAAGCTCTGCGGCCACCGGCTCAACATCAGCATCAGCATCAGCATCGCTGCAGCTGTCGCGGGTGTGATCGATCTTTTGCCACACCAAACGCGGCAGGATGACCCCCGCCACGGCGAGTGTGCCGACCGCCAATCCAGCGTAGAGCGCCCACAAGCCGAAGTAATTCAGCCCCGCAACACCCAGCGTGAAACCGACTCCCAGACCGACGAGAATAGGTGCCACGGTCGCCGGCAGCGCATCCAGGCCGATCGCCACGTAGCGATTGACGTGACGCCATCCGATCGCGAACAAAAACAGCGCGTGACCGAGAAACAGTACGCGGCCGGCGGCGAACTCCGATCCGTAAAGCAGCGGCACCAGCCATGGGCCGAAGCCCACCAGAGCCACTGCGGCAGCGGCGGCGAGCGCCGCCAGATACTGGTAGTAGCGACGCGTCGCCGCCGCCAGCCAATCAGAATCACCCTTGGCCCGGGCATCGACGATGGCAGCCCACAACGGCGTGCCCACCATGATCAGCAGCCCGGCAAACGCGGTGGTGATCGACATCAACACGAAGTGAATAGCGACGTCAGCCGGTCCGAGAATACGTCCGATGAGCAGTCCGCAGAGTTTGATTTCGACCAGAGTAACCACCGAGGTGGTGGCGGAAAAGAGCAGCCCGTCCTTGAACATTTCACGGGTGCCTTTGGCAGTCGGTCGGCACAGCGGACGGATTAACCAGGGGCGGCCACGCAGCAGATAAACGGTATTTGCCAGGCGCATCAGAATGTTCGGCAGATACACCGCAAGCAGGATAAACTGCGGACTGGGAAAGAAACGCACACCGGTAAAAACTACCACCGCGCCGATCAGATTGCCGGCGGCGACCCAGGCATTGGCGACAGCGGCCTCCATATAGCCCTCACGGACCCGGTCGGTATGGCGGGCAATCAGATCGACCGCCAGAAGAATGACACCGGTCCACAGCGCGGGAGTCAGCACCGATTCCCACTTCTCATAAGCCTCACCGAACAAGGTGGACACCGGCACAAACGTGATCAGCGATCCTGCCGCAAGCACGGCAAATATCGCCAATGCCGCCACCATGACTGCGCCGGTTTGATAGAGCCGCCGCTGCCGATCGCGGTCGGACCCGGCGACCGCTTCGGCAATGCCGCGCGCCAACGCCGGACCGACGCCGATTTGCAGCATGGTCACCGCGTAGAGCGCGACTGCAATGGTCGCGTAGATACCGAACTCTTCGCGCCCGAGAACCCGGGCGGCCAGCGGCAGAGAGACAAATTGCAGCACCGAAGAGCTGCCTTTGGATACCAGCGAAGTGCCAACCGCCTGTAACACCGACCGCTTGCGGCGCTTGCGTGAATCGTGTTGGGACATCGGTAAACGCTATTTATCGGCCCACAGAAACCGCTGCCGGCACAGCGGTCACCGGCGCGGATCGGCGCGGCCGTTCGGGCCCACCTTCGCGGGTATCGAGCGGCCACCAGCTACCGAGCATCTGATCGGCTTCACGGGTAAAACCGGAACGTCCACCGGTCTGTGAAAAAGTCAGTTCACCGAAGTAAATCCGACCGTCGACATTGTAGAGATCGACCCGCACATAGTCGAAGTCGGCCGCCAGTTGGGTCGCCACCTCCAGCATTTCGTCGTAGTTGTCGACTTCCGGGAAGGGCCGCTCTTCTTCCGAGCGGTGAATGCCGGACAGGAACTGCTGCTGCAAATCGAAAAACGTCCGTGCGCGGGTCGCCTGCCTGCGGTCGTAGTCAATCTTGACGATGCCCCGCGGTGCATCATCGGCGGTTTCGCCGCGGAACAAACTGAACTTAAAATCGAGCGGCGGACCACCGGCGACGCCTTCCAGCCGCCTCTCTACGTAAACCCGCGGCGGTATCTTCGAGTACCACCACTGATTTGAGAGCGCACCGAAATCGCGCTTCAAGCTGACGCGGATTTTTTCGCATACCTCAGCGGCCAACTGCGGCGTATTCTGTTCGATGACAAACACCGAGCCACAGTCGTGATTGGTTTTGACCACGATATTGTCACCCAGCGCCTCGATTTGCGCGGCAGTGATCGACTCGCCGGAATACAGCACCGGAATCAGATAGCGGCTGCCAATGCGCTCCGCGACATAATCCCGGACGGCGAGCTTGTCGCTGCAGGTAACGAACTGCGGATTACTTGAATACAGTTTCCGCCAGTTCACCTTTTCGTTCAAAGTCTGCGGTTTTTTGAAATTCGGCCAGTAGCCGACCCGTCCCAGGAACAGCAATTTTTCCTGCAACTCGACGCTGGCAGGACTGGCGCGAAGCATGGCTTTTGCGAGGCGGAGCATGACTTAGGTAAAGTGGCTTTAAACGAAATGAGGCAGGTGATCAGCCGCGAACCAGCATTTTCAGAAGTTCCGATGGAATCCGCGTCGAATACAAGATACCGCGAACCAGCAGATGCGGCTCGTAAGTATTCAGCAACCGGGCGTAGGCTTTGATACCGCGCATCCGCCGCGTGCTGATCTGACGCGAGTGCTTGCGATGAAACGAGGTCGTGCGGTGCAGCTTGGTGACCTTTTTACCGTCGCGGTGAAAGCGCAGAAACAGATCAACATCGACTTTGATCGGCAGCGACTCATCGTAGCCACCCAGTTCCTGAATCGCCGAGCGGCGATAAACCATACTCGAATGTTTGAACGGGATCAGCGGCGAACCGAGCGTGCGCCGGATCGCCTGGCGGGCATTGCTGAACTGCGGATAGCGACGCGCTTTGCCACGCCGCTGCAACTTGTCCTCAAACACCCGCGTATCGGCATAGAGCAAATCGGTGCCGGGGTTTTCACTGAGAAATTCGAGGTAACAGCGAATCGTTTCCGGACCGAACAAATCATCAGCATCGAGCACCGCAATGTAGTCTGAGGTCGCCGCGGCATTGGCTCGATTGCGGGCCGTGGAAATACCCACCGTCTCGCCGCCGCGGATCACTTTCAGTCCCGGCAATTGATCCGAAAAAGTCTCGGCTATGGCAGCGGTGTCGTCGCTGGATCCGTCATCGTAAACGACGACCTGATCGACCGGCACGGCCTGCTCGACCAGCGAGGTAAGCGCAGCGCTGAGGTAGTGGGAGGCGTCGCGGGCAGCGATCACCACGGAAATCGTCGGCAGATTGAGTTTATGCATGAGCAGGAGACAGTTGGGGTTGAGTCAATCGGTGGCGCTGCGCGATCGCTTTGCTGTTGAACAGGCTGGAAGCGATCAACGCACCGGAAAATGAGTACAGGTAAGAATTGGTCAGCATTGACACGCCGAGCAGGATCAACACCGGCCACGTGCAATTGGAGTAGAGGCGCCCCACCACCAGCGCCAGACCGACCCATCCGAAATCGCACAGAATCCGCAGCGATTCGTTGTGCAGACAAAACGAAAAAATCGCGCCCTCACCGACCCGCGTGAGGTAGGCATCGAACACCGGGTCGGGCGAAACAAATCGATGCAGGGGCTGGCCGACTCCGAGACCGAACAACCAGTTGGTCGTGGAAAAGGTCGGCACGATCGTATCGTAGAAGGTGGTCAGAATGACGGCCCGATCACTGCTCGCCAGATAAGCCAGGGACAACTCCTTGCCGCGGATCTGCATTAGGAAATTCAAAGCCCACAGGCCGAAAGGCGCTGCCGCCAAGGCCGCAAAGGCAGTCCCCACTCTGACCCTTCTGCCGACCACCTCGGCGAGTATCAGCAGCATGACTCCCATGGTTGAACCGCACAGCAGCAGACAAATCCACGCCAGTCCCCGGTCGACCAGCGTCAGGTGCGGCCGCGCCATGTAAACCAGGATCGCGATGGTATAGGCGCTGTAGATCGAAAACTCGATCAGATCGGAGGCGCGGAATATTTCGCCTCCGCTAACGGCGGCAAACAAAAAATTGGCGACGCACAAGGCCAGGAAAGCGCGCAGCGCCAACAACGCCGGGAAGCGATTATCGGGCGTGGCCCCCTTCACGGAGAGCGCCGAAGCCAGACAGAAGAAGGCCAGTTTTCCGGC
Source organism: uncultured bacterium (assembly GCA_965367965.1). Taxonomy (GTDB): domain Bacteria; phylum Verrucomicrobiota; class Verrucomicrobiia; order Verrucomicrobiales; family DEV007; genus JBBKXR01. Next base: position 28,948 of record CBDULB010000065.1, on the reverse strand, counting down.
TTTCACCACCGCTTGATGGGGACCGAAGGCCAGCACCCCGAGTCCGAGCAGCAAAGCCACATAAGCCAGCAACATCCAGGAAGTGCGCAGATCCAGACGCAAATCTCTGGCGGCCAGCGTCAACACCAGCAGACCGGCCGCCAGCTGGGCCGCCGGCCCCAGCATCGCGGTGACATTCACCGACACCAGAGCGAGTGCCGGAATCGCAGCACGCCAAGATGGATAGGGAATCAGCTTCACAGTTCTCTCGTTAAATCGGACGCAGTGCTGCGCTTTCAGGTTGTGGCCGCAACGCGGGAGTCGGCGGAATGCGACACTTTTGCGCTCACCTGGTGATGTTCCGCACGGCACCCGGCGTCTTTCTGCCCCCTGCCCTCAGGCGTAAAGTAGATAAGCGACAGCCCGGAATCTCCGAGTGTCCGAAACTGATCCTGCAACGTTTTGTAGTCAGGACGCGGCACGCCGGATCCATCAATCAGCAGCACGGTCCGCGGCACCAACCGGACAACTGCGGATCGCGCCTCAAATTCCTCCAGGCGCGTGGTGTCGATGATAACCTTGTCGAACTTGTCGCAGAGCATCGACAGGCCCTTATCGAACTCGGCGGTGTCGAGCAACTGATCGGCGGATACAATCAGTTTCGACAAGCGATCCACCTCCAGCGATTGCGCCTGGCGTTGTGCGTCGCAGCCGTATTCGATGACCACCCACAGCGTTTCGATTCCGCGCCCGGCACACAGCCTCCCGACGACCTCCGGGAGCAGCGTCGACGTCGCCCCCGATTTCGCGGCGGCGATATGGACCAGTTTTGAATCGCGCAACGATATCAAGACGTTGAGTAATTTCGGCGACGTTTGCAATTGACTGAAAATCTCTGCGGCACTGCCCTGTTCCGGCACTTTCAGCGGCGTCACACTGGAGGTTTCAAACCGCTGCGCCGCCTGCATCGGCGAAGTGAATGGCAGCCCCCGCCGGTGACGGATGAAGATCACAGCTGCGGCGAACATGCCCCCCAGAATCGTGCCGACGGCAACCCACAGCAGACGGAACGGTTTCGACTTTTTGTCGGGAACCACCGGCTCGGACACCACCGTCACAAAGGTCGGAGTGGTTTCCGGTGCCAGATCGAGATCCATGATCGACTGCTGCAATTTGGCAAAGGTGTTCCAGTTGCGGTCGATCTCGCCTTTGACGCCGCGGAACTCGGCACTGGTACTTTTGAAATTTACAAATTCGCCCTGCAGCTGAGCCAGGGATTCGCCGAGCTTGCCTACTTTTTCGGTAGCGGCGCGGTATTCAGACTCAACGCCGTTTTTCATCTCCAGCGCGTAGTCGCGCATCGTCGCCTCAACCTGTTCCAAACGACTCAGTGCCGCCCGAAACTCCGGGGCGCGTTCCGTCGATTTTCTTTTCACCGCAGCCAACTCGGCTTTGGCTGCGGCAAGCATGCTCAGCAGGTTGGAAAGGTATTCACTGTTGCGGTTGCTCAGTATTTGAAACACCCGATAGGGATCCTTTTCCGGATCGATCGATTGCAATGCCTCGACGGTGCCTGCGAGGCGGGCCATCTCCGCGTTGGCTTCATTGAGTGAAGCTCCCTGCTGGAGAAGTCGCTCGTGAAAAATTTCGCTGTCCTGCTCGACGAACTGGTCAGGATGCTCGGAGCGGAAATCCTTCAGCTTGCTTTCCAGTTCGAGTGTCGCCGCCAGGGATTTCTCTACCTGCGCGGTCAGCGCGATGCGCAATTCCATCCCCTTGTCGGCGCGATCATTGCCGAGGTGCACGAGAAACTCGTCGATTAGAACATTGGCGATCTCGACCGCCCGCTGCGCCGAATAATCGTCGACCTCCAGCTCTACCAGCCGGGTGGTCGGCACCAGATCGGTGCGGTAGCGGTCGCGGATCAGCTTAAGCAGTTTGGCATCACTCAGCGGACCTTCATCGAGTTCCCCCTTGCCGAGAAAATCCTCGTCATCGCGCAAACCCAGCCGGTCGACCATGCGCAGAATCACCGTGTCGGCGAACATCGAGCGTTCGATTGAGCGCAGCGAGTCATCGTCCTCAAGCTTTGCGGAACTTTGCTCGACCTGCATGTCCTGGTCAAAGTTCGGCCGCAGGTAAACCAACGCACTGGTGGTAAACTGCGGACGCATCAGAAACGACACCAGCAGCGCGAGCGCAAAGCCGATCGCGGGTGCGGCAAGCAGCAACCACAGGTGCTTGCGCAACAGGAACAAGACATCGCTGATGTCCACTTCGAGCCAGTGAAAGCCTTCGTTGGGATTTTGAGACATGGTGGAAATAAAAAGGAAACCGCCGCCGGGGATGGGTTGAAAAAAGCGCGAACGCGACTCGTCACATTGCCGACTTCGGCGGCTTGATGACGTGAACCACGGTCTCGACCAGAATTCGCAGATCCAGACTGAGCGACCACGAACGGATGTAGAGCAGGTCGAGGCGGATGCGGTTTCTCACTTGAGAACTGCTGCGGGTCTCTCCCCGCCATCCGCGGCTTTGTGCCAGACCGGTGATGCCCGGCTTTGCGAGGTGGCGCAGGCGGTATGTCGGGCTCTGTTTTGCCAGGCGCTCGTCGAGCGGCAAAGGATGCGGACGCGGCCCGACCAGACTCATGTCGCCGGTGAAGACATTGATCAACTGAGGCAACTCATCGATGCTGAACTTGCGGATCAAGTCGCCGCCGCGGAACACCCGCGCATCATTCTCGCGTGCCTGCTCGAAGCGCTCCGTGCCGACCTCAGGAGTGGCAGTCATTGAGCGAAATTTGAGCAGACTGAAGTTCTCGCCGTTGCGCCCCGATCGCTGCTGACGATAGAACAAGGGGCCCCGTGAAAACAACCTGTGCAGGATGGCTACGAACAGAATCGCCGGCGGCAACAGCAGCACGATTCCGATGCTCGAACCGACCAGGTCAACGAGGCGCTTGAAGCAGCGGTTCATCGGATCCTCGAGCGGCTCGCGCAGCTGACTGACCACGGAAAAACGGTCGGCATGGGACGGCCGGAAGCCCGATCCGAACTGTTCACTGATGTCGTCAATCCACATCGTGCGCAGTCCAAGTTCGGTCGAAATCTCGGTGACCGGTCGCACCAGGTCTTTGCGATCGTGCAGACCAAGCATCAGCAGGGCCCTGGTCTTAGTCCGTTCACAAACCGAGCGCAGATCTTCGAGCGTGCCCACCATGGGCAGGGTCAACTGCAGGGCGCCGCCATCCGCCCCGACCGCCACGTAACCTAAAATTTCAGTTCCCGGCGGGGTCAGAGGCCGTTCCTGGGAGCAGAAGCGCTCGATCGCAACCGGTGATCCGATCAACAGGGTGCGGGCCAGACCTTTGCCCTGATCGCGATACAGTGCGCGGTGCAGCAAACGGTAACCGAACTGGTTGGACCAGAGGATCCAGATAAAGTAGACCGAGAAAAAGGCACCCAGGAAGATGCGCGACAAGCCGTCATCCTTGAGCATCACCATGGTGCCGAAAACCGACGCCAGCGAAAACAGCGTTTGCCGATGGCTGACCGCCGCAAGTTGCTGCTTCGACAGTCCGGCCAGATGGCGGAATTTTGAATCGCGGGTGAGAAACTCGACCACCGCCGCCGTACCGATCACGAACGACGCCACCACGTAGTCGTTCACATTCAAACTGAATTGGTAAAGCAGTGCGTTAACGGCCGCGAACACCGTCCACAACAGCAGCAGGACGCCACTGAGTTGCAAGGCACAGTGCAAGCGGGTCAAGCCCTCAACACGGTTCGGTATCATAGCAAAACGGTTCTCAAGTTGCTGAGTTCACGTCAAACCACTCTCACAAACGGGAAAGTTATGAAATATGACGGTCACGTAAGCGAATACATGGCCCGAGTGAAATGGTCAAGGAAATTTCTAATTTTGATAAAAAATCGAACCCAATACATTTAATTATATTTTTAATACTTTAAATATTATCTAAAATTCAATATCTGGATGGCTTAAGCGCTTACAGCGTGCCGGGCGGCCGTTGCTTTCCGTCGCTACCGCTTCGTTATAAATCACCCGCTACTGTCAGGAGTGATCCGCCGGCTCAACCATTGCCAACCCGTCCCCGGTGGAGGCTCTTGGCACAGCGCTCCTAAATTCCAAGACCTGCGGGTCCACGTGGTTCAAAGCGATGAACAAAATGCCGACAATGGCCGAAGCGGCCGACTTTTTCCCTGATCCTGGCCAGCCATTAATGCCGTGAGGCACAAATGCCTGTCGGAGGACAAAGCCGCGCCACTCGTTTGCCGGATGAGAACTCATGACTGTGATGGCAGACCGAAAACTGCCTTGATCTCGAAACGAAAGGTCAACAAGCTTACCTTGAAGCTCCGACATTCTGCGGCCCGCCCCGAACCGCCCTCTTGTTGCGCGCAATGTCTCTCGACCACTCGTTCGTCATGCCCACCCTTTCCGAAGTCGAGGTTACCATCGAAAACCCCTGGCTGATCGCAGTGATCGCGTTGGTCATTGCGGTAGTCATTCGCTACTTCAATTTTCTATTATCCAAAGGACTGGCGGCCCTACCGGGGACAATTCGGGATTTCCACAAGCTCATGCTTCAGACAGCACGACAGCTTCAATTGGAATACAGCGACACTCCGGCCGACGAAGATGATTTACTTAATCACCTAAGCCGATTCCATTTTACCGGCAGTCATCCTGCAGGACGATTCAGTCGCCTGCTCAGAGGCAAGGTTGCCGGGCCTGAGGGCAGTTACCCGGTCTGCTTTTTTGATTTCGTTTCAAAGCAACAAAAAGAGTTCACGGTGCGGCAAACGGTATTGCTTATCGAAACCAGTAGTGCTCGCCTCCCCGCCTTCGAAGTTTACCCGACGCGATTGACCAACCGCATCGCAGAGATCGCGGGAGCACAGGATATCGATCCGCGCGACGATGCCGAATTCTCCCGAAAGTTCAGCGTCAAGGGTGTTGATGAAATGGAGGTCCGAACCGCACTTACGCCGGAGTTTACCCGTTTTTTCAAAGACCACCCCGAGTATTCGTTTGAGTCATCAGGTCGCGGTTCGTTCCTGCTCTATCGCGACGGTCACTTTACTGAAGGCAAAACGCTGGAAGCGCTGCAAAGCGCTTACCGTGAGCAACTCGATCGCGGTCTTGAGCTGGCAGGGCTGATCCAGTCACGCAAGTAGTGCCTGCAGCGGCTCGTATCCAGGCACCGCCTAGTGAATCAAGATCGCCGGTGGGTCCTTGTCGACATCCGCTTCCCATTCGGCCAGCTTCGCCCGCAGTTCCTCGACCTTGTCGAAGCGCTCGTAGTAGAGGTCTTCGCGCTCGCTGATGTCGTCTTTGAGATTGAACAACATTTCAACCATGTCGTCCTGCACGTACTTCCAGTCGCCGTGGCGGACGGCTTTCATTTTGCGCCGGCTGCGGTCGACCCGCCAGGCGAAGGTGCGATCGGTGATCTCTTTCTGATCGCCGCGCAGAATCGGCAGCAGATCGATGCCGTCGAAAGCGATATCGGTCGGCAGCGGTATGCCGGCAGCGGCGAGGATCGTGGCCGTCAGATCCATAGTGACGGCAGGTTGTGAAGTAACCTTGCCGGCGGGCAGTCCCCCCTCCGGCCAGCGCATCAGGCAGGGCACGCGAATGCCGCCTTCCCACAGGGTCGTCTTGTGATTAAACAGCGGCCCGTTGTCGGAAAAACGTTCGCCACCGTTGTCGCTGGTAAAAATGATCAGCGTGTTGTCGAGAATGCCCTTTTCCTCAAGTGCCGCAAACATCTCGCCGACCCCCTGGTCAATGCGTTCGACCATTTTAATGTAACCGGCGCGTGTGCCGTCGTTTTTGTTTTCGTTAGTGTAACTCTGCGATGGATCGTCCGGCACGTGATAGGGATGATGCACCGCGTTGTAGGGAACGTAGATGAAGAACGGGCTCTCAGATTCGTCACGGATATAGCGAACGGTACGCTCGTTGATCAGGTCGGTGATGTAGCCCTCGGCGGTGGTCATTTCGGTTTTCTCATAAAGCTGCTTCATGCCGCCGAGGTAGTAGTACTCGTAGTAGTCACACTGACCGCCGATGATGCCCCAGTACTCGTCGAAGCCGTGCCGGATGGGATTGTGTTCAGGTTTAAACCCGAGGTGCCACTTACCGTAAGCGGCGGTGCCGTAGCCGTGTTTTTTCAACAGCGGCGTCAGGTGGGACGGGTTCGGCATCAGCCCCATGGTAAAGCGCTCCTCGACCGTCACCAGTTCACCGTCGACGCGCTTCGCCTCCTCCGAAGTCAGACCGATCGCCCACTCGATCCCGGTGCGCTGCTGCCATTGGCCGGTGAGAAACGCCGCGCGCGTCGGCGAGCACACCGGTGCGCTGGCGTAGCAGTCGGTCATGCGCACGCCTTCACTGGCGATGCGATCGATGTTCGGCGTCTTGATGTCCGGCGAGCCCATGCAACCGACATCGAGATAACCCATATCATCAACCAGCAGCATGATGACGTTGGGCGGAGTCGCTTTGCCGGTAGCATTCTTTTTGTCATCTGCCGCCCCGGCCTCTGGCATCGAACCGGTGCCAATGCCGAGGACCACCAGAATGATGAGCCACTTACCCCGTTGCAACCTAGAAACAAAGTGCAAACCGGGACAACGAAAACGGAAAAAACTCATGACTCCTACTAGCCACAATCGCCGGAAGATGGCAACACCGGACGGTCACTGCTGCGCCAACCGGATCAGCAGCCCGCTTCCAGGCGGCAAACGGAGTGACACCGCTTCCGCTTCGGCATCGATCCACCCGGCACTGACCGCGTCGAAAAATTCGAGCCGTCCCGGGCCGACCAGAGAGCGGCGCACAGGATTGATAAACTCGTCTCGCCGCTCATGACCTCTGCCGCTCCAAGTGCGGTAGTCGAGGTTGACCACCAGAGCATGCGTCGGAGTCTCCGCCGTGCCGAACAGACCGATCACAAATCCCTTGATACGACTGCCGGTGGCCCCGCCCTCGGCAAAACGGGCCGCCAGCCCGGCTTTGCTCAACTTCTCAATCGACTCGTCAGGAAAGCTTTCTTCCGGGACCGGAGGATCAAACTGAAACGGAGAATCGGCGGGCAGATAAGTTGCGCCCTTTGGAAGGATACCGACATGGTGAACCGCCAGCGATTGCAGCGACCGCAGCTCCCGGGCGACGGCGGTAAATTCGCGGTTGAGCTTGCTCATGTAGTAGTAGAGCGGAGTCGGCTCGCCGACGGTGACCACGCCGGCACCACCCTCGCCTTCTGATTCAGCGACGTAGGCCATACCACCGTCGTGCCCGGGATGACTGTACACATAGTGAGAAATCCCCTGCGCCCCGTAGGCCAGCGACGTGTAGCTCAACCAGCGCATTTCTTCGCCGGTGGGAATGCGCATGTTTGGCGTCCAGCTGCAGGCTTGAACGATGTTGACGAACGGAATGCCCGCGCCGAGTGACGCTTCCCGGGCCATTTTTAAATTGAGGAAATAGTCGATGCCGTCGCCGCGAATCGAGAACGCGTAGTGGTCGTAGCTGAACAGCCTGGGATTACAGGTTTCGACAAACTGCCGTAAATATTCACGCCCGGCTTCCAGTCCCGCTGCCCCTTCCACCCCCAGCCTCTCGTTGGAGATATTCATCGGGTAGAGATTCACGTAGACGAAGTGCGCCGGATCTCTGGCTTCGGTGTAGGCTTTAATCCGGGCAATGTTAGGGAACAACTTCGCCGTCGGCTCATCCCGGAAGGAATAGGCATACATCGCCGGATGGTTTTTCACCGCGTCGATGATCGCATCGAGCTCGGCTTTCTGCTGCGGGTTGTCCAAGGTCTGCGCTGCCGATGGATCGCGGGAAAGAAATTTTCCCAGGGTGACAATGCCGCGCAAGCCATGACGCTCGAGACTGTCCAGCTGCGCCAGATAGTGATCAACGATGCTGCCGCCCTGCTCCAGTCCACGCCAGGAAACCCAGGCCGTGTTCCAGCCACCGTCTGCCAGCTGCTTCGCCGCAGCGTCGGTCATCGGCATCGCCCCGGCCCAGTAGGTGACGATTGGCTCGCCCATCTGCCAGACAGTTTCCCCGCCCGCCCCGGATTCAGCACCAGGCGACGTCGTCGATGAAAACGAAAAAGCTACCAGACCGGCAACAGCCAGTAAGCCCCGGGATTTATGAAGTCTCATTTTTCGCCTCGCCTGCATCGATGTTGGGTTGATCGATCAGTCTACGCTGCACCAGCGCTACCACTCAACGCCCGATTGCCCGATTGCCCGATCGCCGCGCGAGCAGAATGACTACCGCAAGCGCAGACAAACCCGCGCCGAGCCAACACACTCCCGGCCACTGCCATTTTGCCCAGGTCCATGCGCCCAGCGCCGAGCCCACGGCTCCGCCCAGAAAACCGATCACCATGTAGACCGACGTGAGCCGGTTGCGCAGCTCCGGCGCCAGCTGATAGATCCGCGTCTGATTGGAAATGTGACTGCCCTGTGCACCGGCGTCCATGATGAACACGCCGACGATCAGCCAGAGCAGCGAGTGGTCCGCCAGTAACATCACCAGAAAACCTGAAACCATCAGCCCCAGCGAAACCCCGTTGACCGCACGTGCGCTGAACCGATCCGACAAGCGCCCCGACAGCGGCGCCGCCACCGCTCCGGCCACCGCAACCAGACCGATCAGGCCAACCATTTTTGCACCGAACTGTTCCGGACGCGCCGCCAGATAAAAACTGATCGTTGTCCAGAAAGCGCTGAACGCCCCGAAGCCGAGAAAGGCGAGCGTGGCGTGGCGGCGCAGCACCGGCTCGCGTTTTAACAGCGGAACCAGCGTTCCGAGCAGCGCACCATACGAAAGCCCACGACTCGCGCCCGCCGATCGCGGTATTGCGGTCAGACACAGCGCGATCACCAAAGCCAGGCCCGCAGCGCAGGCAAAGACCAGTCGCCAGCCGAGCCAGTCACCGAGAAAGCCGGCGACGCTGCGCGAAAACAAAATGCCGATCAACAGACCGGCCATGACGATACCGACGACGCGACCGCGCTGCTCCGGCTTTGCCAGATTGGCCGCATAGGGAACGATCAGCTGCGGCGTCACACACAGCAGCCCGAGCAGGTAACTCGCCGTCACCACAAACCGGAATCCGGGTGCCACGGCGATCGCCACCAGGGCCAGCGACGCCGCGCCCGCCGATGCCACGATCAGCCGCTTGCGGTCGAGCATGTCACCCAGCGGCACCAGCAACAGCAGGCCGCTGGCAAAGCCGAGTTGAGTGGCCACCGCAATGCCTCCTGCCGCCCGCGAGGACACCGAAAATTCGCGCCCCATTTCAACCAGCAGAGGCTGATTGTAGTAAATGTTCGCCACCGTCAAACCGGCCGCGAACGCCAACAGCCCGAGCAAACGACCGGTCAGCTGAGGAGTCGTGGTGTCTTGCATGGCAACTTCATCCTCATGGCGCGCAGTCGGGCGCGCAGACCTGCCCGCCAGCGCGGATACCGCATTCAGTTTGCCCGAGCCCGGAAAAAGCAAACGTCCGCCCCGCGTGAGCGGAGCGAACGTTGCCGGGTTCAAGGAAATGATCGAGATCGAAATTCAATCCGATCCCGATGCGAACCAGCGATTAGAAATGGATCCGAACGCCAGCCAGAATCGAGTGCGATTCGTAGCTGTCGAACTCAACCGCATTGCTGCCGGCGCCGAGTTCCGGATCTTCTGCGGTGAAGTAACGGTATTCGACATAGGCTTCAGTGGTCGGCGTAAACGCATACGACACACCGGCGATGCCCTGCCAGGCAAACACCACATCATCGTCATCGATTGACGTGCGGCCGTAACCGAACTCTGCGTCAACGCCGGCAGCACCGAGACCACCACCGAGGTAGGCAGTGAGTTGATTGGTGACCGGAATATCGAACAACAGGTTGCCCATCGCCGACCAGCTGGTCAGGTCGCCGTCGGAATCGAATTCCGTGCCGCGAACGCTGACCGTATCGATGTCGTTGTCACGCCAGGTGCCTTCGACCTCCAGACGGAACAGTCCGAGATCAGCGCCAACCGCACCGCCCACGGCGTAGCCGGTATCGAGATCCGCCGACAGACCCAGCGACGGGGCGGTGAATTCATCGATCAGATTGACGCCGCCAAATCCGCTCAGGTAGAAGCCGAAATCGGACGAGGCGCCGTAGTCAACCTGCGGAGCAGGCTGGGTGACATTATAATCCCCAGCTTGGCTGGTGATTGCCAGAGCGGACACGCCCATCAGGGTCAGTGCCGCCATTTTGATGTGGTTGGTTTTTTTCATATTTGGATTGTCTGAGTTTGGTTTTTCCGGGGGAAATATCCGACGACTGCGTGACAAAAAACTGACAAAGAAAAAATGACTGTGGTGCTTTTTTCTATCGCGACCTGCCGGATGGCAGCACTGCCGCTCGTGAAATGCAGCGCTCCACAGTCACTGACAACGGGCCTTAGCGCTTCATCGGTTCGAGGCGCGGGATGGAGGATTTATTCCGAAAGAATTTCCTTCAACGGCTCGACACCCGTCACCCAACTATGATCGCACGCCGCTCCCCGCCCGCCTGATCAGCTCATTTCACACTCTGACTCCGACTGAATCGCGGCACACCGATACAGACACGAAAACCGTCACGGGAGTCAGAGTAAGTGACACTTTGTATGCCGAGCCGCACCGCACAACGCGCATTGCCGGGCACATCAAAATAGTTGCCGCCCCTACAGACCGGCCGCGTTACCGAGCGCTGCGTTTCATCCTCGTAAAAAACCTGTTCATGGCCTCCTTTCGGATCAAAGTGATCGAGCACGAACTCCCAGACCCCGCCGCACATGTCCGCCAGTCCGAAGCCATTGCGCCCGCGTTGTCCATAGTAGTCAACCGGCGATACCATCGCGTAACCGTCGCTCCACGGTAACAGCGCCCCTTTCCAGACGTGGTCCCTGCCCGGCAGAAAATCGATCGCGGAAATATTCAGGCGGCCCCTGGCGTCATACATATCGTTGCCCCACCAGAAATAACTGCTGTCTTCGCTCCCGCCGCGACAGGCGTAAGCCCACTCCGCTTCGGTCGGCAGGCGGACCATGAATTCTGCGGGCAACCACCCGGCGGTTTGAGTTTCAGCCGGCAGTTTTTCCGTCAGCCATTCACAGAACGCCTTCATGTCATTGTAGCTGACACACACCACGGGAAAGTCATCCTGTTCAGCAACGCCGTGGTTTGGGTCGCGCCAGTTTTTATCGGCCATCGACTGCCAGACGGTCCCGGCATTGTTTTTTTGAAGTCCCCATTCGGGATTGAAGACCTGTGACATTCCTCCCGGTTGTTCGGCATCGGTCACGTAGCCCGTTGCATCGACAAAACTCCTGAACTGCTGAATGGTCACCTCGGTGCGCCCCATCCAGAATCCATCTTTCACCTGCATCGGCCGGGGCTCTCCCTCAAATCCCTCACGCACCCCTCCGCCCGAGGAAAACGAAGCGCCTCCCTCCTGGCTGACCGCCCATTGCTTTTCCTCAGCCGTGCTGCCCATCATGAACTTGCCGGGCGGCACGTAGACCACCTCCAGTTCCACCTCGCCGCCCAACTTCAGCTGCAGGCTCGCGCCTTTTTCCGGCGGCTCCGCCTGCGAGGTGGAGCTAACCAGACTCACTACTCCAGCCATCACGCACAGAAACGTGGCGACGGTTCCCGGCGATTGTCCCGGTGAACGCATTGCTACTATTCTGCTGTTTGATTTCACGGCGTGAACTTTGTCAGCAGAGCGATTCTGTGCGCCCTCTAGTTCAGCGCAGATCCAGACACTTCATCATCGTCTGGCCGCGCATGATCAGGCGTCCGTCGCTGAGCGCCATCGGCGACCAGAAACGGAAGTCGGGCAGCTTAATGTTGTCCTTGCCTTCCTGTTTGGCGATCTGGGCATCGACTTCGGGCTTCTTGCCGAACACATCAGCGAAGGCGATCTGCTTCGGGCCTTTCGGACTGACTTCGAACACGCGCAGGTAGCCGGTTTCGCCGTCCTGAACGAGCAGTTTGCCGTCCACTTTCAGGCTGGCGCCGCGGCCCATGAACGGCTCGTCGCCGGTGTTCCACAAAATGTTGCCGTCCAGATCCATGCAGGCGAGGCCACCGGTTTGTCGTTTTTCGCCTTTGTGATTGGCATTTTCATTCATCAGAAAATACAGGTGATCATCGATCAAAAACGGCGCCTGCATCTGCGTGCCCTGTTTGATGTCCCACAGCTTGCTGACCGTCCATTCGTCGCCGGCATGCTCGACCTGCAACATGCATGAGCCGCAGTCGTAGCCGCCGGTCATGTAAACGCGCTGTTCATCGATCTTGGTCGCAAACGGAATCGGAATCGCATTGTAATAAGCATCGGTTTTCCAAAGTGTTTTGCCGGTTGCAGGATCGACACTGATCACCGATCCATCGTTGCCCTCGAACGAGCGCGAGATGAACAGCACCTGTTGCACACCGTCCAGCGTCAGCACGGTCGGACTCGAGTGACTGTGACCGATCGGCTCCGTGGTCCAGACTTCTGCGCCGGTCTTTTTGTCCAACCCGACCAGGCCTGCTTCGGGCCCCATCGCAGCGGCGATGAGAATATCGCCAATCACCAGCGGTGACTGCGCCCAACCCCACTTCGGCGATTCGGCATTGTACTTTTCCGAAATGTTCACCGTCCAATCCGCCTCGTGCGTCTTGCGATTGATGCGATGCACGTGGCTCATGCCACTGGTAAAATACACCGCATCGTCTTCCACGGTGGGCACACCGCGACTGCCCGGATGAGAAAGGCGACCGGCATGGGTGAATTCGAACTTCCAGAGATCGCTGCCGTCTTTCAGCGATACACAACGCAGCTGATCGGTCTCACCGAAGATACGATCGAGAAAGAAAACTTCGTCGCCGACAATGGCCGCGCCACCGAAACCTTCGTTCAGCTCAAGACTCCACTGCACCTTGGGAGCTGCGTCAGGGTCATCGCCCCAATCCAGATTCAAGCCGGTTTCCGGGGAGGTCGCCAGGCGTTCCGGTCCGGCGAAATAGGGCCAGTCAACCGCCACAGCGGTTCCGGGACTGACAAAAGAAAACAGCGGGCACAGCGATACAGAGATCGCGAAAAGGGAGAGGCGGGAGGCGGTGGGTTTCATCGCCGGAAAATGAGATGTTTTTCGGGCAATGTCTATGGCGCGATAACTGTAATTCGACCGAGGCTGATCGATCTCACTCGCCCGGCCGATTTTCCGATGCCAGCCGACCGATCTGCTGATCCGACAGTGCCCCGCGATAGACACGCACATCGCTGAGGCTGCCATTGAAATAATCATGCGGCCCAAAGCCGATCTTCAACGGCACCCGGCTGGAGAGATCGTAGTCCGCCGGATCAAATTTTTCGGAGGACGCTGCCAGCTCACCGTTCACATACAGTTTCAGACGATCGCCCCCCTTCACCGCCGCCACATGAACCCAGCCTGTCGGCAGGGGCCGATCCAAGGTGACCACCTCGCCCGCCTTCAGCGACATCACTTTCCCCGAGGGCAGCGTGCCCACGAACAGCCGTCCCTGATACACCGCCATGGTCCAGGCGCGCCGGTATTTCACATCGGGGGTAAGATCGACCCGGCCCATGCTGGTCCAGCGCTGGTCTCCATCGTAGCGAAACACTTCCGCCAGCGGCAGCGTGCCTGCATACATCTTGCCGTTGTAGACCGCCATGCCCATGACCTCCTTCTCCTCGCCCAGCCGGCCGACATCCTGCCAGTCGTGATCGGCGACGTAGCGGAACACTTTGCCCGACGGCCACGTGCCCACGTAGAGCTGACCTTCATTGACCGCAAACGCATAGGTCTGCGTGTTGTCACCGAGTTGTCCGCAATCGGTCCACTGGTCACCGTCGTAGCGGTAGACAAAACCACCGTCGTAGCTGGTCGCAAACAGATCGCCGTTGTAGACGCTCAACTGTTCGACCCGCTTGCTGTCCGGAACGCCGCAATCGGTCCACTGGTTGTCGCCGTCGTAGCGAAAAAATCCGGCCGGCGCATACATCGACGAGGCGTAGAGCTTGTCCTTGTAAACCACCAGACCGTTGACCCCTTCCCGCTCCGGCAACTTGCCAACCTCGACCCAATTCTCGCCACCTTCATAGCGAAAAATGGAGCCGCCCGGATTGAGATTTTCCGATTCCGTCAGTGCCGAGCCCGCCAGGCGATACTTGGCGGTACCCGCGTAAAGTTTCCCCTCGTAAACGGCCAATGACGAAACCGAGTTGCTCTTGTCGAGCGCACCGCAATCGATCCATGCGTCGTCGCCATCGTAGCGAAACACACGACCGGAGGAATCCGCCCCGGCGACCCCGGTGCCGGCATAGAGCTGCCCGTCAAAGGTTGCCATGGAAAAAATCAACACCGCCTCGCCCGGTCGGCCGCAGTCCCGCCATTCGCCGGGAGAGCTGCCGCTATCGATACCGAACTGCAGTTGCCGGTAGTTCGCCTGACTGTTGGTAGCGCCGACATTGTGTTTGATGTTGAGCATGAAACCGGTCCGTGACTGCGCATCAAACCGGCTGATGACGTCACCGATCACATCGTCGAGAACCGCATCGGTACGCACCCAGGCGGCGATGCTGAACGGATCCGTGCCCAGTTCGAGCGCCGCCGGGTCGGCGACTTCGACATAGTTGCTGCGACCATCGAAGCGCGCGTGGCCCTGCTCAAATTTCACCCCGTGATTGGTGCCATCGCCCCCCGCACCCGATGCATCGAGCGCATTCACCGCCAACTTCCAATGGCCGATCAACTCCGCCGTATCAGATTGGGCCACCGCCGTCCCCGTGGTCAGCACCCCCGGAAAAACGACTCCAGCCAACAACGCCATAAACCGGTTCAACATAGGTAATACTCCTGTTCGAATTAAAAATATCCGTCCGCTGCCGACATCGGTTCCAGACGCTACCAACTCTACCGTATGATCAAGGACTCGCTGCTTGTCGATGCCCAAGCCACGTGATTTGCGTCCCCCTTCTGCCCGGCTTGTGGAACGGCAACCACCGCCACCTTTACCCAAAAAGCACGCGTCCAGGGCGTTGCACCATCTTCCGTATTATGGCCTGATCATCGAAGCCATGATGCGATCCGCCGTAAAAAATTCGCTGCTCAGCTTCTGCGTGCTGCTCACCACAGGACAGCCCGCGCCGGTTATTTCCGCAGACAAGCCGACGCAGGCCGTTGCCTCAGACCGTCCCAACGTGCTGTTCATCATCGCCGATGATCTTCGTCCCGAACTGGGTTGCTACGGCGTCGACACCATTCACACACCGAACATCGATGCCCTGGCGAAGCAGTCGCTCAGCTTCGATCGCGCCTACTGTCAGCAAGCGGTCTGCATGGCATCGCGCCACAGCCTGCTCAGCGGCTTCCGTCCTGACATGCGGAATATCTGGACCAAACGAGACGTTCGTGAAGACCTCCAGGACATCGATTTCTTCCCCGGCCACTTTCGCAAACAGGGCTACCACACGATCGGCATCGGCAAGATCGCTCACAACAGTTGGGAAGATCCGCGCTGCTGGAGTGAGCCGCATCTCAAGCCAAAAAACATCGCCTACGAATATCGCACCCACGCCGGGCGAAAGATCGTCGAGCGAATGCAACGCGAAGCTGAGGCCGCCGGAAGACCCGATCCATTCCTCAATATCGCCGAGAAAATCCGCCGCGGCATGCCGTGGGAAATGCACGACGTCGAGGACAGCGAACTCGGTGACGGCCAGATCGCGGACCTCGCGCTTCAGGCCATCGATCACAGCCGCGATAGCGATACCCCCCTGTTTCTGGCGGTGGGTTTTCTCCGTCCGCACCTGCCTTTTGTCGCTCCCAAAAAATACTGGGACATGTACCAGGCGGACCAGCTGCCTCAGGCGACCATCGATTTCTTCCCGCAGGGCGCGCCTGATATCGCTGACAATAATTCACGTGAATTGCTGACTCAGTATCGCGGCTTACCTAAAAAGCTCCCGCTCGATGAAGACACCAGGCAAAAACTTGTGCACGGCTACTATGCCTCGGTCTCGTACATCGATGCCCAGATCGGCCGCGTGCTCAAAGGGCTGCGCGACGCCGGCATGGAGGACAATACCATCATCATTCTGACCAGCGATCACGGCTTTCACCTCGGCGATCAGAACATGTGGGGCAAGGCCACCAACTTTGAACTGTCGACGCGCGTGCCGCTGTTGATCAAGGCGCCGGGCATGACCACCGCCGGGCAGCGCACCGACTCGCTGGCCGAGCTCGTCGACCTGTATCCTACACTTTGCGATCTGGCCGGATTGCCGAAACCGGATCACCTGCAGGGCACCAGTATCGCCAAAATGCTCGATGACCCGGAGGTCGATCTGCACGAGGTCGCCACCAGCCAGTATACGCGCTCCGATAAGATGGGACACAGCGTGCGCAGCAAAGACTTTCGCTACACCGAATGGCGCATGCTCGAAGGTGGCGAGTTGATTCACCGCGCCCTCTACGACCTGCGCGCAGATGCCGTCGAACAAACCAACGTCGTCGACAAAAAAGAACTTGGAGATGTCGTCGACCGATTGACAAAACTTCTCGATCGCCAAAGAGATGAGCAGGTTTTCGATTGAATTTGCCGAACCGCACCCCGGTGTTGGCGCTTCCTCGAAACTTTAGAAAACATGACTCTGGAAATATCCACCCCCGCCCTGCTGTTTCCGGCAGTCAGCCTGCTGTTCCTGTCCTACACCAATCGCTTCCTGCATCTGGCGGCGCTGATCCGCAACCTCCACCGCGACTGGCAGGAACTGAAGGACGACGACCTGCGTGCGCAGATCGAAAACCTGCGCCGCCGCCTGGTGCTGATCCGCTGGATGCAGTTGCTCGGTGCCCTGAGCCTGTTGCTGTGTGTGATTTCGATGGTGGCGGTGATTTTTGAATTTCACCGGGTCGGCATGATCGCCTTCGTCATCGCATTGATCCTCATGGCCATCTCCATCGCCAGCCTGGTGCTGGAAATCTGGAGCTCGGGCGGCGCCTTGCAGATCCTGCTGAAACGAGTCGAACAGGACTGACCCACCTCGTCACGCTTCGACCGTGGCGCGCAGCACTTCCATCATGCGTTGCATGCGGGCATCGGCGACCGCCTTGCCTTTAGCGGCGGTGGCGCGAGCTGTCGCCTGATCATTGGCGATAGCGAGCACGGCGGGAGTCAGGAGCTTGGCCGGTTCATCGAAGTCGTGATTAAACAGCCATTCCGACAGGCCGATGTCTTTCCACATGAAGCCCTTGCTGGTTTGCTCTTTGAAGCGACAAACGATGGCAGGAATGCCGTGACCGATGCACATAATCGGACTGTGCTGCTCGTTGCCGAACAGACCGGCGCAGCGGTCGTAGACGCTCTGCGCAAAGTCAGTCAGCCAGTAGTCCTGCCGCCAGACGACTCGCTTTTTCACATCGTCGGGAAGCTTGTCGTAGATCATCTCCTTGTTGAGTTTCATCTGCGTGCCGTCCTCAGGACAGAGCAGCACCTTCATGTCGGTCTGTTTCACCAGAGCAATCACCGCGTCGCGCAGCGGTGCGATATCGTGCTCCTTCATCTCCTCATTGCGGGCGTGTTTCACCGGATCGAATTTGTAGTTTTCCTTCACCTCCCAGTACGGCGTGTTGCGCAGCTTGGGAATGCAGCACATGAACTTGCCGTCTTCGAGGCCGACCTCCTTGAGCCATGCAGCGGCCGCCGCGTCGTTGGTGAGATCGCAGGCGAAGGTCGCGTCCGGACCGAACTCCATGACCGGACAAGTCGCGCCTTTGTCCTTCGCCAGTTGCAGCGATACCGAGTCGCGGAAAAAACAGAACTCAGCGTCGCTGATGACGTCGAGACCCTGCTCGGAAAACTGCCAGGTGACGCCACCGATGCCGTACGGCTTACCGGTTTTTTCCGCCCACTCGATAATCGATTTCTGGCCGACGATGCCGGGTCCGGAGCCGTGCAGCAGGAAATCGCAGCTGTCGAAAGCCGCCTGTTTGGCTGCAGCGGTTGATGCCATGATTTTCAATTTGGGGAAACGCTGCATCAGCATTTCCTCGACGCCATTGTTTACATGACTTGGCCAGAGCGTGACTTCGCACTCGGGAAAGTGCCGCTCGAACAGCGTCAGCATGCCCGGAGTGTGGGCGATGTCGCCGATGTTGACCGTCTGCCACGAAGAGCGCAGCAGGATTTTTTTAGTCGGTTTGGCGCTTTGCGCAGAGGCAAAAGAAAGCCCCGCAGCGGCAGCGGCGGCGGTCGAGGTGGTCAGAAAGTGTCGGCGTTGCATGAGAAATAGTAGGGAGGGTAAAGGCCTACGACTATTTTTCCACCAAATCCAGGTCTGCGAACACCGGCAAGAGCGCCGCCGCCCAGCGATCGTAGCCGGCAGGATTGAGGTGCAGCATATCCTTAAACCAGGTCGGCTCGGCATTACCGTCGGCAGCGGCAAAGAGCGTCCAGGTATCGAGCACGGTGACCTGTGGTTCGTCTTTTACGGTCGCATCGAACAGCGCATTGACTTCGGCGATAGTTTCTTTGGGCCGATCTTTGTCCGCTGAGCTCGGAAACATGCGGCACAGAATCACCGGCAGTTTTGGGTCGTGAGCTTTGATTGCGGCGATGATTTTTGCAAAATTCCGGCCGATCGCCTTCGGAGCAATGTCGACTTCGATGTCGTTGGTTCCCATCAGCAGGACGATGGCCGACGGATTCAGAGCGAGCACGTCCTGCTCGAGACGGATCAACATGCCGCGCGTGGTGTCGCCGCCGATGCCGCGATTGGCGACCTTCACGCCCGGAAATTTGCCTTTGAAATCTTTACCCCAACCCTGAGTGATCGAATCACCCAGAAACACCACCGCCCCCTGATCCTGTTCGACCTGCTGCGCCCACGCCTTGCGGAACTCGGGCCAACGCGTCACGTAACCGGTGTAACGCCGCAACTGTCCCTCACCGGCGTAATTCTTTTCGTCGTCCGCTGACGGCAGTTCGAACGATGCCTGATTCTGCGCGACAGCGGTGCCGCAAAACAGGGCGACGGAAAAGGCGGGCAGGGCAAACTTCATGGCCGCAGATTAGCAAGCTCGGGCGCCCTGTCCATCGCGCCGATCCGCCACGGGTTTCAGTGAAAGGCCTCGGCACCTGTTTTGGAGGTGAGGTCATGGCGGCAGAGCTTTCGCTGCCCGCGCTCTGCGGACCGCCGTTTTGCGCACGGGCACCGGCAGGTTATCTTGCCAGTCCGTAGCCGCCTTCGTCAGAAGGTGGACCTTGCGTCGATGACGTTACCGCCGCTTCATTGCGACCGGCTGACGGTCCACGGTCTGACGACCGCGGCTACCCCCGACCTTCACCACCACCACCATCATGACCTCACAAGCCAAACAACAGATGCTGGCCGGCGAAAGGTATCGGGCCGACGATCCGCTGCTTGTCGAAGAACGGGGCCGGGCCAGGCAACACTGTGCCGGATTCAATGCCACCCTCGACAAAGCCATTCTGCGTGAGCTGCTGGGCAGCGCGCCTGCGACCCTGACCATCGAGCCGGGCTTTCGCTGCGACTACGGTTACAACATTCACCTCGGAGAAAATTTCTACGCCAACTACGATCTGCTGATCCTCGACGTGTGCGAAGTGCGCATCGGCAGAAACTGTTTCATCGGTCCTCGTGTCAGTCTCTGCACCGCAGCGCATCCGATCGAAGCCGGAGCGCGCTCGGCCGGCTGGGAGTTTGGCCAGGCGATCCGTCTCGGTGACGATGTCTGGAT
Source organism: uncultured bacterium (assembly GCA_965367965.1). Lineage (GTDB taxonomy): Bacteria > Verrucomicrobiota > Verrucomicrobiia > Verrucomicrobiales > DEV007 > JBBKXR01. Next base: position 9,118 of record CBDULB010000065.1, on the reverse strand, counting down.
CGGCGCGCATGCGGTGATCAATCCCGGCGTGACGCTCGGTGACCGGGTCGTGGTCGCCTCGGGAGCGGTGGTCACCAAGTCGTTCGGCGACGACGTGGTGCTGGCCGGAGTGCCGGCCAACGTGATCAAGACCATCGAACCGTCATAGGCCGGCTCAGCTTTCAACGCCGGCAGAAACCACCGCTGCAGGTAGCGGTAACACGCCAAGTTCTGCCGTGCCCTTCGATCAACCATTGAGTAACCTGGAGGAAATGAAGTCTCACCTGTCGCCTGTCCCCACTCCGGTCCGTGTGCCGGCGCTCTACCTCGTCCTGTTTCTGCTCTCGACCGCGCTGTGTCTGCCGGTATTTTCGGCGCAGCCGAACATCATCCTGTTGATGGGCGACGACCACGGCTGGGAGGAAACCGGCTACAACGGCCATCCCTACGTCAAGACGCCGGTGCTCGATGACATGGCGGCAACCGGCCTGCGCTTCGAAAATTTCTACGCCGGCCACCCGACCTGCTCGCCGACCCGCGCCAGCTTCCTGACCGGTCGGCATCCCAACCGCATGGGCACCTTTTCGCCCGGCTGGTCGATCCGTCCCGAGGAAATCACCAGCGCCCATATCCTCAGCAAAGCCGGCTACCGCTGCGGCCACTACGGCAAGTGGCATCTCGGCGCGGTCAAAGCCTCGTCACCGGTCAATCCCGGTGCCATGGGCTTTGACGAGTGGCTTTCGCACGACAACTTTTTCGAAATGAACCCGTCGCTGTCACGCAACGGTGCCGATCCGCAAGTGTTCGCAGGCGAAAGCTCCGCCATCGTCATCGATGAAGCGATCCGTTTCATCGACGAGGCTCAACAAAGCGGTAAACCTTTCTTCACCGTCGTCTGGTTCGGTTCGCCCCACGAACCCTACAGCGGACTACCGCAGGACCTCGCGCTCTACGACCATCTGCCGGCGAAGTATCCGGACAAAATGGTCAAGCTCACCTCCAACGAAACCGGCAGGCAAACCAAGCGTCCCCAGGGCGAAGTGCTGCGCGAGCGCTACGCCGAGATCACCGCCATGGACCGCGCCATCGGCACGCTGCGCGACCATCTCGCCGATACCGGGCTGCGCGACGATACCCTGTTGTTCTATTGCGGCGACAACGGCACTTCATTCGACGGCTCGATTTACACGCCGCATCGCGGTGTCAAAGCCCAGGTCTACGACGGCGGCATCCTCGTGCCCGGTCTGATCGAATGGCCGGCGCAGATCAAAGCCCCGCGCCGCGTCAAAGTGCGCGCCAGCACCAGCGACCTGCTGCCAACCCTGTGTGCTCTCACTGACCAGGCGCTTCCGGACCGCCCGCTCGACGGCATCGACCTGACGCCGTGGATCAAAGACAAGGGCGATGGCGACACCGCGCCGGACCAGCGCTCCAATCCGCTGTACTTCTGGCAATTTAATACCCGCAGCGAGGGCATTGCCGATGCTGAACCGTACATCGATCCCGCGTTGCAGGAAGGCACCACCCCGCTGGTGAAATTATCCGGCAGTAAAGCCACTCGCGACTTCAAAAGCATCCACTACCACCACATCGACGAAAGCCACACTACCGGCCCCCGTGCGATCATCGATGGCGACTGGAAGCTGGTCATTTACGAACTGAAAACCGGCGGCGTCCGCGAGCAGTTGTTCGATCTGAAAAGCGATCCCGCCGAAAAGGTCGACCTGATCGAAACGCATGCCGACAAGGCGGACAGCTTACGCACCGGTTTGCGCGAATGGCAGCAGTCAGTCCTCAACAGCCTGACCGGCGCGGACTATCCGCAGTGATTGGATTTTCCCCATCGATCAATCACCGCTTTGCATGACCGCCGATGGCGGTAACGGGACAATGCGGCGCATCAACAGCAGGCCGACCAGCGCACACACCGCGGCGCCGAGCATCACCGTGCCCGAAGCGCCCAGCCATTTGGCCAGCGCGCCACTGAGTAAACTTCCCAGGGAACTCATGCCGAGAAAGCACAGCGAATAAAAACCCATGATGCGTCCGCGCAGGGCATCGGGCGAACGCAGCTGGGTCGCCGTGTTGGCGGTGGCGAAGAACACGATCATGAAAAATCCCGCGCACACCAGCAGCCCGCCGGACAGCACGAAGCTGCGCGACCAGGAAAACAGGGCCATGAACAGACAGCAGCCGAACAGGCCGGTGTAAATCAGCGTTCGGCGCGGAAACCTTTTTCCCCATGAAGCCAGCGAGATCCCGCCGAGCAGTGCGCCGCCGCCGTTACACGCCATCAAAATGCCGAACGATTTGGCATCGCCGTGCAGAATGTCTTTGGCGAACACCGGCATCAGCACCGCAAAGCTGATGCCGAACAGACTGAAAGTGGAAATCAGAATCATGATGGAGCGCAACGAACGGTGTCCGGCGATGTAGCGAAAGGCCTCGCGGATCGCCTCGAAAAACGGCGGATGATCGCGGCGAGCTTCGTGTCTGGGCAGTCTCAGCAGACCGTAGCCAACGATCACTGCGATGTAGGACAGACCGTTCAGCAAAAAGCAGCCAGCCATACCGATGCTGCCGATCAACAGCCCGGCGATCGCCGGACCGACCACCCGCGCCAGGTTGAACATCGATGAATTCAGTGCGATGCCGTTGATCAGGTCCTGTTTACCGACCAGCTCGACCACAAACGATTGCCGCGCCGGAACGTCGAAGGCATTGACCGTGCCAAGCAGAAAACCGATCACCGCCACGTGCCAGACTTCGACCTTTCCAAAATACACCAGTGCCGCCAGGCCGAAGGCGAGCAACATCGACGCACTCTGCGTGAACATCAGAATCTGACGCTTGGAATGACGATCGGCGACGATGCCACCCCACAGCGCCAGCAGGGCAAACGGCAGCATGGTCGCAAACCGGATCGCGCCCAGCGCCAGCGACGAACCACTGATATCGTACACCAGCCAGCCCTCAGCCGTGGTCTGAATCCAGGTGCCGATCAGGGAAATGATCTGACCGCAGAAAAAGATCCGGTAGTTGCGGTGCCCGAACGCGGACAACGCCGGTATCCAGCCAACCGCTCCGACCGGTTGGCGGTGAATGTCCCCGGCCTCCAGGTCGGGAATCGACGCGGTGTTGGGTTTTTCAGGGGAGGCTTTGCTCACGAGTGCGCAAGCGTTCCGTTGTTTGCGGGCGATGTCCAGAGAGGATCCAGAAAGGCACCGCGGGCTGGCGGGAAAGCTGAGCCAATCACCATAAATTGAGGGCTTTCCCCTCGACCGCGAGTCGATTGACAGCGGCGAACGACCTTTGAAATTCGATCCGGCCCGATACCTGCTATGCCACTGCTTAACGAGCAAGAATTAACGAATGTATGAAGGCCTCCGCAATCGCCCAGAGAATGGCAGATTTTCTGAACAAGTATGCTCCGTTCCAATTTCTTGACGAGGCCGACCTGGTGGATTTGGCGAGGGCTGGAAGGGTAAAATTCCATGAAGTCGGCGAAATTATTTTCACCTGCGGTCAACCCAGAGACCAGTTCGTGTATGTGGTTCAGGAAGGCAAAGTTCGCATCTTCGACGACCTGAGTTCGGCCGATGACTTTAAGGAACTGCGCGGCCCGGGCGACATTCTGGGTTTGGCGGGCATGCGTGACAATCAGCCCCATCTCGACTGCGCGATGACGGATTCGGACTCCATCCTCTACGGATTGCCGCGCAAAGAGTTTCTCGAACTGGTCGACCGGTCGAAACAAGCCCGCCGCTTTCTCGATGCCCGTTTTACTCTGGACCCGGGGTCCCGGAGTCAGGCGGACAAGCAGTCACAACACACGCCGTCGAGCGGCGCTGTGGGATTAAAAGAAGGTGGACTCTACGAAGTGGAACAGCCGCAAAGATCCGCAAGTCTGGCCTTGTTTACGGTTGGTCTGGACGAGCCAGTCGGCCGTGTTGCCCGGCTACTGCGTGAAAACGCTATCGACTGCGTCGTGGTCGTCGACAGCGGCAACCGCGCCGCAGGATTGATATCAGATGCCAGTCTGAGAGAATTTCTCGAAACTCGCCCGCTGTTGCCGGACATGCCGGCTCAGGCCGTCATGTCGCGCGACTTCCCGGTAGTCGGACCGGATGAGGATACCGGGCAGCTGCTGCTGCAAATGTCGCACAGCGACCGCAAGCAGTTGGTGGTGACCCAATCGGGAAGCCTGAATTCAGAGGTGTGTGGTCTGGTCACCGAACGTGACCTGTTCCTGCTCTACGGTCGCCTGCCCAACGTCCTCAGCGAGGCGATCAGGACCGCTAAATCCATCTCAGTGCTGCGCGTGATGCGCAATCGCATCGAAGTGCTGCTTCTGGATTCGCTCAGCGACCACAATCAGCTGCCGTGGTTGATGGAAATGACGGGGATTCTAAATCGCAAGTTAATCGCCAGATTGCTCGAGATCGCCGCGCAGGAAATGACGGCGGAGGGAGAAAGCCCACCCCCGGTTGGATTCAGCTGGCTACTGATGGGCAGCGGCGGGCGGGATGAATTGTTAATCCGCTCGGCAATGTATCACGCTCTGGTCTACGAAGACCCGGACGAAGAATCCGCCGAACAGGTAAAAAAATACTTCCTCGGGCTGGCTCAAAAAGTCAGCTACGGGCTGAGGCATTGCGGTTTTCTGGAGAGCCCGCAGGGCGTGTTGGCTCAGCGGACGGAGTGGTGCCTGCCGATCTCAGAGATGAAGTTAAAGTTTTCCCGCATGATCGCGGAGCCATTGCTTCAATCGGTCTACGACGCGCGTGACGCCTTCGATTTTCAACCGGTGAGAAACGACTTCAAGCTCGCCCTCGAGCTGCGCGAACACATTTTTGACGAAATTCAGAAGCACCCTGATTTCATCCGCCACATGGCTCGTGACAGCCTGCTCAACCAGCCCCCGCGCACTATTTACCGCGGCACGGTCATCGACCGCGAGGGCGAGGAAAGCGATGAGCTGGATATCAAATACCTCGCCCTGCTTCCGCTGGTGGACGTCGCCCGCGTCCTGTCCCTGAATGCCGGGCGAACGGCAGACTCGGCTACCTACGGGCGATTCGAACAGGCCGCCGATGAAATCGAGGGCCGCCAACCGCAAGTCGCGAATCTGTTTCGCCGTGCAGCGGGAGCGTTTCTCGTGGCAGCCTATTGTCGAACCCGCAGCGGCCTCGAGGAAGGCACTGATGGGGCGATCATCAGACCGGAAGAATTGTCTACTGAGATCCAGGAGCTGCTCAAGGTAAGTTTTCGAACCATTCTCGAATTGCTCGAGTACACGTCCGGACGCTTTCCGCTGTCGACCGATGATTAGTATCAACCTATCCTGACAGGGACCAACACCAACCGAGTCGATTGTGGAAACGAACTATCACAAGGCCTTCACTCGAGCCAGGAAGCCTCACCTGGGATGGGGAAATGTCCGGTTTGTGGTGCTCGACACCGAAACGACGGGACTGGATACCAAGCGGGACCGACTGATTTCGATCGGCGCAGTCGGCGTCACCAATGAAGAGGTTCACGTCGATGACGCCTTTGAAAGTCTCATTCCCGTTTCCCACAATACCTCAGCAGTGTTCTATCATGGCATCACCAGAGATGCCGCTTCTGTCGGCGTCCCGGAGCCCGAGGCAATCGATAGTTTTCTCCGCTACCTGGGAGACAGTGTCATTGTCGGTCATCACATCGGACACGACATCGCCATGCTCAATCATGCGGCACAGCGCCATTTCGACTACACCTTGCAAAACCTGAGTGTCGATACCATGGATCTAATGATGAGGCTGGAGCAGTCAGGAGCCTGGCCGGAGCGCCGCGACAAGCAGCCTGACTTCAGCCTCGACGGCCTGTGCGCTTTCTTCGGCATACGTCCCCACGACCGCCACACCGCTCCCGGCGATGCCTTCCTGACGGCACAGGTTTTCCTTCGTCTGCTCAGGGAAGCCCGCAACCGGGGGCTGTCACGACTGGACGATTTGCTGTTGTCGCCGGAGGAAGGGACGGGAGCAGGGTAGCTCGCGTGCATTCCCCGCCGACTGATGACGAATTCCGAAGTAGCCAAACACTCGAACAACTAACGAAGTTCCAATTCAGAATTGGCAAAAACCCGGTAACACAAGCCACGATCGAAGTTTGGGACTTCGACCGTCGCCATTCCTTCGCGCTTAGGTATTGGGGTATTTCATCATTTGCCGGTTTCAAGCTGCAGAAAATGGCAGCGTCAGCGCTCGCCACCGGCGGGCACTTCACGCCCAGTCTGCGACGATGGCCTTGGCGGCGTCGAACGACATTTCCTCCGGTAAGGTCAGGTAGACCGATGCAGTCGACCCGTGAGGTCCCGCGTGTGCCGCGAGCCCATGGATGTCGGCGCCGAGCCGGCGATAGGCTTTGCAGCAGAGCACATACACCAATACTCCCGCTTCGTCGGCCGTCTCAGCCTGAAGGCGATACAACCCGGGACGCCACTCGGCAAAAATGACATGCTGAGCGACTTTCGGTAAGGCCAGCTCATCGGCTGCACTGACATGCAGGCGTTCCACGATCGCACCTTCGATCAATCGGCTCAGCTCCGGTCCCGCCAGGCGTTCGCCGGATGTCCCCGGCCGCGGCGGCGCGAGATGGAAGAAATTCATCGCCAGACCGTGACGGTCCGCGGAGAACAAATGAGCCTGGCTCAGTTCGAGACCTGCCTTCCAGAGTGCGCCACTGATCGAGGCAGCAATACCTCGATCATCTCGGGCAACCACACCCAGAATCTCGGCAGATCGTTCGCGAATGGTGGTCACACGGGGCTTCCCGGACCGACCGCCGGCCTTCAGCCGCAGCAGGTAGGAGCCGAAACGAATCGCGTAGTGGCGATAGATTCCCTCGAAAAACTCCTTGCCGAAATCCTTCAGGATTTCGAGCGATTCGGGATCCTGATAACCTCCACTCCTCAGCAGCAACACCGGATTGAGCTTTTTATCGGCCGGCATCCGCGCTTTGGCGTAGAGCTCCCGGATATTAAAAAACCGGGTCGGCTCTTTGACTGGCGACTTCCAGGAATGGCGGTCGGCGTGAGTGAATACATACAGAGCCCGCAACCGGTCCAGATCGCCATCGCAGCAACGCAGCAGCTCTTTGACCTGTAAATCGTCAACGATGCCCGCTTCGGCAATCTTGCGAAAAGTTCCGCGATTTTCGACCAGGAAGCGGGTCACTTCGAGGATCTTTGGATCGAAGCCGGCACCCTCGAAACTGTGCTCATAATACTCTTCAACCGGGACTCCGGAAAAGCCGCTCGAAAAGCGGTCGGCCAGCGGCCGGCGCGGGTCCTGCTGCGTCACCAGATCATCTGATGTCACCGGAAGTCGCTTCGTCTTGATCGCCAGACGGATGGCGGCGAGATGGGTTTGCGAAACGAGCGCCGCTTCGACCTCCATCTGAATATCATAGGCGACGTCGGCAAGCGCATCGGCATCCCGCGCCGCTTCGAGCAGGCGCCGCCCTTCGCGCCGCGCCTTGTCCAGCGCCTCCAGCTTTTTACGCGCCAGTGGCCCGCGCAGGGTCGACTGCTCCGTGCGCACCCGTTCGTCGATGGACGACTCGAATTTTGCATAGCCCGGAAACAACCGGTCCTCGGCTCCGGGGAGTTGCGCGAGAAATTCAAACGTTTTGGCGAGGCTGCCGCGCGGCTCGGAAAAGATCCGGCTCAACTCCGGCACCGGCTCCAACCAGTCTCCGGCACGGAGAAAGGTGGTCTGCAACTCCGAGGGATCGATCGGCAAGTCGTAGCGCTGAGCGATCAGCAACAGCGACAGCGCGGCCCGGCTTCGATCATTGCCCGTGGTGCAGGTTTCCGGCTCCGCATGATAGAGCCCGCCCGCGCCGAGGGCGACCGGATTGCCCGGCGAGATGCGATGCCCGGGCCGCAGTTCATTTTCGATAACGCCGCGGGCGAACGCCGCGATGCGTCGCCGGGCGGTGAGCAGACGCGCCCGCACCGAATGTGCGAACTCAAGCCGTTCGGCGTCACTGCTGCCCTCTTCCAACCAGTCTCCCAGCGTGACAAAATCATCGAATGTCATCACGTCCTCGGCGTGATTGCCCTGTGCCGTCGGCGCTCCCCCCGGAGGACGGCGCAAATGAATCCAGCAGCGGATTCGCAGCAGGAAATGGTAAGCCTGCAAATCTCTGATGTCGGCCAGTTGCTGGTAGATTTCGTGACTGTGCACAAATTTCTGACCTGCCAGAGACCAGATGCCACCGAGAAACAGTCGCAGCCCGTCGTTTTTTAGATCGAATTGATCGACCCGTTCCGCCGTCGCGCCGGTGTGCTCCCTCAGCTCGTGCGAAAACCTCCGCACATGCAGGAAATGCTCGAAAGGATCGTAATCATTGCGGATCTGCTGCCGGAACACTTCAGTCAGTCCGACCGGATCGTGCACCGGATCCAGATCAAGGAAGGCATTGAGCTGTTTGCCGTCCAGATTGCGGACATCATCAAAGCCGAATGGCAGAGCCGCAAAGGAGAAGCCGAAGCGCTCGCGAAATTCGCGGGTGTGCAGCGTCTGCCGCTGCAGCTCCAGCAGAAACTGCCGGGTCGGCGCTTCGTCGATGGCATCCTCAAACAGAAAAACAATGTCGAGGTCGGAGCAGGGTGTCACCTCGCCTCGCCCGGTGCCCCCGATGGCCGCTACCGCGAACGGGCGATCGAAGCCGAGCGCCTGCTGCTGCTCTGCCGCCCACTCAGCGATGGCCGAGGTGAAGATCGCAGTTCTCCCGGCGGTGATTGCCTGGCCGTTGTCGAGACCCGGCGAGCGGATCAGCGCATCGTTCTCGGCAAGGCGCCGGCGATGCTCGATCTCACCGGGAGATTGGGGAGGTCTTTCGACCGTTGTCGTCTTCATCTTCGAATGCAGTTGGGGGGAGTCGATCACGACTCGTCCCCGGGCGTTGTTTGACCCCCGGCGAAGTGAATCGTGAGTTGACGCATTAATGCGACCCTGCGAATCAGCCACGCATTCGGGTGAATGTGCAAGCAAAGCTTGGCCGTAGAACTTCCCCACCCCCACCCGCGCGGCGCCGGTCACAGATCGCCGCTGCCGGCCTCGATCTCTCCGTATTGATCCGCAAAGGGCAG
>CBDULB010000064.1:0-34264 GCA_965367965.1 uncultured bacterium | reverse complement strand
ACCAACCTTTTCCATTCTTTTTCCGGTAAATATATATGTTGCAATTGTTGGTGGGTGGGATCAAAATGCTGAAATACCCCGACTACCTTACCTCATGCCTAAACGCCTGCTCCGCCCTCACACCGAATCATTTTACCACGCGGTATCGCGGACCAACGGTCGTCAGCGGTCGATGGGTGAAGTGGAGAAGCGGCACTTTCACGGATTGATGCGCCGCTTGGAGCAATTCTCGGGCGTTCAGGTGGTGACCTACTGCTTGATGGAGAATCACTTTCATCTGCTGGTGCGGGTTCCGCAGCGCGACGTCCAGGCGCCACTGACGGAAGCTGAGCTGCGAAAGTTGCTGCCGCTGATTTATCAACGACGCGAGCTGAAAGATGCGCTGCTTGAGATCGATCGTGCCGCGCAGGACGCTACCGGGAAATGGATGACGGAACTCCTTAACCGCTATCAGGCACGGCGTTTTTCATTATCGATCTTTCTCAAGGAGCTGAAGCAGCGTTACACTCGCTGGCACAACAGGCGACATCATCGAGTTGGCACTTTGTGGGAAAACCGCTTCCGCAGTGTCTTGGTCGAAGGCGACGAAACGGCGCTGCTGACGATCGCCGCGTATATCGATTTGAACCCGGTGCGCGCCGGCATCGTCAACGACCCGAAGGAGTATCACTGGAGCGGCTATGCGGAAGCTGTCGGTGGAAAAAAGGTGGCCCGTGCAGGGCTTGGCGCCATTCTGAATCGCACCTCGTTCGGCATCAACCGACTTTGCACCTGGAGGTCGACCGGCCCCCGCTACCGCTTGCTGTTGTACGGACACGGTGAGGAGCGACCGGATGACGCGCAGTCTGGTAAGCGCGGGCGTTCAGGTATGAGCCGTACCGAAGTTTTAAAAGTCATCGAAACCGGAGGCGAACTGGAGCTGAGCGAAATACTACGATGCAAGGTGCGCTATCTGACCGACGGCATGGCGATCGGCAGCGGTGAATTCCTGCAGGACGTGTTCGAAGAAAACCGCAGTCGGTTCAGCGAAGCACGCCAGACAGCAGGACGAAACATGAAAGGCTCAAACTGGAAAGGTCTGCAGACCCTGCGTGAATTGCAAAGCAAGGTGTTCGGCTAGCCGCTTGTTAAAAAGCCGCCTCACGCCGGGAATCCAATGACTTTGAGTTTTGATAATTCCGGCTTCGGCAAATGGGATGTGACCAATCGCTTCGCCCTCCCCTTTCTTACAATGGCCGGGTCGGCGATCAGTCGCTGTAGCAGGCTCACCGCTGGATTCGCAGAATCCCATTCAGAATCAAGCCTGTTTATCGACATCGCTGAGGTCGAAGGAAATCGATAAAGTTCTGATGCCTGACGATTATCTCGCGGACATTCGTGCCGTCCGATCGTAGGCTCTCTGTCGTATCTTTGATCACAATGCCCCCGGCAAACTCCAGCTTTTCTAATTCCCCCGCGCTGCGCGTCGCCGACTTGGGCAAATCGTATGGAAGGCGACCGATTCTCGACTCGGTCGAGTTTCATATCGGACGTGGCGAGCGGGTCGCGTTGATGGGACCTTCGGGGTCCGGCAAAAGCACGCTGCTCAATCTCATCGCAGGGATTGACCGGGTCGATTGCGGGGAAATCGTCATCGATGACCAGGCCGTTCACCAGATGGATGGTGATGCGCTGTGCCGGCTGCGCCGCGAAAAGGTGGCCACCGTGTTTCAATTTTTTCATCTCCTGCCGACTTTGAGCGTCGCTGAAAATATCGAGTTTCCCCTGCTCCTGCTGGACATCGATGAATCGACGCGTCGCGAGCGCGTCGCCGGCTTAGTTGCCGAAGTTCAGCTTGAGAATCGCGTCGACGCCTTTCCCGATCAACTCAGCGGCGGCGAAATGCAGCGCGCCGCCATCGCCCGGGCGCTGGCACCGCGTCCCATCCTGATCCTCGCCGACGAACCAACCGGCAATCTCGATTCGGTCACCGGCGATGCCATTCTCGACCTGCTTGAAAAAGTCAGTGACCGCCACGGCATCGCCATGTTGCTGGTTACTCACAGCGAAGAAGCGACGCGCATCTGTGGCCGCACACTCGATCTCCACGACGGTCGTATGGCGGATCGCATCACGACACCAGCTCAGTGAACGACGCCAGCATGTCGGAACCGAAGCGTCATTCGCCCCGTCTGGCCGGCGTGCTCTGGTCGCGGTTCACGTGGCGGCACTGGTGCCGGTCACCGCGCTCAAGTTTGTTGCTGGCGGCCATTCTCGCGCTCGGGGTGGCGGCGCTATTTTCGGTGCGCCTGGCGAATCGCGCCGCGGTTTCAGGTTTTCAAATGTTCTCCGAAAATCTGACCGGCGGCAGCGATCTGGTGGTGCGATCTCCGAGCGGTCGCCTTCCCGAATCCGATTTGCGTCTGCTTCGCGACCAGCTCGGCGCGCTGCCGGTGGGATTGTTCCCGGTGCTTGAAACCACCGCTGCACTCATCACTGCCGGCGCCCCTGCCACCGGTGATGAGCTCGCCGATGCCAATGCCGGGGCACCCCTGCTGCAGCTGACCGGCGTCGATTTTGTCGCGCTGCGAAATGCTTACTATCTTGAGTCCGAGTCGGGTCATCCTGCGGTCACCGCTCCTGCGGAAAATACCCCGGGACAGTCGCTCGGCGAATCCCGGCTGGCGTTCATCGCACCGGCTCTGGCAGAACGTCTCAGCAGTGAAGTCGGAAATAGCTTGCAGGTGGCGATCAATGATCAAATCGTGGCCATCACCGTCGGCGGCATCTTGACCGCCGATCCCTCGCGTCCGCAGCCGCCGGAAAATTTACTACTGTTTGATCTGCCGGGCTTGCAACGACTGCTGCAGCGCGACGACCAACTGTCGCGCATCGAGATCCGCGTTGCCGCGGGCCGCGACCGCGACGGCATTCTCGACGAAACCACCCAGCAAGTCCGCGATCTGGCAGTCGACCGCCAGTGGTTGATCGAAACACCTGACGATCGTGCGGCGTCATCCCAGGCGATGACGGCTGCTTTTCGTCTCAACCTGACCGTGCTGTCGACCTTGGCGCTGCTGGTTGGCTGGTATTTGATTTTGCAGGCCCTGGAAGCCGCGGTCGTTCGCCGCCGCCAGGAGATTGCCATCTTGCGCTCGCTCGGAGTGCACTCGGCACAGATCCGCCGCGCATGGATGGTCGAAGCGCTGGCATTGGGTATGATCGGCACCGCGGTCGGACTCGTGATCGGTTGGGGCGCGGCGCAGTTCACCGTCGGCAATATCGCCAAAACGGTCAGCGCGCTTTATTATCAAACCACCACAACCGCCGCCGCCTGGCACTGGGGCGAAATGCTGTTTGCGGCGAGCTTCGGCATCGGCGCCAGTCTGTTCGCCGGCTGGCTGCCGGCCCGCGATGCCGGCTCGACTCCTCCGGTTCAAGGATTGCGTGAGGAGCGGCAGGGCGACGCACCGCGCTCGATATTGCAACGTCCTGTCACTGGCGCAGGTCTTATTTTCGCCGGCATTTTACTGATACAGGCTCCACCGTGGATCAACGCTGCCGGCAACAAAATCCCCGTCGGCGGCTACCTTGCCGCGCTGTGCTGGCTGGTCGGGCTGAGTCTGCTCGCCGGCACTTTGTTCCATCCACTTGCCGCCGCATTGACAAAATTTCGCAATCGTCCGGCGATGGTTTACGCCGGCAGTCAGCTGCGCAATCCAAGTGGTCGCCATCGGCTGACCGCCGCAGGACTGGTGGTCGCGATCGGTATGGCGGCCGGAATGGGAATCCTCGTGCACAGTTTTGAAAAAACCTTGACCGGCTGGATCGGAGACCTGCTCAAGGCCGATCTCTACGTCGCCCCAGCCGGCATCGGTAGCGCGGCCAGTCAAGCCGTGCTCAGCGAGGCAACCTGGCAGACACTCAGCCGCGATCCGGCAGTTGCAGGCGTTGACCGTATTCGCCGCTACCCGATTTTCTTCCAGGGCCGAGCGACTCTTCTGGCAGGTTCAGAATACGCCCGCCACGAACGCAGCCTGCGCATGAACTGGCGCGAAGCTCCCCTCGAGCGCGATCCTCTGGCGCTGGAAACCCGCGCTGACGACGGCGCCGTGCCGGCATGGATCAGCGAGTCGTTCAGCATCCGTTTTGACAAGCACCGCGGCGACCGGATCGAGGTCCCGACACCAGCCGGTCCACAGGCTGTGCTCATCGATGGAGTCTATGTCGACTACCACAATGAGTCGGGCACCCTTCTGCTGAATCGCAAGTTTACCTCGGAGTGGTTCGACGACGACCAAGCGGTCAACAACATCGCCGTATTCCTCAAACCTGATGCCGATGCCGATGCGGTTCGCGCGCGCTGGTCGAGCGCTCATCCGGCGCTGGTCATTCGCACCAACCGGCGACTTCGCGAAGAGGCGTTGCGGGTTTTCCACCAGACCTTTGCGGTCACTCACGCCCTCGAAGCTATTGGCATCGCCGTAGCCGTCAGCGGCCTCGGTCTGACGCTCGCCAGTCTGATGGTTGAACGGCGACGCCAGATCACGACGTTAAAACAACTCGGCATGGCCCGCGCACAGATCGCCCGTGCCACCGCGATCGAAAGCCTCGGACTCGCGGGTGTCGGCACGGTCGCCGGACTGATTCTCAGCGTCGGTCTCGGCTACATCCTGATCTTCGTGGTCAACCGGCAGAGCTTCGGCTGGACCCTGCAATTTCACGTACCCTTGGCGTCGATGGCCGGTCTGGCCACGCTGACGCTGTTGACCAGCATCGTGGTCGGTTACCTGGTCGGACGATCCGGCGCTCACCTCAATGCGGAACAACAGGAATGATGCGCTCGATTTTTTCTATGCTGATCGTCTGCCTGGTTTCCGGTTTCGTGTCGCCAGCCGACGCTGCAGACATCGCCCCGGCCACGCACACCGACAGCGGTTTTCGCATTCCTCAACCCGGCTACGATTATCGATTCCCTCGCGACCATGGCAGTCACCCGCAGTTCGCCATCGAGTGGTGGTATGTCACGGGCCACTTGAGTAGTAGCGAGCGGGAATTTGGCTTTCAATTGACCTTTTTTCGACTCGCGCAGGAGCTTTCCGCTGAGAATGCGGAATCAGCCAGTGGCGCATTTCAAAATGATCAACTGCACCTCGCCCACGCCTCGCTGAGCGACATTTCCGAACAACGCTTTTACCACGAGGAGCGGCTCAATCGCGAGGGCTGGGATGCTTCAGCGCAGGTCGGCGACCTCGACCTGCGCAACGGCAACTGGCGACTCACCCGCAACGCAGACGACAGCCTGTCACTGAGCGCCAGCGTGCGCAGCGATGTGCAGATGGACCTCCGCCTGAAGGCGGAAAAAGCGCCGGTCATTTTTGGCGAGAATGGCGTTTCGCAGAAAAGTTCCGATCCCACCGCGTCGAGTCATTACATCACCTTCACCAGGCTTGGCACCGAAGGCAGTCTCAGAGTCAACGGTGAACCACTCGAGGTCCGTGGCAGCAGTTGGATGGACCATGAAATCAGCAGCAGCCAACTGGCCGCCGATCAGGTCGGCTGGGATTGGGTCAGCATTCAACTCAACGACGGTCGCGAGGTCATGGCTTACGTTTTGCGCCGCGACGACGGCAGCTACGAACCGGCATCGAGCTTGTCGTGGATCGACCGCGATGGACATGTCGAGGCGGTAAAGCTCGATCAGTTTGATTGGCAAGCCGACGGATTCTGGACCAGTCCGGCAAGCGGTGCGCGCTATCCACTGACGCCGAAACTCAGCGCGATCGATCCCGAATCTCAGACGCGTCGAAGCTTTCAGATCCAGCCGTTAATTAAAAACCAGGAAGTGAACGGCAAAGTCAGCGGCATGGCCTATTGGGAAGGCGCCTGCGCTGTGCTCGACGAAGCCGGAACCGTGATCGGTAAAGCTTATCTGGAACTCGCCGGCTACAAACCGGGCCTGAAAGAGCGGCTTCGAGGGCGTTGACATAGGCGACGTTTATCGCAGATTTCCCGGATGAGGATTCGACTGGCTCCGGCACTGACTGTTGCGCTAAGCACCGCACTTGGTCTGTTGCCTCGTTACGCCGAAGCTGCCCCATTCCAGACCTTCGAAGGCTGCCGCTATGTCGCCACCGAATGGGCCGACGGCGACAGTTTTGTCGTTGAGTTTCCCGATGGCGAACAGCATACGGTTCGCCTTTATCACGTCGACTGCATGGAAATGCGCGCCACTCAGGACTCCGACAAACGCCGCATCCGGGAACAGGCCAACTACTACGGCGTCGAGGATTTGCGCGTTATCGTCGACGCCGGCCGCGAAGCAAGGGAGCTCGTCGCTCAAATCCTCAGCGAACCGTTCACCGTTCATACCAGCTTTGCCAACGCACTTGGTAGATCGGCAAAACCTCGCATCTCGGCCTACGTCACCACCGCCGGGAATGAAAGTCTTGAGCAATTGCTGGTAACCAGAGGCCTCGCCAAACCCACCAGTGTCGAGCGCTCAACCCCCGATGGGAAGAGCGCATCGGAACGCAATGACGAACTCGAGGACTGCGAAATCGTCGCCGCCATCAAACGCATCGGGATCTGGCAGCACTGCGATCCGGACCGACTCCTCGAAATGCGCGAGATGGACCGCGAAGAAGCACGCCGCCTGGCCGCCGTCGACGCCGTATTTGAAACCCCGCCCCCAAGCGCCCCCATCGATGTCAATTCGGCTAGTCTGGAACAGCTCGAATCGACCGGTCTGCGCAAAGATCTCGCCGACAAGCTGATTCAAATGCGCCCGTTCGAAAGCATCGATCAGTTGATCGAGGTCAAAGGTATCGGACCGAAAACACTGGAAAAAATTCGTCCGTATCTGAAGATCGAAACGTGAATATCGTCGAATACAATCGCGTCGCGTGGAACTTTCAATCGCAGGAGGGCTGCCGCTGGTCGACCCCCTTCGACGACTCCGTATTCGAAGCCGCCAAGGTCGGCAGACTCGATCTGATCCTGACGCCCAACAAACAGGTTCCCGCAGACTGGATCGGCGACCTGGCAGGCAAAGACGTGCTCGGCCTCGCCTCCGGCGGCGGGCAACAGGTGCCGCAATTTGCTGCGGCCGGTGCCCGCGTGACCTCCTTTGACGCCTCCGATGTTCAATTGGAAAAAGACGTCGAAACCGCCGCCCGGAACGGACTCGAAGTTCGCGCCGTGCAGGGCGACATGGCCGACCTCTCGGAATTCGACGACGCCAGCTTCGACCTGATTTTTCATCCGGTATCAAACGTGTTCGCCGCCGCCGTGCGTCCCGTCTGGCAGGAATGTGCCCGCGTATTGCGCCCCGGAGGCCGCTTACTGAGTGGCTTCATGAACCCGTGTTTCTTTTTGTTCGATCACGTGCTCCTCGAAGAGACGGGTGAGTTGAAGGTAAAGTATGCGCTGCCTTATTCCTGCCTGGATTCGCTCGACGAAGAAGAACTGAATGACCAACTCGAAGCCAATCTCAGCGTCGAGTTCAGCCACAGCCTCGAAGACCAGATCGGCGGCCAGACCGATGCCGGACTGATTATCACCGGTCTCTACGAAGACACCTGGGACGGCGAATCAACAGGGTTGAATGCCTGGATGCCGACCTTTATCGCCACCCGGGCGGAGAAGCCATAAGCAAGGCCCGGGCCGGTCGAAACGGACGTAGCGGAATTTGTCAAAATTTCGCCTGTGCGTTGATCGAAAGACGTTCGACGAAATTCTGACGAATTCCGCTACACCTCTCATCAGATTTTTGAGAGACTTTAAAGTTCATCGTTATGCATCGTCCCTCATTCGTCTCTTTCAGCCTGCTCGCGCTGGCTTTCGCCACGTCCGTCAATGCCGCCGACAAACCCGTCGTCGGTGAAGTTTTCGGCGAACAACGCAGCCACGGCGACGCCGAAATACGGCACTCGTTTTTGATCACCGGTCAGTACACTGCGCTGATCGATGAAAAATCCGTCGTGACCTGGACCGTACCGGGAAGGTCCCGCGACGGCACGGTGCTGCCGAATGGCAACGTGCTGCTTTCGGTCAACAACCAGGCGCAGGAACACGACCCGGAAAAAGGTATCGTCTGGCGCTATGCGATGGATCCCGCCAACAAAGAACTGGGCACGGTGTTTCGCCTGGAAAATGGCAACACACTGATCGTCGAACGCGGCAGCAAACCACGCCTGCTCGAGGTCACCACTGAGGGTGGAATTGCGGTCGAGGTACCACTGCAACCGGAAACCGACAACGCGCACATGCAGACCCGCATGGCGCGCAAGCTGCCGAACGGCAACTACCTGGTGCCGCATTTGCTGGCGTTCAAAGTGAAAGAGTATTCAGCCGACGGAAAAGTGGTTCGCACCATCAACACCGACCTCGAAGAACTGGGCGGCCGCAAAGCTGAGCCCTGGCCGTTTACCGCCATCCAGCTGGACAACGGCAACACCCTGGTTACGCTGACCCACAGCAATCAGGTAGTCGAATTCGACAAAGCCGGTGCCGTCACCTGGCGCGCCGGCAATCAGGAAGTCGGCAATCGTTTCGCCGACCCTTGCGGTGCGCAGCGTCTACCCAACGGCAACACCGTGATCTGCTCCTACGGACAGAAGAATCCGAAAATGCCCAAGCTGATCGAAATCAATCAGAGCCTCAACACCGTCTGGGAATGGTATCACCCGAAGGCGCGGGCCCACGAGGTGCATGTCGTCTCGACCAATGGACAAGCGCTCGGACCGCCGATGAAGTAGCGGCCATTTCCGGCTCCCGGTTTGACCCGAGCTTGGCAAACCAACGCGCGCACCGCAATTCGTCAGCGCAAGGAAGCACGACACTCCTGTCGTGCCCGTGGGGCCGAAACCGCAGCGAAACCACCCGCCCGGTTCGCCGTCATCACCGTCATCACCGACCGTGCATTCAGCCTCTCCCCCGGCGCGGAGACCCGGCCGGGTGGTGTGGCTCTTCCCCGGCTCCGGTCAGGCCTACGCCGACAGCTGCGGCGTAATTCTGCCGCGACGGATCCACAGATGACTGCCGGGCCGCGACGGGCTGCTCTGGCGATAGACACTCAACAACAGACCTACGCCGATCAGCGCGGACAGCAGTGCCGAACCTCCATAGCTGACGAAGGGCAGCGGCAGGCCGGTATTCGGCAGTGAAGCCGTGGTCACGCCAAGGTTGAGGATCGCCTGGCACGAAATCACCATGGTGATGCCGATGGCGAGCACTCGACCAAAGCGATCCGGTGCGTGAAAGGCGATCGTAATCCCCATGACGGCAAACAATACAAAACAGAAAACCACCGCCAGAGTACAAGTCAGACCGAGTTCCTCGCCGATCATCGGAAAAATGAAATCGGTGTGAGCGAAGGGCATGTAGAGCATTTTCAGCCGTCCACTGCCGAGCCCCCGCCCTGCCACACCACCTGAGCCAAACGCCATCAGGGAAACCCACTGCTGCAGACCGACACCGCCGCGATGCGCTTCGAGATCGACGAATGCCAGCAGGCGCTCGATACGATTCGGCACCACCGCGAGCATGGCGATAAATGCGCCAACACCGGCAATCGCCAGCCCGGAGAGATAGCGGGCCTTTACGCCGACCACGAAAAGCAAACCGCACAAGGTCACCGACAACACCGCCGAGGTGCCCATGTCGACCTCGAACAGCACCAGGGCGATCATACCGCCGCCGATCGCCAGAGGTGCGACAAAGCCCATCCAAAAGCGATCCGCACAGTCAGGCCGCATCGCGAACCAGCGCGCAATGATGACCACCAGTGCGATCTTGGCAAATTCGGAGGGCTGAATCTGCACGGACGACAAACCGATCAGCCCGGCATCGATCCAGCGAGATTCACCATGAATGGTCTGACCGACGTTGGGCACAAAACACAATGCCAACAACACCGCAACGCCCGCGTAGACCAGCCAGCCAAATCTCGCCCATTCGTGATAGTCGACACTGGCGACAATCACGCAGGCAACCAGCCCGATCGCCACCCACACCAATTGGCGCTTCACCCCGAAGTAGGGATCATCACTTGGCGCACCTCCGTCGTAAACGGTGGTACTGGCCAACATGACAACGCCGAGCGCTACCAGAAAGCCGACCGCGAGAACCAGAAAGTGAGCGCTTCGTTTAGCCATGAATCCGTCAGGTGTGGGGAGGTGATTTAGCGGCGTTCAGCCAATTGTCGTGTGTCTATATCAGCGCGCAGGAATGCGCAGCTTCACACCGACCTGCAGCGATTCAGCGCGGTTGATACCGTTGGCGGCCATCAGCGAGTCGGAACTCATGCCGAAACGACGGGCAATGCCATAGGCGGTGTCGCCGGGCTGAACGACGTAGGTGCTGGCGTTGCCGGCAGGGCGTTCAACAGCCGCCACTGCGGCCGGTTCATGGTAGTTCACAACCACCGTGGCGGGCGGAGCCTCAACCGGCGTTGGCGTCGGTGAAACCCGTGGAGCTACCTCGTCAGGTTTGGGAATCGCGATCCACTGACCGGAATACAATTTATCACCGACATGAATGCTGTTGAGGCGCTGCAGATCCCTGACATTGAGCCCCAGATCGCGAGCGATCGAATCCAGAGTCTCGCCACTGCTGACCAGATACTGTTGCATGCCCGAGCGGGTCGGATCCTGCATGATCAACGGGTCCGGTGGAGCCGGCACCACGGGAGTGTTACGATCGATTTCAGCTTCGGTCATGGCGGCACTCGCGGCATCGGTCTGACTGACCGGCGTGGCGACAATCAGGTCGGCACCGGGAGCCGAAGCTTTGTCGATCATTTTGAAGGCAAGGATGCCACCGACAGCCACCACGTGCAGAATCAGCACGATGGTAAACACGCGGGCGAGCCGCACGTCAGGGGTATCCATGTACCAATCCTGTTCTTCCGTCACTTGAGCAGGCAGTCGATCCGCTGTGGCGGAGAACAACTTGCCAATGAAGCCCTCATTGGTGGGCTCGTCGTTATCGCGATACTTTCTCTTTTTTCTCATGGCTGTGTTGTTTTCTGTTGTTGGACGGATTCACGAAAAGCTTCACCCCGGGCTTCGTAGCCGGTGAACATGTCAAAAGACGAAGTGCCGGGTGAAAACAGCACCGTCTGGCCGCGGTCAGCCGCGGCGGCGGCCAGGCTCACCGCCTGCGCAATTGAACCGGCCCGCTGACACGGAACCACCCCGCTCCACGCGGCGATGATCGAGTCTGCCATCTCACCGACGGCGACTACTTCGCTGACCGACCTGGCTAAGACGTCATTCAGTTCGGCGTAATCGAGGCCTTTATTCTTACCTCCGGCGATCAGCACCACCGGCTGCTCCTGGCCACGCAACGAACTGCGCAGCGCATGCAGGTTGGTTGCCTTGGAGTCATTGATAAAACTTACGCCGTCGATCTCACCGACAAATTCACAGCGATGAGCCGGTGCCACGTAGTCAGCGACACTGGCCGCCATACCTTCCAGTGGTGCCCCCATTTGCGACGCAGCGGCCATCGCCGCCATCAGATTCTCGGCATTGTGCCGTCCGCGCAGCCGGGTCGCGTTGTAGTCGAGCAGCGGCACCCCCAGGCGACAGATACTGCCGTCGCACAACGACCAGTCCGCCGCCGCGTCGAGCTCGTCGTCGAAGGCGGAAAAAGTGACCCGCCGCGCAGCAATCGTTGCCTCGGGAATCTCTGCAGCATTGAGCACCGCAAGGTCCCCCGCCTCGAGGTTTTCAAAAATGCGCAACTTGGCCTGACGATAATCCTCGACCGTCCGGTAGCGATCCATGTGGTCGGGCGCAAAATTCATCCACACCGCGACCCCGGGATGAAAACGATCCACCGTCTCCAACTGGAAAGAACTCAGTTCGAGGGCGATGACATCATAGCTCTCATCCGAATTGACCACGTCGGTGTAGGCGCGTCCGTAATTGCCGGCCGCGACCGAGCGAATGCCGGCGCCGTTAAGCAGGTGAGCCACCAGTTCAGTCGTGGTCGTTTTGCCATTGGTGCCGGTAATCGCGATCACCGGAGTATCCGGATCGCAGCGCCAGGCGAGCTCGATTTCGCCGATCAGGGGCGCCCCGCAGGTTGAGAACGTCTGCGCGATATCACTGGCCAGATCGATGCCGGGGCTGACCACGACTTCATCGATCGAAGCGTCCTGCGGACTAGCCAGCGCCGCGTCGCCAAAAACGTAATTCAGGCCCGAAGCTTCAAGTTTCGCAGCCGCAGCGGCCAGTTTCTCCGGGGCCGCCGAATCATAAACCGTCACCCTGGCACCACGCGCCGACGCCAAACGACCAGCGGCCAATCCGCTGGTGCCGGCGCCGAGAACGGCAATGTTGTGATCAGTCAGTTGCACGGTAATAAAGTTTCTAGCGCAGCTTGAGGGTCATCAGTCCGGCCAGGGCGAACATGATCGAAACGATCCAGAATCGGGTGATGACTTTGCTCTCCTTCCAGCCGAGCAGCTCAAAGTGGTGATGCAGCGGCGCCATTTTAAAAATGCGTTTGCCACGCAGTTTGAAGCTGCCTACCTGAAGGATGACCGACAGGGCTTCGGCAACGAACACACCGCCGACGATGACCAGCACCAGTTCCTGCTTGCAGCAAATCGCCACCGCTCCGAGTAGTCCCCCGATCGCCAGCGAACCGGTGTCGCCCATGAACACACGCGCCGGATGGCAATTGTACCAGAGAAAGCCCATGCCGCCGCCGACCAGCGCCGCGCACACGATTGCCACTTCGCCGGTGTGAATGTTGTTGGGCACCTTCAGGTAGGCGCTCGCCACCGCATTGCCGGCGGCGTAAGCAAAGACGCCGTAAGTCATCGCCACGGAAATCGTGCAGCCGGTGGCAAGCCCGTCGAGACCATCGGTCAGATTGACCGCATTCGAGCAGGCGATGATGACCAGCGGCAGCAACAACAAACCGAACCAACCGAGGTCAGGCAGCAAGGGCTCCTTCAGGAACGGCACGTAGAACTGACGAATATAGATCGCCGTATCGTCGTGAAGATACAGGATCAGCACCCCGACAATCGATACGCCGAGCTGAGTGACCAATTTAACACGCGCACTCACTCCCGCGGAGTTTTTGCGCTTCACCTTGGCGTAATCGTCGAAGAAACCGAGCACTGCGAGGCTGATAAAAACGAACATCGTCATCCAGATCAGTGGATTGTCAGGCCGCGCCCAGAGCAGCACCGAAGCGACCACTGATCCGACGATGAGCACACCGCCCATGGTCGGCGTGCCGCCTTTGTTGCCATGCAGTTCGGCGAGTTTGTGGACTTCTTCAGCGGTGCGCACCGGCTGCCCCAACTTCAACGAGGTCAGTTTTAAAATCACCCAGTTGCCGAGCAGCAATGTGATCAGAAACGCCGTGATGCATGCACCGGCAGCACGAAATGTCTGGTACTGAAATACATTCAGCACCGACAGGCTTTCTCTAAGTTCGTGGAGGTAGTAGAGCATCGTTCGTATCAGTCTTCCAATTCGCGGATCACCGCTTCCATGGCCGCCGACCGGCTGCCCTTTACTAAAATCAAGTCGTCTGCGCCCGCCTCGGCCCGGAGGTACGCCGCGGCATCTTTCTGATCGGCGCAATGTTTCACCTCGAGATCGTCTCGACCTGCCCGGCTTGCCCCGTCCGCGATCAATCCACCGGCTTCACCAACTCCGATCAGGATATCAATAGCCGATGCCGCCGCCGCTGCGCCCAGCTGGCGATGTTCACTCTCTTCGAGACTGCCAAGCTCCGCCATCCGACCCAACACGGCAATCCGGCGTCCCTCTGTGGCGATGTCAGCGAGCGTGCTCAGCGCGGCACGCATCGAATCCGGGTTGGCATTGTAGCTGTCATCGAGAAAATTCAAGCCGCCGACCACGCGCCGTTGCAACCGACCACCGGTAAGCTCAACCGCCGAAAGTCTGCGCGCTGTTTCGCCGAGGCTGACATCAAATTGCAGCGCCACCGCGGCAGCCAGAACTGCATTGCCTACCATGTGCCGACCGGCAACCGGAAGATTGACTGACTCGCTGCCCGCGCCGTCCGCGACCAGGTCAAAAACCGTCCCCTCCGCAGTGGCATGCAGATTTTCGGCGCGAACATCACCACTTTCGATCCCCGCTGTCACCACCCGTCCGCGGGAACGCGCGGCCAGATCACTCGAGCAATCGTCATTGGCATTTAAAATGACCACCCCGTCGCGATCGATCGCTTCAACCAACATGCCCTTTTCCAGAGCGATGGCTTCACGGCTTTTCATGAACTCAATGTGCGCCGTGCCGATGTGAGTGATCACCGCGATATCAGGGCTGGCGATTTCGGCAAGCCGTTCGATCTCGCCGGGATTGCTCATGCCCATCTCCCAAACCGCCGCTTTCTGTTCCGGCTCGGTCGAGAGAATAGTCAGCGGCAGACCGATGTGATTGTTGAGATTGCCGAGCGTTGCGCTGACCTGATCCGAACCACCCAGCACCTCGCGAATAAAGTCTTTGGTCGAGGTCTTGCCATTGCTGCCGGTAACCCCCACCACCCGCAACTCAGTGAGCGAACGTCGATAATTTCGGGCCAGCTCCTGAAGTGCCGTTTGAGTATTTTCGACGTGAATGATGGCCGCCTTGCACTCTTCGGTAAACTTCGTCAAACGACTGACCAGCATGGCTGTCGCGCCCGATTCCTCAGCCGCATCGAGAAAATCGTGGGCATCGAAATTTTCACCTGACAGGGCCACAAAAAGCGAATCCGGCGCCGGCTTACGGGTATCCGTCGATACCGAGTTCACCATCGCCGACGGCACACCCCGCAGCAGACTGCCACCCGCCCACCGGGCGACCGTTGCCAGATCGAGAGACTTCACTGCTGTTCCTCCCGCTCCTTACGCAACTGCACTTCCTCTTCGATACGATCATTGATCGCGTGCCGCGCAGCGACCCGGTCATCAAAATCGATGCGCTTGCCATTGATCTCCTGATAATCTTCGTGGCCCTTACCGGCGATGAGCACAATATCCCGGGGCCGCGCCAGGCGGACCGCCTCGCGGATGGCGTCGCGACGATCGACGATGGTCGCATAACGATCCCCTTTCATGCCCGCCGCGACTTCACGCAGGATCGCTTGCGAATCTTCGCTGCGCGGGTTGTCTGAGGTGATGATTGCAATGTCGGAATTTTCTTCCACAGCGCGCGCCATCTTCGGACGTTTCTCGCGATCCCGATCGCCACCACAACCGAATACGGTGATGATTCGCGCCGGTCGCAGGTCGCGCAAAGTCTGCAGCGCATTGACCAGAGCATCGGGCGTATGCGCGTAGTCGACATAAACCTTGTAGGCGGTCCGATGCGGTTCGACCGCCTCCAGGCGACCCGGCACCTGCGGCGCCTCCTGAATATTTTTGACGGCCTCGCGCAAATTCAACCCTATCCCCTGAGCCGCGGCCAGGGCGGCGGTGGCATTTTCAACATTGTAGCGACCGATCAGTGGCAGGCGCACCAGCATCGAACGCTGTTTGCGAATCTCCAACTGATAGGTGGTGCCGCTGAAATCGGAACGAATGTTATTGATGCGGAAATCGCAATGGATGCCATGCCCGAAGGTGACCAACTTGGCGTGGCTCCACGGCTCCGCGGCCAGACGCTTGCCGTATTTATCGTCACCGTTGACGACGATGACGGGCGCCTTTTCATCACCCGAAGGCTGCGCCTCGATCTGATCGAACAGCATTTTCTTAGCCGCAAAGTAGTTCTCAAAGTTGCCGTGATAATCGAAGTGATCCTGGCTGAGATTGGTAAAAACCCCGACGCGAAAGCGAACCGCCGCAGTGCGATACTGGGCCAACCCGTGCGAGGACACTTCGATAGCCGCACCACGACAATCATTGTCCCGCATCTCACTCAGGAGACGCTGAATTTCCAGCGACTCAGGAGTCGTGTTGGCCGCACGACTCTGCGTTTCGCCGTTATCGTAAACCACCGTGCCGAGCAGACCGCAACGGCGCCAGGAAGCCTTGATCAGATGGTGAACCAGAAACGCGGTGGTGGTTTTGCCGTTGGTTCCAGTGATCCCGACCACGCCCAGCGATTCGGAGGGGCGATCGTAGAAAACGTTGGCGGCAGTTCCCATAGCAAGCCTCCCGTTTCGAACCTGGATCCACGTGGCAGCACCGCGGGATTCGTCGTCACCGGGCTTCTCGGCGACGATCGCCGCGGCACCAGCTTCGAGCGCCGCGCCGATGTGATCGTGCCCGTCGACCTGCTCTCCCCGCAGGGCAAAGAAGACGTCACCGGCTCCGACCTTGCGCGAATCGCAGCGCAGCGCAGCCACGTCTACCTGAGTATCGCCAAGCACCGACTTAGGGTCCATGGCATCTATGATCGAAGTTAAATTCATTATCGTCTTGCAGCTCCGCCGGCAGACGCCTCACTGGCATCTGTGAGTTCCTCATCGGAGTAGTCCGGTTCAATATTAAGATAGGTTGCGGCCTCAGCGGCGATTTGCGAAAACAGCGGCCCGGCGATGGTACCTCCGTAAATATTGACACCGTCAGAACGGGGGTCATCGACGACCACCAGACCCACCAGCTGCGGGTTTTCGGCCGGAAAAAAGCCCGCGAACGAAACCACGTAGCGACCTTTTAGATAGGTCTTCTGTTCGACCGAATACTTACGGGCCGTGCCGGTCTTGCCAGCTACCCGATGACCGCGCACCGCAGCCAGTTCACCGGTGCCGACATCACTGACCACCGTCATCATCGCCTGACGCACATCGTCAGCGGCAGCTTCGCTGATCACCCGGCGAACGATTTGAGGCTCGAAAGTTTTCACGGTACGCCCGTGCGGCCCTTCGATGCTGCGCAGAATCATCGGCCGCATCAGGTTGCCTCCGTTGGCGATCGCCGCGTAGGCCGCCACAATCTGCAGCGGAGTGACACTCACTTCGTACCCCATCGCCATGCGTGACAGCGATGTGGCACTCCAGTCTTCGACACGGAAAACGTTACCGCGAGCTTCAGCGGTCAGATCGACGCCGGTTTTTTGACCGAAACCAAAACTGCGCATGTAGGTATAAAATTTGTCAGGACTGAGCTGACGGGCGATTTTGTAAATACCGATGTTGCTCGATTTCGCGAACACCATTTTAGCGCTCAACTCCGGATAGGCGTGATGATCATGAAGCATCCGGCCATCCTCTTCGAGGGCCCCCATCTCGCAATAGATCGGCGTCCGCAGACTGATCAGCCCCTGATCGATGGCGCCCGCCAAAGCGACCAGCTTGAAGGTCGAACCCGGCTCGTATAAATCGCTGACCGCAGGATTGCGCAGCACGCCTTCGCGGGTACGCAGATTAAAATGCGGACGGCTCGCCATGGCCATGATCTCACCGGTATTCGGATCCATCAGAATCGCGGTGACTTTTTCCGGACTGTACAATTCAACGGCATCGGCGAGCGCCTTCTCGACGATGCACTGCAAGTGCATATCGATGGTCAGCGACACGTGATCCCCTTCGGTCGGCAACTTGGTGTCGCCGCGAAATACCACGATCTCCCGCCCGCGACGATCCCGCTCCAGGTAGCGATAACCGTCCTCACCCTTCAACTGCTCGTCGACAACCTTCTCGATCCCCGCCCTGCCGTTCGACTCCGCGTCGACGTAACCCAGCACTTGCGTCAAACGATCCGGGCTCGGATAAAAACGCTTCGACTCCTGACGAAAATAAACACCCCCGATGCGTGACTCGTTGAGCAGATCGCGCAAGGCCCGGTGATCGTCTTCGGGCAGCCCGCGTTTCAAAACGATGTACCCCGCCTGCTTGGCGTCGAAGCGTTGCCGCAACTCCCAATTGGGGATCCCGAGCGGTGTCGCCAAAACGCGGACGACTTCAGTGAGGTAGAGGTCAATGATCTCTTCCTTGCTGTATTTGGCCCGCACGGCGCGCAGACTGATCCCCTCAGCCTTGGCTACGCCGAGCGCAGAAATGTCGCGATCACGCAAGTGATTGGCGTCGGCAAGCAATCGATAAACGGTTTGGCTGCGCACCAGCAGGTCACCGTTGCGATCGAGGATACGCCCCCGCGACGACGGCAAAGTTTCTTCGTGCAGGTAATAACCCTCCGCCTGCTTTACGTAGTATTCGTGATCGACCACCTGCACCCAGACCAGACGGACCGACAGGGCGCTCAACGCGATCACAAGAAATCCACAAACGACGAGAACTCGACGTTTCAACCCTTCTTCAAATACTTTGCTTTGGGATGCTTCGCTCACTTGGGGAAAATTTGTTTACGCAGAAAACTGCCGCCACCTTTCCGGCAACCATTCAACGCGCCGACGCGACAGCCGCCCCGCCGAGAATCTCATCGGGACGAATGGTCAATACCCGGGAGGCGTCGACGGGCTTCAGATTGCTGCCATAGCGATTCAAGCCGCCGGCAATTTCATCGCGGTTCATCTGCTCGACGACGCGCAGTTCGAGCATTTCGATCTCGCGATCGAGTCCGCGAATCTCTTCCTCATAGGCGAGAATCATATCGCCGTCGCTGACGTGGCGATTGCGCACCAGCACAAAACTCGCACCGATCGTGCCGACCGTGGCCGCCAACAGAACCCAGCGCACCAGGCCCGCCATTTCCATTCCCTGCTGATTACGGTTTGCAGTGTGTTTCATAATAGTTCAGTGGTTCTAACGGGAGCCGGAGTCAGCGCGGCGGACCGCCACGCGCAGGCGCGCCGAACGCGCCCGGGGGTTCATTTTGATCTCTTCGGCACTTGCTACCGCAGATTTAGGAAGCTTGCGCTCGAAATAACATTCGGGATTCGGCCGTGGTGCAGGCCACTCAGGCCGGTCGATGGTCGGCTCCGCATGACGGCGCATGAAGCGCTTTACCAGGCGGTCTTCGAGCGAATGAAAACTGATGACCGCCAACCGCCCGCCCGGCTTGAGGCAGGCGTGCGCTGCTTCAAGCCCGGCCTCCAACTCGCCCAGCTCGTCGTTGACGGCGATGCGCAGCCCCTGAAAGACCTTGGTCGCCGGATGGCGCGCACCATGCCGCGGAATCACCGACTCGACCACCGCCGCCAAGGCATCGGTCGTCTCGATGCGCTGCTCAGCCCGCGCCGTCACGATCGCCCTGGCGACCCTTCGCGACGCGCGCTCCTCACCGTATTCAAAAAAAATCCGCGCCAACTCCTCCTCAGTCTCGTCATTGATCCACTCCGCTGCCGATCGCCCGGCGCGCTGATCCATGCGCATATCCAGCGGCCCGCCCTGCTGGAATGAAAAACCGCGGGAGGCATCGTCCAACTGACGCGACGAAACACCGATATCGAGCAAGATGCCGTCGACCAGATCGACACCGGCATCATCGAGCCAGCGACGCATCGCGGTAAAACTTCCGTGACTCGCCAAAAACCGATCGCCGAACTCCGCCAGACGGCGGCGCGCGTGGGTCAGAGCCGCGCGGTCACGATCGCTGGCGATGACCCGGGCACCAGCCTTGAGCAGCGCCCCGGAATGCCCGCCCCCGCCCGCCGTGCCGTCAAAAATAATCCGCCCTGCCTGCGGCTGAAGCGCAGCGATGACTTCATTCAGAAGCACCGGCACATGATAACTTTCGGCCTGCCAACTTGAGTCGCCCGCCTCATCACTGGATTCAGTGCCGGCACCACTCATTGCCGTCCACAGGGGCAAACCAGCAAAAGATCCACCACCCCCCGGACGCCACAGAACACCTGCTGCGCCCGACCGCCCGCGAGCTAAGGTCGGCGCCGAAACCAACACGCCAGGCACAGCTCCCGCCATCGACGCCAGGCACGGCGCGAGCCAGTCACTCACCTTGGGTCTGATCCACCCACCAATCACCAAAATAAAAATAATTATGAAATTTCCAAGCAATCGAGTCATTCATTGACCAATTCCAAGAATTTCCATAATTCCTGTCTAGATTGCCAGATAACTATAGACTAGGGCGCTTATTATAAGCAAGTCTAAAAAATTTGGAAACCTTAATAAAGTTTTGCCAAATATCCCGAATTTCGGGTTCCCGCCGACCTGCCGACGAGTGCACAACTCACCCGGTGAGCAGGCGCCTTATCGCCTCAGACAGCCCCTCATTTCACCGTCGATGCGGCGCGCACAGGTTCGCGCGCTACCGGCTCAATGGCCTGAATATCCGGAAAACACCCCCATTCCTCAGCGTTCCGCCGACGGTTGCCCCTTTTTGGCGCCGTCCCGGTCTCTGCCGCCATCACGGGCTGCACGCTCATCATCCGACCGGGAAAAATACTCACCGACCCGCGGATCGGCTTTGACCATTTCCTCGAACAACAGCTTGCGCGCCCTGACAAACTGCGTCGTGCGCAGTTTCCGCAGCTCGTCGTCCTTCTGGCGCGTTTCGCGCATCTCGGCAACAACGTCCTGCAGCTTCGGCGTGGCAATCGCCGCTTTATACGCGTCGTCATAGATCGCCCGCTGCGCTTCATCGAGCGACGCATAAAAGGGTGGCCTCGCCATGTAGTCCAGGCCGGTGCGGTGGCCATCGGGACGCATGCCCCGTGAACCTCCACCGAAGTCGCCACCGCCTTTACCGGAACGCGAACTGCCTTTCATCTCCTCCATTAATTTCGCGGCCTCCGGATCGAGATCAGCGATCTTGGCATGCAGCACCTTGCGAAAATTATCGGAAGCCACCCGGACTTCCTCCCGGGACTGAGCAACCGCAGGATCGTCCCAGACTTTGCCGAGCAAGCTGCGCAGTTTCTCATGATCTTCGCGACTGCCTTCCGGCTTGCCCGACGGATTTTCGCCCTCACCTCCGCGCGGCGGCCCCTTGCGATCCGCTTCGCCCTTGACCCGGACTTTCGGTTTATCGGCGGCGGGAGCATCCTGCGCAAGGCCCCGACTGCCGAAAAGTAAGGCGATG
This sequence comes from uncultured bacterium, assembly GCA_965367965.1. Taxonomy (GTDB): domain Bacteria; phylum Verrucomicrobiota; class Verrucomicrobiia; order Verrucomicrobiales; family DEV007; genus JBBKXR01. The sequence continues at coordinate 13,356 of CBDULB010000064.1, read as the reverse complement.
GCGAAGCTCAAACAGAGCAGGCTTGGCATGACAGTGATCGGAAGTTTCATCGAATTAGAGCGGCTCGGGGCAAGACATTCAGTGACCTACCAAAATAAACGACAGTCCGGTAGAACCGTCAAGAACTCAGGTCTGACAGCGGATACAAACCCGCCACCCGCAAAAAGTTGCATCGTGCGCGGGCAATTTCCACACCCGCAGAAAACGGCAACTTTCGCCGCGAAATCCAACCTTGCGCAACTCACGCCTTTCGCCTAATCATCCCGCACTATGCCTATCGCCACTCCAAAACAGTTCGCCGCCATGCTCGACGCCGCTCAGGAGGGCGGCTACGCATACCCTGCAATCAATTGCACGAGCATCCCCACTCTCAACGCCGCATTTAAAGCGTTCGCCGATCAGAAATCTGACGGCATGATTCAGTTTTCCACCGGCGCCGGCCAGTTTGCTTCCGGCCTCAACAACGGCGATGCCACCTACGGCACCATCGTTCTCGCCGAAGCCGCCCATCGTCTCGCCGAGCAATACGATGTTCTGGTCGCCCTCAACACCGACCACTGCCAGCCCGAAAAAGCCGCCTCTTTCCTGAAGCCGCTGATCGAAGAAACCGCCAAGCGTCGCGCCAAAGGCGAGAATAACCTTTTCCAGAACCACATGCTCGACGCGTCGATTCTGCCGCTGGCCGAGAACATGGAAATCTCGAAAGAGTATCTCAAGCTCTGTGCCGAACAGGAAATCATTCTCGAAGTCGAAGCCGGCGTTGTCGGTGGTGAAGAAGACGGCGCCGCCGGTTCCGAAGACACCCCCGACGAGGACATGTACACCACCCCCGAAGACATGGTGGCGGTTCACGAAGCACTCGCCGAACTCGGCCGCTTCACCTTCGCCGCGACTTTCGGCAACGTTCACGGTCACTACAAACCCGGTGCGGTCAAACTTCGCCCTGAGATCCTCAAACAAGGTCAGGCAGCGGTCGCCGCTAAATACGGCAGCGACGCCGAGTTCGACCTCGTCTTTCACGGCGGTTCCGGCAGCAGCCTCGACGAGATCCGCGAGACCCTCGGCTACGGAGTGGTCAAAATGAACATCGACACCGACACGCAGTATGCGTTCTCGCGTCCGATTTCCGATCACTTCTTCAAAAACTACGACGGCGCTCTGATGATCGACGGCGAATGCGGCGACAAGAAAGCTTACGACCCGCGCGGCTATCTGAAGAAAGGCGAAGCCGCCATGGCCGAACGCATCGCTCGCGGTTGCGACGACCTGCTCTCCACCGGCAAGTCGATTTTCGGCGACGTCTGATCGTTCACCCATCTATTCAAACACGAACGGAACGCTCTCGCAGCGTTCCGTTTTTGCGTACCGCCCGGACCATTGGCACCCTTGGCGCAAGCCAGTGCCGGTCGAACACGAACCCATGGGCGAGCAGCATGCCCAGGCTGAGGTCGGCAAAGTCGACCACCAGCATGATGCCCAGATGCATGCCGACCATCGCAATCCAGATAACAGGCCGAGCGCGTTGCAACAGGAACAACGGTAAATAGAGCAACTCCAGGGCCAGCGCCCCCCAGGTTGCCAGCCGCAGCATCCAGTCTGGAGTCGCCAGTGCCAGATCGCGTATCACACCCGGCCGGGCGAGAGGATTTTCGAGCACGTCGCGGATCGCGCTGCCATCGATCCAACTCGGGCTGCCCAGCTTCATCGCACCGCTGAAGGTGTAGCCCGCCGCCAGCAGAATCCACATCGCCAGCGGTGCCATGCCCGGCATTTCCCATTGCGGATCCGGTTTCGCCCGCCAACACCACGCCTCACCACGGGGAATGAGCGCAGAAATCAGCAGTAACAGACCCACGTAAGGCAGCCCCGGAGTGTTTATCAGATTATTTCGCCCGAACAACCAGGCCCAGACCAGCCAGGCACTCACGCAGGCGGGGCGTCGGCAGCGACCTGCGATAATCAAGATCGAGGCCGACATTGCGACCGCAAGACAAAGCGCCGGCAGCCAATGCCCGGCCCCCTCGATCCACAGCGGATTGGGCAGCAGCGCCGGCACGAAATTCAGATTCGGATCGGGCAACACTCCCCCGCTGCCGAACAGCTCGGCGGCGAACGGCAGCAACTGAGCAAAGTGCACCAGCAGATAAGCCCCCAGGGCGATTCGAAACGCCGCGAACTGACGGGGGCCGAACGATGCAGCGTGCGCGTTGAGAAAGTTCGTATTCATCGCAATTGCCACTCCCGTTCTTCGATCACGCCGTCAGCGTCGATTCGCCACTCGCGGCCGCCATCCCGTTGCCCGGCCCGAATCACCACCTGCAAATCGTACGCGGATTGCGGCACGCCGAGTTCGTCCCGCATCGGTGCCGGATCGATCAGCGCATAGCGCAAGGTCGAGGCCATCAACTCCGGCGGCAGGCACGGTCCGTAGGCCAGAATCGCACCGTATACATTGCGCCTATTGTACGGGCCACGCAGCCGCGAATAAACTTCCGGCGTCAGCTCCACCTCGACCCACTCACCATGCAGCCGGTAACGCAGAGCAAATTCGGCAGAAAAAGTCTCCAACATCACCTCCGGTTGCGCATTCACCGGCGCAACACAGAACACCTTAGGAAACGGACTGGCCGCCGAGGCGGCACCGATGCCACGCAGCGCTCGCGAGCCAAGACAGAAGCCCGCCATCTGCAGACTGCCGATCACCAACAGCACCAGGCACCACGCATTGGCACGCCTCAAGTTCCGGCTCCCTCTCAGGTTTCCAGGTTTCATACCTCGATGTCTTGGTTCGTTTTCGCGCTCTCCCCCGAACTTGCCGCCGCACACCCCCAGCGCTTCGAGCAGCCGATGCAGGTCGGCAAAAACTTCAGCGGCGCGGCCTGCATTACGCCGGGCGCATAGACATCACGAAACGCGAGCATGTCCTCGAAACGATCCTCCCGTTCAGAATCGAAGCCGCACCGCTCCGGGCTGTGTGTGGGATTCTCGAAGGTGCCGAACAACATGTCCCAGATCGGCAGATCACCGTAATTATGGGTGTGCCGATCCCGCTGATGATGCACCCGGTGCGACTCCGGCCGCTGAAACAGAAAGCCGAACCAACGCGGCGTGCGCACATTCCAATGATAGAAGAACTCGGCGACGCCGGTGATCACCGTGATCGTCGCCGCCGCTTTTGGCGAGCAACCCAGCAAAGGAAATGCAATCACACTGCTGATCATACTGTTCAGCGTGATCTCGAACGGATGCTTGTAGAACGACATCAGCACCTCCATGCGCTGCGGCGAGTGATGCAGCTGGTGACACAAACGCCAGAACAGTCGCGATTCGTGGCGAACCCGATGCCAGAAGTAATAGATAAAGGTGACGACGATGTAGCCAACCGCCACCTCACCGGCCCACGGCAGGCGCTCGCCGATCCGCAGCAGCGACGCCCCTTGAAACCAGCGATCCCAGGTCAGGCCGGCAACGATCACCAACCCGGCTTGAGTCAGATTGACCAATGCCACCCGCGCCCACCAGTTTTTCACCTTCGGCAATTCCGAAGCCGGGTAGAGCTTCTCGACCAGCAGCATGACAGCCGCGCAGGCAGCAACAATGGCGATTTCCATGCGACCATCATCCGCCAGACCTTACAGCAAACATAATCGATTGTTATTACTCGACTATTGATCTGATCAATGTTTGAAAAATTATCTTCAATTCGTCGTTTGCCGCGCAGCGGAGTCCATTAACTCCATGAACACCACCAGTCGCTCAGCAGCAGCAACAACCCGACCACATAAACCGGGACCCCGCTTCTGGCGCCGTCTCCTGCGGATAGCGCTCATCGCCCTCCCCCCCGGTCTGCTCGTGCTGAGCAGCTGTAAGTCGACCCGAGTCCCCCACGCCGGACGTTTTCCATTCTCTCTCATGGATTCCGTGCCGCGATCAGACAATCCCGATGCCGCGCCGATGGCGGCGCTGCTATCCTACAATAAGGCGGATGCAGAAACCTTTGATTCGACACTCGCACGACTGCAGGCAGGTGACGTCATTGGACTGGTGATGACTCACCGCGATGCCTGGCAGCATCTTTGCCGATGGCAAATTCAAAAGATTCCCTACGAGCTCTTTTCCTACGGGCACGTCGCCATCGTCGTGCCCAACCCGGTCGGACCCGCTGACAATTCCGACCTGCGCCTGCTCAGCATCGCCATCCGCCAACCGGTGCATACTGAACACAAACTGGAAACGCTCCGCGATCAATCCTGGTTCGCCTTTCGACCGCCCGCCGGCAGCATCGATATCGAACGACTCCACGAATTCGCCCGGGTCGCCAGCGAAAGGGCCGCAGATCCCAAAAAGGCCTACGACTACACCGGCGCGTTCGGTCTTTGGAACGTGAACTGCCATCCCACCACCGCCGGAGAGATCGCTGACGAGTACACCTGCGCAACATTGATCGTCGCCGCCCTCAACTACTCGGGATACCGTCTCGACGCCATCCATCGACGCGGACTGCTCGACATGGTTGCCCCCGGGCAGGTAATCACCAGTTGCGGGGCAGCAATCGTGAAATAAAGATTACCAAAACTTCACATAAAACTGTTAGAAACCACGCCAGCCGAGCGTACCCTTGGCTTTTTCCTTTTTGGAAAACAGGCAGATCATGGAAATTCCGTTCAGAAGCAAAGAAGTCAGTTGGCTGGCATTCAACTCCCGAGTCCTCCAGGAAGGCGCCAACCCTGAGGTCCCCCTTCTCGAACGCATCAAATTCCTCGGCATTTACTCCTCGAATCTGGACGAGTTCTTCCGCGTCCGCGTCGCCACCCTGAAGCGACTTCTATCGATCGGTGAACGCTACAAAGAACTCAACATTCCCGACCCGAAAGAAACCCTCAGAACGGTAAAGAGCATCATCGCCGACGAAACGAAGCGCTTCAATGAAGCCTACAGTGACGTCATGAAAGGTCTCGAGCAGCATGGCATCCGGGTCGTCTCCAACCGCGACGTTCCCAACGAGCTCAAGCCCTACCTGAGCGACTACTTCAACAAAAAAGTCCGCTCCCACCTGATGCCGGTCATGCTCAAGAGCGCGACGGCACTGCCCAGGCTGAAAGACTTTCCAATGTATCTCGCGGTGCGTATGTCGCGCAAGAACGGTACCGGCCGCCCGGCCCACGCCCTGCTCGAGATTCCCGGTGACCTCGACCGCTTTGTGGTCATGCCCGCCAAGAAGGGCAAAGAACAACTGGTGATGTATCTCGACGATATCATCCGCTTCGGCCTGGCGGAGATCTTCGGCGCACTGCACTACAACGAGTTTGAATCGTACGCGATCAAGTTCACCCGCGACTCTGAGATGGAGTTCGACGATGACTTCACCGAAAGCGTTTACGACAAAGTCGCGGAGGGCATCCGGTCCCGCGAAACCGGTGCACCGGTGCGCGCCAACTACGACGAAAACATACCGCCCGCATTCTTGAGCCTGCTGCTGCGCAAGCTCGGCCTGAGCCGGTCCGACACCAACTACGGCGGCTCCCGCTATCACAATCGCAAAGACCTGATCGGCTTTCCAACGCTGGGCCGCAAAGATCTGCTTTACGCAAATTCTGAACCGATCGCCAACAACCGTCTCAAACACAAAAACCGCGACGGATTTTTTACCATCCTGCGCAAGCGCGACGTACTGCTGCAACTCCCCTATCACAATTTCAGCGACTACATCGATTTCCTGCGCGAAGCATCCATCGATCCCTACGTACAGAGCATTCAGTTTACCCAGTATCGCGTCGCCAAAAATTCCTGCGTGGCCAAGGCCCTGATGAGTGCCGCCCGCAACGGCAAGCAGGTCACCGCTCTGGTTGAACCCCAGGCCCGGTTCGACGAACAGGCCAACATCGCCTGGGCAAACCAGTATCAGAACACCGGCGTGCGCGTCATTCTCGGAGTCGCCGGGCTGAAGGTGCATTCCAAAATGTGTCTCATCACCCGCCGCGAAAACGGTCGCAATCGCTACTACACCTGCCTCGGCACCGGCAACTTCAACGAAGCCACCGCCGGCATTTTTGCCGACCACCTGCTGCTCACCAACAATCAGGAAATCGGCGCCGACGCCGCCGCTATCTTCCAGTTCTTCGAGCGCACCTATCAGCCACCCAAGCTCAAACACATCATCGCCGCGCCACTCGGACTGCGCGACTTCGTGCGCAGCCACATCAATCGGGAGATCAAATTCGCCAAGGCTGGTAAACCGGCCAGTCTCGATCTGAAAATCAACAACCTGTCCGACCTGGAGACCATCTCCCTGCTTTACACCGCGGCAGAAGCCGGCGTAAAAATTCGCATCATCGCGCGCAGCATGTTCTCGCTGATCACCGGACAGGAAGGGCCTATCGGCGACAACATTCAAGCCATCGGCATCGTCGACCGCTACCTCGAGCACTCGCGCATGTTTATCTTCGGCAACAACGGCGAGCCTGAGGTCTACCTGTCATCCGCTGACCTGTTACCGCGCAACTTCGACAGTCGGGTCGAAACCGCTTTTCCGATCTACGACAAAAAGCTGCGCAAAGAACTCATTGAGCACTTCAGGATCCAGTGGAGCGACAACGTCAAAGCGCGCATCCTCGACCACGACCTGACCAACAAATTTCGCAAGCGCGGTCCGAAAGAACCCGAAGTTCGCGCCCAATACGCCTACGAAGAATACCTGCGCAACGCGTAGAGATCGCTCAGCGTTGGCGCACGCCCGCCGCCCGCATGTCCCATCCGCCGACCGGCGGGCCGAGCGCATCGCCGGGGAAATCCCAAACGCGCTTTTCCGCCTCATCCTGCCTGGCGCCCCGCTGTTTTGCATTGATCGGCGTCGCCCAGACATTGCCGTAAGCCTTCGCAGTATCGAGGGTCACCGGCGGCTGATCTCTGCCGCCCTTTTGCCACACTTCAGCGCGCTCGAACACCAGGTCCTGCCCCGGCGTCAGGCTCACGAAAGCATTGTGCGCGATCACCGAGCCGGCAATCGGCGCCCCCGACAACACCAGGTAGCCGCGTTGAAAAAGCGACTTCACCCCGTCACGGGTTTCGGCGCGCAGATCGTAAACCAGATTGTGGCGAATCACGTTGCGCCCCTTCAAAACAATGCCCTCACCGGTGCAGCGCGCGACCACGTTGTCTTCGATGACCACGTCGTTCTGATCGTCATCGATACGTAGACTGGCGTTCATGTTGGCGCTGTCGATGTCGTGCACAAAATTGTGGTGCACCCGGTTGCCACCACCGGTTCCGGACACATAAATCGCATTGCCGTCGGAAAGAATTTTCATCACATCACTGATGTCATTCCAGCCGACCTCGTTGTTGCGACCATGCATCAGCGGCTCGCGCCCCTGCCACGAACGATCGCCTTTTTCCAAATGATTCATCACCTCGTCCCACCGCGCCGTCCGGCTCGATTCCTTCAGCCCCGAAACATTCAACTGGGTGCGCCCGCTGACCACAATGCCGCTGTACGGCAGGTTGAAGATTTCGTTGTGCAGGATTCGGTTGCCTCCGCTCTGCCAGACAAACACCGCCGGCGACGCCCACCACTCGCGGCCCAGGTCGTGAAAACGACAGTCGGCGACGATGTTGTCACGACTGACATCCTTCCAGCCCATGCCGTAGCCGGCCAGCAGTACACCGACGCCCCCCAGCCGCGCAAACTCACAGTGCCTCACTGAGTTTCGCTGCGCATGCAGATCCATGCGCAAACCCGCCGCACCGCTGTCGACGAACTGACAGTCGACAAACTCCACTTCCTCGGTCGCGCGCAGTCGTACCAGCGCCGTTGGCTGATCATACATTTCCCAGTCGTGCTGCAAGCCCCAGCCGGTCTTGCCGGCCGGCCACGCGTAGCGTTTGCCATGCGCAAACGTGATGCCACGCAACTGCACATCGACCACCGGCCGGTCGACGTAGTCCCAGGGATCGACCTCTCCCTCGATCCTGAGCAACTCGGTCAGGCGCGCCGCTTCGACCTTCTCCGGCCGCGCTTCGCTTAGTAGATAAAGTAGCCTCGCCTCCGCGTCGAACACCCATTCACCCTCCTCATCGAGAGCCGACATCACATTTTCGATCCACAACGTGCCTTCGGGAAAGCGACCGAAGGCCGGCACCGTCAGCGGATAAATGCCCGGCACCTCGCTGCGCACCAAACCCGTTTCCCGATCGACATTCGACATCGGCAGCATCGCCATCAACCACGGAAAACGCGGCACCACCCGCATCTCGGCGCCGCGAAAATCGTCGACCGCGCGCAGCGCATCGTCCGGCAGATACAAATGCTGTCCATCGATCGCCCGCCGCTGGCGATAAGGCACCGACGCCGGCGGCCTGGCCAGTTGCCGGAAGCCCCGCGTCGACGCCCGCGGCAGCATCACGCCGTCGCGAAACAGCGTGCGCACCTCGCCGAACTCAGCCGGCACCGCAATCTTCCAAACCGACTCGCGCCCTTCCAGCCGCGTCCAATCCCCCGGCAACGGTGCCGCGCCACTGATCACCACTCGCTCATTTTCCCACGCGGCAATTTTCACACCTCCATCGCGCCGGTCGAGGACCAGCGTCTCCGCCAGCCGGTAACTGCCGCCACGCAACCAGATCAGCGATTCTTCACCCGCCTGACGAGCCCGGTCGCGCGCCCGTTCCAGCGAAGCCAGCGGCGCATCGATCGACCCCGCTGCGGTGTCATCGCCGTCGGGCGCCACGAAGATGTCACCCGCCCATGCCCACGCCGGAGCCGCAGCGATCGCCAACGCGATCACCACCGCCGGCGAATGCCGGGTCCATTTCACCAATTCACCTCCAGTGGCTGACCGGATCCCTCCGCCGTGGCGACGACTCCGGTAAACTTTTTGTCATCCGCCCGACCCTCGCCGACCAGAACCGTGTAGCGGCCTTCGGCAAAAACCCTGGGCAGAAATTCCGCTTCAGAAATCCGCCGCGCATACACCAGTGCACCGCTGGCCTCTTCGACCACCCGCACCAGCGGTCGGTCACCTTGCTCAAATCCTTTGATCACCACCGGCGGCAAAAAGGCCACCGGTTCACGCGCATACAGGTCGTCGACCCGCAGCGTCATTGGCCAACCTGGAGATTGTTCGCCTTTGCCCGGGCCGGACAGTTTTTCATGAACCGGCCAACTCTCAACCGTAATCTCCTGTTGTGCCCGGTCAAAGGCGACGATGCCGTACCCTGATCCACTGCCTTTGAGCCGCTCGAGCGTCGTCTTTTCCGCCGGCTGGTAGTCCGCACGGTAGTGATCTTCACGACTGGCCGCCGCCCACACCGTGACTTTGTTCTTAAATCCATCGAGATAGTCGCCGGTGTAATACGGCGCATCCGGCAGACGATTTTCTCCCGGTTCGGCCGGCCTCCAGATTCGCGGGTAACTGTTGGCTATTCCCGGAGCCGTATACGACCAGCCCGAATCGCCCCAGTCATCGACGCCGTGCTGCACCAGTGTCGCCAGATGCTGATCGCCGTGCAACATGATCGCATGCGCTTTGCGGATCACTTTCAGCGCCTCGTCACGCGGCGTTTGCGGCCAGCCATTGGCGTCGAGATCGGCATATAAAAAATGCTCGTCCCCGCCGCCGCCGTGATGCGTCGCCACCGCGCAAAATGGCGTCGCCGACAACACCGCTTTGAGATCGGTGTGTCGCCAGTCCTGACTCCACGCATCGAGAAAAGTCATCTGCCGTGCGCCGAGCAACGACAAGCCCGGCCGATCGAGCAGTCGGGTGTCGAACCCCGGATCAGTGATATGATCCTTGCGCGAGCTGCCCGCCACCGGCGTGCGCAGCACATCCCCGGGTGCCGATTTCCATTTGCGATCTTCGACGATGGCAAAACTGACCCCGCCCCAATTGAGATCGGTGTAAAAAACCCCGACGCCGTTTTTGGCCGGCGTGGCATCGTACGGATCCGGCAGATGCGAAACCTGGGTTCGCTGCACCATATTGATCCAGTCGGGATGCATCCGATAGCCGCCTTCGGCAGTGGAAACCTCAGGGTCCGGCGACAAACGCTCGCCGCCCCTGCCCCAGATATTGCCGTGATAAATATCGTGATCGTCGGGAATGATCACTGACGGACGATCCTTGAGCAGCTCCCGAAAACTCCACCCGAACAACCAGTACTTCGGCAGGTAATCGAGCGTTGCGCGCGGCACATCCTCTGCGGTGGCAGCGACCATAAAGCGATGCCCGGCGACGCTTTCGTAGATCTGATCACCGGCGAAAAACACCACATCCGGATCCTGCGCGAGCATGTTCTGAGCGATGTATTGATTGGGAAACGCGAAGTCGTGCATGCACGACGCCACCGCCATGCGCAGCACCGACTGATCGGTCGGATTGCGCCGGATCGTTCCCGCCCAGTGATCGTCGCCATAGACAACCCGATACTCAACGCTTCGATCGTCCTCCCAGCCATCGATACGAAACTGCGCCGTCCGCGCCAACGCATCCAGCTTTGCCGTGTCGGCCACCTTCCAGCGACCGCCGCCCTGATTGAGTTGCAGCGTCACCGTCTGATCCTCACCCGCACCGACCGGCGCCAGATGGGCCGTCATTTTCATCACCCCGTCGTTGACGGTGTACTGAGTCCACAGAATCGGACCCCAGGTCTGCTCAGGATGCGCGACCACTTTCGAGCCGGAGATTTTCCAGTCATCGAACCAGAACCGGCAATCCCCGGCCGGTTTCGGTGCATCGACCGCATCGACCGGGTTGGGCGCATCGGCCACATCAGCCGGGCGAGCCTGCTCCAGTTTTGCCGCCAGGGCTTTCGGCAGCGGCTCACAGGCGATGGCAAAGTTGCCCATCAGCGGAGCCTTGTTCACCGACGCCGCCATCACTGCCAGCAGCTCGTCACTGTCACTCGCAAAAGCCGTCAACATCACCTCCGCGCCGGAACCGGCACAGTCCGCCTGCAACACCAGTCGAAAATCGTTGAGTCGTTCCGGCGCGATCACTTTCCCGGACACCTCAGTGCCGACGAACAACTGCCCGGCCGTGGTCACCCCGGCCGATATGCCCCGCCCTTTCCACAGCGCCGAGCGATACTCCTCTGCCATACGGCCGGTCAGGGCGAACTTGAAGCCGGCCCAACCGAGCCCGTTTTCCGGCGGATGATTGTGCAGCTGCCCGAGCCGCACCGACATTTGCAGATCGCCATCGCCGGCCTTCAACTGATGCGTCAACAGCACCACCTCATGACGTGCGCCGCCACTCACCGATTCAACCCGACCGTGAGCCAGCTGCCAATCCCTCAACGGTGACGACCAGTACTGCCTGCCAATCCACGGCCGGACAATCTCCTCCGGCAACGCCATTTCAAAGTCATCCGCGCGCACCCCGGGGCCGAACGGCAACAGAGACGACAACAGCGCCGCAAGCGCCCCGCAGCGTGTTAGCGTCTGAAATTTACCAGCTCTGAAAAACCGAACCATCATGCGCGAAACCAACTCTCTACCGGCCGCTAAGCAAGCGCTAAAGCGGCCCCTGAAGGCAAGCAGGCTCTCCACAAATGCCGGTCGCGACCTGATCAGTCCCGTGCTAATAGTCACCGCGCTGCACGACTGACCCGAGGTCGCCATGCGCCATGCACGCATCCCGCCTCCTTTCCCTGACTTCGATTTTTGCCCCAATGCCGGACCCACGAAAACCGTTCAAGCGACCACCGAAACGCTTTGAACCGAAAGGACTCTCGATCGTGCACGAAGATCACGACATCATTGTCGTCGATAAAACCGCCGGCCTGCTCACCGTCGGCAGCGAAGCGGAACGCGATAAAACGGCCTACAACCTCCTCAGCGAGTACGTTCGCAAAGGCAATTCGAAATCCAGAAACCGAATTTTTATCGTGCATCGCCTCGACCGCGAAACCTCCGGCCTGCTGGTGTTCGCCAAGACCGAGGAAGCCAAGCGCTTCCTGATGACCGGCTGGCCCGGCTTTGAAAAGCACTACGTCGCCGTCGTCCACGGAACGATGCCTGCGCCGCAGGGCGAAGTCGAATCCTACCTCGCCGAAAGCGGCGTGCACCGCATGTACTCAGTGAAGGATCCAAGCCGCGGCAAACTGTCGAAAACGGCCTACCGGGTGATCGATACCACAGCGCGTTACAGCCTGCTCGAGGTGCAGCTGCTGACCGGCAGGAAACACCAGATCCGCGTTCATCTCTCCGATCAAAACTGCCCGATCGTCGGCGACAAGAAATACGGCTCAACCGAAAAAGGCATCAAGCGACTGGCCCTGCACGCCGCATCGATGACCATTGCCCATCCGCACAGCGGCGAAACGATGCGCTTCACTACCAGGATGCCGGCTCACTTCGAAGCCCTGATGCGCAGTTCGGCAGGCCGCTAGTGACGGCGCCGATCGAGTCGCGGAGTGTCTGCGGAACCGCTACGTCATAAGTGAGGCGCGCCGTCAGGCGTTGCCTCCACTGTCTTGTCGGCCGTTGTTCCCGGGGCAGGTTTCTCCCTCGGAGCATGCCACAGGGCCTTTCATCAGGAGCAAGGCAAATCCTGAGATCAGTAATAGAAAGGACAGCGTGGAGAAGGCACTCTTCAGCAAGGTGGCGCTACTGGCTGCAGAAACCAATCCTTCGGTGACATCGGGAAAAGTCGTGATCATTCGAATAATCAATATATTTTCGATATAGTCGAAAAGGCCGCCGAGCACGGGAATCACAGCCAAATACAACCACTTCGAATCGGGCCGAATTCGTTTTGAATATAGCCAGACCAACATCAGCGAAAAGCAAATCGCAAACAAGCCCGGGTAAACAAAGTCGAGTGCTAGCTGGGGGAAGAGATAAATATCCCTGCCTGCACGACCGAGGGATTCCAGCAGGGTCAGCGCTTGTGTATAAGTGTATCCCGCAGGCGACAAATCAAACAGCGCCGTTTCCGGAGCGTAGCTCTGAACGCGAGGAATGGTGACCGAGAGCATCAGCAGGTAAACGGCCATCGTTAACAAAAACAGCAGGAGAACATTCTTGCCGGAAGCTTTCCCTTGAATGAAGTCGATGAGACCTGCTCCTCGTTTGCTTTCGACCATCGTGAATTTTTGGCTAACGTCTGAGCGATGTCACTGCCTGCCGACCGCGCGCGCTGACTTCAAAATTGGGGTTTGATCCTTCATTCAGCTTTCGAACCGGCACGGGCAGGCAGTTGATCATCCGCGTCTTGTTAGCCCATTGTGGGGAAGTAGATCTTCGCTAATTCACAAAAGATGCGATGAAGCTCTAAGGCCTCTTTCGAAATCTCATCCATTTGTGAGACGCCACCTTTCCGGATGTTAGTTCGAATTCGCCGAAGCCTATCGACT
>CBDULB010000063.1:0-34295 GCA_965367965.1 uncultured bacterium | reverse complement strand
CGCTGCGCAGTCGCCGGATTTTCAGAAGACGGCGGCACCGCAGGCGCAGGCTCGGGAGCAGGCGCTACTACCGGCTCCTGGTCCGACAGCAGCGACGGATCGATACCGTCGAGATAACTGCCGATGCGGTTGAGTGAAAAGTTCCAGGCGATTTCTTCAATATTCTCATTACCGGCATGACGCAGCCGGACCGAGACCCCGCACTGAGTCGAACGCAAACTCATCGGCACCTGATAGCGAATGATGCCCGTGCCGTCATCGTAGTAATGCTGAACCTCGCCGAAGCCGGCGACGCGCATCCGGATGCTCGACGGGTCGACACCTTCGAGCTTGGACACGTCGAGGCTGATCACCGGCCGTCGCTCGGTGATTTCATCGCCATCTTTCGGGTAGGGCACCACCAACGGCCCGCGCGGCCCCTCGCTGTCGCCATCGCCGTCGGACGCTTCCATGAGTTTTTTACCCGCCGTGAGCAGTTCGCCACCGCGAAAAGCCATCGCCGCTGCAAAATTCTGATCGCCTTTACCGTAGACAATGTAGCGCCCGGCCTCGAGCGGCTCAGTATCCCAGTGGGTCTTCTTGCCGTTCACCGTGAAGGCCGCTTCGTAGCCATATTCGATCGCCTTTTCCACCACCTGATCACTGTAGATACCGAACGGATAAGCGAACACCTTAAGCACCTCACCGTCCTTGCCGAAGTTATCGACCAGAAACTCGTACGAGTCTTCCAACTCAACCCGCAACCACTCGTCGTATTCCTCCTCACTGCGCCCCTTTTTCGAAATCATGCTCTCGTGACTGACACTGTGGCTACCGACGGTGCCGCCGCCGGCCATGATCTCGCGCACCTCTTCGTGGCTCAGTGAACGACCGCCGATGCCGACATACTTTTTGTAAAGGAAAACGGTGAAAGGATAGTCAAACTCGCGCAGCACCGGCAACGCGAGGGTGTGCGTCGCCTTCCAGCCGTCATCGATGGTGATCATCACACAACGTTCCGGAATCGCGCCCTCACCGCGCCGCCATGCAAGATACTCCTGCATGCTGATGACCGGCAGTTCAGCGTCTTTGATCAGTTGCATCTGAGCGCGAAAATCGTCGACGTGCATCACCATTTCAGACAGGCGGCGGTCGCCATCGCTGAAATCGTGATAACCGAGAATCGACACCTCGGCATCCTTGTTAACCACCGGCGTCGCAATCTCCTTCACTGCCTCAAGGTCCGGCGGCGGTGGCGGCACCGTGTCCGGTTCGTCGGCGAGCAGCGGCCCGGTTTTCTCAGCCACCTCGGAAGCCGAATTTTTCGCAGCCGGATCCCCTGCTGCCGGGCTGCCTCCGGGGCGTTCGCAGGAAGTGACGGTCAACGCCATAATGAGTCCCGCAAACAGGCTCAGACGCCCCTTCGCAGTGCCTGATATTACCGTTTTACTCATTGCGTTTACCGATACCACAGTCGATCGATGCATGCAATGGCGTGCCTCGAACCGACAAGCGCGCCAGATCAACCTGCGGTTGCAACCGGTCAACATGTTGCTACACTTGGCCTGACCTTCGCTGTGGCTTTATCGCTGCTGCATTTTGATCGGCCAAAAGCACTTCGAATCGTCACCGAAACCTATCATCCGACCGTCGAATTTCGCCCGACATTCGCAAATTTCCGGCCAGCGCAGTCGCGCAGCCTCTGACATGCCCAGACGTCCCATCATGTTCCAGGTCAGCGATCACAATCGCCTCCTCTCCCACCCGATTCGAGTGTTCTCAAAACTTGCCGTTCCGGTCGTCTGCCTGGCATTTTTGATCATCGGCGGCATCGGCACGACGATCGCGCAGGACGCTCCGACCCCGGCGCCGGTTCCAGCTGCCGGTGCCGATCCGGCAGCCCCGGCTCAGCCCGGCAACATTGGCGCCGCAGAAACGGCCGCCGCCACTGCCAAAAGCCTGCTCGACACGCTCACCGAAGGGGGCGCGCTGATCATGATCCCGCTGGCGGTGCTGTCGTTCATCGCCGTGCTGCTGATTATCTTTTACTTCCTGACGATCCGTCAGGGCACCGTGGTCAGCGATAAATTCATGAACGCAGCCGATGCGCTGATCCGCAAGCAGGACTACCTCGGCCTGATCGCCGTCTGCAATCGCGAAAACGAATGCATCGCCCGCATCGTTTACAAAACCCTCGACTTCGCCACCAAGAACCCCACCGCCAGCTTCGACGAAGTTCGCGAAGTCACCGAAGCCGAAGGCACCCGCCAGGCCAGCATCCTGCACAACCGCATCACCTACCTCGCCGACATCGGTCGTATCGCGCCGATGGTTGGACTGCTCGGCACGGTCATCGGCATGATCCGCGCCTTCAACGACATCGGCATCAGCTCCGGCGTCAAACAAATGGAGCTCGCGCCCGGTGTCGCGCAGGCACTGATCACTACCGCCAGCGGATTGGTGATCGGCATTCCCTCCCTGATTTTCTACTCTCTGTTTCGCGGTCGCGTGCAGAAACTCATTGCCGAGATGGAAGCCGCAACCACTCACATCATGGCATTGCTTGCTGCACAGTACAAACGCGCCAACTACCGCGCCAGCCGACGCGACAGTGGCGACGAATAACGCTGCGCACATTGCCTTTTCCCGACCTCTCCCCTTTCCACACTCCGCCTGAACGATGAAATTTCGCGATTTCAGCAACACTCAAGTCGCCGAAGTCGACCTCGCGCCGATGATCGACGTGGTGTTTCTGTTGCTGATCTTTTTCATCGTCACCTGGAACTTCGCCGCCCGTGAACGCGACCTCGACGTCGCAGTACCGATCGCCGAAGAAGGCGCCGATCCCGAGCAGCTCATCGGCGAGATCATTGTCAACGTGCGCGGCGACGGCAGCATTGTTGTGAACAGCGTGACCGTCACTCACGACGATTTGCTGGCCCGACTCAAATCGATCGCAGAACTCTACCCGAACCAGGCGGTGATTCTGCGCGGCGACGGAGCCGCCGACTGGCAGGACGTCGCCTCTGTGCTCGACACCTGTCGCAAGGCAAAAATCTGGAACGTCGCCTTCGCCACCATCCGTGCCGAAGACGCCCCGCCACCGACCGCGCCTGAATGAAATGACGGCCTCAAAATCCAACTGCAAACTTCCCGGCCACCCCGGCGCATGGATCGCCGGAGGCATTGCAGTTGCACTGTTGTTATTCGCTTCCGGTCTCGCTCCGCTGGCTACGGTTCAAGCTCAAACCGAAGCCGACCCACCCGCCGCTCCCCGCGCTGTGCCGGTCAAACCGGGTGGAGCAAAAGACAAACCCGCCATTGCCCGGCCGGTACAGATCCCCGCCACACCGATCCCACCACCGCCGACCGCGCGCATCGTCGCAAAACCGGTCGACCCGAAGGTCATCGATGACCCCAAGGTCAAAGAAGCCCGCGAAGACCTCATCGCTTACGCCGACCTGCTGTTCAGCCGGGAAAAATGGGGGCTCGCCGCCGCGCAGTATCAGATCTTTCTCAAAGAACACCCGACAAGCCCGAACGTGCCCAGCGCCTGGTTCCGGCTTGGCGAGTGCTACCTCGCCGCCGACCAGGACGACGACGCCATGGCCAGCTTCAGCTACCTGGTCAAGCGCTTTAAGAAAGGCGACTTCGTCGGTGCTGCCGCCTATCGCATCGCCACCGCCAAATTCACAGCAGGCGACCACGAATCCGCGCTTGAGTTTTTCACCATCGCCGCCGGGGAAGCACCCGCCGCAGAATTGCAACTGCAGGCCAGCTATTACGGTGCCCGTTGCCTCGAATTGCTGAAACGCAACGAGGAAGCCATCGCCGCCTATCGCAAAGTCCTCGCCGCCAGCCCTGCCGACAGCGGTGAAAAATCTGACCCTGAATCTGTCCCTGACGCCGCCCCTGATGCGGACGCCGCCGCCAAACCCGACGGCGACAAGCAGCCCGCCATCAACCCCTTCGCCGAGCGCGCCTCCCTGTCGATCGCACGGTTGCTCAACCAGGACAAGGACACCCAGGCCGCCTACGAACAATACCTCTCCCTCAGCAAGACCGCCAAGATTCCCGCCGTCAAACAGGAGTCACTGGCCCGCGCCGGCCTGCTGGCCGCCCAACTCGGCAAGGCCGAAGAAAGTAATCGCCTGCTCGATGCCGTACTCAACGTCAAAGACGGCGACGACGAGGCCGCCGCCGAGTGGAAAGGCACCGCCCAGGTAGCACTGATCTTTAACCTCTACGCCGCCGAACAGTACGATCGCGTCGTCGGCGTCTACAACCGCGGCATCACTGCCACGCCCGATGACATCCGTCCCAAAATGCTGATCATGGTCGCCAACTCCATGCGCCAGATCGACGACTTAAAATCCGCCGCCAACGTCTATCGAATCATCGAGCAAAATTATCGCGAAGACGCCATCGCCGCCGAAGCCATTTTTCGCAAACTGCAGTGCCTCGATCAGATTGGAGATCTGGATCTGGTCAACGAGATCGATCGATTCGTCGCCAGCCAGAAGAAGTATGACGCCGATTCGCCATTCGTCGATCTCGCCCTGCTGATGAAAGGCGAATGGCATTTCCAGCGCAACAACTGGAAGCCCGCCGCTGCCGCTTATGCCGCAGTGCGCGTGAAATCGATTCCCGAAAAATACCACCCCGCCCGTCTCTATAAACTCGGCTGGGCCGAGACTGAAAGCGACGAGGTCGCTGCCGGCATTGGCCACCTGACGGAATTCATCAAGAGATTTCCCGACGACCCCTTCGTCCCCTCCGCCCTGACCAAACGCGCCGTCAGCCAACTGGCACTCGACAACCACCAGGATGCCCTCGCCGATTTTAAACTGATCGCCGAAAAATATCCCGACTCAGAGCAAAGCGAATTTGTGCTCGAACAGATCGCCTTCATTTACAACGTGCAACGCGACGTCCCCGGCATGGTCGCCGCCTACCGGCAGCTTCTGGAAAAATTTCCCGAAACCGCCGGTGCCGCCGAAGCGTGGTACTATATCGGCGCAGGCCACTACGACCAGAAACAGTACGCCGAAGCCATCGAGCCTCTGCTGACCGCCCGCAAACTCGACAAAGAGGCCTTCACCACCCGCGCCACCGAAGTGCTGATCCTGTGTTATTTCCGACTCAAGGACGTCGCCGGTCTCAGCCGCGAAGCCGATCTTGCACTCAACACCAAGCCCCCGATTTCGGTGCCGATCCCGGTGCTCAACTACCTCGGCGAAGCGCTTTTTCAAAAGGCCGACTACAAATCCTCAGAGCGGTTTTTCGCTGCTGCCAGCACCCCCGCCCGGCCCGGCGAAACCCCGTCGGCCGTGTGGGATTACCTCGGTCGCGCCCGCCATCAGATCGGTCTCTACGGTGGCGCGGTGATCGCCTTCGACTACTACCTCGGCATCGTGCAAAGCCCGCGCGACCGCGCCGAAGGTTACCTCAACAAAAGCCGCTCACTGTTGGCGTCAAAGGACTATCAAGCCGCCGACGAAGCCGCCCAGGAAGCACTCAAGCTCGCCCACCAGGGCAAACTCAACGCCCGTGGCCGCCTGATGCGCGGCGACGTCGCGCTGGCCCGCGGCGATGCCGATGCCGCCGCTCGCGAGTATTTTATCACCTCCCAGATTTTCGTCGGTGATCCCGAGATCACCCCTCAGGCGATGGCCAAAGCCGCGCGCGCCTACCGGGCTGGAGGCGACACCGCCAAAGCCGACGAAATCGACGCCCAGTTGAAGCAAAGCTATCCCGACTACAGTCTGCCGGCTGAGGGTTAGGCGAGCTCCGACTGCCCTGTCTGCCCACGTCCGTCCAGGACCGGAAGTTTGACAGCTCAACCCGCAGGCCAATCGGCAATCCTCGCTTGCAGGATCGAACACACATTCGGTAGGCTTGGCATGATCCGCGAAGTTCACCACGGGCATTGGCAGCGCCCTTCGCCGTATTGTCCGGGTGAACTGGAATTCATGGAAATCAGCGGCTTTCGAATCATCATCGAGGTCCCTGTATCACCCGAACGTCCGGCGACACGAGCCTCGATGCGCTACTGGATTCACCCGGACGATCCAGACAATGAAACGTATTTATGCAGTCGCAGCCCCGACTCGGAGGGCAATCGATTTACCCTTTCGACCCGGGCGGATGAAATCGTGATATCCATGGCCGACCGCAGTTGGGTGTTCACGACGATCCCTCACGAGGACTTGCCCGAGTCCAGCCGGCGAAGATTCAACAAGGCCCATGAAACGATGAATGCCAGGGAGCAGGCATGAATATAATCAAGGGCCACGCGCCAAAATTCCCGATCGTGTCCCCATCACTCGACCGAGGCCCCATCCGCGCAGGCCGGGATCAGCTGCTAAACGGTAGCGCTAAAGGCTCTGGGGCTCTTCAGGAAAATGCTGACCCGCAGACCGCTGTCGACATCACTGCGGTTTTCGAGGCGGATCACGCCTCGATGCAGCTCGATAATCTTACGGGCGACCGTGAGGCCGAGGCCGGTACCGGCTCCGGTTGCTTTGGTGGTATAGAAGGCATCGAAAGCCGACTCCAGGTCGGTTTTCGACATACCGGGGCCGGTATCTTCGATGTATAGAGCCGCCACCGGGTCACCATCGCGCGGTCGGTTGCCTGAACGGCTTCCCTCGTTCGCTCCGATGCCGGTCATCACCGTGGCTTCGGTGCGAATGACCAGATCACGCGGCTGACTGTCCGCCAATTGCATTGCCTGCAGGGCGTTTCCAACGATGGCGACAAACGCCTGATAAAACTCGTCCTCAGCGAGCAGTACCTTTGGCAGATCCTGACCGAAATGCCGCTGTATAGTGGCACCGGACTCCGTAGCGTTGCCACTCACCATGTCGATGCCAAAATCGAGCACGCGATTCAAATCCGTCGCTACTAAATTCAACTGGTGAGTTCGCGACGCCTGCATGAGCTTTTTGACAATCGCGTCGGCGGCCTCGACCGCCGCATCGATAGTAGCGAGGGAAAACTTCGCCGACTCTTGCCGGTCTTCCGGCAGTTTACGGATGCACGTGCCGACGCCGGAGGCAGCCATCTGGATCTGCGCCAGCGGATTGCGGATCTCATGCGCGACTCCGGCCGCAAGCAAGCCAGTCGCTTCGCTGCGCGAGGCGTTCATCAGCGATTGCTGAGCCTTGCGCAAAGCTTCGTGCTGATGGCGGATGTTCAAGTGAGTGTTGAGCCGCGCCAGCAGGATCGGTAGATCAAGCGGCTTAGTGACGTAGTCATTGGCACCCAGTTCCAGGGCTTCGACCACGTCTTCAGGCTGGTCCTTGGCGGTGGCCATCAGAATCGGCAGCTGGACCGAGTTCCACAGCTTGCGCGTGCGCCGCAGGACTTCGATGCCATCCATTTCGGGCATCATGATATCGAGCAGGACCGCATCGAATGGTGGCGACGGTTCGCCCGATTCGCCCGATTCAAGCAGATCCAGCGCCTGCCGACCATTCTCCGCCAAAGTGACACCAAACCCGGCTTCCTTTAAACGCGCCTCGGCGACCAA
This sequence comes from uncultured bacterium, assembly GCA_965367965.1. Classification (GTDB taxonomy): domain Bacteria; phylum Verrucomicrobiota; class Verrucomicrobiia; order Verrucomicrobiales; family DEV007; genus JBBKXR01. The sequence continues at coordinate 26,782 of CBDULB010000063.1, read as the reverse complement.
ACGGTTCACCTTTGAATCGTCGACCAGCAGAATCTGATGCGAGCCTTCAGCCATAGATCGATATTATCCAGCACTACAGGGGAAAGCGATCACTTTTTCCCAAAGTCATGGGAAAACCATGACGTCCCCAATATCGCCGGGGGCGTAGCGATCCACAAAAACCAGCCTGCGTGGTTTACTCCTGCGCAAAGCCCACAATCCACTCCACCTTGATACCGATTATCCTACCGGAAAACCTATCCTTTCCGGTTCGCAGCATGATGTCGGGGAGACAGCAACGATCTTATTCATTCGCCCCTGAAGCGCTCCGTCACAGCGCCGCCGCCAGACGGCTCTCGATCGCGTGTACCAGCTTGTCGAATTTGATCGGCTTGGCCACCATCATCTGATCGCCGTTGCCGACAACATCATCCGCGCCGGTTTCTTCGTTGGAGACCAGAGCGGTGACCATGAGAATCGGAACATTGGCGAGCATCGGGTCGGACTTCATCTGGGCACTGACATCTCCTCCGTCGAGATCGGGCATGACGATGTCGAGCAAAATGAGATCGGGTCGAAATTCCCGCGCGGCCGCGACGGCGTTGAGGGAGCTGTTTTCCAAGCGGACTTCGTAGTCACCGATGTCCTCCAGATTAATTTTCATGGAATGCGTCAACGGGACGTCATCGTCGATAATAAGTATACGTTTTTTGTTCATGTTATGTCGGCGGTTTCGGTTTCACAGGCAGGAAGCGCGGTAGCCGGTGTAAGGCGCTTCATCCTGTCGGTTAGTTCATAGGCTCTCAGAAAAATTCGCACCCGCAGCCCGCGTGGATTCTCCACGTTGGTGACCTGCATATGGCCGCGGTGAAGATCGACGATGTTCTTAGCCACCGACATTCCCAACCCGGTTCCTTCGCCCGAGGGCTTTGTGGTGTAAAACGGTTCGAACACGCGCGTCAATTTGTCCTCGGGAATGCCCGGCCCCTGATCGCGAATCTCCACAATCACAGCATGATCCTGCACCCGCAGCCGGTCGTAGTCCCGCAGTCCCAAATCGCGATCGATCGATTCGATTTGCCCCCAATACGTCTTCACTGAGAGCGATCGATTGTTGCCGTTACCCTCCCCTGACGCCATCGCCTGGATGGCATTTACCATGAGGTTGATCAGGACCTGCTCCACCTTTCCGTCATCTACTCTCACGGCGGGAATCGGAGCCGCGAACTCGCGGTCGACCTTGACATTGTACTTGATGATTTCGTGCCGCACCATGCGCAGCGCTTTGCGCACGATGACGTTGATATTGCAAAGTTCCATTTCCAGAGAATCGGATCTTGAGTAATCGACCATACCGCGAATGATCCGGTCGGCATTGGTGATCGCCTCCTGCATGTGCTCCACCATCATCTGACCGGAGTCGCCAAGGTCTTCCACATGGCGGCAGAAAAAATCGACCCCCATCTGCAAAGTTGCCAAAGGGTTCTTCACCTCATGTGCCACTCCTGCCGCCAGCCTGCCCAGAGAGTCAAGTTTCTCCGCCTGAATCAACTGCATCTGAGCGGTCTTCAGGTCGTGAGTGGTTCGTTTTAACCGTCCGTTCAAGGCACTCATCTCGAGTCGACTGCGCTGGCGCTCGAGAGCGAAAAGAATCGAACGCAGCAACAGATCTCCGCTGAGGACATTTTTCGGCAGATAATCTTGCACCCCGCGTTGAACCATCTCGACCGCGAAATCGCGATCTTCGTTACCACTGAGGATGATGACCGGTACATCCCTGGCCGCCGCGTTCACAGGCGCGAACGTGTCCGGCCCGTAAGAATCAGGCAGCGACATGTCGAGCAGGATCACATCGAATCCGGGGCTTCGTTTTCCCTGCCGGTTCAGCATCGTCAGTGCCTCTCGCAGCGATGCCGCCCGGGAAACTACCGGTGCCACTTCGAAACCCGCATCCTGAAGGTGCCTTTCCAGCAAGACAAAGTCCCCCTCATTGTCCTCGATGCACAGAATGTTCAACCGCTTTGATGTCGATGTGCTGTCGCCATCGGCTAACCCGGAGCTCGACAAACTGTCAGGCCGAAATGAGTTCATCGGAGTAAACTGGAAAACCAATCGTATCAGCGTCGTCGGATAGCGGGGCGGTCGACCACCAGAAATCGACCAGCCTTCGCATCATATTAAAAAATTCATCGATCTCGGGCGGCTTGACCAGGTAACAATTGGCCCTCAACCGGTAGACCTCCTCGATGTCCTCGGGTGCCTGCGAGTTTGAAATCACGATCACCGGAATCGATGCCAGGAACGGCTCGCTTTTCACCTCTTTCAACACCTGCCGACCGTCCTTGCCGGGCAGGTTCAGATCGAGAAAAATCAGATCGGGCCGGAACGCATCGGCATAGACACCTTCCCGCCTGAGAAAGGCGGTCGCTTGATCGCCGTCAGCGACGAGACACATTTCGTGCCGGACTTGCGTTTCGCCCAATGCCTCGGTTGTCAAGCGGGCCTCCGCAGGATTATCCTCTACCAACAAGATTCGCATCAAATCCCCCCCCGGGTCAGTTCATCACCTTAACATTAACGCACAGCGACACCATTTTGTCTAACTGTTATTTTGAGTAACTCCCCAGTTAGTATTCACGTTACCCCCTTTAGCTATGGTGAGTGTGAATCTGATGGAAGCTCCACCCAACGGCGACGTTTCGATCCATATCTCACCACCGTGCCGGCTGACGATGTGGCGGCAGAGCGACAAGCCAATGCCTGTTCCTGGAATTTTCTCATGGGAATGGAGCCTCTGAAATATCTGGAAAACACGCTCCCTATGCTCCGGCGCGACCCCCAATCCATCGTCCGCCACCGTGAACAGCCATTCGCCACCGACCCGGGCGGCGTCGACCGAAACCAACGTGCCCTTGCCCCGGCCATACTTGATGGCATTGCCGATCAAATTTTGAAACAGGCTGACCAGTTGATCCTGGTCTCCCATCACCATCGGAAGCTCTCCGGTCCGGATTTCCGCGGCCGATTCTTCGATCACGATTTTCAAATTCTTGAGCGCGATTTTTACCGCTACGGAAGAGTCTATTGCGGTCAGTTCCCGCCCCTCTCGCGCCACGCGGGACAACTCCAGCAAACCGAGTATGAGCCGCCGCATGCGCCCCGTACCGTCGACCATGTGCCGGATGTACTCATCGGCGTCCTCCCCCAGCTGGCCCTGATAGCGCCGCTGAAGCAACTGAGCAAAGCTGGTAACCATCCGTAACGGCTCCTGAAGATCGTGAGACGCTACGTAGGCAAACTGCTCGAGTTCGGCGTTCGATCGGCGCAGGTCGTCCTCGGTTTTTTTCTGCTCGGTAACATTTCTCGCCACCGCAAAAATTAACTCGCGTTTCGAATCGGGAACCGAGCACCACTCCAACCACAAATAGCGCCCGTCACGATCCCGATAGCGGTTCTGGAAACGAATGACCGACTCCCCTCCGGACAGTTTCTCCACCGCTTCAACGGTTTTGCCGACATCGTCGGGATGAACAAAATCGAGAAAGGGTCGACTCAGAATTTCTTCATCAGAATAGCCCAGAGTTTCCGAAAAGGCTGGATTGATGCGCTTGAAGTAGCCGTCCATCCCCGCCACGCCCAGCATATCCAGAGAGGCCCGGAAAAACATCGCCATTTCTTCACGGGCAGCTTCAGCCTCCCGCCTGGCGGCGTGAAACCCCGCCTCAACACGGCTGGTTTTTCCCATCGACGACATCAAAACCACCCCCAACAGCGTGGTCAGCGCGAACGCTGCGAACTGCGCGGACGGCACCCGCCAGAACGAAAGCGGCACCGTCGTGATCGTGCTGCCCACAGCGGATTCGTTTCCGACATTTCGGGCCACTCCATCCATGACCACCAACACCGCCACAAGAATCGCAATTCGGGGAACCAGCGTTCGCAAACCTTGTCTGCCCCGCAGCTGCAATTTGCCGCGACTCGGCAGTAACAGCAGGGGCACCAAAACGCCCGCTCCCAGGGCTTGCGCCAGTGTCTGGCTGACCAGGAAATATCCCCACGCGCTAGTCGGAACGATCCCGCAGGGAATCCAGAACAGCGCCAGCAACAGTCCGCCACAGACACCGCCGACCAGACCTCCGAACAAAAACAGGCAAACCGCGCCCCGCTCCGTCCACGCACCCGTCGGCCATTGCAGACACCGTCGCGCAAGAAAGGCTCCCAGCCACGGCCCCGCGACACCCGCCACCGCCCCACCGAAGACTGCGATGGCGCGACCTCCGTCACCGACCGATCTCAACTCCCACAGATAAGCCATCAGCGCGCCCAGAAAAACTCCCGGCCAGGCACGCCACCCCCAGACCAGAAAAACCGCCAGTGAGACACCGCAAGGCAGCCAAACCAACGACCAGATGCCCAGAGGACCGGACACCAGATTGCTCACCACTGCAGCCCCGAAATACGCGAACGCTACCACCACTCCACGAACCAACTCCTGCGGCCCTGCCAGCCCGGCTACCGTTTCAGGCGGTCGAACGTCGTCATCGTTGCCTCCGTCTTCGCTTGTCGCCAGCGTTTCGTGTTTCACCAACCGGAGAGGCTAACAAATAGAACCAAGCAATCAAAGCTGAATCGAACGCTTGCTGCCGAACCAATGCAAAGCCCTGCCTTCACAAATTCCAACCGCCACCCACCGTCAGGTTCGCGCCGGTCAGATAAGTGTTGTCTGTGGTCGCCAAAAAACGCACCGCCGAACCGACATCGTCAAACGTCCCGTAGCGCCCGGCCGGCACTCCGTCCGCGTGAGCATCGCCCGACAAGCCGACACTGCTGTCCAGCAATCCCGGCGACACCAGGTTGACCGCCACACCGTCAGCCGCTGCCGATTTGGCAAACGATTGCGTCAGCATCCACACCCCGGTCTTGCCAATGTGATATCCCATCGCCAACTCCCGTGCTCCCGGCCGGTCGCACGAACCGTCACCGATATTGATTACCCGACCACCACGCGACGCTTTCTTCAATTCCGGCAGCAGCGCACGCGTCGTGAAAAATGTCGCCGAAGCCGTGCTGTTGATTCCCGCGAACCAATCAGTTTCGCTCAGATCCTGCAAGTCATTCGCCACGTACACGCCGGCGTTGTTGATCAACACATCCAGCCTCCCGAAGTGGGAACGCACGGCGATCGCCAGAGCGACCGCCCCCGACTCCGAACTGAGATCCGCCTGAACGCTTTCCGCCTTGCCTCCGGCATTGCGGATGCGCTCGACGGTCCGTTGCGCGCCGTCAGCTGACGAATGAAAATGCACCAGAACCGCAAAGCCTTCGGCCGCAAGATCGACCGCCAGAGCCTGACCAAGTCCACTGCCGGCCCCGGTGATCACCGCGACCGGTGGTTCGTGCATTGTTTCGGTGTCAGCCATTTTGAAAAGCGGCCATGGTTCGCATCACGCCACGCACCCGACTGACTTCGTGGGTGCGGATCAGATCGATCTTGCCGAGCAACGCGAGCACGGCGAAAAAGCCTTCGGCGCTGCGCACTTCTTCAGCAAAGTATTCGAACGCATGCGGCAGCGCCTGACAGATCGGCCAGCCGATCGTACGCAGGCGAAACGCATTCAAGAAAGTCTGCATCTGATAGCTGACCCGCTCGGCGGAATCGGTCAGGTTGCGATAGTAAAACCCCAGGCCGGGGTCAAACCACAGACGTTCCAGGCCGACTTTTCCGGCGCGCTCGGCTTCGGCGGAAAAGTAGTCATAGAGCACTGCGGTGTGATCCTCCCCGACGACAAAATCGCCGACCGCGCGGACATTATCTCCACCTTGCAGATAGCAGGCGACAACGCCCGCTTCGTGATCGTGCGCCAGTCGATAGTATTCTTCGGTGTCTTTTGCCGCCGTCAGATTGATGACCCGGGCGCCATGCTTCAAACACGCTTCGGCGACGGTCAGATCGTAACTTTCCACCGACACCACCGCACCACTTGCGGCGAGCGCTTCGACCACCGGCAATAGTTTTTGCAACTGCCGGTCGCCCGAAATCCGCTGCGCATCAAGCAGCGTCGATTCGGCACCGATGTCGATCATCACCGCACCGTCGGCGATCAATTGCCGCCCCCGTTCGATGGCGCGATCAGCACTCAGACAGACGCTCTCCCGGTACCACGAATCAGCAGACAGATTGACCACCCCCATCAGCGCCGGATCGGGATGACCCGAAAATCGATAGCCGCCGATCTCAAACTGACGCACCTCGGCATCGAGCGCATCACCGTGGCGCTCGCACAGCTGCGCAAGTTCCCTCAGATCGAGCATCGATCAGGCGTGCCTCCGGCCACTCGATTTGTCGTCGTCGTCGCTGTTCAGAACTTCCAGATCAGCGGCACCCATCAGCAATGAATCATCTTCATCGTCGTCGGCGGGCTCTTCGATCTCCCTGCGCCAGCGCCGGGACACCCAGGGCCGCACCAGACCATAGATCAGGTAGAGGGTGAAAAAGATCGCCGGGACAACGTAGAAAAACAACACCGCCATGACGATCGCCAGCACCGCCACAAACACCCACGGCAAGCTGCGCCGCGTTTTCCAGTTAAGGTGCTTAAAGCTCGGATACTGAAACTCGCTGAGCATCAAAAACGACAGCAGCCACATCATCACCAGCAGGCCGTAGCGCCAAAAGCCGATCGCCTTTTCGCCCTCGTGCATCCACAGCAGAAACACCGTCACCGAAGCGATCACGCCTGCCGCCGCCGGAATCGGAAAACCGCGAAAATCGGTGCTCTTTTTGCCCGTATCCTGTTCCTCCGCGGCGATACAATTGAAGCGCGCCAGGCGCATACCGCCACAAAGCAGGTAGACGAACGCCGTGATCCAACCGAGCCGATCACTGAAATCGTTGAGCACGATATCCATGACCAGCAGCGCCGGAGCAACACCGAACGAAACGATGTCCGCCAACGAATCAAACTCGCGACCGAACAGGGATTCCTGACCGCGCATCCGGGCCAGACGGCCATCGAGAAGATCGAACACACAGGCGCCAAGAATCAGGGCGATGGCGGTAAAGTACGACTGTGACCCCTGCGCCGGATCGCGCATGCCTTTAAAAATCATCAGGATTGCCAAAAAACCGCAGAACAGATTCCCCGCAGTCATCAGGTTCGGCAGTAGATAAATCTTCGGCGTACCGTCGTCTTTTTTGTGTTCGTCGGATTCAGGCATGAGGCAGGAGTTTACAGGCAGACAGGCGGTTTTACGAAGAAAAACGCGAGGCCTGATCGAGGCACATCCTCAAGTCCAGCGGTTGACCCGCCGATCAGCTACCCGCATAGTGCCGCAGAATTCCCATTTATCATGCCAGCCACCATCAACACTGACTTAAGCGCCGAAACCCGCATGGCCGACGTGCTTGCCGCCTACCCCGGTGCGCAGCGGGCGCTGTTTGCGCGCTACCACATCGGCGGCTGCCAGAGTTGTGGCTTTCAACCCGACGAAACGCTCGGCGATGTCTGTGCACGTAACGAGAACCTGCCGGTCGGTGAGGTGGTCGCGCACATTATCGAAACCCACAGTGGCGATGAAAAAATCCTCATTGAACCCACCGAGCTCAAGCAAATGCTCGACTCGGGCGAAAAAACGGAACTGCTGGACATTCGCACCCGCGAAGAATACGACGCCGTCAAACTGCCCGACGCCCGCCTGTTCAGTAATGATCTGACCACCGAGATCTTCGGCACCTGGGACAAAGAGACCACTATTGTCCTGTACGATCACACCGGCACCCGCTGTCTCGACGCCGCCGCCTATTTCATCGGCCATGGCTTCGCCAACGTCAAAGCGCTGCGTGGCGGCATCGATGCCTACAGCCAGGAAGTCGACAGCACACTTGCCCGCTATCGGGTAGAGTATGAGGAAGACTGAAAAAAAATCGGTGTTCAATTTATGCCTTCAACCAATTGCCAACCGCTAAAAGCTAATCGCTAACAGCTCCCCCCCATGAACGAAGAACTTCTCCGCGACGCCATCGCCAACCCTAAAAACATGGGCGAAATGTCCGACGCCGATTCGGTCGGCACCGTCGGCAGCCCTGACTGTGGCGACATGGTCCGGCTGTGGCTTAAGTTCCGCGAACAGGACGGCAAAAAAGTTATCGACCGCGCCTCGTTTCAAAGTTTCGGCTGCCAGACCGCCATCGCCGTCGCCAGCGTCGCCACCGAACTGCTCAGCGGTAAAACCATCGAAGAAGCGCAGGCCATGGATGCCACCCAGCTCGCCAAACCGCTCGGCGCGCTGCCACCGATGAAAATTCATTGCGGCCAAATGGTCGAGGGCGCCCTCCGCCAGGCTCTCGAAGCGGATTCCGGCGCGACGCCCGAACCCGCGACTGCCGAGGCCGCCCCGTCAACTTCGCCCACCCTTCACGATGCCCTGGGCAGCGGCACCACCTCCAAAGGCAAAGTCCGCATCGTCAAGCTGGACGCCTGACTCCTACCTCCCAACTCCTTTCCCAAATGAAAACTCACCAAGAAATCGAACTCAGCCGCGAAATCGAAGCGGTCCAGATCCCCAGCGGCGACAACATCACTCTGCCAGCCGGCACCAAAGTGATGATTACTCAGGCGCTCGGCGGCACTTACACAATCGCCACCCAATCCGGTCTGGCGCGCGTCAACGAGAAGTATTCTGACGCACTCGGCATCGATCCCGACAAACATGTCGAGGAAAAGGCCACCACCAAACAAGCCGTCGAAGACGGTGACCTGCAGGCCGCCGTCTGGTCGCAGTTAAAAACGGTTTACGATCCGGAGATCCCTGTCAACATCGTCGACCTCGGCCTTGTCTACGACTGCCAGATCGTCGAACAAGGCGACAAGACCAACGTCGAAATCAAAATGACCCTGACCGCCCCCGGCTGCGGCATGGGCCCGACCATCGCCGCCGATGCGCAGAGCAAAATCCTGACCATCGAACAAATCGACGAAGCCAAAGTCGACCTCGTCTGGGACCCCGCGTGGAACCAGGAAATGATCAGCGAGGAAGGCAAAATGAAGCTCGGCATGATTTAACCGACGCCCGCATGCCCGTTCCCATTTCCGCCGCCGTCATCACTGAAGCCACCGGCGCTCATCTCGGCGCTTACTTTTCAGCGCTCGCCGACACTGAAGAAGTCGACGCGGTTGCGTTGTGCGATCCGGGCGGAAAAAACGTCGAAGCAGCCCGCAAGGCACTCGGCGAAAAACTCACTGCCGTTTACGAGGATGTCGACCGCATGCTCATGGTCGCCAGGCCCGACCTGGCATTGATCAGTGTCGAAGCGGTCAATGGCCCGCCACTGATCAACAAGGCGCTCGAAGCAGGCTGTCATGTTTTCGCCGAAAAGCCGGCCTGCCTCAGCGCCGAAGCATTTGCACCTCTGACGGCGAAAGCTGAAGCAAAAGATCTGCACCTGATGCTGGCGCTGGCCAATCGGGTCAATCCTGCGGTGCTGAAGGCCAAACAGCTGATCGCCGACGGCGTGCTCGGCGATTTCTTCGGTGCCGAGATCCACTTGATCGCCGACCAGACCCGGCTGAAAAGCCAATCGTATCACGACAGTTGGTACGCCGACAAAAAGCGCGCCGGCGGCGGTCATCTCGTCTGGCTCGGCTTGCATTGGCTGGACCTTGCAATGCACCTCACCGGTCGCGACATCACCGCCGTGACCGGCTTCACCGGCAACGTCGGCGGCCAACCGATCACGGTCGAAGACTCGGCCGCGCTGGCCTTGCGTTTCGAGGGTAACCGTTTCGGCACCATGACGTCGGGCTACTACACCGACAAGGGTTATCACTCCCACCTGCGATTGTGGGGCTCGAACGGCTGGATCGAATACAAAGAGCACCTCGGCGGCGAGAACAATCCGCCGCTCAGCTGGTACAGCACGAATCCCGACTGCAGGACCGATGGCGTCGCCGACTACCAGCGCACGGATGAACCGAAAGGTTACACGCCATACGTTCGCGAATGCGCCCGCGCCGCCGCCGGCTTACGACCGGCACCGATCAGCCCAGCCGAGGGATTGCGCATTTTAAACACCGTGTTCAGCGCCTATCGCGCGGCGTCCGAGGCTAAGGTCATCGAAGTGACATCACCTGCATAATCCCGTGAAAAACGGTTACGACCGGGTCGCGCTGATCTACGACCGACTGGCCAAAATTGTATTCGGTAAGCGCTTGCTGCTTGCGCAAGCTCAGCATCTGCATCGCCTCTCACCGGGCAGCGAAATCGTCATCGCCGGAGGCGGTTCGGGAAGCATTCTCGATTTGATCGCCGACCTGCCGGTCGCACCGAAAACCATTCACTACGTCGACTCGTCGCCGCGAATGATTGCGCTGGCCAGGCAACGGCTGGCCAGCCGCAACGAGGCCACCTTCACCGGGTCGGTCCACTTCATCGAGATGTCCGCAGATCTTTGGCAGCCGCCTGAACCGGTTGACGCACTGCTCACGCCGTTCTTTCTCGATTGCTTTGACGGCGTGCGCCTGGATCACATGCTTGACCACCTGAGCCAATGGCTGCGCCCGGACGGAGTGTGGTTATTGACCGATTTCACGAAATCAAATCGCGCCCTTCACCGCCTCACCATGGCGACCATGTTCGGCTTTTTCCGCCTCACTGCAGGCCTGAAATCAAAACGACTGGAAAGCTATGCCGACAAAATTGAGAGCCGCGGTTTCATCTCTCGCGCGCGTCATGAGCACGAGACAGTCGCCGGACCGGTCGCCAGTGAAATCTTTCAGAAGTCGGCCTCGCGAGCGTCGATTGCAGTTGCAAAATCGCCAGCTAATCTCGAAACTGTGCCCGAATGGAGCCGACACTGATTAAGAAAAAAATCTGTCTGCTCGGCGCATTCAGTGTCGGCAAGACCAGTCTGGTTCGCAAATTTGTGCATTCGATCTTCGATGACAACTATCACTCGACCATCGGAGTGATGATCGACAAAAAGGTGGTCCATACACGCGACCATGACGTGGCCATGGTGATCTGGGACATCGCCGGCGAGGAAGAATTCTTTCAGATCCCCGACAGCTACGTAACCGGTGTGCAGGGCTTCATGTTCGTCGCCGACGGAACCCGTCCCGACACTCTGGAGACCTTGAAATCGATTCGCGAACGCTTCCAGAGTTTGGCCGGCAACCTGCCTGAAGTGGTGCTGCTGAACAAGAAGGATCTCGAAGATCAGTGGTCGATCGACGCGGCTACCGAGCAGGACTTCGCCAAAAACAATGTGCTCTGTCTGACCACCAGCGCCGCCGACGGCCGCAACGTCGAGAAAGCGTTCATTTCACTGGCTGGGCAATTGCTCGATGCCGATGCCGATGCGGATGCCGACTGAGTCGAGCAAGCATGCCCGTTGTTCCCGGCCCGGCCTCACCGGACGGGTGCCTACAATTCCACCACCGTCTCGGCTCTTGCCAGCTGAATCTTTCGACCATGCGCCTCGCCGTTGCGCATCAGCGACTCATTGATCCAGTTCAGTTCCGACCATTCACGATTCGGATCGTGATGGCCGATGTGAGTCTCCTTGACGCCGCATTCGGCCGCCATCTCCGATACATCCTCGATACATGAATGCCCCCAGTCGAGGCGCGGCATCGCCCCGGAACTACCTACGCCCTTTTCGCCATCGTATTCGATGCGCAGAAACTGGCCGTCGCGATACAGCATGTCGATGTCCTGACAATAGCCGCGCAGGCGCGCCTCGGCCTCCATACTTCGTTGCTGAGCTTCGGTGTCGGTATAACCTTCCGGCGGACGACGCAGTTCGTGATCTGAACTGAACACAAAAACTTTTCCGTCGGCTTCGACCCGATAGCCCAGACAGGGCGCAGGATGACACAGCTCGAACGGCGTGACCCTGACATTGTCATTGATCTGGATCGGCGTCTCGACAACGTGCGGCGCTGCCCAGCGGGCGCCCCGGTCCAAATTTTCATCAGCCCCGTGAATGCGCACCGCCTCAAAACTGGCGGGCATTTTAACAAAATAAATCGGTGACTGCACGCCGAGCATCTCCTTGCGAACGTGGCGCGAAAAAATACCGAGGTAGTCATTGAGCGAACACAGAAACTGGTTGTTGCCGACGATGCGAATCCGGTTGCGCGGGTCGAAGCACACCGCAGCCTGATCGAAGCCTTCGGTATGATCGCGATGCGAATGACTGCCGAACAGGTAGAGATCGCGCTCACCGGCGTCGCCCCACTTTTCCTGCAAATCCTTGGCGCAGTTGCGAAAGCCGCTGCCGCAGTCAAACACCATGTCGATGCCGTCATTGGTCTCGACATGCACACAGGTCGTCCATCCGCCGTATATTGGCTGAGGCGGCAGCGCCAGCCGGTCACAATAATTCTGTATCCTTTTCCAGTCGAGCTCGCCGCCGACGATGTCCTCGATCGAACAGTTCAATCTTCCGTTGTTTCCGAACCTATCATTGATATCGTTGAGAACCGCTTCGATCAACTCGTGGTCCGCGACCCGTCGCGTCGCCAACCGTTCCGCCTGGCGCGGAAATATCGAACCGCTTCCCTGAATGCCGTAAAAATGTATGCGCATGAAGCTGGTCGAGGGCTCACGTTTCTGCCGAAGTGTATCGGCTCGAAAAGGCCAATCTACCGACCGACGATTCGCCTAGCAAGAACAGATCGCAATTCGGTCGACCGGATGCAGCCGGTCACGCGTCACCGCCGACTCTACCCGTCGCTAGCGCAAACCAAGTGGTCGCCGCACACCGGGCAGATCGTCACAACCCGAATGGGTATGCGCACATTACCTTCCGGAAAACATCTTCCGGCCAAGGTTGACACCAAAGCTAAGATACGAAACACTGATCTTTGAACCTTAGCGAGGCGCATCATGACTGACTCACAAAGCCCACGACTGCGACTGCTTTTACCGGCCGCGGTTTTTGCCTTACTTATTTCGGCGCTGGCGGTCCGCCCGGGCACTGCGTCCGCCGCCGGCCCGGAACTGCGCACCTGGACTTCGAAGGCAGGATCTAAAATCGAGGCGACACTCGTCGCATACGACGACGAAAGCATCACCCTGCGTTTTGCCAGGGGAGGCGAGCGGGCGATCCCGATCGACCAGTTGAGCGGCGACGATGTCGAATATGCCCAAACGTTTCCGAAGCTGAAAAAAGAATCGCCGCCGTGGTTGATTATGAACGCCAAAACCGGCAGCGCCGCCCGCAGCCGCACCTTCGGGGTGACCACTCAGCGCAAGGCGCTCGATATCCAGGTCGAAAACAAAGCCAAACAACCGGCCCCGGTCAGCCTGATCTGGATCATGCTCGGCGAAGACTTTGAAACCAAAACCGAAGTGGTGGTCGATTTCGGCATGTGGAAAGGCAAACTGGAGGCCGGTGAAGAAAAGGATCTGCGCACTCCGGAAACGACGACCAGCTTTACCGAAGGCGGAAGGTACTACAGCTACTACGGGGGCTACTATTACTACTGCTCGTACTACTACCCGAGAGGATCGGAGATTACCTCGTACGTCGTTCAGGCGCGTTGGAAAGACCGGGTTCTGCAAAGCACCACCGGCGCGTCATCGGAACGCATCAAGACCCTGGCGGAAAGCGAGGACCTGGTCGAGGGATTGACCGAAGCCGGCTTCAAGGTCGACAGCGAACTCGCCGCCCAGATCCGCAAAGGTCTGAGCTCCGAGCCGGATGCCAAGTAGCTGCGGACGCGGGAGTGTCGCCTTCACGCCGCCTCCGGGTGGCCGCTCCCTGGAAAGCCCGCCACTCCTGCCCTCAGTTTCTTATGGTGTTCCCGCAGGTGACCGCCGTATCAGCGAATTTACCGGTAGGCGGACCGACTTTTCTGCAGTGGCCGCTTCACAAGTTCCCCGTTTCGTGATTGAGCCGGCAGATCTGCGCGTTACACTGCCGCCATGATTTCCCTGTCCCCCGCTCTGCTCAAAGTCGGCCGCGAGGTGCGCATCGGCGCCGGGCGGTGCGCGTGCGCTTTGGCGCTGCTGACCACCGCCTGCAGTGACGGCGACCGGGTGGCGGAACTGGAGACTCAGATTGCGGAGCTGAAACAGGCGACTCAGAAAAGGGCGGACGAAACCGGCCTCGCCATCGAATCGATGGAGAGCCAGCGCGAGCAGCTGATGCTGCGTCTGGAACAGGCTGAAGCACAGGGGCGGACCGCGCTCGAACAGTCGGGAAATACCATCGCCGAACAGGATCTGCGCTTTGAGCGCGTCGAGCGGGCGATGGCCGCTCTGGCCCGGCGACGCGAGCGCTTTGAGTCGCTGGCCTACCTGCCGATCGGCTATAAAAATCACGTCACGCTGGGAACCGCTCACGGCACATTCCTGGTGCGACTCGACGATGTGCTGCCCGCCACCGGCGGCCAAACCGGCTACATCGCGACGCTCAACATCGGTAATCCGATGGGGCTCACCGTCACCGAATTCAGTCTGCGCGGCCACTTCGGCGACGACCATCCATCGCCGACCCCGGGAGAGAGCGACGAAGCCTTTTCGATTCGCGAAGAAGCCTGGGAAAAAACGCTGGTGCCGTTTCAGCATTTGTTCGTGACGCCTCTGGAACCGGGCCAGTGGACTCAGATCGAACTGCCCCTGCAGGCGGAGCGACTCAGCGATATCAAGATGCTGCGTTTCATCATGGGCATCGACCGCGCCTATCTGGAAAATCAATCGGGCATCGGCGAAATCGCCGTGCTCAGTGCTTTGAGCGAAGGCACAGCATTCGCCAAAACGCCGTACGGTATGTTTTTGCTGACCGCCAACGGCACCACACCGGAAGGCAGCCAAACGCGTTTGCGCATCTCGATCGGCAATCCGCTGCTGCTGGTCATCAAGAAGGTGAAACTGACCGGCGAATACGGCCCCTCGCCGCCCAAACGGCAGGTTGGCGAGGACCTGCCGACCTTTGCCTCGCGACTCGATGACTGGCAAAAACAGCTCAAACCGTTCGAAGCCCGGGTGGACACGCCGATCCTTCCCGGACGATGGACCGACACCTCGATCCTCATGCCGACCACGATCGTCAACGAACTCGGTTACATCCGGTTTACTTTCAGTCCGGAAGCCGCGTCGTTTCCAGTGATCGAGCGCCCCGGCTCGCAGCGATAACGATAGCGATGGCCTCGGCAGCATTTCCTGACACCGCGCAACGGGCGGCGGCGATTGCCGAAGCGGCACAGCATTTTCCCGCGCTTGGATCGATCAGCGCTGAATCTCTGCTCGACCTGGTCGCGGCTGAACTCGGCCGTCGGGACGCGCTGGACGGGTTTGGGAACTACGGCGCCGCCGGTCAGTCGGAAAGTGCCGAACGTCCCCTGCGGACCCGTGCCATCGCCCCGTCCTGTGTGCTCCATATCGTCGCCGGCAACACGCCGATCGCCGGCCTTCAGTCGCTCATCCGCGGATTACTGCTCGGCTCACAGAATCTGGTGAAATTGCCGTCTGCGGGCCTGCCTGAGATCGATGCCTTCGTTGCCCGTCTTGCTCCCGGGCTCAGCCGCCAGGTCACGCTCTGCCGTGCCCTCGAGGACGATTGGCTGCGCCGCGCCAACGCCATCATCGTTTTCGGCGATGACGACACGGTTGACCATTTTCGCCGTCAGGCGCGAGCCGATCAGAGCTTTATCGCCCACGGCCACGCCATCAGCTTCGGCGTGATTTTCTCTGACCCGGACGGCACGGCTGCCGAAAGGGCGGCACGCGATGTCGGCCTGTACGATCAACAGGGTTGTCTTTCGCCACATTGCTTCTATGTCGACAACGCAGCTATCGACGCAAAAGGCTTTGCCGGCAGTCTTGCCACAGCGATGGCCAACTACGAAAAGATCGATCCGCGCAGCGACCTCGCCATCGGCGAATCGGCCGCGATCACCGCGCTGCGCGACAGCTACACTTTCCGTGCCGCCAGTGACGAAGATGTCGCCATCTGGCAGAGCCCCACTGGATCGGAATGGACGGTGATTTATGACCCCTCAAGCGGGTTTGCGGTTTCGCCACTGAACCGCGTTGCCTTCGTTAAGCCTCTGCCGACCGGCGACATCACCGAACTCGCCGGCGAGCTGGGAATAGTTCACCCCTACTTGAGCAGCATCGCCGTTCATCCGTTCACCGATAGCCACGCCGAATCCCTCTGCTACCTTAACGCCAGTCGCATCTGCGCACTCGGCGCCGCCCAGCAGCCGCATCCGCTGTGGCATCAGGATGGCCGGCCACAACTGTCGCCACTGGTGAAATGGCAGGACATCGGTTGATTTCACGACGAGGATCGGCGCAGCGCATGGTGCAAGATCGCGCCGTGCATTGTGCATGAAATTACGCGATATTCAGCCATGATTGCACTCCTGCCCACCCCCTTTTCACACCCACGTTAAATTTTTCAGAATGCCGGAACGTCCCTCCATCATCGCCATCGGTACCCCCGTCGCGGAACGCAGTCGAGACCGCCTCTACGACATCGAAATGGCCAACGGTCACCGCGTCGTCGGCGTCGTTGCCAAGCTCGGTCCCCGTTGTAGCGGCGATTGGGACCAGCAGCAGGTCAAGGTCGCGTTTTCCCCTTTCGACATGAGCCGCTGCCGCATCATCGATTGGCAGGACCGCCCGCCTTCATAGACCCTGGGTTAGCGGGTCATCTTGCTTTCATTTCGCGGATGTGTAAACTTGCTGAGACAACATCTGGCACGTGCCATGCTGCTTAGTAAGACTGACAATAATTCAATAAAACTATGAGCCAACAAACCACCTCCACCGAACCTGCGGACAAAGTAGCAGCCAGCAAATCCCACGCCCTTCAAGCAGCCGAAGAACTTCGCGACGCTGCGACCCAGAAAGCCGACGAACTCAAAGAGGCGGCACGCGAACGCGCCGGCAACATCCGCGAATTTGCCACTGATAAAGCTCACGAAGCACGCCACTACGCCGAAGAACAATATGACCGCGCACGCCACGTTGCCGATGACTATCGTCAGGACGGCGAGCGCTACGTTCGGGAAAATCCGGCCAAGTCGGTGCTGATTGCGCTTGGTATCGGATTCATCATCGGCCGCGTTCTGCGCTAAGCCTGAACCGCTCGCCGCCTTTCGCTCAGGTGACCGGTGCCGCCCACCCCGGCCGAGGCGGACGCCTGATCACTTTATGCCCTGCCCTGCCCACCAACATCGACGACCCCGCATCGAATACCCGCTGTGAATCGTGACGACTTTCAGCAGCGGCCGGCGCAGGGTCCGCGCCGGGATCTTGGCCAGGTCGTGACCGACAGTATCGGCACGCTGGTCGATTACCTGCACATCCGCGGCATCCTGATTCGACTGGAAGCCCGCGAGGCGGCGGCCGAACTGGGTCAGAAGATTGCTTTTCTGGCCATTGCCGGGCTGTTTCTGGCGATCGGTTACGTCGGTCTTGTGCTGGCTGTGGTGGTTTGGGCTGTCGAAAAACTCGACTGGTCCTGGCCGGTTGGTATCGCCATCGCCGCCGGTCTGCACATCACCGGCGGCATTATCGCTTTTCTGATTTCCCGCCGACACCCCACCGAGGCTCTGTTCAGGGATACTCTGGATCAACTCGAGAAAGATCGTAAATGGCTGAGCAAGAAAGAAAACTCGAAGAGCTAGATCGCAGCGAGTTGATCGCCGCCCTCGAAGAATCGCGCTACGAGATCAGTGACGATCTCAACGACCTGCGCGACTCGCTCAGCCTGAGCCGGAAGGTTCACCGTTCCTATCAGGAACATCTTGGTATTTGGTTAGGCGCCAGTGCCTTAACCGGTTTTCTGCTGGCCCGCCCGCTGGTGCGAATCACTCGACAAGAGAAAAGCGGCAACCAGAAAACCCGCCGGCTCGGGGTCGCCGGACTGCTCGGCGGAACCACCGGTTTTCTCGCCAAAAATATGTCCAAAATGGTCATTCCCGCCTTGCGCTTCGCGCTCACAGCCTATCTGGGCCGAAAGGTCGCGCCGGTCATCGACGAGGAAATTTCAGACGAATCGTGACGAGCGCTTGACGACTCCCCTATACATCGTCGTATAAGAAAGCATGTCTGATCTTATAGCCGTTCGCGACCACGTCGACGACTACCTAAAACTCGCTCAGGAGTACGATTGCTCCGACGTTCATCTATCCCCTTTCTGCAAGCCATCGTGGCGCAGGTTCGGGTTGCTGCAGCCCATCTGGGAAAACTCCATCGAGCTCACGCCGGAGGATACCGAACGCCTGGCGCGCTCGTATCTGCCTGCCGCTGAACTCGAACGCCTCGAAGATCGTGGCGATGTTGACTTCGCCTACGACCCAGGCTTCGGCCGGTTCCGTGCTTCCGTTGTCAAACAACGCCTCGGCTGGGAAATGGTGTTTCGTGTCATCAGCACCAACATCCGCACCATGGACGAGCTCGGTCTGCCCGAGGCGATTCGTCCGCTGCTCAAATATCACAACGGCCTGGTGCTGGTCACCGGCGCAGTCGGTTCCGGTAAATCGACCACCCTGGCTGCCCTCATTAACGAGATCAACAACGACCGCGAAGACCACATCATCACGCTCGAAGACCCGATCGAGTACGTCATCGAGTCTGCCGGATGTCAGGTTAACCAACGCGAAGTGCACACCCACACCGACTCGTTCTCGACCGCCCTGCGCGCCGCCCTGCGTGAGGATCCGGACGTAATCATGGTCGGTGAAATGCGTGACCTGGAGACCATCTCGCTGGCGATCACCGCCGCCGAGACCGGTCACCTGGTGCTCGCCACCCTGCACACCGGCAGTGCCGCGCGTACTCTCGACCGTGTACTCGACGTGTTCCCCACCGAACAGCGCGAGCAGATCCGTATCATGGTCGGTGAATCACTGCGCGGTATCGTCTCTCAGCAGTTGGTTCCCAAAGCCGACGGCAGTGGACGTGCCCTGGCACTCGAACTGTTGGTCAACACCCCGGCTGTCTCAGCAACGATTCGCGACGGTAAGACCTTCATGCTGCCCGGCATCATGCAGACGGGTAAAAACGTAGGCATGACGCTCATGGACGACGCGCTTATCGATCTCGTCGAGGCGGGCACCATCACCGCGCAGGAAGCCGTCGCCCGCTCCGTCAATCCACCAGACGTACGTGCCGCTCTGGGCATCGAAATCTAACGGCCCGCCCCGGCCCGGCCACGACCTTAATATTCATTTCCTTTCCCATTTAATCGTCCCCGACCACCGATCCCATGCCAGTCATTGATCAGTATTTCCAACACCTCGTTGAAACCGGCGCCTCCGACCTTCATCTCAGTGAAGGCCAGCCGCCAAAGATCCGCCTGCACGGCGCGGTTTCTCCGATCGCCGAGGGCATCCTCACTCACGACATGCTGAAAAGCATGCTCGCTGAAATCTGTGAGGAGCATGCCTTTGAACGCTATCTCGAAAAAGGCGACCTCGACTTTGCCTACGAGATGGATGAACACTCGCGATTCCGCTGCAACTACTTCAAACAGAAAAACGGACTCGGCGCCGTGTTCCGTTTGATCCCGACCAAGATCATGTCGCTCGAAGATCTCGGCATCCCCGATGCTGTGCGCAGATTTGGCGACATGCGCTCCGGTCTGGTGCTGGTCACCGGCCCCACCGGTTCCGGCAAATCAACGACACTCGCCGCGCTGATTGACTACATCAACCGCACCTACTCGCGGCATATCATCACCGTCGAGGAGCCGATTGAGTTCGTACATTCACACAAAGAGAGCATCATCTCGCAACGTGAAGTTCCGATTCAAACACCGAGTTTCGCCGATGGACTGCGTGCCTCGCTGCGGGAAGATGCCGACATCGTTCTGGTCGGGGAAATGCGCGACCTGGAAACTATTTCGCTGGCACTGACCGCCGCCGAGACCGGCCTGCTGGTATTCGGCACCCTGCATACCAACAATGCCCGCAAAACCGTTGACCGACTCGTCGACGTATTTCCCTCCGACCAGCAGTCGCAGGTGCGCACCATGCTCTCGGCATCGCTGCGCGGCGTTGTGGCTCAGCTGTTGTTAAAACGATCCGACAAACCCGGTCGAGTCGCCGTCAACGAGATCCTCGTTTCGACACCGGCCGTCGCATCGATCATTCGTGAAGGCGCCACCCAGAAGCTGACCGATATCATCACCGGCGGCCGCGAACACGGCATGCAGTTCATGGATGATGCAATCTGGAAACAGCTGGTCGACGGCAAGTGCTCGCCACTCGAGGCCTACATGAAGGCGATCGATAAAAGCCGCTTCAAGAAAACGCTGCCACCCGAGGAAGCGCAGCTCGCTGATTCAGCCGGCGGCACGTCTGACGACTGAACCGGCGCCACTCAAGCAGACAACGCAGTGCGTGAGCCCTCAAGCAATCGCACCGACCCGGCGCAGCATCCGCCCGCCGAAGTATCTCGTCTCCTGATAGGCGGTGATGGCGTAGGCTTCCATGGTGTTGATCCAACCGCGACTGCGACGCAGCGCGGGCGGGATCTCATCGGGAAGATCGAACCCATTTTCCTCGACCCAGTCGAGTAGATCGAAGGTGAACGGCATGTAGCGAATGTGCCGTCGGGTCCACTTCACCCACGGCTTAGGTTGCAGGACAAAATGAGCCACGTGCGCCCCGTCGCGATCACCCATTCGATAATCGCTGACCTCGGGCGCATCGTCGGCGAACAGAATGAGCGAGTTCAGCACCGACTCGTCAGTCTGCCAGTAGTGCGCGTATTCGTAGTTCACCACACCCGAGTTCTCCGACGGCAGCACTTTTTTAATCTGCTCCTCCCAACGGGCAATGAACGGCAAATGGCGGCGGTGCACGACGAAACAATTCGATGAAGCGATCGAATCGTGTCTCGGTTCATCCCTTTCGCCGACATCTTCCTGCCAGGTTTTGGCGACGGCACGGGCCAGCCCCTCGCGCGGTTCACCATCTTCGTAAAAATGTGCAAACGCTTCCGTTGTTTCAAACGGCATGCGCAGTCGCAACTGCATTTCGCCGTTCATCGGGATGATCAACTCACTGATGTCACCGACCACGACACAATCCGAATCCAACCAGGCGATGTAGTCCGTTTCGGCATGAGAAAATGCCTCCGCTTTGCGCATGCACAGATTGCGGGCACTGTCGTCGGAGATCTCGTGCAGCGTCACCCCGTCGAACTGCTCCAGCAGCCGACGCTGAGGGTCATTGAAACCCTTGATGAGGAGATTCATGGGAAAACCCATACCCGACTTCGCCACCGAAGCGGCAAGCAAATACAAACCCCAAAAATAGCCGGCGTCGGCAGCACTGACGATAGTCACCGACGGCTGCATTGATTCGTTATTGGACATGCTTGAGTTATAAATTACCATAAATTATAGCTATTTTCATAATATTTCAAATTGTCTTATTAAGGAATTTGTAGTAAGATTTATATTTTCCATAGATTAGCGATCACTTTATGCCAATCCAGGTTTCAATCACCCCTCTTCCTGAGCGGTCCCCGGGCGAGTCCCGCGAATCATCCGTCGATGCAACGGTGGATGATCTGGAGATTCCATTGTGTATCGATCTGGACGCAACCTTGATTCGCAGCGACATGCTCTACGAGTCGCTGATGGCAGCCCTCAAAGTGCAGCCCGGTCTCGCTTTCCGTATCCCCTTCTGGTTGCTCAAAGGCCGCGCTTATTTAAAGAGCCAACTCGCTCAACGAGCGAAGATTGATGTCTCACTTTTACCGTATAATCAGGAACTCCTCGATTGGCTGGTCAGTGAAAAGCAGCGCGGTCGCAAGCTCTACCTGGTCACTGCAGCCGACTCCCGCATCGCCGACTCGGTTGCCGAACACCTCGACCTGTTTGATGAAGTCCTCGCCTCCGACGGAGAGGTAAACCTCAAAGGCGCTCACAAAGCCAAAGTCCTGATCGAGCGATTCGGCGACAACGGTTTCGACTACGCCGGCGACAGCAAAGCCGATCTCGCTGTCTGGGAACACAGTCGATCGGTGATCACGGTCGGTGTCAGCGCTTCGACCCAGCACCTGATCGATCTGTCCGGAAAACCCAACCGCAGTTTCACCGGACGGGGAAATTCGGTCGTTCAATTTCTGCGCGCTATACGTTGCTACCAGTGGGTGAAAAATGTCCTCGTGTTCGTTCCGGTGATCACCTCTCACACCTACACCGAGCTGCCGGTGGTCATCTCCGGCGCACTGATGTTCGTCGCGTGGAGTTTCGTCGCGTCCGGCATTTACCTGAGCAACGATATGCTCGATCTGGAAGCCGACCGCGCCCACCATCGTAAATGCAAACGCCCCTTCGCCAGCGGTAATCTGCCGATTCTAGCCGGCCTGATCGGCACACCGGTGATGATTTTTTCAGGAATCGGTATTGCCCTGGCCATCTCGTGGCAGGCAGCCACGATCCTCGCGCTCTACGCCATCGTCTCCCAGGCCTACTCACTGCACTTGAAGCGCCGACTGCTGATCGACGTCTTCATTCTTGCCTTCCTTTACACGTCTCGTGTCGTTGGCGGCGGCATCGCGACCGACAACCATGCCACCATCTGGCTGCTCGGTTTTTCGTCCTTCCTGTTCCTCGGTCTGGCCTTTCTCAAACGCTGCGCCGAACTGATCCGCATCCGCGACGCCGGCAAACAGCATCTCGGCAATCGCGGCTATGGCATCGCGGATCTGGACATGCTCGAGCGCTTCGGTGTCTCTGCCAGCTTTGCATCCGTGCTGGTGCTCAGTCTCTACGTTCACAGCAACGTCGCCGAATCCGCCTACGCTCATCCGAGCGCACTCTGGGCCATCGTTCCGGTTCTGCTGTTCTGGCAATGCCGACTGTGGATCGCCACCAGCCGCGGCGAGATGCACGACGATCCCATCGTTTTTTCTATCAAAGATCGCATCAGCTGGGCACTCGGTGCCTGCACCGCCGCCGCGTTCGTTGCCTCCGTGTTGCTTCCTTGATCCGTCCCCTTAACTAACTAATGACCGCGTCTGCCGCAGTCCTGTTTATCCTGAGCAATGCGGCCGCCCTTTTTCTGGCGGCCGTTTTCGCCTCCACATCCTGCCGCGACCGGTCGCTGCCGGTGCGCTGGATCGCGCTCTTCGGCAGCTACCTGCTGATCGCCAGCCTGACCACTCTGGTGCTGGGTTTATTCGGCATCCTCAAATCCTGGTCTCCCTGTGCTGTGGTCGTTATCGCCTCCTTATGCGTCGCCCTCATCAGGGGCCGGCACACCAGCCACGACCTCAACTCGCTGCTGCCACCGATCGATGCCCGGGCGGCACGCGCGCAACTGAATACCTTGCTGACGCCCATGCTCGCTCTGGTCATCGGCCTGTCGTCGATATGGGTGGTGAAATACACCCTGCTCGGCACTTTCCTGACCTTTGACGACAAGACTTATCATGCGCCCAGTCTCGTCCACTGGATGCTCAGCGGACAGATCGACCTCACGCCTTTCAGTTACCAAAGTTACTATCCATTCAACGCCGAGTTGTTGCCACTCTGGTTCATGATGCCATTTGGCAACGACGCCGCTGTACCACTGACTGCGTTGCTTTACGCGGGGCTGTTTATCGCTCTGGGCCTCGAATTTGGTCGACGCTGGAAGCTACCGGTCTGGACCCGACTGGTTCCCGCTGTCTTGTTTCTGTCGTCGATCGAAATCGTCAGTCAGTGCAACTGGTTCGCCGACGTCGACGTCGCCGCGCCGGTCGTGCTGCTCGCCGCTCTTGCCATCGGCTGCCGGGATACTTCACCCGCACGGCGCCGACAAGTCATCATCGCCGGTGCTTTCGCCGGTTTTGCCGTCGGCATGAAGTCCACCTTCGCACCGCTCGCCGCCATCCTGATGATCATGGTCGCCGGTCGCATTTTTCTGCGTTGCCGGATCAGCGACGGCCGACTGCCGACACCGCCATCGGTGAAACGTCTCAGTTTTTTCGGCACCATCGCCAACGGCCTGAACTTCTTCATCGCCGCGACCTTTGCCGGAGCCTACTGGTATGTGAGAAATATTCTGCTTACCGGAAACCCGCTCTACCCGGCGAAAATCGGCCCCTTCGCCGGACCTTTCGGAGGCCGGGAGCAGTATGACACCACGCTCGCCAGCGCCATCGAGCATGGCAAACTCGGCATCATCGAATACACCGAGATCGGCGAAATGCTGTTCGCATGGCCCGCCACCCACGCCATGCTCGCCATCTTCGCCGTGGTTGTTTCGGTGCTCGCCGTGGCCCGGCTTCGGCTCGGTTCACGCGGAGTTCCCGCTGTTACCGCGGTGACGCTCACCGTTTTCGCGGTGGTGTGCGTCACCTTGTTTCCGTGGATGCCATTCTCGGCCCGCGGGGACGACGGCAATTTCTACCTGAAAGGTTCCAGCCGCTACCTGACGCTCGCCTACCTGTGCGGCTTTCTATTGCTGCCACGGCTGCTCGCATGGATCGAATCTCCTCAGCTCGGTCGCCACGAACAATGGGCTGTGTTTGCCGGATTGATACTTCTGCTCACCATTCCTCTCGGCGTCGCCATCGATCCGTTGTTCGCCTGTGCCGCGCTCGCTGTGGGCCTGGTCAGTCACGCGATCCTTCAGGTTCTCGCCTACCAACCCGAAGCCATCACCAGGAGGATTTCATTGATGGCGAAGCATTCGGCAGTCTGGTTCTCGATCATCACGATTGCCCTTACCGCCGCCGCTTTCGCCGCCCCCATCAGTCTGCGATCGACGGATCGTATGCATCACGAAACCTGGATGAATGCGCAAATCGACAAGCTCCCGGAAGGTTCGCGGGTGGGCATGTATTTCGGGTTGCGCCCGGAATTCTACACCCTCTACGGACGCCGATTTCAAAACCAGCCGGTGCGCCTTTCGGCCAATGGAACTCCAGCAGTCGCCCTGCACGAACGCGACGACATGCACGGTGGCCGCAATTTCTTCGACTACGCGTTTGATACCGCCATCGAAGTCGACCCCGCGCATTTCCTGGAGAACTTGCGCAACTCGGAAGTCGATTTTGTGGTCACGCCGTCGATGCCTCACCAGGGCGACGCGTGGCCCTGCCAACACCGGTGGCTGAGCACACTCGACGTTCCGGTTTTCGCTAAATCCCGGGACGTGGTGATATGGGACCTGCGCACCACCAACGTGGCCGATGCCGACGACTGATGAATGCCGCTGACGCCATCGCATTTCTCGGCGGTAATCTTGCCGCTACAGTTATCGCTCTTGCGATCGCACGTAACGCCGTGTCCGATGAATTATCGCCGGCATTGCGCATCGCCGCCGGGATCTCGGCATATGTCCTGATCGTCAGCCTGCTGACCCTTCTGCTCGGTAGTCTCGGATTGCTCGACGCCCATATCGCCGCCGGCCTGTTGATCGCCCCGGCTCTGGCGGCCGCCTTCGCCCTGAAACGCGATCACAGCCCTGATCGCAGACCGTTGATGATTCGCCCGCACAGTCTGCTCGACTGGTCGCCTCTCCTGCCTGTCGCGCTGGGTCTCGGAGCGTGGTGGTTGGTGCGCAATCTCGCGCTCGGCACCTACATCACCAACGACGACAAAACTTATCACGCGGCGATCATCGCCCAGTGGCTCAGCGATGGAAAATTCAGCGTCGTTCCGAGCACCTACCAGGCCTACTTTCCGCTCAACGGCGAGCTGCTCAGCCTGTGGTTCATGCTGCCTTTCGGTCACGACGGCGCCGTACCGCTCAATGGCCTGATCTACCTGGCCCTGTTCATCGCTCTGAGTCTGCACTTCGCCGACGAGCTGAATGTCTCCAAACGCTGGCGTCTGCTGCCCGCCATTCTCGTGCTGGCATCGACACCGACCTTCTTTGGCATCACCTCGTTTACCGATCTCGACTTCTCGCCACCGGTCATGGTGCTCGCTGCGGTGGCACTTTTACTCGCCTCTCTGAGAGACGGCGAACGCTCCATCAACCTGCCGCTCGCTCTGATCGGCGGGGCCTGTGCGGGATTCGCGGTCGGCATGAAAGTCTCGTTTGCGCCGCCCGTCGGCCTGCTTTGCCTGGTATTCGCGATCACCGCCCTGAAACGCCACCCATTTTCCAAAGCCATCGGCGCATGCTTCCTGGTCGCCACTGCAGTCTTGTGCGCCGGCGGCTACTGGTATCTACGCAACTGGTTGCTGACCGGGAACCCTGTCTATCCGGCAGCCGCCGGACCATTCGCAGGACCGTTCGGCGTCATCGATCAGGATCCCACGAAATTGACTTCGGTCATCGCCGCCGGCCTCGATCGGGAGCAATGGCAGCAGCTTTTTAACGGCTTCGTCAATCGCCCCTTGCCAATCGCTGTAGTTGTTCTGTCAGGATTACTGGCCGGCCTGCTGGCCTTGATTCGCCGAAAACCGTTTTCGTCCGACCAGAGTCTGATCGTGACCTCGCTGGTCTGCGTCGCAGCGGTGGCCACGGCATTTTTTCCAATCACTCCGTTCTCCGGAACCAATGAAGTCGGCGGACTCGAATCGACCGGCCGCTACCTCAATCTGCTCTATCTGGTCGGCGGATTGCTGGCGGTACTTCTGCTTCGAAGCATGCCCAATTTGAACCGGCTGTGGAGTCGCCTGCTTGTTCTGACCCTGTTGATGGCCGCGTTCACGGCACCATTTGCGATCAGCTTTGGCAAGCCGGTCGTCGTCGCCATCGCCGGCGTGACGCTGCTGGCATTTGCGGCGCTGGAAATCGCCCCCCGACTTCCCGGCATTCGCTTTCCAGGGTTTCGCTACCTGGCACTGGTCCTGCCATTCATCACCCTGGCAACGGTGCCGCTCAATCTC
>CBDULB010000062.1:0-34666 GCA_965367965.1 uncultured bacterium | reverse complement strand
GGCGGAAGATGGAGAAATCGGCAAGTGCCTGGCCGGGGGCGCGGCGGACTTTTTTGACCAGACCGATGCGGCGTTCGGAGTTGATCAAAGTGCCGTCTTTCTCACCCCAGCCGGCGGCGGGCAGGATCAGGTCGGCGTGCTCGGCGGTCTCGGTGGTAGTGTAGAGATCCTGCACCACGAGAAAGTCGAGCTTATCGAGGATTTTGTTGAAGCGTTTGCTGTCGATCCACGAGTGGGCGCCGTTGGTGGCGATCACCCACAGGGCTTTGATTTTACCGGCATCGATGGCATCGATGATCTGGTCGTAGGCGAGGCTGTTGCGGTCGGGAATTCGCCCGGCGTCGATGTTGAGTTTCGCGGCGATTTTTTCGCGGTGTTCAGCATTGGTGAAATCGTGGCCGCCGAGCAGGTTGGTAGTATTGCTGAACAGGCGTGAGCCCATGGCGTTGCATTGGCCGGTGATCGAGTTGGCGCCGGTGCCCGGGCGGCCGATGTTGCCGGTCATCAACGCGAGGTTGATGATTGCCTGTGCGGTGCGGGTGGCCTCGTGGCTCTGATTGACACCCATTGTCCACCAGAACGAAACGCGTTTGCCGCTGGCTATGGTGTCGGCGAGTTCGTTGAGGTCGGTTTCGGAAAGGCCGGTGGCGGCGGTGACATCGGCCGGCGAAAACTGTGCTACATGATCGGCGAACTGGTCGTAGCGCCTGGTGTGGCAATAGACGAAATTGGCATCGACGGCGCCGATTTCGATGAGCCGCCGTGCCAGGCCGTAAAGCAGCATGAGGTCTGACTTCGGCGCCAGCGCGACATGGCGGGTGGCCTGCATCGCGGTTTCGGTCTTGCGTGGGTCGATGACGATGATCTCGGGTGAATGCGGATTGTGAAGAATCCGCTGCCACATGATCGGGTGGGCGATACACAGGTTGGAACCGACCAGCACGATGACGTCGGATTTTTCAAAATCCGCGTAGGTGTAGGGTGGCGCATCGAAGCCGAACGACTCCTTGTAGGCGGCGACCGCGGTGGCCATGCACTGGCGGGTATTGCCGTCGCCGTGTACCATGCCCATACCGAACTTGGCGAAGGCTCCAAGCAGGGCCATCTCTTCGGTGCAAATCTGGCCGGTGCTGAGAAACGCGATAGATTCCGGGCCGTGTTCATCGGCGACCGCGTGCATGCGTTTAGCGAAGGTTTCGGCGGCACTTTGCCAGTCAATGGGGCGGTCGTCTTCGGGATGACCACGGCGGCGGAGGAGTGGCGTCAGGGCGCGGTCGTCGGCGTCGAGGGGAGCGAGGGCTTCCCAGCCTTTTGGACAGGCCATGCCGAGGTTGACCGGGTAGTCGGTATCGGCGGTGAGGTTGATGGCTTCACCGTCGCGCAGGTGGAGGTTGAGTCCGCAACCGGTCGAGCAGTAACCGCAGACCGCCGTGGTGGTGGCATCGGGTGAAAGTTGGCGAGGCACGGCACCGAGGCCGAATTTGCCCGGCTCACGCACCAGGTCCTCAGTGAGCGGGCCGTCGAAACTGCGTAGAGATGGGGCGAGGGACAGGGCTTTTTCGACGAGGGACATGGGAGTTGAAATTGACTGTTTGAAATTTGATCCAGCGGCGTGCCCTGCTTCTGTGACTTTCGATCAACTGAGGCCGGGCATTTTCGGGGCGGCGACGGCTTTAAAATAGAGACTGCGTTCGATGAGTTCGCCGACGGCGAGGAGCAGTGCGGCGCTACCGAAGGCAGCAGGATTGAGAGCGGTCAGGATGCCGAGAGCGCAAATCGCGGGGGCGATTCGGCCGACGGTGGTGCGGCGCAGGGGAACCGCGAGCAGGTAGGCGGTAGTTTTAGCGGGCGAAGCTTTGGCGAATCGGAGAGGCAGAAGGGCGAGCGATTCAATGAGCAGTTTGGCGAGAATAACGCTGGCGGGCAAAAGGAAGCCGGGAGAGCTGCTGCAGGCGGTGAAAGTGAGCGCTGCCGTTATAGCAATGGTGCCGAGAAAGCGCGATAAAGTGTTTCTGGCTTTCCAGAATTCGCGTTGGGTATCGACGTAAACCATGACTGAGCAGGCAACGGCGAGAGCTCCGGTGAGCAGAGCGGGCCAGGCGGGGAGCCAGCCGATGGCGGCGAGGCCGAGCGGCGGCAGCCAAAGGTTGAAGGCGATGATTTCGCGGCTGAGCCAGGATTTCTTCCAGCCGAGAAAGGCTTTCCAGGCGTGTTGTGGACGACCGAGGTGGAGCACGCTGCCAGCGATGCCGAGCACGCCGATGATGGCGGCCAGCCAGGGCAGAGCCGTTGGCGGATTTGTCAGGATTGTGGCGGCGAGCAGGATGCCGACGGAGATCTGAGTGAGCACTAACATCCACACCAAAGGGAAGTGGCCGTGTTCGGGTTGAGGGGCGGCGTTGTCGTCGCTTTCGATTTCAACGCGCGAGTTGAGGAAGCGGGTCGAGGGGCGGGTGTAGCTGGAGTCTACGGTGCCGGGCAGGAGTTTTCTGTTACCAGCGGCGGCGAGATCTATTTCTTCGATGGGGACAATGCGGATGCGGATGGCTTCGCTCGGGCAGGCTTGCACGCAGGCCGGGGCTTCGCCTTCGGCGAGGCGTTCGTGGCACATGTCGCATTTGCGTACAATGCCGCGCGACTCGGAAAATTTGGGGACGTCGTAGGGGCACTTAAGCTGGCAGTACTGGCAGCCGATGCATTGGTCGTCGAGGTGGCGGACGATGCCGGTGTCGTGGTCTTTTTCGTAGGCGAGTGTCGGACAACCGTCGGCACAAGCCGGGTCGGCGCAGTGGTGGCACGCGCTGGTGACGGTTTGTTGTACCGCCTGAAGGTCGGCATCGAGGCCGGTGACGATGCTGACATCACGCCAGGATTCGTCCTCGTCGAGACCGTTGAGGCTGTGGCATGCGGAGACGCAGGCTTTGCAGGAGGAGCAGGCGTCGAGGTCAACTTCGAAGCCATACTGCTCGCCCGCGCCGGGACGGGTCAGCGGAATAAGATCGCGATAGTAGCGCGCCTGAGTGGGAGTATTATCGGCGGCGTGCTTCTGACTGAAACGCTCGACGGCGGTGAGTTGCTGCTGTTCTTCGAGCAACTTGTCGAGCAGGTTCGGGCCTGCGGTGAGGACCTCGGTGTTCATGTGGCACTCGTCGTTTCGAAGCTCGCGCCGCTTTGCAACTGTGCTTCGGTCATCGCTGCCAATTCGTCGATGTCGTGGCGGGAGGTGAAATCGATGAAGGCTTCGTCCGGTTGGCGATGGGTGAGGTAGCTGGTCAGGATGGCCAGAATCTTGTGATTGAGCGGGTCGCCAGCGGCTACACTTTTGAAAAGTTGCCGGCCTAGCTTTTTGTTGTTACCGAAGCCGCCGCCAACAAAAACGTGGTATCCCTCAAGGGAATCGCCGTCCGGGTTGTCGGGATCCTTGACCTTGCAGGCGAGCAGCCCGAGATCGCCGATGTAGTGCTGAGCACAGGAGTGCGGGCAGCCGGTGACGTGAATGTTGATCGGTTGATCGAGCGTGATGTGCTGTTCGAGAAAATCGACGACTTCGATCGAGTGGCCTTTGGTATCGGAGCTGGCGAATTTACAATGACGATTGCCGGTGCAGGCGGCGACGCCGCCGCGCACGAAACTGGCTTCGGTGCCGAGGCCGGCGTCGGCCAGTTTGGACCGGGCGGCTTCGAGTTGGTCGTCGGGAATGTTGGGGATGAGCAGATTCTGAAAAATCGTCAGACGCAGTTCGCCGTTGCCGAATTCATCGGCGACTTCGGCGATGGCGCGAGCTTCATCGGTTTGCAGAATGCCGACCGGGATGTAGACGCCGAGCCAGTTGAGGCCATCCTGCTTCTGCGCCTGGGCGCCGATGTGGGGATGGGGCACGACTGGCTTGTCGTGTTCTTCGATCAGGTCGGCGAAGGCGGGATCAGAGAAATCGAAGCGGGTCAGGGGCTCGCCGATGGCTTCAGTGAGCAGGGTGTCGGTCTCATCGAGATATTTTTCCAGGCCCCAGTCTTTGAGCAGGTAGATCATGCGGGCTTTGCCGCGGTTGCCACGATTGCCGTTGCGAATGAATACCCGGGTCAGAGCGGCGACGACCTCAGTGGAATCTTCGGGACGGCAGATTGCGCCGCTGCATTCGGCGAATTCCTGATGACCGGTGACTCCGCCGAGCAGAATGCGATACCAGATGCCGCCGCTGACTTTTCCGTGCAGCGGATGGCCTTCAGGTGGTTCTTTCAGACGGAAAGCGCGCAGGCCGATATCGTTGGTGTCCTCGGCGACGCCGATCAGGCCGCCGCCGTCGTAGGAGACGTTGAACTTGCGCGGCAGGTCGTAGAACTCGTTGTGGTTAACGATGTAGTTGGCGAGGTCGTCGACGTTGGGCATGACGTCGAGGAGCTCGTGCGGATCGAAACCCGAGGACGGGTTGGCAGTAAAGTTGCGTAGGTTGTCCGCACCGGTTCCCCTGGAATGCAGGCCGCAGTCCTGAATGCGGCGCAGCAGCTCGGGCGCGTCCTTCGGTTCGACAACGCGGATCTGAAAGTTGTTGCGCGTGGTGAGTTGCAGGTAGCCCCAGGCGATGTCATCAGCGATCGATGCCAGTTCGCGCAATTGTGAACTGTCGACCTTGCCGCCGGGTATTCTCAGACGGCACATGTAGCCTTCGTGAACCGGTCCGAGCCAGAACAGGCCGTTCCATTTGAAGCGGAAAATGTCTTCCTTCTCAGGTTGCTCGTTGAGTCTGGCGCGGCGGCGCAGCACGGGCAGAGCATCGAAGGGATGCATCTCCTGTTTGAGCTTTTCCTCGGCGGTGAGTTTGGTTTTTTTCTCAGCCGGAACCAAAGGCTGAGGTCCGGCAGCGGGGTCGGCCTGGGCGAAGCTGAGGCCCTGGTTGCCAAGGCCGGAGAAGTAGCCGTCGAGCCACTGATGCTGGTCGTCGCTGACCGCTTCGCCGGCGATCCGGGCGGGTAGGGCAGCGGCTGAGGAAGAGGTGGCAGTGTTAGTAGACATCGCGTTGGTAGCGTTTGGATTTTTTCATGTCTGCGACGTAGGCAGCGGCTTCGGTGTCAGATTTTCCGCCGTATTCGGCGATGACGGCGTGCAGGGCATCGTCGACGTCCTTGGCCATGCGTTTGGCATCGCCGCAGACGTAAAAGTGCGCGCCTTCGGTGAGCCATTTCCACAGTTCGGCACCGGCTTCGCGCATGCGGTCCTGGACATAGATTTTGGTTTCCTGATCGCGGGACCAGGCGGTATCGAAGCGTTGCAGAGTGCCGTCTTCGATCATCGCTTCGAGTTCATCGCGATACAGAAAATCGTTGGCTTCGTGAGGGTTGCCGAAGAACAGCCAGTTCAGACCCGGGGCTTCGGTGGCACGACGTTCTTCGAGGAAGGCACGGAACGGGGCGATGCCGGTGCCGGGGCCGACCATGATAACGGGCGTGTTGAGATCGGTGGGCAGTTTGAAATGCTTGGCGGTTTGCAAAAACACGTTCACCTCGCCTTCGGGGTAGACCCGGTCGGAGAGGAAGCTCGAACAGACGCCGAGCCGGCGGCGGTCGTGGGCTTCGTATTCGACACGGGCGATGGTCAGGTGGACTTCGTCGGGGTGGGCTTTGGGGCTGGACGAAATCGAATACAGGCGCGCGCCGAGTCTGCGCAGCAGGGCGAGGAAATCCCCCGGGCTGGCGAAGCGCGGGCGGAATTCGTTGACCAGATCGATGATCTCCCGTCCCCAGAGGTAGGACTCAACGGCTGCGGCGTCGGTGTCGTCGGCGAGCAGTTTGCGCAGGGCTTCGGAATCACAGAAAGGCGCCCACGCTTCGAGCAGCGGGCGATTGACAGTGCGAATGTCGAAGCGTTTGAGCAGGGCCTGACGCAAGGTGATTTGTTCGCCGTCCGGCAGGGTGACGATCTCGTCGCCGTCGAAAGCGAGTGCGGCAGTCAGCTCGTCGACGCACTGCGGATGGTTGTGCGGATAGACGCCGAGCACGTCGCCGACTTCGTAACTGAGGCCGGAACCGGCCAATTCGATTTCGAAGTGGCGGGTGTCGCGGGCTGAACCTTCAGCGTTGAGCCGCCGATTCATCAACAGGCGGGCAGGGAAGGGATTCTTTTTGTCGTAGACGGGAGCAGAGCTGGTGCCACTGGTGGCTTTGTCAGGGGATGCTTCGGTCGTACCCGGTTCGGATTCGCTCAGCGAGGAAAGTTCACCGAGCACGGTCTCGAACCAGTTGGCGGCGGGCTCTTCGAAGTCGGTATCGCAGTCACCACGGGCGGCGAAGCGGGTGGCTCCCAGGGCTTCGAGGCGGGCGTCGAAGAGTTTGCCCATGGCGCAGAAATCGAGGTAATTGCTGTCACCCAGGCCGAGCACGGCGTAATTCAGATTCTCCAGACGAGGATGTTCGTCGGACTTGAGCAGGTCCCAGAACTCGACGGCATTGTCAGGTGGATCGCCTTCGCCCCAGGTGCTGGAAATAATAAGCAGATGGCTTTCGCGGGTGAGGTCAATATCGGTGTGATCCTCTGTGCCGATGACCGGCGCGTCGAAGCCGGCGGCGGTGAGTTTTTCGCCAAATTCGGTGGCGAGCTCTTCGCTGTTGCCGGACTGACTGGCGTACATCACCGGCACGCGCGGTTTCGGCTTGGTAACGCCGGAAGTGGTCAGTTGTCCGCCGGGCGCACTGTTGGCGGCGAGGTTCGAGGCAGCGAAAATTCCCGCAAGGTAGCCGTCGAGCCAGAGGCGCTGCGCGGGCGAAAACGGAGCCGATGCCGGGATTTGAGGAGGGAATGATGCGCTCATGGTGGAGTGTTTCATCCACTAAGAGCCTGAAGTGTGCCAAGTATCAGCGTCCGCCTGGCGAGCGGTCGCCATTGTATTCATGGCGACGATGAATGTCGTTCATCGTCGAGGTTAGCCATTGAGCAGAAGCCACAGCGTGATGGCGAGCAGGATGCCCAGAATCAGGCTTAGTCCTTTCCACAGTCGCAGAGGGTCCCGTTCGAGTAGCGGCAGGTCGGCGGCTTCGCGAAGATAGGCGGGATTGGGGCGCTTGAGGTCGAAGAGAAATTCGGACAGCGCAGGGTGGCGTTGCGTCGGGGAGAAATCGAGCGCCTTGCGCAGGGCTCCGTCGATCCATACCGGAACCAGCGGATTGTGACGGTAAGCCGGAGTGTAATGCAGGCGGGCAAACTGGCCGGGACTTTCGGCGTTTTCAAAGGCGTCACCCCAGGGATGGTGACCACCGGTGAGCATTTCGTAGGCAATGACCGCCAGCGAGAAAAGGTCGGCGCGGGAATCGGCGGCGGGGCCGACACGGTATTCGGGTGCCGAGTAGCGGGCGGTGCCGAGTCGGTGCTCACTGTCGGTATCGATCGCTTGGGCGCCATCGAGCAGGCCGGCGACGCGGGTCGAGCCCAGATCGATGATTTTTACCCGTCCGTCGACGTCGATGAGAACATTGTCAGGCTTGAGGTCCTGGTGCAGTACTTCTTTGCGATGCAGGGCGCGCAGCCCTTCGGCGGTCTGGTGAACGATGTCGACGACTTCGGTGATTTCGGCATCGCATTTGTGCTGGCGAATCCATTCGCTCAGTGGGTGACCCATGACGTGCTCCATCAGGTAATAGAGAAAACGTGCCGGACGCGGTTTTTCCAGAACGCGCACCACACGGTCGGATTCGATGCGTCGACCGACCCATTCTTCCATGAGAAAGCGCTCCAGAACGGCGGGGTCATCCTCGTAATTAACGGAGGGCGTTTTCATCACGGCGCGCCGACCGTCTTCCAGGTCGCGAACCAGGTAGAGCTGGCTGCGCGCGCTGGCATCGAGAATCTTTTCCACCTCCCAGCCATCGATCTTCATGCCGGGATTGAGATCGGGGGGGATCGGCAGGCGCTCGAGCAGTTCGGCGTTGCTTTGTGATTCGGTGCACAGCAATTGTTCTATGCGCAGCAGTTGGCAACTGACGTTGTCCGTGCTGCCGGCGTCGAGAGCTGCGGCGTTAAGTGACGCGCAAATTTCATCCGGAGTGTTTTCGGCACGGGTGGAGATTTCCTCGATGACCGATGGCAGTAACACCGAGTGAACGCCGTCAGTAGTCAGCAGCAAGCTGTCGCCGCTAGCCAGATCGAGCTGCTGGTAGTCGATTTTCAAATTGAGCGACAATCCCATCGCGCGGCTGAGATACTCATGATCTTCCGACACGCGCTGGGTGTGATCACGCGTCAACAGGCTGATCCGACTGTCTCGAACCAGCCAGATTCGGGTATCGCCGACGTGAAAAATGTGCGCCTGCGAGCCTTTCACCACCAACACACTCATCGCGCAGACAAAGCCGCGGCCTTCGTCTCGAAAGCCCTGGCCTTCGGCGAACAGCCAGCGATTCAGTGCCGTGATGACCCGTTGCCCGGCAGTTTTTACCTGCCACGGTTCGGGTGTGCTGTAGTAGTCGTTGAGAAATCCTAACACACACAAATCGGCGGCTTCGCGTGCAGCCTCGGCCGCGCTGACACCGTCGGCGATGACTGCAGCGATGCCCTTTCCCGCCAATTGATCGGAGTCGGAAGGAATGCGAATGCCGAGGCTGTCTTCGTTGCGCGGCTTTACGCCGGCGTCAGTAGCCTGACCGTAGGAGTAAGGGTGGTTTGGAATTGGTAATTGGTAATTGGTAATTGGTAATTTGATACTGGCGCTTGCCGTGCCTTCTTGCTGCGACGGGGGCGATGAGGTGGTTGTTCAATCCGGGTGGATAACAAGTTGGAGCGGTATCGCCTTTTTCGATGCGACCGGAGAGTCCCAACGGCAGAGCAGCAGAAATCAAATTCCAAATTTCGAATATCCAACTCCATTTCCAACTGCTAACTCACCTCAATTAACTCAACACTGCCATCCGGCAGCACTTCGGCAGTATGACCTTGTGGTTCTTCGAGGAACATTGAAGCAATAAATGCAGCGGCGGCGGAGCCTCCGATGACCATGAAGAAGGTGCTGGCATCGACAAAAGAGTAGACGGTTAGAAAGCACACGGCACCGACATTTCCGTAGGCCCCGGTCATGCCGGCGATCTGGCCGGTCATGCGGCGTTGCACCAGTGGCACCATGGCGAACACGGCACCTTCTCCGGCCTGCACGAAAAATGAGCAGAGCATGGTCGCGGCGACAGCAAGCCAGAGCCACCATCCGCTGCCGACCTGGGACAACATCAGGTAGCCGCAGGTGAGTCCGAGAATCAGGAACAACATGGTCGGCCGGCGTCCGAATCGATCGCTGATCAGTCCGCCGCTGGGCCGGGCGACCAGATTCATAAAAGCGAAACCGGAGGCCAGCAGGCCGGCTTTGACCGGGTCGAGGCCGAAGGTGTCGATGAAGAAGAATGGCAGCATCGATACCACGGCGAGCTCGGAACCGAAGGTGACGAAGTAATTGATATTCAGAATCGCGACCTGTTTGAACTTGTAGCGCTGCATCCTGGGCACGCTCTCCGGGTCCTGCAGCATGTCCTTGTTGACGCGGTAAATCTGCGAGCTCTGGAAGCCGAAAAGCAGGGCGAGTGCGAGCCACGAAATCCACTGCGCGGTGGTCGAGATCAGACCGACGCCGGTGGGTGACAGGCGCCAGGCGAGAACGCCGAGCGCGAGATACATCGGCAGGTTCATGGCCAGCAGAAACCAGAAATCACGCGGAGTGGAAACTTCGAGACCGCCGGTTTTCTTTGGCTTGAAGTAGGTTGATCCCTTCGGGGTATTGCGCACGCTGAACCAGAATACGACGCCATAGGCGAAGGCGATGACTGCGGTGATCATCAGCGCGTAGCGCCAGCCGTTCTCGCCACCGATCCACAGGGCGAGTGTCGGCACACTCATGGCGGCAGCGGCGGAGCCGAAATTTCCCCAGCCACCGTAGATGCCTTCAGCGAGACCGACCTGGCGGGCGGGAAACCACTCACCGACCATGCGGATGCCGATCACGAATCCGGCACCGACGAAGCCCATCAGAAAGCGGGTGATAGCGAGTTGCTCGTAGCTCTGGGACAGCGCGAACGCGGCACACAACACTCCTGAGACGCATAGTAACATGCTGTAAATCGCGCGCGGTCCGAAGCGGTCAACCAGCATGCCGATGATGACACGAGCCGGAATGGTGAGCGCGACGTTGAGGATCAGCAACGCCTTCCACTGGCCGGCGGTCAGGTCAAAGGCGTCGCGAATGGTGGCGACCAGCGGCGCATGATTGAACCAGACGACGAAGGTGATGAAGAAAGCGATCCAGCTGAAGTGCAGCGTGCGGATGGCCGGATCTTTGACTTTTAAAACGTTGAGCTGTGGAGAAGACATGGCTTCGAGTGATGTGCGTTGATTGAAGTGGAGATGACTGAACGTTTTCCCCAATTAGCCCGAACCGTGCCAGCTACATCAACCGCAGCCGAAAGTTGCGGTGAATGCATTCATCGTCGGCATCGATTTCATTCATTCACGGCTCCGAACTATGATCTCGTCTTGCCGCGGGTGTGCCGTATCGTCGGGGTTGCATCTGTTGATGGTTGCTCGCTGGCGACTGCCCGATCGAACAGGTCAGCCCGAAAGATGCGGTCAACTGCTCCGAGTTGAGCTTTGGTCACGTTGTTCAGTTCGCCGGCCTGGCGGAGTTGGGCGATGATCCAGTTGGCTTTCTCGTCCGATGGACGGTTCACGCCGCTGCGGCTGAAGATATGAAAATCTTCGCAATGAATGTCACAGTTCGCTTCGCGGGTTGCGGGCAACAGGCTGCGGCGTACCTGCTCGCGGTCCTGGTCGAGATATTCGGGACGGGCGAGAATCGTAGCCGCTTCCTCACGCCCGGCCTCGGTGTCGCAGAGGGCGGCAGCCTCGGTCAGGGCGGCAATCAATGCGAGATGTTCGCTTTCACGGGTTTCCGAAAACTCCCGGTGCACGAGCAGGGCTTTTTCGGGATGCAGATGCGCGAGCTCTGCCGACTCGGCGACGATCTCACCGCAGCCCGAGATCGATGCTTCGGAATTGAAGGGTTCGCCGACGCAGTAGCCATCGAGGTAGCCGGAACGCATGGCACCGGGCATCAGCGATGGTGGCATCACGACGACCTCGAAATCCTTTGCCGGGATCAGCCCCGCCGGGCGCAACCACTGTCGTAACAGAAACAAGTGAGAGCTGTAGCGATGAGGGACGGCGAAAGTCGGAGGCCGTTCCGTTTTCCATTCTGCGATCACTTTTTTCAGTCCCTCCGGACTGGAGGCTCCGCGTTTGATGAGTTCCGTGGACAACGTGATGGCATCGCCGTGGGAGTTGAACAGGAAGCCGGTCAGACAGGGACTCTTGAGAACGCCAAGCCCCCAGTTGATGGCGAAGCAAAGTCCGGCCAGAGCGTGGGCTGCTTCCAGTTCGCGGTAGACGATCTTTTCGCGGATGGTCGCCCAGCCCGGCTCGCGCAGCAGTTCGACCTGCAGGCCGCGTTTTTCGAAAAAGCCGAATTCTTCGGCAATGACCAAAGGGGCACAGTCCACCAGTGGAACGAAGCCGATGCGCAGGAGATCAGGTTGGCGGGGGGAAATGGTGGGCACGGGTACTCCGGTAGCCTGTTTTGTGCCAGTTGGCCTACAAACTGCTGATATGGGGGATGGCGGTGTCAGCAAAATGTCTCGCGCTTGCCCAAACGAATCATGGATGTGCTGGATACCAGACAGTTGCGGGCTTTTCAGGAGCTCGGTCGACGCGGCAGTTTTACCGTCGCCGCGCAGAGTTTAAATCTCACGCAGTCGGCGGTGAGCCATTCGATCAAGTCATTGGAAACGACGCTCGGGGTTTCGCTTTTTGAACGACGTGGCAAGCAGGTCAAGCTGACCAGCCACGGCGAAATCCTGATGCCGCATGTCGATCAGATTTTTTCCGGCATGGGAGTGGCGCTCGAGGATCTGGCAAATTTCAGCAGGCCCGGACACGGGCGATTGCGCATCGGCAGCACCGTCACGCTGAGTCAGTATGTGATGCCTTCGGTGATTCGCGAACTGCGGGAAAGTTTTCCGGCTTACGAATTTTCGGTGATCACCGATGACACCGGGGATTTGTTGGCGAAACTGGCCGATGGCGACATCGATCTGGTGTTCGGGCTCGAAGTTCCCAAGCCATCGTACTTTGACTTTAATCTGCTGTTTGAAGATGAGATTGCTCTGGCGATGGCGCCGGCCCATCCGCTGGCGACGCTGCCGGAAGACGACCTGAGCGTCGCCGACATCGGCGGACAGCAGTTGATCTTTTACAGCCATACCAGCGAAACCTATCGACTCGTGGATCGCTTTTTCTCGGCCGCCAAGATCAAGTTGGACGCACCCATGCAGATGGGCAGTATGGCGGCGATCAAAGAGATGGCGAAGATCGGTCTGGGCATCGGCTTGATCGCGCCCTGGGTCGCTGAACAGGAATTGCGTAGCGGCACGCTGACCTTTCGCAATTTACCGAATGCTTCGCTTTCGAGAAAATGGGGAATCTATGTCGATCCGCAGCGGGCTGGAAAACTCGTCGAAGAAGTCTTTTCCGGAATCTGTCGCAATGTGATGAAGACTCTGCAGGTGCGAACCGAGAGTTTGCGTCATCGCGAAAAGGATTCAGACCGCGCTGGCTGGCCTGTTGAAAGTGTCGGGTAGAGCGCGTGATCGCTAAATGGACCGTAAGTCAAGGCGCTCCGGTAAATCGCCAGAGCAAGGGCCGAAGGCTCGATAGAAGGTAGCCGGTGTTGAAGGGAGCGACAGCGACCGGGCCACCGGAAATTGGACCCCACCTCTGCAGAGCCCCGGAGGGCGCGATAGAAGGAAGTGGCTGCTACGCCGGTGGACATTTTCGACCGTGCTATCGCCCCGGCCGGGGCCTGGACGAACTCGTTGCATCCTGTCCCGGCGCTCGCACCGCGCTACCAGCTGCCGTGCCTCCGGCACTGCGCTTGGCCGGTTAACGGCGTCGAATGGGACATGTGATTGCTGAGTTGGTTCAGTATTTAAAACTCAATTCGATGCTGGCCCGGGTAACGTCGGCTCCGCGGGCACCATCGAAGTAGGCGCCTTTGGCGAGCACGGTAACTCCGCGACCGAGCTCCTTGGCGACGACCAGGTCGACTTCATTGCCGATCGATGTGCCGAAGTCATCATCCTGAAACTGGTGATAGAAGACGGAAGTCGCCAGACCGAAGGGCAGCTTGGTGCTGACGCTGGCGTAGGCATCGATGAGGCCACCGGCGGGAGTATTCAGGAAAACGTCCGCAAATCCGTTGAACTTGTGCAGGGTGGCCAGCGGTGTCTTGAATCCGACATCGTTGTTCGAACCGAGATATTCGAGTCCGACGGTGGCTTTGACGCCTTCAAGTAGTGGCAGTGACAAGGCGCCGTGTGCGTAATGGGCACTGTAGTCCAGCGGGCTGTCGTAGGCCTCGCTCTGATGCGCATACTCGGTGTAGTAGCCAAGCGGGGTTGCAAAAACGTTGCCGCTCAGGCTGGCTCCGAAGGTGTTGTTGCTGTTGGTATCGCCGGCGTCGTTGTGCAGATCGAGCAGATAAGCGTAGACATTCAGCGTGCCGAAAGGCAGCGTTTTTAACGTGGCGTTGATCAAGTGGCTGTTGCCGGTGAAATCGGTTAGCGGTGCCGCCTCGATGTCGGAGCCGAAGATACGATTGACTTGTGCCACGTAGGCGTAGCTGAGTTCGATCGCCTCGGTGGGTGTGAGCACGAAAGATGTCGCGTCGAACGTCTGCATGTTCTGCCGCCAGCCCACGGTGCCGACGAAGCGCTGGTTGCCGAGATTGATTCCCTGACGACCGACTTTGAGTGAGAAGAGGCCACCCGGGTCTGCGTAGCTGAGCCACAATTGGTTGAGCTCGTGAGACTCGGGATCGGCAATGATGGTCCGGTTCGCCGGGCCGTGAACCGTGGCGGCGTTGTAGCTGTTGCGATCGGCGGCCAGGGTACCTTCGTACTCGGTGAACAATTGAAAACCGGCCACGTTGCGAGTGATCAAGCCGATGCGGTTGCGAAGCGTCTCAGCGTAGGCTCCCTTGAGGCCGTCCACCTCGCCGAATTCGTAGCGTAAGCGGGTGTCGATGGTGGCTTTGAACAGCGGTGGCA
The DNA here is from genome assembly GCA_965367965.1 of uncultured bacterium. Lineage (GTDB taxonomy): Bacteria > Verrucomicrobiota > Verrucomicrobiia > Verrucomicrobiales > DEV007 > JBBKXR01. Next base: position 20,543 of record CBDULB010000062.1, on the reverse strand, counting down.
GGGGCGGAGTTTCCTCCAACACGATGGGTTGCTTGGTCGCAGTGGGTTCTCCTGCGAAGCTCTGAACGGTGCAGATGATCGTCGCCAGGAAGATACTGTAGATCGTGTGCGTGAGTGGTCTGGAGAAAAGGGAAGTTGAAGTCATGAAGTTCGCAGGTTGAAAATTGATCGCCGGGACGTGTCCGGCGAAAATAGCGCGCCGATTGGCAATCGGAGCACCAGCGCGAACCAGGCCAGTTACCGGAATAGCGCCACCAGGGTGCGGAAAGATTTTCATCGTTGAGATGAATCCCCTTCATCGGGTTCGTGACCGATGATCGATCGGCGTCATGAGAATGCCGAATGCCAACCAGTTTTGATCGTATTGCAGGGGTGGCGGTCTCGCCGTTGACGAGCGGGGCTTCGGTCAATTAACCCTTTTTGCTGGTCAGACCGTCAATAATATTGAAAATCTGATGATACGCAGAAGGTAATGCTTATTCTGTAAGGAGCGAAACGGCAGGGTGTTGTGCTGCCAATTGCTCAATGTTCTCATGAGGATTAAGCGGCAGGAGTTTTTGAATCTGGTGGAGGAGACACTATGAATCCAAACGGAAAAACGGTTGCCATCCTCGGTGGTGGTGTCGGAGGTATGTGTGCTGCGCACATGCTGGCGCGACGCGGGTTCGGCGTCACGGTCTATGAGGCGGCACCGGTTTATGTCGGTGGCAAGGCGCGCAGCGTAGATGTGCCCGGAACGGAGCTGCCATGCGATGATAAGCCACTTCCGGGTGAGCACGGATTTCGTTTTTTTCCGGGCTTCTATCGGCACATCTTCGATACGATGAAGGAGATACCACTGCCTCAGGGCGGGTCGGCCTTCGATAATCTGGTGGCGACCGATACGGTGCAACTTTCGCAGATCGGCAAATGCCCGGTTACGCTGCCGCTGGAACTGCCGTCTTCGCCGACGCAAATCATCGAATTCGTCAAGGCTCTGCAGGAATTGAGCGGTGAGCTGACGGATGAGGAGGTGGAATTTTTCGCCGCCCGGCTGTGGCAGCTGATGACGTCCTGCGATGAGCGATTCATGAGCGACTACGAAGGCATTTCGTGGTGGGAGTACACGGCGGCCGACAACTATTCGGAGGCGTACCGGCAGCTTCTGGTGCAGGGCCTGACGCGGTCCCTGGTGGCAGCGAAGGCGAACGTCGCGAGCACGCGAACCATTGGCATGATGTTCACGCAACTGTTGTACACGATGATCGATGGCGAGGCGGATAATACCGACCGCGTTCTGAATTCACCGACCAACGATGCGTGGTTGAATCCGTGGCTGGACTATCTGCTGTCGATTGGCGTGGACTATCACCATGGGCAGGCGGTCAGCGGCATCCGGATGGAGTCTGATTCGGTGCGGGCGTCGATCGCCAGCGTCGAGGTTACCGACGTGACCACCGGCACGGTTCTGCCCGCAGTGACCGCAGACTACTATGTTCTCGCGGTGCCGGTCGATGTCGCCGGCGAATTGATCTCGGCAAGTCCGGAACTGCTGTCGGCGGATCCGTCACTGCGTAACGTGGTTAAATTGGCGGGTAACGTGGAATGGATGAACGGGATTCAATTTTTTCTCTCAGAGGAGTTCGCCAGACACCGCGGCCACACCATCTACGCGGGATCGAACTGGGCATTGACGTCGATTTCTCAGCTTCAGTTTTGGCCCGATTACGATATGAGCGACCGCTATTGCGGACGGGCCCGGGCGATTCTGTCGGTGGATATCTCCGATTGGTCGGCACCGGGAAATTTCAACGGCAAGCCGGCGAGGGCATGCACCCGGCAGGAGGTGATCGATGAGACCTGGCAACAGCTCAAGCAGGAAATCAACAGCTGCGATGAAGATCTGTTGACGGATGAGATGCTGGTCTTCGCCTATCTGGATTCTTCAATTTACGTGCCGACGGTCTTGAAAGAAGATCCGGATAAATTGAAGGAGAGACTGGGCGGGTTGAGGGTCGCTGAGGACGATGGTGTGGCGATTCGTGATCTGGAAAACAAGGAGCCTATGCTGGTCAATCTCATCAACAGTTGGTCGCTCCGGCCCAGTGCTTATACCAACGTCCCGAATCTATTTCTTGCGGCCGACTATGTGAGCACCCACACCGATCTCGCCTGCATGGAAGGAGCCGACGAGGCGGCGCGGCGTGCCACCAACTCGATTCTTGATGTCAGCGGCAGCGATGCGCGGGCATGCCGGATCTGGCCTTTTGAGTCGCCGTTTCCTCTGCCCGGCTTTCAAGCGTTGGACAGGTGGCGCTGGAAACGCGGTCTGGAGTGGAAGAATCCCTTGTCGCTGCCTTGATCTGTTTAAATTTCGGCCTGTTTTCGATCAGCTATGAGTGCCTCCGCCGTTATCGATTACTACAATCAGTGCCACGTGGACTACAAAATCCTGTGGGGTTCGCATCGCAATTTGTGCATCCATTTCGGCTACTTCGACGATCACCACGATTCTCATCGAACGGCGCTGCCGAACATGAACCGGGAACTGGCGAAGCGGGCGGGAGTGAGTAGTGATGACCGCGTGCTCGACGCCGGTTGTGGTGTTGGCGGCAGTTCGTTGTGGCTGGCTGGTGAACACGGTGCTCAGGTCTGCGGAATCAATATTCAACCGCTTCACCTCGACGTGGCGCGCCGGGAGTGTTCGGCGCGGGGACTGGATGGACTGGTGCGCTTCGAGGAGCGCAATTACTGCGATTCAGGGTTGGAGGCGGAATCGTTCGATTTGGTGTGGGCGCTGGAGAGTGTCTGCCACAGCGACGATAAGCTGGCTTTCGTGACAGAAGCGTATCGGGTGCTGAAGCCGGGCGGAAGAATCATGGTCGCCGATTTTTTTCAATTTAAAGAATCGTTGGACGAGGCCGAGGCAGAGCGCATGCAGTGGTGGCTCGACGGCTGGGCCTTGCCCGACCTGTCGCGGGTCTCGGATTTTTCGCGGTATCTCCAAGACACGGGATTTGACGAGGTGGCTTGCGATGATATCACGCCGAATGTGATGCGTTCGTCGCGGCGCATCTGGAAGGCCAGTTTGATAATTCTGCCGATGTCGAAACCGCTCGAATGGATCGGTCTGCGCAGTGAATGTCAGACTGCGAACGTGCTCGCTGCGCGCCATCAGTACACAACTCTGCGCGACGGATTGTGGGGTTATTCGGTGTTCACGGCTACGAAACCGGAGGCCTGAACTGTCGGGGTTTTTCGTGAATGGGGAATTGTTCGACGCTTTCTGTCCGATGACGGTGCGAGTTGGTATATCCGTTCGGGTAGATCTCCCGGCGCTCAGCTGAATCCCGGTGCCTTCACCCGCGACATGGCTTCCGGGTTGACAATGCCCTGGCCAGACATCCAGGCGAGCGCCTCTGCGACCTCGGCATTGCCGACGGAACCGCCGCGCAATTGACCGCGCCGGTAACGTGCGCACCACGCGACCAGGTGGTGGTTTTCGTCGTCAAATCCGGTGATCGCCCGGTCGAGTTCGGCAATCGCTGTGTTGCTGTCGCCGGCGCGATGGGCGAGCGCTGCCGTGATCTGACGACCGGCGGCTCTGCCCCACAGTGGCTTCGCTCGCAGCAGCTGACGGGCATCGCGGCGAGCGATGTCCAGTGACCGCTCCGGTTTGGTCTGCTGATCGGCAGCGGCGAGGGCGCAGCGCGCCCGTAGAAAGTGCATGTAAATTCTGACGATCTCGACATGGAGCAGCAGTGCTGAGGCGACCAGTGGCCACTCCCGTTCCATCATTTTAAGCGCTTCGACGCCGAGGTTTTCATACAGAGCGATCTGAGTTTTCGCCGTCAGCAGGGTGTAGTGGTAGACCTGGTATTCGACTTCCTGCCAATGCTCTGCCGCGCTTGCCAGTGCGGATTTCGCCTGCGCTGGATCGTCCTGCGCCAGCCACACAAAAGGACCGCCGAAGGTGGTCAGTTGCGATTCGGCAAGTCGGGCGCCGCGGTTTCTGGCAACGTTGAGAAGGTTTTCCTGTCGCCGGTGAAGCTCGATCAGATCGCCGAGCCAGTAGCAGGACCAGTAGGCGAAAGTCTGGCTCTGATCGAGTTCCCAGGCTGCGCCCGCACATTCCCTGCGAAAGACTTCGGCTGCCCGGTCACCAAACCGGCGGCACGCCTGGAAATCTCCTAGAAAAAAGGCTGCGACGCTGCGCGCCAGGTCGACGGTTCCGATGAGCATGGCGTCATCGATCTCATCCGCCAGGGCTGCGGCCTCGTCGAGCAGCCGGTCGACTCTGGAGCGGAAACGCTGTCCAATCATGGCTACATGCGATGCCTCCCAGGCGAGCGCCCGCGCGATGCGAAACGGTTCGCCGGCTTTTAATGCCAGCAGCAAATTATGGGTTTGAAATTCCGCCGCGGGAATCGGGTCGATGACGGTGATGCCGCCGGCTACTTTCCATGACAGGTCGATTCGCTCGAGGAGTTCAACGGGAACCTCCGATTCGTCGCGCCGGTGGAATCCGGTACCGCGCAGAAACAGGAGCAGGCGCCGGCGGATGAGCGAAAACAGGGCTGACCTGCGGCTCTTCGGAAGCTGCAGTCCGATGTGGTCGAGAATTCCACGGAAGCATTCGCGCCCTTCGTCGATGTGTCCCGCCACGCAGTACTGGAATCCGGCCTGATGCTGCAGTCGTAAATCCTCGTCCTTGTTTTCACCTCCCGTAGCGTTGAGGTAGGCAAGTGCCGACTCGCGACCGCGACCGGCGTTGCCGAGTGCAGTGGCCAGTTTGATGGTGAGCTTTCTTTTATCCGATTCGTCGATACCGCCGCAGGCGATGGCTTCGCGGTAGAGCTGCGCAGCATGGTCGAAGGCCAGTGCTTCAGATGCCAGGCCTGCCGCTCGTTCGTAGAGTCGACCTGCGCGGGCGAGTTCGCCGCTGCTGTGAAAATGGATAGCCACCCGTTCCGGATCTGCCGAAGCACTTTTTTCCAGCGATCGGGCTAGATTCAGGTGAAGACTGCAAAGTCTTGATTCATTCAAGTGGGCGACGATGCTCTCGCGGATGCGATCGTGATAGCACTCGACGTCATCGTCCAGGCCGGGGCCGGAACATCGGATAAAACGTTCCGCGCGCAGCATGGCAACGGGAGAATGGTTGGATGAGTCCACGGCGGCAGCTCCGAGTATAGTTCTCAGCGAGGTCGGGCGTCCCGAGACTGCGATGGCCTCGAGCAGCGTACGGTCGATGTCCGCCAGCCGCTGCACGCGTGCCCACAATGCCTGGTCGAGCTGGAAACTGTTGGATCCGGCGGGGCGATCGAGCGCACCGAGTTCAGCTCCGCTGTCCGCCAGTTTTGCGAGTTCATAGACAAAGTAGGGATTGCCGCCTGAGTTGGCAGCGATCTGTTGGACAATGGATGCCGAAGGAGTGCCACCGAGAAGAGTTTCCGCGAGGCTGCGAGCTTCGGCATCTGCGAGCGGTGTGAGTTCCAGCTCCTCGACGATAACCCTGCCTCCGAATCGCGTTCGGGACTCTGCCAGAGCTTGGAGACAAGGGCAGCTGTCGCGATACTCGGACCGATAGCTGGCGATGAACAGCATTCTCGGAGGAGCACTGGACTCGATCAGGTCGCGGAGAAAAATAGCACTGTCGGCGTCTCCCCATTGCAGGTCGTCGATGTAGATCACGAGGTGGTGACTTTCTCCCAGCCGAACCAGCACTTTGGCGAGCACGGCAAAAGCTATGCGCCGAAGTTTGAATGGATCTGCGATGCAACAGGCGGGTGCCCGGAGAATCGCCGGGACCCGATCGAGAACCGGGAAAATCCGGCTCAGTGCGGCGATGTCCGGGGGCAGTAGTTCGGCCAGCGCCTCGTCTGAGAGAGTTCTGAAATGGCGGCTCAAGGAATCGACGATGCTGTCGAGCGCTTTAAACGGCACGGTTTCCTGCTCGTAGCACCGGCCGCCGAGGACGAGCACTTCGCCGTGTTCCTTCAGCCCGACAAGAAAGCGATTGGCCAGGGTGGTTTTTCCGACGCCGGATCGTCCGCGCAGATGAACCATGGAAGAAAGCCCGCCCTCGATGCGGTCGAACGCGGTCTGGATGAACTGCAACTGATGCTCTCTACCGATGAACGGAAGGTTCACGTCACCAGTGCTGACATCTTCCTTCTGAACCGCTACATCGCTTCGAAAGCGACCGAGCAACGCCGGGCCCTTCATGCGCGCAGCGGGGTCGTGGTGAAGCAGGGTCAGGCATAACGTCTCGAGGTCCTCTGGAATGCCTGTTGCCAGGGTGCCGGGCCGCGGGGGCGAATCGGTTCCCTTTTTCAGCATGACTTCAGTACTGCTACCGAGGAATGGCGGTCTGCCGGTCAGGGCTTCAAACAGAATCACGCCGACGGAGTACCAGTCGGACGCCGGGGTCAGTGTGCTTCCCGCCGCCTGCTCGGGTGACATGTAGCGAATGGTTCCGGCAATACCGCCTTCTGTAGGCAGCGACTGATTTTCGGCAATGTCGATGTGTTCGTGAAGCAGTTTGGCGTCGCCTCTTCTCGCTGAACCGTCGCCGAAATCTTTGATGAGCCCGAAATCGAGTAGCACCAGTTGGCCATCGTTGCGCACCAGAATGTTGGATGGCTTGACATCGCGGTGCAGCTTTCCTTCGTCGTGAAGAATCTGCAAACCATCGCTCAGCTGGCACAAGGCACTGCGGATACGGTCAAAATCCGGCCTCTGAGTTTCGCTCGGCTCAAGTTCACCCGCTTGATTGCCGCAGTCGTCCAGCGAAGTGGTCGCGGGACGGACCCATTGGAGAAAGTTCACTCCGTCGACGAGCTCCATGGTGTAGAACCATTCGTGGCCATCGCTGAATAATTCGTAGAGACGGATAAGATTGGGATGGACGATATCGGCGAGTGACCGAAATTCCCGCTTGAGCCGGTAGAGCTCGCCCGGCTGCAACTTGTGCATTGTCTTCAGTGCGATGCGTTCATCGCGTTCGTGATCGATCGCCTCATAGACTAATCCGACTGCACCTCTTCCGACCATGCGCAACAGTTCGAAGCGCCGGTTACCATGAAAGGTACCGATGGAACCGTGTCCAGGAGTTGCTGTCTGGTCCGGAGCAGGCGGCGTGTGAGGTGTGTCTGACGCTCTGTCGGAAGCTGCGGACGGCAGGTGATCTGCCTCCGGCTTGCTGCCATCTGCTTTTGGAACGCCCATTGAAATTCCTTCCTGCTGATCGGACCGCGTGCCGGTTGCGATATCGGGTCCTCATCCGTCCGTCGCTAGCAGAGTATCAACCGCTTCCAAATATGCTAGCAATTTCTAACCAGCGTAGAAGGGGGCACGGAATACAACTCCGATGGTAGAGGGCCTGCTAAGGCCGGGGTGATTTCACGGTAGGGTAGTTCACTTCCTAAGGAGCGAATACCGGCAATCCGTGCGCCTTGCCGACCTCTGCACAAATCAGCTTTCCGCTCTGGCTATTGATGCCGCCGACCAGCTCGGGATGGATCTTGCAGGCACCGTCGACACCGGCCGTTGCGATGGCCTGCACGTACGGGAGGGTGACACTGGTCAGGGCCTGCGTTGATGTGCGCGCGTAGGCCCCGGGCATGTTGGCGACGCAGTAGTGAATGACACCTTCCTCTTCAAAAATCGGGTCTTCGTGAGTGGTCGGTCGGGTGGTCTCGATGCAGCCGCCTTGATCGACGGCGATGTCGACCAGAACCGTACCGGGATTCATCAGGCGCAGCATTTCCCGACTGACCAGTTTCGGAGCTTTGGCGCCGGGGACGAGCACGGCACCGATGAGCAGGTCGGTGGTCGGCAGTACATCGATGAGCGCGGACTCGCTCGAGTAGAGGGTTCGCGCCGCGGGCATTGCAGTGTCGAGCCAGGTCATGCGCTCGGAGTCGAGTTCGAGAATGGTGGTCTCGGCACCGATGCCGGTGGCGACTTTGGCGGCGTTGGTGCCACAGGTGCCACCGCCGAGGATGGTGACGCGACCGGGCAGGACGCCGGGAACGCCGCCGAGCAGGGTGCCGCGTCCGCCGGTGTGTTTGGCCAGATGATAGGCGCCGACCATGACGCTCATCCGACCGGCGACTTCACTCATCGGTTCGAGCAGCGGCAGACGGTGGCCGATCTCGACGGTTTCGTAGGCGATGGCGGTGCAGCCGGTGGCGACGAGATCTTCGGTGAGCTGCTTGTCAGCGGCGAGGTGCAGGTAGGTGAAAAGCGTGTGCCGCGAGGTGAGGCGTTCGATTTCGACCGGCTGCGGTTCTTTGACTTTGACGATCAGCCCGGCTCGCTCAAACACCTCATCGGCGGTGTCCACGACGATGGCGCCTTTTTCGCGGTACTCGTCATCGCTGTAGCCGGCGCCGATGCCGGCTCCGCTTTCGACAATGACTTCGATGCCGCGACGACAAAGCTGGGCGGCGCCGGAGGGGATGATACCGACGCGGTTCTCCTGCTTTTTGATTTCTTTGGGGACGCCGGTGATCAAGGAGCAAGGAGCTGGGAGTTGGAATCCGGGAGGCGGGAGGTCCGTCCAGTGGATTCGTCCACTGAGGCAGATTTGAAATCTATCCGGCTTTTAGCTGCTGAGGGCGGTGTCTTCGGGTTTTTGGGAGCCGGGACCGCGTTCGAGAATTTCCACTTCGTAGCCGTCGGGATCGGTGACGAAAGCCATTTTGGATTTCTCGCCGGAGGGAAAGGCGGTGCGCCAATCTTCAGGCCAGATTTCCAGGCCGGCCTTTTCGATACGGTCGCAGTAGTCGATGATGTCAGGCACGCCGACGGCGGTGTGCATCAGGTCTTCGGGGAACTTAACTTCGAAGTCGGGCGAGTAGCACAGCTCGAGGAAGTGGTCGTTGCCGTCGAGTTCGAGAAAGGCGAGCTGGTTGCCGGCGGGGGATTTGTCGGTGCGGCGGGTCAGAGTGAAGCCGAGCGTTTCGTAAAATTTAATGGTGGCTTCGAGGTCGCTGACGCGAATGCGGGTGTGGAGGAAGGCGATCACTGTTTTTTGTGCTTGGTTCTTGGTTGTTTGTTGCGCGTCCACGGGGACGGAAGCTCCGGCGACCGGCGAGACGCCGGTATCCTATCACATTCCCGTCCAACTGGCTCTCGTCCGCAACATCGGCTGGAAGCACTATGTTACTTAGCTGCTGCTGCGGCGGCGGCTTTTGGCTGAGCGTGTTCTTTTTTGAAATGCTGACCGAGCAGGTCGACGCCGAAGTCGCCTTTAAAGTCGCGCCAGACGGCGTGGACGTGATTGGCGTCGTTCTGGGTGTTGGCGTATTCGAGCAGGAAGGTTGAACCCTGCACGCGGTAGTAGTGGCCTTCGCCTTTTTTGATGCCGCCTGCCCAGGCAAAGCGGATGTTTTCAAAGCCGGACTCTTCGATTTTTTTCAGATCGTCGTCAGCGATCGAGGGGCGGGCGCGGCGCACGTAAGTTTCGATGAGTTGCTGCAGGGTGGCCTGCTGGCCGTCGCTGAGTTCTCCGGCGAGCACGCCCTCTTTGCCGAGCGGGGTAACTTCGGTTTCGGCGGCGGTGAGAATGTCGCGCGGGGCTTCGTCGGAAAAGATGGCTTTCTTGATCTGATCTTTGTCGAGTGAATTGACCAGTTCGCGGGCGATGTTTTCTTCAGCGGCGAGCACCTGCAGGCCTTTGCGGGCGCCCTCGGTGACCGTGCCGGGATTGGTCGCCATGAAGTTGGGCGTGGCCGAGACTTTGCCGTCGACGATGGAGAAATGCATCGACAGGTGATGACCCTCGACGCGCCAGCCCCAGGCTTCGCTGCCGGGTTTGCCGTAGATGGTGACATAGTACATTTCGGGGCTGCGTTTGGGAGAATGGTTTTCCATTTCCCAAAGCAACTGTTCGAGGCTCATGATGGTGACAGCTTCCGTGAACCCGCGATGGCTCAGTCCGGAGCTGAGTAAGCCGAAAGCGAGCGCGCGCTGGTCCTGGCGCATCTCTTTCATCGGCAGGCCGGTGCGGACGCCTTCGCCTTCGAAGGGTTTGGGAACGAAGGCCCAGACCTTGCGCTCGTCGGCATCCATCGCGTAGCTGACTTTGTCGCGCTGGGCGTCATCGAGAGTGTTAAGAAAGTTGGTGGCAGCAGCGCTCATTGCATCGGCAGCTTCATGAGCCTGAGCCGAAAATGGCGAAGTGGCGAGGACCGCCAGAGCGGCGAGAAGGGCAGGAAATTTCATGCTCTCAGCTTGGGCCTGAGTGGTGGGGCTGCGCAATGACGTTTTTCCGCCAGCGGCGACTATTTCTCGAGTGAAAAACACACCAGGTCGCCGTTGACCGTTTTGACCAGCAAATGGCCGTTGGCGGCGACGACGTGTGGCCAGGCCATGTCGTCCAGCACGGCGGGCTTTTCAGCAAGGATCCGGCAGCGATCCGGGGAGCGGGTGGCGGTTTCGGTGAGCGTGAGATCGCCAGCGTTGGCCCAGGTGATCAGTCGTTCGTCGCCGGTGACGATGCAGGAACCGGCATCGCTGACGCGGCCACCCTCCCAGATAAGTTTGCCGCTGGCGAAGTCGATACAGTAGATGCCTTTGTTGGCGAAGTAGAGGTGGTCTTTAAAAATGACGGGTGTGCACACGCCGCTCGGGTAGCGGTTGCGCCAGACTTCTCGAGCTCCGTTTTTCAGAGAAATTTCGACTCTGGCCATGGCATTGTTGTTGTAGCGCGAGGCGATCAGCACCGACTGGCTGGCCTGATGCGGCGAGGCGCTGGCGATGGTATTGGAGAAGTCGGTTGCCCAGGGAAATTCGGCGACGGTTTTGCCGGCGTGATCGCCATCGAGACGAGTGACCAGCAGGTGGTAGGAGGTGGCGATGACGGCGCAGGCGACGCCGTCGACCTCGAGCAGATTGGGGCCGCCGGAGTGGCCGGCAACGTCGCGGTTTTCGGAACTCCACAGGTGACTGCCGTCGGATTGTCGAAAGGCCATGAGGTTGCCTGACCCGGGATCGCCGACTTCGACGATGACATTGTCGCCGAACGCGAGGGGAGAGCTGGTATAGCCGTAATCGCGACGGGTGTTCTTCTTCCTGGTGATCTGCGGCCGCTGTTCGATGCCGTAGTCATCGTAAAGATTGCGGCTCCACAGCGGCTGACCTTTTTTTCCGGTGGCGACATCCCAGGCGCTGAGTTGGCCATCGCAGCTGAGAGTGAAAAGGCGTTCGCTTACTGGATCGTATTCGGGCGTGCCGGTGACGCCACGGAAGAAATTCTGATCACCGATGGCGTGGCGACCATGTTGCGGGCCGGGATAGCGCTGCGCCCATTGCTCTTTGCCGGATCGCAGGTCGAGACAGCGCAGCAGGTCGTTGCCGTCCGACCAGCCGATGACGAACACCTGGTCGCCGACGACCAGTGGCGAGGCGGCACCGCTGCCGGTGTTGGTCTTCCAGACGGGCGGATTTTCCAGCCAGTCTTTTCCGTTCCAGGCGGAGGATTCACTGGTGATCCCGTTGCGCTCGCTGCCGCGCCAGTGGGGCCAGTCTTCAGCTTGGGAAAAGGATGCACTCCACCCGAAGGTGGCCGCCGCCGTCAGCACAAGCCGGCAAGCACTACTCAGCAACAAGGTTACCCAACTCTGGTTTGTCTGACGGTGGCGAGGCCCTCGGCAGGAAAGATGCGAAGACCCGGACACGCGCTCAAATAACCTTCTTTTGGCGAGCGCGGCAAATGACGGCTTGGTCATCATGGCCGCGCCCGGGATGGCAAATCCCGGCGGTCTATTTCAGCCAGTTGAGAACGGCGTCGATCATCGGTTGGAGCGCGTCATCGGCAAAGACGTGGTTGCTGCCGGGGATTTCGACAAACTCGGTTGGTCCGCCGGCCTTTGGCATGATGTCGCGGCTTTCCTGAATGGGCACGACGTCGTCTTCACTGCCGTGGATGAGCAACCACGGCACGGTGATCTGCGGGGCGCGGTCGAGCACGTCGCCGATGGCGTTCATGTCTTCGACGTAAGTTTTTGACAGCGGGCAGTCTTCGTCGTCCCACATGAACCCCTGATCGGGTGTGGCATCGCCGAATTCGACCTCGGCGAACTTTCTGGTGTAAACCATGCCGGCGAGCGAGATCAGGCGGGCGATGCGATCATCCTGTGCGGCAGCGATGACACCGACGGCGCCACCCATACTGTGACCGGCGAAGACGATCTCGTCGTAGCCTTCGGCACTGGCGGCATCGATGACGGCGCTGAGGTCCTGGACTTCCTTGCTGATCGTCGAGTCGCGAAAATCGCCTTCGGAATCGCCATTGCCGGAAAACGAAAAACGCAGAGCGGGCGTACCGCTGGCGGCGACCGCGTTGGCGAGTCCTTCAGCCCAGGGGCGGTCCTTGTTGCCGGTGACGCCATGACCGATGATCAGCAATCTGCCGCTGCCGGTGGCTTCGCCGTGGAAGGCGTAGTCGAGTTTTTCGCCGAGGTGATTGCGGATTTCGGAGGTCATTATTTCAGAAGCTGGAAGCTGGGAGCTAGTCGACTGCGGTGTCGTAGACGCGGACGGTCTTGAACCAGGGGCCGAAATTTTTCACGAACACGTCGTGGTCGGGATCGACCTGGTAGGAGTTGTGGTCTTCGACGGTGTTGAACTGCAGAAACAGAGCGTAGTCGTAGTCGTTCTGAGTGACGCCTTCGCGGGCGGGCGTTGCGGCGGCTTTGCCGAAATGGCCGGCGACGACGGTGTCGATGTCGAACAGGGCACGCAGGCCGCTTTCGAATTCAGATTTTTGCTCGGAGGTCAGTGACTCGTCGAGCCAGAAGTATACGGTGTGCCGGATCATGGGTACAAGGGTAGCAAGACTTTTTTCAGGAGCAAGGAGTCCTTCGGTCTTGGATTCTGACTTCTGACTTCTGAAAACTTTGCCCCGTAATCAGTCGAAGCCGTTGCCTTTGAGCAGGTGATCGAGGTGCGGCGTGAAAAGTTCGGGCTCCAGCAGGAACGAATCGTGGCCTTTTTCCGAGTGCACGGTGATGTGCATGCAGGAGACGTCAGCATCCTTGAGGCGTGCGACCAGTTCGGTCTGCTCTTCGGGGTAAAAGCAGAAGTCGGAGTCGATGCTGAACACAAGATAGCGGTGATCGTGTTCGCGCGAGCCGGCGAGAAGACTGTGGGCGTCACCGGCGCCAGCTTCGTTGCAGGCGTTGTAGCGCGACCACAGTTGGCAGATGCGCAGGTAGGTGTTGGCATCGAAGCGTTCTACGAACTTGGTGCCCTGATGGAGCATGTACGACTCGACCTTGTCGTGAATCGTATACCAGGCGAGTCGGCCTTCCGGTTGGTCGACGTTTTTGCGGGCGCGCCGTTCGATGGCGTCGAGGTGGACGAAAGTTTTGTGGCTTATCATGCGAGCCAGGGCGAGCCCGTAGGTCGGAGGCTCACCTTCGTAGTAAGCGCCGCCGTTAAAATGGGGATCGTTCTCGATGGCCAGCACCTGTTCGAACAGGATCAGGCGATTGAGTACAGTGGTCTGAAAGCCGCTGGCGATCGGCACGACGTAGCGCACGCGTTCGGGAAACAGGTTGGCGAAGGTCAACGCGCACAAGCCGCCGACTGAGGGACCGATGACCGCATGAAGCTTTTTGATGCCGAGTTGGTCCAGCAACATCGCCTGCGATCGAACAACGTCGGCGACGGTGACTTCGGGAAAATCGGGGCCGTAGGCCTTGCCGGTGGCGGGATTGATCGATGCCGGGCCGGTCGAGCCGTAGCAGCCGCCGAGAATGTTGACACAGATGACGCACAGTCGATCGGTGTCGAGGGCTTTGCCGGGGCCGATAAAAGGCTCCCACCAACCGAGGTGAAGTTCGCTGGTCCACCGGGAACCGATACCGTCGATGTGCTCGGTGATGCCGGCGGCGTGCTGGGTGCCCGACAGGGCGTGGAACAGCAGCACGGCATTGCTGCGATCGGCGTTCAGCTCGCCGTACGTTTCGTAAGCCAATGTGATCTCATCGAGGGTGGCGCCGCTGGTAAATTTAAACGGCTTGCCTCCGAGATCGAGATTGGCAAATTGGGTGCTGGTGATGCCGATGGATTCGCTCATGCTGCGCCTGACGGAAATTATTGGGTTGCGACACTAGCCGAATTCATTGGTTTTGGCCATTCCTTTGCCTGTCATATTGAGGCCCCGGTGAGATTCGGCGGTGACTTTTGATTAAGGTTCGGTTTAGATAGCTTACCGATCGATGAGGGGAACCAAAACTGTGTGGCAACGCTTGCGTGAACGCGGCGATGGGCCGGGGCTTTCAATTGCCCTGGGACTGGTGGTTTTGTTAGTCGGCCTGATCGTTTTTCTGGTGTTCGGGGACAATCCGTGGGCTTCGGGAATTCAAGATAAGCTGGATTCCGGGGCAAAGCTGACGGTCGAGGAGGGGATCATCGCCGGAGTTTGGTATGCGGCGGCGGTCAATGCCGGCATATGTGTTGTCTTGCTGGCTTCATCGTGGTTGTGGGTCGGTACCACGCGTCTCGCGCAGGAAACCAGGCAACGCGAGGCGGAGATGGCGTGGCGGGGCGGCCATGGTGATGCCATCGGCGTGCTCGGTAGCTCAGCGACATCCGGTGGCGGGGTGTGGTTCTGGTGTTTGTTGATCGTGGTGGTCGTAGTGGCGGGATGGATTCGCTACCCGCGGCTCGACGACAGTTTCTGGAATGACGAGGAGCAGGCTTTTCGAAAATTTACCTGGGGGGCCTATGTCGTTCAGGATGACCCCGACGGGGCATTCGGTGAGACCGTTGAAACCGACAGGGTGAAATGGGATCGTTCGCTTTATTACACGATGTCGGGAAACAATCACGTCGTGCACACGGTCGGAGCGCGTATTGCGGATTCAATCTGGCGGAGAACCGGTGATCACCGCGAAAGCGAATTCAGTGAGGCGGTCGTGCGCAGCGGGCCTTTTCTAGCGGGTCTGGCGACGATTGCCTTGTTGGGCCTGTGGTTGCGATCGGCGGGTTATCCTTTGGTCGGGGTGGTGGCGGCCGCCCTATTGGCTCTCAATCCCTGGCACGTCCGCTACAGTGTCGAAGCGCGCGGCTATTCGGAGCTCTTGATGTGGATGCTTCTGGCAAACATTGCTCTCGGAGCGGCGCTGGGCAAAGGGCGCTGGCGCTGGTGGGTCGCCTATGGCGTTTTTCAAAGCTTGTATCTGTTGTGTTTTCCGGGGGCGGTTTATTTTGCGGTGGCACAGAATGTGATCGTGGTCGTGGTCCTGCTGACGCGGCAGGATGGTGGCTCGTTGTGGCGCTGGCTGGTCGCCAATGCCATCGGCGCGATGCTGGTCGTGCATATGCTGCTGCCCGCGCTGCCGAGAATTCAAAGTTGGATGGCGGAGCAGCACGAGACACCTTTCTCGGTGGATCGGGAGCATCTGCTCGACCTCTGGTCACACCTGTCGGCGGGCGTGCCGTGGACTACGGTCGGTGCCGGTTTGCATCACGGGGTCAGCGTTGCGGATCTGGGAGCCGCCGGTCCGTGGATCTTTGGATTGGCGCTACCACTTTTGACGCTGCTGGGGTTGAGCATGGCGATTGCGAAAAAGGGGCGTATTGCGATGTTCATTTTCGCAGCAGCGAGTGCGTTTGGTTTGATCTGGCTACACAATCAAATCACCGAACTGGCATTCTACAGTTGGTATCATTTTTACCAGCTGCTGGTAGTGGTGACCGGATTGGCATTTGTGGTGGAACTGGTGCGCCGCCGGGACTCACCCGAGTCGGGGCGTGGCAAAGTGTCCGGGCAGGGCAAAGCTGCCTGGTTGGTCGCTCTGTTGACTATTTTTCTGTATGGCTTTGTTACCTGGGCACCGCGCCAGCGGATTCGAACCTTCGACCGGCATCCGATGCGTCAGGTGGTTGAGTACGTTCGGGGCGAGGTGCCGGCACTTGATGCTGCCCAGGCCGGAGTGATGACGGCTGCGATCGGGCCGGGTAAAGGGCAGTGGCACACTTATGATCCGCGTGTCGCGATGCTGTCGAGTGCGGGCGATTTGACCCGCTTACTTGAAGAGGCGGATGAAAATAACGAGCCACTGTGGGTTTTCTGCACTGACCTGCGAACGGAGCGCAGGGATCACGCCGACGTGCTCAATGTGCTCGATGACGAGCGCCTGTTTGCCAAAGATGCCTTGTTTAAAGGGTTGGAGGAAATGTGGAGTATTCAGATTTATCGCCACAAAATCCGCTCCGCAAAAGCTGTGCCTGAGCCTGCGAAACCACCTGCTCCTGCGGCGAAAAAGCCTGGTGAGGAACCCCGTCCGGCACCCGCAACGCCGACCCCGGTATCGCCGGATCGTGAGATAGAGGCGGCTGCCGAACTGGATGCCGGCAAGGTGAAGGACGGCTCATCCGGCCGGCCGGCAAATGGCTTGCAATGAGGGCTTTTTTTCGACAGTTGATTGCGCTATGTTAGCGATTACGCCCTGCCGTCTGCGTGATTTCCGCAGACGATTCGATGGGTGTTTAAGTTACTAATAGTTATCCAGTTATGAATGGAAAATCTTCTACTTTCCTGATTCTCGTGCTTGCCGCAGTGGCTCTTGGCTGCTTCGCGGTGAAAAGCTACTACGATTATCAGGTGACCATGTTCAAACACGAACACGGTATGGATACCGCTCAACCTGCTGATGCGGCGCAGGTTGCCGGTGTCACACCGGCGGGCGTGGTTCCGCCACCGCCAGCGGTCGCGCTGCCGACCGGTGCAACGGCTGCCGCTGCGCAACTGCCGGCGGACATGGCCCCGGCGCCTGTTGCGGTTCAGCCAGCGGCTGCGCCTGCCCGAGATCCCGACATGGAAAAGGTCCGTCTCGAACTGGAAGCGTTGCGTGAGGAAAACAAGATCGCGCAACAGAAAATTGAAGCGATGCGCGCCGGTGGTGCCGATGCCGACAGTAGCAGCGCACAGACCGGGGAAGTCGCGTCCGCCGCGACCCCTGAACAGGCGGCCGCCGATGCCGAAGTTGAGGCGCTGCGCCAGCAACTGGTCAACGCGCCTGCGGTGGCTCAGGTCGTTGAGTGCAACTGGGATTTCGACTTGGTGTTTATCAACGGTGGTAAAGACCGCAATCTGCAGGCAGAGGAAAAATTCGCCGTGCGTCGAGGCACTGAAATCGTCGGTTTTGTCACCGTCGAGGAAGTTGAGGCCACCTACGCGGTCACCAAGCTGACCAGCCGAAATGCGCAAAGTGAGACCTCGCTCAAACCTGCGCCCGGTGACGACGTCATCAAGTGGCCGCTGTTTTAAGCGGCAGGTCAGTCCTGCCCGATGGCGGGCTTTTCCCGGCGCCGCATCACCTCCTGCTTGACCGCGGGCGCTTCTTTGTCGAGAGGTAGGCCTCTTCGCAGTCGTTTTGATTGCGGTCTGACTCGTCCAAAACCTACCATGATTCTCTCCGACATAGCGATCCTCAAGGCGATGGAAAAAGGTGAAATCGTCGTCGAACCTTTCGATCGTTCCTGCCTTGGCACCAACAGCTACGATGTTCATCTCGGTCCCTACCTGGCGACCTACAGAGACCGGGTGCTGGATGCGCGCAAGCACAACGAGATCGAGCATTTTGAAATGCCCGAGGAAGGGTTCGTGCTCGAGCCGCAACTGAATTACCTCGGCGTCACCGCTGAATACACCGAAACCCACGCCACGGTTCCCTTTCTCGAAGGCAAATCGAGCGTCGGCCGGCTCGGCATCGACATTCACGCCACCGCCGGCAAGGGCGATGTCGGTTTTTGCAATCACTGGACCTTGGAGATCTCGGTCAAGCAGCCGGTGCGTGTCTACGCCGGTATGCCGATCGGCCAGTTGATCTACTTCATGGTCGACGGCGATGTTGAAGTTCCGTACAGCACCAAGGGCTCGGCGAAATACAACGACCGCACCGATCGACCGGTCGAGTCGATGATGTGGCGCAACAAGTTTTAAGAAGCGTCCGGGTCCACTTCCTCCCCGGCCTCGAACAGCGGCGCAAAGCGCTCGAGACCGTGCTGGTGCAGATCGTTCGCATGCACAAAACGCAGTGCGGCCGAGTTGATGCAGTAGCGCAGGCCGGTGGGTTGCGGGCCGTCGGGAAAGACGTGGCCGAGGTGGGCGTCGCCGCTGTCGGAGCGAACTTCGGTGCGGGTCATGCCGTGCGTCGAGTCGGTCACTTCGACGATTTCGTCGGCATCGAGTGGTTCATAAAAACTTGGCCAGCCGGTGCCGGAATCAAACTTGGCCTTCGATGAAAACAGGGGCTCACCGGAGATGATGTCGACATAGATGCCGGGTTCTTTGTTGTCCCAATACTCGTTGTCGAAAGGCGGTTCGGTGCCGCATTCGCAGGCGACGCGATACTGCTCGGGCGAAAGGCGTTGCTTGAGTTCGTCGCGGGATTCCATAGTGATGACACTGTGCATCAAGGCAGGGCGGAAGCAACTCGACGCGCGTCGGTTGACGCCAATTTTGTTTAATGTTGGTGGTAGTTAAGTACCGTTGAAAGAACGCTGCGGTTTAAAAAATATCATCAATATTGTGCTTCACATCGCTCTGCTACAAGGCTTGGATGGACGTCATGATTACCAGGAGATGTCTGCCGGGATGCGTTGTTTTGATCGCTGCCTTGATGTTGCCGCATTTTGTCACGGCGACCGATATCGAAACGGTAGACGGACGCCGGTTTTCCAACTGCAGCGTGCTCAAGGCGGACAGTCTCGGGCTCTACTTCCGTCACCGGAACGGCATCGCGCGAGTGCTCTACAATGATCTCAGCGATGACTTGTTGGCGAAGTTGGAACCACTGCCGGAAGCGGAAAAAATCGAGATAAAGGAACCGTCGCCGGCGACGCCCTCAATGGCTGCGACCGATCATCCCACTGTGCAGGCAAACGGAGAATTCCGCCTGGTATTCCGGCAGCGAGTGGTGATCGGGATACCGAATCCGGCCCTGCATCGCGCAGTTTATGGTTGGCCGGCAAGGGGGGCTGTCGGCGCGCATCGATACTCGCATTTTGGATGGCGACAGGCGGCTGAGCGGGATTTTTTAATTACCAGCGGCATCCTGCCCCGGCCAGCCGGAGTCGTCACGCGTTGCGTCGCGCGAGGTATCAGATTGAACTATTTTTAAGACTGGTTTTCAAACGCTTCGCCTGCAGAAGTTCGCGGCGGAATCTCGAG
Source organism: uncultured bacterium (assembly GCA_965367965.1). GTDB lineage: Bacteria > Verrucomicrobiota > Verrucomicrobiia > Verrucomicrobiales > DEV007 > JBBKXR01. Next base: position 1,369 of record CBDULB010000062.1, on the reverse strand, counting down.
TGGCGGACGGCCGCCGCGATGGCGAATCCAATTGAGGGTTCTGCCAACTGCGGGCAGGCGCACCAACAACAGTTCGAGCTTTTGTTTGCCGGGAAAATCGAGCAGCATCAGGCCGATCAGAATGGTCAGAATGCCCTGACCGGGTAACCCGAGCATGAGAATGCCGGCGATAAACAGTATGCTACCGAACAGATTTTTCAGAACCAGGCCGATGCCGCGAATAACCGGGTGCTTGTGGGCGAGACTGCGGGTTTCGTCGCGGTTGGGCAAAAAGTAATCGGAGCGCATCCGGGTGATGATGACCGGAAGCACCAGTGCTGAGATCGCAAGCGTCACCAGCGACACTCCCGCGAGAGTGAATAGCCACTCCTTGTTGGCTTCCGCCCACACCGTCACGACGTTGGCAAGCATCATCGACTGGCGCTGGCCGCCGCTGCTACCGGTTGAGGCTTTTTCAAATGTGGCGTCGGCGGTTGTCCGGGTTTGCCGCGTTGCTGATCGAGCAGCCACTGGTAGAGAGCTTCGGTGTTGTATGCCTCGGTCCAGGAGTTATGGCCGGCCTCAGGGTAGATGGTTAGCCATGCGTGGGTATTGCCGGCACGTTTGAGGCCTGCGATCATGCGTTCAGATTCGCTGGCGGGAACGACCTGGTCTTTGCCGCCGTGGAAGGCCCATACCGGTAAGTGGGGAATTCGCTGAGTCAGGTAGGGGACGCCGCCCCCACAGATTGGAGCAACTGCCGCGAATTTTTCGGGGTACTGCGTGGCCAATCCCCAGGTTCCGTAACCGCCCATACTCAGACCGGTCAGGTAGATACGCTCGCTGTCGACACGCAGGTTTTTTTCCAGGTGTTCGATCAACGGCATGACCGGCTCCCAATTCCACCAGCTGTCGGTAGGGCACTGCGGAGCGATGACGATGAACGGCAGTTTTTTTCCTGCTTCAGCGAGCATTGGCGGACCGTGAACTTTCACCAGTTCGAGATTCGAGCCACGTTCCCCTGCACCGTGCAAAAACACCAGAAGCGGCCATTTGCGATCCGTCGCTGCGTCGTAGCCTTCGGGCAGGTATTGCAGGTAGGCGAGCTTGCGGTTTTCGGCTGCCGGTTCGTCGAACTGCTCTTGGGTCGCAGGAGATTGCGCTCGCAAACTGGTCGATGTGCATGCCATCGATGCCAGTAGGCACAGCAGAAATCCGTAGGTCCGGTGCAAAGAAATGGTTCGCATTTACGAGCGTAACACGGTGCATTGGCGATGCCAAATACGGCTTCAACGGTTAGACTGTTTGGCAAAAGTATGTGCGGGTATCGACCGGGCCGGAAATTTCGGATGGCAAGGCGTGAGGAACGAAGGGAGCGAGCTCCCCGGGT